>DBGM01000053.1:0-315 GCA_002295885.1 Phycisphaerales bacterium UBA854
TCTCAGCGTCAGAACAGGCCCAGTGGCCTGACTTCTCCTTCGGCGTTCCCGTAGATATCAACGCATATCACCACTCCACCTACGGTTCCGACCACCCCTACCTGTCTCAAGACATACGGTTCGCCCTGCAGTTCCTCGTTTGAGACGAGGGATTTCACAAAGCGCCTTCATGTCCGCCTACACACGCTTTAAGCCCAGTGATTCCGATTAACGCTCGGGCCCTTCGTATTACCGCGGCTGCTGGCACGAAGTTAGCCGGCCCTTCCTTTGAGTCTGGTCATTGTGTTCCTAAACTCTGACAGTGGTTTACACTCC
>DBGM01000053.1:718-9118 GCA_002295885.1 Phycisphaerales bacterium UBA854
TCCGGGCAGTGTCTCAGTCCCGATACTGCGGGTCATGCTCTCACACCCGCTACCCGTCTTCGGCTTGGTGAGCCGTTACCTCACCAACTACCTGATAGGACGTTCCTCGCTCCAAAGGCGACCGAAGTCTTTGGTCCGGAGACATTATCGAGTATTACTCCCAGTTTCCCGGGGCTATCCTCGACCTAAGGGTACGTAGGAACGCATTACTAGTCCTTACGCCACTTCATATGCCCCCGAAGGGGCTTTCATCGTTCGACTTGCATGTTTTAGCCATGCCGCCAGCGTTCAATCTGAGCCAGGATCAAACTCTTCAATTGAATGATTGTCGCCACCTGACGGTGACGGAATCTTCCGAGGAAGAAATTTGCCTTGGCATTCGACCGGGTCGAAACCCGGTCCAATGGTCTTCATCAAGTTCAGTACTTGATGCCAGGGTGTCGGCTAGGGCACCCTGGATTTTTTCAAACACCATCACCTTGCCACCCCACTGGGGTGACGATGATCATGTCCACTGAATCGACGTGATTCAAGGTTCACTAGAGGATGTTTGACGAGCCTCACGCTGTGAGAGTGAGACCCGCAGGGATCCAAACCACACCGTCGCTAGTGAGACGATGCAATCCGGTCACATCCTCGTGGCTTACCAAACTGTTCACTTTTCAAGGAGCTCGACAGCGCGCAAAGAGCACACTGCGTGCCCAAAAAGGGCAAGGAGAGAAGTCTACCGGTTTCATATTCCCCGTCAAGGGGCTACGAGGGGGTAGATCCGGTTTTTTGACCCTGAGGACCGCCCCGTCCGGGATCTCCCCGGATCGGCCACGGCCAGGACCGCAAGTACGATCCTGGAGGGCCCCAACTGCTCGAGGCAGCGGCCGGCTTGGCGAGCCGTCCGCCCCGTCGTCAGCACATCATCCACCAGAACGACCGTTTGGCCCCTGAGGTTCGACCATGGGGCACAAAACCGGCCCGGTTTGAACCGATTTCCCGGAAACGACGGGCCCCGGAGCCGCTCGATCCGTCTCGATCCGACCTGCCTCCACCCCCCCCGTTGCCGAAGAAGATGCCGAAAACCGCACCCCAAACCACCCGCAACCGCCCTGGCGATCAGCGAAGCATGGTCGAGCCCCCGGACGAGTCGCCGACCGGGCGGCATGGGAACGGAAGTGACGATCGTCCGCCGGGGATCCAGCGGCTCCCCCGGCACGGCCCCGTCACCGAGGCGGAGGGCGAGCATGCGGCCCAATGGGCCGGCCACTTCCCATTGCCCCCGGTATTTCAGGCCGGTGACCAGCTCACGCAACGGCCCCGCATGACAGCCGAGCCTGACCACACCCGCGAAGATCCTCTTCTGGCTGCGGCAGGCTACGCACCCCATTTCATCGTGCCCCCCGTCGCACCCCGCTCCGCACCGTGGGCACCACTGGAGAACGCTGTCGGCCAGAACCGGCTCCTCGTAGACCGGCGGCCGTGACCAGCCGATCCAACGGCCAACGAAGGCGTCGAATGCTCGCATGAATGCATCATCCCACGGCTTTCCCGGCCGTCGGGAGGAATTGACCTTCTGGCTGCTGCACAGGAGCATGCCATCGTGTCGCATGCAATCGAAACCTGGCAATGGCTGCTGAGCGAGGAAGGAAATCGTCTTCTTGCCGCCGGCTCCGACGTCGATCCGTCCGATGTCAGTGCGATCGCTCGACTCCGGAAACACTGGTCGCTGGCGCAGGTGTCCGCGGCCATGGAACTCATCGACGCTCGCCGCCGCGCCTCCCTCAAGTATCCGAATCATCCCCCCGTCGTCTGCGATCGACCGGGAATCGAGCAGGCGACTCCCGAGATCATCGCCGAGTACAAGACGAATCGGCTTCTGGAACGAACGGGGCCCGGATCGCACGTTCAGGATCTTGCCTGCGGCATCGGAGGTGATGCGATGTCGTTCGCACGCCACTTCGAGGTGACGGCCCTCGACATCGATCCCCTGCGGTGCTGGATGACCGGACACAACGCAGGCTGCGCCACCGTCCAGGCGGACATCCTCGATGCAGCACCCACCGGCGACTGGTTCCACCTCGATCCCGGACGAAGGGATCCCGCGACCGGCCGCCGTCTGCACGAGCCGAACCAATGGCACCCCCCGATCTCCTGCCTTCCATCACTGGCCTCCGTCTTCAAAGGCGGCATCGTCAAGCTGGGCCCGGGCGTCCTGATCGATCAACTGCCGACCGATGCCGGTCATGGGCTCGAATTCCTGAGCCTCAACGGCCGGCTTTCGCAGGCCCACCTGTGGCTGGGCGAACTGGCCTTCGAGCGTGGGCCGCACCGCGCCACCATGCTGCCTTCGGGTCGAACCGAAACGGGTACGCCGATTCCGCCTCCGTTGGGACCGATCGGCTCCATCGGCTCCGTCCTGTGCGTACCGGACCCCGCTCTGGAGCGAAGCATGCTTCACGGCAACCTGGCCGAGCAGCATCAACTGCTCGAACCGGCCCCCGGACTCGGACTGCTGACCGGAGATCGGATTCCGGACTCGACGTGGTTCACCTCATTCGAGGTTGATGCGGTCATGCCCTGGCGGGAGGATCGGGTCGTCCGATGGCTGCGTGAGCACGACACCGGACTCGTCGAGATCAAGACCCGCGACCGCACCGTGGATCCCGATCGACACCAGCGCCGGCTCTCGGGCCGCGGATCGATCGCCCGGACCGTCTTCGTGCTTCGAATGGGTCGCCCCGTGGTGGCTGTCATCACCCGACGTGCGGCCAATCGGCCGTCACCCGACGATCAGTCTTCGACTGGAGCCGCGGGTTTTCCGGACGACTGATCCAGTCCATGGCCATGTACGCCACGGCTTCCATGCACTGCTGGCGAGGGTGGTCCAGCAGCCCGTGAAGTTCCAACGGCGTCAGATCAAGATCCTGAGCGCACTCCACAAACAGGATCGTCGCCACGAGACGGGCCAGATCCGTCTGCTCGCCGTGGCGAGCCGAAGCGGACATCTCTCCGATCTGGGCGTTGATCCGATCGACGATCAGACGTCTCTGTGAAGTCGGACACTGTCGAATCCACTGCAGTACGAGATTCTTCTCTTGCATGATCGCCTCACGTGCATACCGACCGGACGGACCAGACCCCCCGGCGGCTGCTGAGACAATCCACGGCGAAGCGACTCCTTTCACTTCCGGTCAAAACCCGCCTCATCACCCCTGAGAAGGCCGAAATCACCCATCAGAGCGAAAATTCCAACGGGATTCCATTTCTTGAAAGGAATCGCCGGACCCGTGGATTCTCCATTTGCCTCCTTTCACCAGGCATGGTGAGTCGGTGGCGAGTGGCCCCAAACGAACGATCCCCGTCCCGGCACCTAAGAAGATCACCACGCCTGGACCGCTCGGAAAACGCCGTATGAGACACGAATCGGGGCCGTCACCCCATACAGAAACGATGCTGAGCCTCTTCGATGCCCACTACGAGGCGTTGTACTGCGATCTGCGTCGTCTCACCCCTCCCCAGGAGACCGAGGACCTCTGCCAGCAGACGTTCCTGTATTTATGCAATCTGCAAGAAAGCGAAAGGAAGGCCCTGGATGAGGATTCTCTGATCAGAATCGGTCATTCCCTGCTTCAGGCCCGGTACCGACCGTTTCAGCGGATTCATTCCGCGATGAGGAACCGTGTACTCGGTGCAGAAAGAGAAGAGACGATGCATACCCCGCAACCCACATCAACGCAGAAACTCAGACGGGTTCGTCGCGAGTTGTCGGCTCTTCCCTGCGATATTCAACAATCCGTTCGAATGGTGATTGCCGAGAAGCAATCGCTTCAGCAGGCCGCCCGGCGGATGGGAGTCACCGTGGACCTGGTGGATACATGGACATCCACCGGTCTGGAACTACTTACAAAGAGGATGTGTAACCATGATTAACACGCATGACTACGCCAAGGAGCTTCGACACGAGGCTCGCCGAAGCAAGGAGCGAGTACGACAGCTTCTGGCGATCCAGATCGAGGCGCAGATCGAAGCCCAGCTGGACGAACAGCACGGCATGTCGAACGTCGAGTCCGACGATCGCTGGCCGGAAGCCGACGTCACCCAGACGGGCGAATTCAAATCCATCTGCGTCTGAGCACCCAGGACGAACTCCTTCGAATCAGACCATGACCGTCTGATTCGAAGCGGTTCGGACTTCGGCAACGCCCGCGGACACGAGTCCGATCACTGCGTCGCCATCCGCCTCAGCACCGTATGAAGAATGCCACCGTTCTTCAGATAGTCGATCTCGACGGGCGTATCGGCCCGACAGGTCACATCGAACTCGACCTTCGAACCATCCGACCTTTCTGCCACGACGTGCACCGTTTGACGCGGTGACAGGTCGTCGTCCACATTGATGTCGAATGACTCGGTACCGTCGAGTCCCAGCGTGTGGGCTGAATCGCCCGCTGCGAACTGCAACGGGACCACGCCCATTCCCACGAGATTGCTGCGGTGAATCCGCTCGTAGCTTTCGGCAATGACCGCGCGGACTCCGAGCAGGAAGGTCCCCTTGGCCGCCCAGTCGCGGGACGACCCCATTCCGTAGTCCTTCCCCGTGAGCACCACCAGCGGAATGCCGGCCTGCTTGTAGCTGCAGCTGGCTTCGAAGATCGACTTGACTTCGCCGTCGGTGAAGTCGGTGGTCCAACCGCCTTCCGTCCCCGGCGCCAGAAGGTTGCGAACCCGGATGTTGCCGAACGTACCCCTGGTCATGATCAGATCATTTCCCCGTCGGGAGCCGAAGCTGTTGAACATGCTGACGGGTACACCGTGCTCCTGCAGCCACCGACCGGCCGGTGAATCGGAACCGATGGCTCCCGCCGGCGAGATGTGGTCCGTGGTGACGGAATCTCCGAACATGCCCAGAACGCGGGCGCCTCGGATCGGATGGATCCCCGGCACATCGGTGGTCATGCCCGCAAAGAACGGCGGACGATGGATGTAGGTGCTTTCGTCCGACCATTCGAAGACCTGCCCCCCGCTCGTCTCGATGGCCTGCCATTCCTCGGAACCGCGGTAGACATCGGAATACTGTTCGATGAACTGATCACGCCCGAGGCTGCCACGAACCGCGGAATCGATCTCTTCCTGGGTGGGCCAGATGTCCCGGAGAAACACCTCGTTGCCGTCCGCATCGGTTCCCAGGGGCTCCACGGTGAGATCCATGTCCACCGAGCCGGCGAGCGCGTACGCCACCACCAGCGGTGGAGACGCAAGGTAGTTTGCGCGAATGTCGGGGCTGATGCGGCCTTCGAAGTTGCGGTTGCCGCTGAGAACGGAAGTGGCGACGAGATCATTCTCGTTGATCGCCACGTGGATGGGGTCGGGAAGCGGACCGGAGTTGCCGATGCAGGTCGTGCAGCCGTAGCCCACGACATAGAAGCCGACCGCCTCCAGATCGTCCAGCAGTCCACTGCGTTCGAGATATTCGGTGACCACCTTGGAACCGGGAGCCAACGAGGTCTTCACCCACGGCTTCCGATCCAGTCCCCGCTCCCTCGCCTTGCGTGCGAGGAGCCCGGCCGCCATCATCACGTCCGGATTGCTCGTGTTGGTACAGCTCGTGATGGCGGCGATCACGACGTCGCCGTCTTCCAGATCGAAGGTCTCGCCGTCGTGTTCGACCACGGCCTCGGCGCCCGCCGGGCGACTTGGCGACAGCGACGTCGCCATGTCGTGCTCCCACTGGGACTTCATGTCGGTCAGGAGGATGCGGTCCTGGGGACGCTTCGGACCGGCCATCGCGGGCACGACGGTGGAAAGATCCAGCTCGAGCTGGGATGTGTAGACCACATCGGCGTCCGGATCGTGCCAAAGCCCCTGGGCCTGCGTGTACTGCTTCACCGTCTCGATCAGCTCCATGGAACGACCCGTCAGTTCCATGTACTTCAGCGTCTGCTCGTCGACCGGGAAATACCCCATCGTGGCGCCATATTCTGGCGCCATGTTCGCGATGGTCGCACGGTTGGCCAGCGGCATGGATGCCAGCCCGGGACCGAAGAACTCGACGAACTTCCCCACCACCCCGTGCTCACGGAGGATCTGGGTGACCTTCAGCACGAGATCGGTGGCCGTCGCACCTTCGGGCAGGGTACCGGTGAACTTGAAACCGATCACTTCCGGGACCAGCATGTAGATCGGCTGCCCCAGCATGCAGGCCTCGGCCTCGATGCCGCCGACGCCCCAGCCGAGTACGCCGAGACCGTTGATCATCGTGGTATGGGAATCCGTACCGACCAGCGAATCGGGGTACATCTGCTTTCCGTTGTCCCACGCGACCGTCGCAAGGTACTCGAGATTGACCTGATGGATGATTCCGGTGGCCGGCGGCACCACGTGGAAGTTGTCGAAGGCCGACTGTCCCCACTTCAGGAACTGGTACCGCTCGTGATTGCGTTCGAACTCTTTCTGGGAGTTGATCTCCAGAGCCTGATTCGAATCGAACGCATCGACCTGGACCGAATGGTCGATCACCAGGTCGCAGCGGACCAGCGGATTGACCTTCGAGGCGCTGGCCGGATCCCCCGTCATGTCCACGATGGCGGAGCGCATGGCGGCGAGATCGACGATGGCGGGCACTCCGGTGAAGTCCTGAAGCACCACCCGGCTCGGAATGAACGGGATTTCCACCGGCTGAACCGAGGTGGCGTCGTACCGACCGAGGGTCTCGACATCCTTCTCCATGACCGTGTGCCCGTCGCAATGACGAAGGCACGCTTCCAACAGGACCTTGATGGAATAGGGAATGCGGGACAGGTCAGCGACACGACCGGTCGCCTCGAGGGCCGGCAGGGAATAAATTTCCCGGCTTCCTACGGGCGTCTCGATGGTCTGAAGCGCGTGAAAGGGATCGTGAAGGGGCATGAGTACCTCGGAGCGAGAGCTTTATTCTACCGCCAGTACCGCCCCGGCACCCCCCTGTCCTAGCCGTTTCCGCGATCCCGAAGGCTGATTTCCACCAGTGGAGCCTGCACCACGTGGTTTGGAGGCACCGACTGGACCAGAAATACCCCACCATTGACCACCGAGCCGGCTCCGATGACGGTGTCTCCCCCGAGAATTGTGGCTCCGGCGTAGACCGTCACATTGTCCTCGAGGGTCGGATGACGCTTGACACCTCGCTTCAGACGACCTCGCTCGTCCTTGGGGAAGCTCTTGGCCCCCAGCGTCACACCCTGATAGATCTTGCACCCCCGACCGATGACGGTCGTCTCACCGATGACCACTCCGGTACCGTGATCGATGAAGAATGAATCGCCGATCGTCGCACCGGGGTGGATGTCGATCCCCGTCTCGGCGTGCGCCCACTCCTGCATGATGCGGGGAATGAGGGGAACCTCGAGGCGAAGCAGTTCATGGGCGATGCGATGGACCGTCATCGCCCGCACTCCCGGGTAGCAGAGCACCGCCTCGTCGGTATGCCTCGCGGCGGGATCACCGTCGTAGGCCGCCTGCACGTCGAGACTCAGTTGGCGGCGGATTTCGGGAAGGCGATCGAGGAACGCAGCCGTGATCTCATGGGCCCGATCGGGCACCTCTTCGTGGTACCGGAGGGCCCCTGCGATCTGTTCGACCAGATCCGACCGGACCTCCTCCAGCACCCCCAGCACGTGTTCGGCCAACGTCTCCCGGGTGAGATCACGCGGCCCGAAGAAACCGGGATAGATGACTCCGTGCAGCTGCTCGAGAATCCAGAGCACCACGTCCCGATTGGGCAGATGCGTGGTGGACAACTGCTCGATCCGATCATGCTCGGGACCGGGTGCCACCAACCGCCCGACGACCTCCTGGATGTTGTCTTCACGATCCATGCTGGAGATGATACGGTCTTCGGCCCAGGAGGCTCAGATGTCCGCCCGAACCATCCAAGTCGACGAACGACTCCACAACTGGCTCCTTCGGAACTCCCACCGGGACACCGAAGCCCATCGACACCTGCGTGAGGTGACCCTGGTCCTCGAGGACGGGGCCATGCAGACCTCGCCCGAACAGACCCAGTTCCTGTTCTTCCTGGCCCGGTCGCTCAATGCCACCCGGGCCATCGAAGTGGGCGTCTACACCGGGGCCAGCGCCATGGCCATCGCCTCCGCCCTTCCCCACGAAGGCCGACTCGTCGCCTGCGACATCAGCGACGAGCATCTGGCGACGGCGACCAGCGCGTGGAAGGCCGCCGGAGTGGAGGCCCGCATCGACTCGCGCATCGGACCCGCGGTCGAGACGCTGGCCGCCATGCTCGAGGAACCGGAAGCGGGCCACTACGACTTCATGTACGTCGATGCCGACAAGGAGAACAGTCTGAACTACTACGAGCACGGACTGAAACTGCTCCGCACCGGCGGCGTGATCGCCATCGACAACATGTTCCGC
>DBGM01000033.1:0-3547 GCA_002295885.1 Phycisphaerales bacterium UBA854
CGTCGCGTTCGTCGCGGGGGACGTAGCCGCCCTTGGTGTATCCGCCGGCGTTCTTCTTGAACTTCTTCTTGTAGCCGCTGGATCGGCCGGAGTCTCCGTCGCGTTCGTCGTGGCTGCGGTATCCGCTCTTGGTGTACCCGCCGGCGTTCTTCTTGAACTTCTTCTTGTGGCCGCCGGAATGACTCTTGTGCTTGCGTCGGTCGCCGTCCCGGTTCCAGTCCCGGCGTCGTTCGTCGCGTGACTCGGACGGCGGGGGAGAGTCCGGCCCCCGTTCGGGAAGGTCGACCAGCACGGGAAGGGGTTCGGGGTCGGGCAGGGTGATGTCCGCCCGTCGCTCGATGGCGTGGACCATTCCGGATTCCGATTGCTGGACGAAGGTGATGGCCGTGCCGCTCGCACCGGCTCGGGCGGTCCGGCCGATGCGGTGGACGTAGGTTTCCGGATCGATGGGTACATCGAAGTTGATGACGTGCGACACGTCGTCGACGTCGATCCCCCGCGACGCGATGTCGGTGGCGACAAGCACCTGGACCCGTCCTTCTCGGAAGGATCGCATGGCCGTATTCCGAGCGGACTGCGTGCGGTTCGAATGGATCGCATCCGCGGTGATGTGCGCTCGCCGCAGCCACCGCGCGACCCGGTCCGCCTTGTGCTTCGTCTTGGTGAACACGAGTACGCGTTCGATCCGTTCGGACTTGAGCAGGGTGATGAGGAGCCGGTTCTTCTGCTGCTGCGGGATCACGAAGAACCGCTGGTGCACCGCATCGACGGTCGTCGACTCGGGAGCCGTCTCGACGGACATGGGATCGTTCAGCAGTTCGACCGCCAGCGTTCGAATGCTGTCGGAGATCGTGGCGGAGAACAGCATGGTCTGTCGATCGCCGGGGGTGAGTCGCACGATGTTCTTGATGTCGTGGATGAAGCCCATGTCGAGCATGCGGTCCGATTCGTCGAGCACCAGCACCTCGATCTCCCGGAGATCGATGTGACCCTGGTCATGGAGATCCTTGAGGCGACCGGGGGTCGCGACCAGGACATCCACGCCCCGCTGGAGCGCACGGACCTGGTGGTACTGGTTCACGCCGCCGTAGATCACGCAGTAGCCGAGCTTGAGGTTGCGTCCGTAGTCGATGAAGCTTTCGTGGATCTGCGTCGCAAGTTCACGGGTGGGACACAGGATCAGCGCCCGTGGGGCACGGGCCCTGGCCCGCTTGTTGTGCCGTTTGTTCCGGACCGGCTGCTGTCGCTTCGTGGTCGAAAGACGCTGCAGGATCGGGAGTGCGAAGGCGCAGGTCTTTCCGGTGCCGGTCTGGGCGGTGCCGAGGATGTCGCGTCCCTCCAGCGCCGGGGGGATCGCTCCGGCCTGGATCGGGGTGGGGGTGGTGTAGCCCTGTTCCGCGACCGCGCGGACGATGGGCTCTGCAAGCTGCAGTGCTGAGAACTTCATTGGTGTCTTCCGTGGTTGAAGCCGGGCGGCTTCGGGGATGGTCCAGGTTCAATTGACCTGGTGCGCGAACTGCGCCGGGCGCCTCCCCCTACGATCCGGATCGACGTGGTGATCCGGTCGTGAACGCCTGCAGAACGAGGATGGTACCAGTGGGACGTGTCCGGTTGAAGCACAAAGGTGCGGATCACGCCAAATAGCTGCAGTGTCCGAGAGTGTCGTCGTTGCCGGGGCCGTCAGGCCATGGTCAGGAACATCTTCGTGGATGCGATCAGCAGTACGCACGCCAGAAGCAGTCGGATGCCACGGCCGGGAAAGCGGTTCGCTCCCAATCCCGATCCGATCAGCCCACCGCCGACCGCGGCGACGACGTACATCATCATGCCCGACGGCAGGGACGGGGTCTCGGTGGCGATGCCGGCCAGGCCCGCCAGCGAGTTGGCAAGCACGAATACGACGGTGACGGCTGCGGTCCGCTTGCTGTCCGCCCATCCGGTGAGAATGAGCAGGGGAGAGAGAAAGATGCCCCCGCCGGTCCCCGTCAATCCCGCCAGCAGTCCCAGGACGGCGCCCGAGATGATGGCCGTCGTGCGGCCCGGCATGGATCGTGGAGTCTCCGGCGTTCGCAACGAGCCGGTGCTGCGGGCGATCAGCATCACGGCCGCGAACAGCAGCACGGATCCGATGAGCGGCTTGAACACCACGGGGGGCAGCGTCCAGAGTCCGCCGACGAACGCCATGGGAATGGCCACCAGTCCGAAGGGCCAGAAGGTTCCCCAGTCGAAGTGGCCAGCCCGCAGGAATCGCCAGGTGCCGATGGCTCCCACGAACAGATTGAGGGTGAGTGCCACCAGCTTCATCTGCTCCGGCGGAAATTGCGTCACGAGAGCCATTGCGGCGAGGTAGCCGGAGGCTCCCGCGTGCCCCACGGAGGAGTACAGGACGGCCAGCGCCAGAATTGAAGCGGCCAGCAGCAGCTCGGTCGGGATGGGCAGGCTGGCCAGCATGATTCCGCAGCATATCTGCTGAATCACCGGCCTGAACAGGCATGCGGATCCTCGGTCAGGAAGATTTGCTGGCGATGCGGGCAGGCTGGACTACGATCGCGGAATGAAATGCACGAATACATTCGTCCCCGTGCTGATCGTCGTCTCCGTCTCGATTGCGGATGAGTGCGATCCTCCGGGCATCACCCCGTTCCCGTTCGGATCCGACAGCTGGATCGATGTGTTCCAGGATTCGATCGATCGTTCAAAGCCTCTGCACACATCTGAGGTGCCCGGCGACGATCCCCAGTGGCAGCGGCTTCGAACGATGCCCGATCACGCTCCGGTGCAGTTCGCCTCCTGGACGCAACCCGACGACGAGTGGCAGCTCGGCACGACGCAGATCGAGCAGCCCGTCCTGGTCGTGACCTGGTCGTTCAGCACACTTCCGAATGCGTCCAGTTCGATCGCAGAGCTGCTCGAGACAAGGCGCACCATGCAGGAGTACGTCACCAGCGATCAGGACGGCCCGGCGACCGTATGGTTCACGGTGCACGGCAATGCCTTTGAATACCTCGATGAGCTCGGAATCGACCGCTCGTGCTTCAACATGAAGTCCGGGGCGGACGCCACGGAGCTCGCATTTCTCTGGGGGGTGCCGACGGTCGGGGTGCCGTTCGCCTTCCAGCAGTGCGAGCTGCCGTATGCCGATGTCGCAGGGGCCTGGTGGCGTGAGTACATGCTCATCGGCGTCGCCGATCGACGTGCCTTCGTCCGTCCGTCCTACAACCCGTGCGTCCGGCCCGAATCGGAATCGGTCCGGACGAACGACGGCGTTCCGCTGTGGTCGGATCATTTCGACCGCTATGCGCTCGCGGATGCCGCGACCGATCCGGACGTTCATGCGGCCCAGCAGGCGGCCATCAACGGGCCGGCTCCGTTCCAGTTCAAGGCCTACGACCTCGATGGAACGCCGGAGACCGATTTCTCCGAGTGGATCCGCAAGTGGGGAGAGGACAGTTGGGTTCCCGCCCGGCAGCCGGGCAGTTCGGGAGTGAACGGATTTCCGTACAGCGGCATCGGCATCACCGGGAACTGGCTCGCCGCCGGTCCCGGA
>DBGM01000033.1:3860-7344 GCA_002295885.1 Phycisphaerales bacterium UBA854
CTCGCCGCCGGTCCCGAGCCGGCGATCCCCGCCGATTCGTTCCTCGCTCTGTCGGAGTTCATTCTGAAGGCGGATGCACCGGTCTACTGGCTGGGCGTCCGCTCCGCGTCCCAGTACTTCGGCGTGCCCGATTCGAAGGCCGGTCAGGTGTCCTGGTGCGATTCGTGTCTGGGTGACATCGACATGAGCGGTGCGATCGATGCCGGGGATCTTCTGATGCTGATCGAGGGATGGGGCACCAGGAATCCGGGGATGCTGTTCGGCCTGGGTGACTCCGCATTCGAGTGCAGTTCGAGCGAGGTCATGCCCGAGGTCGGCATCAAGGATCTGCTCTGGTTGATCCGTCACTGGGGGCCGTGCAACGGGTGGCCGGAAGGGCTTGATTCGCTGCGTCCGGTCGACTGCGACTGATCCGAGTCGCTACAGTGCGTCCGTGCGCATCTGCCTGCTGACAACTCAGGATCTCGACGCCGATCCCTTCCCCGAGGACGACTGGCCGTGTGATCCGCGTCCCTTCATGCCAGAGGCCGAGTGGCATGTGGCGACGCTCGTGGGCAAGGTCAACTCGGTCCGTCAGGTGGAGCAGCTGATCGACGAAGGGGATTTTGATCTCTTCTTCAATCTCTGCGACGGTGCGGCGGATCAGGACATTCCCGGCATCGAGGTCATCCAGAAGCTCGAGGAGCGGGGCGTGCCCTACGCCGGCGCCAGTTCCGAATGCTACGAGCCGACCCGGGTCGAGATGAAGGAGGCGTGTGCACGCCTCGGCATCGCGACTCCCAACTACGTCGTGGCCAGTGCCGAGGAGGACGTGGAGCGGGCGGCACGCGAGTTGAAGTTTCCGCTCTTCGTCAAGCACTACAGCAGCTACGCCAGCGTTGATCTGAGCCGCCGGTCGAAGGTGTTGTCGCCGGCCGGGCTCCGCATCCAGGCCAGGAAGATCATGTCCCGGCACGGCGCGGCCTTGATCGAGGAGTACATCGAAGGCATCGAGTGCACGGTGCTGGTGGCCGAGAATCCGGATGATCCGCTGCGGCCCAAGACCTACACTCCGGCGCAGTATCGATTTCCCGACGGCGAGTCCTTCAAGCACTCCGATCTGAAGTGGGTCGACTACGAGGGACTGTCGTCCTTCCCGGTCTCCGATCCGGTCCTTTCGGATCGACTTCGTGACGAATGTGCCCGGTTCTTCGTGGAGTTGAAGGCGGCGAGTTTCGGTCGATGCGACCTACGGGTCGACGCCTCGGGGACGCCGTACATGCTGGAGATCAACGCCAACTGCGGCATCTACTACCCGCCCGCCGACTACGGCAGTGCGGATATCTGCCTGTCTCTGGATCCCGAAGGGCACGAGGGATTCACCCGCCAGCTCGTGGCGGCGGCAATGGCCCGGCACGCCCGAAGAACCGACACGTCCTAACGGGCAGGGGCGGTGCGTGATCCTGCGGGCGAATCATGCGACACTTGCGGCATGAATCCATTCATTCCTGTTCTCCTCACGACCTTGCTGGCATGTTGCGGATGCGCCCCCCGACCGGTTGTCGGGGTGTGTGACGCAGGCCCCCGGGTGGTCTGCTTCTTCGGTGGGGGCGAGTGGCGGTTCGAACGCATGACTCACTTCATTCCCGGTTTCCTCTCCTTCGGGGGCGACGGTTCGATCTCCCAGTGGGATCTCCGTGGGACGGTGCAGCAGGCGCATGCCGCCGGGGTGAAGGTCATCGTGAGCTTCGACGGTCAGCATTGGCAGGAGAACTTCCTTCCGATGAGCGACAACGGTGACGGGTCACGCGATCGATTCATCGCGAACATCCTCGCCTTCTGCCTGGAAAACGACATCGACGGCGTGGACTACGACTGGGAGATCGGCGGTGGATTCAACGCAGAGCAGCAACGCCTCTACAGCGATCTGGTGATTGAAACCAAGCGTGCCTTCGGGCCGCATGATCTCACGGTCAGCATCGACGCCTACTTTCGAGACGAGATCGATGCTCGCGCCATCGAAGCCGTGGACTGGATCCAGTTGATGGCCTACCGCGACATGGACGAGCTCCGGGCCATGATCGAGTATTGGCATGCCCGGGGAGCGACGGCTGACAAACTGGTTCTGGGAATGGCCATCGGATGGGGGCACTCCGGGGAGGGCTTCGATCGTGATCTTGTGCGTGAAAAGGCTCGCCGGTGCCTCGACGGGGGATTTGGCGGGGTGATGCTGTTCCGTACGGACCTGGATGTGCCGGATGGTGATTCGATGCTTCAGATCGTTCACGACACCTTGCATGCCGAGTGATTTGCATGGGACGGCGGCGTCGTTATAATTGAGAATCATTCTCAAGTTATTCCGGACCGGCGACAAATACAGTGTTGCATGGTTCGTTTCAGGAGTGCTCCTTCGTGAAGCAGATTCAGATTTCCAGTATCCGAGGCATTTCCAGCGTGTCACTGCGGCGAGGGGTCGGCGGTGTGGTTGCGTGTCTGTTCGCGGGTCTGATGTTCGGCGTCTCGTCGGTCGCCTCGACGGTCGAAGACGATGCCGTGAAGGAAACTCCCCGTCCCGCCGTGGTCGTCGAGCAGAAGGACGTGCGCATCGCAACGCTGCTTCCCTTTGCCGCCGACCAGTTGCTGGCGATGGGGGTCACACCGGTCTGCGTACCCGGTCTGCGTGGAGACACCTCGCCGGCCTGGAAAGAGATTCCGATCATCCAGATGGATCACAGCGCGGGCCCCAACCTCGAGCAGCTGATCGCGGTCGAGCCGGACTACATCGTGACCGCTTCCGTCTATGCCCAGTTCATGCCGCAGATCGAGTCGATCACCAAGGCCGAGATCATCTACATGGACGTCGATTCCATCGAGGTCGCCATGAAGTACATGAAAAAGCTTGGTGAGATATCCGGTCAGCAGGAGAAGGCGGCCGAACTCGTGAAGTCCGTGCAGGAGCGTCTTCTGAAGCCGTCCGATGTGAAGGATGCCGAGCGGATCAAGGTGCTCGCGATCTTCGGAACGCCCCATTCGTTCTACGCCTTCATGCCCGAGAGCTACCTGGGCGATCTGGTCAAGCACGGTGGCGGTCGCATCGGTCCTGATGGCCTCGTGTCGCACAAGGTCTACAAGGGACTTGCTCCCTTGAGCATGGAAATGGTGATCGACTACAACCCGGACCTGCTGCTGGTGCTCTTCCACGGTCCGGAGGAGACGTCCCGTGCGATGTTCGAGGGAGACCCGCTCTGGGGCTCGCTGAATGCAGTCCACGAGAACCGGATGTTCTTCCTGTCCGATGATCTCTATGCGATGCGACCGGGCTCCAAGCTCGATCTTGCCATCTCCCAGGTCCACGGGTACGTACAAAGCGTTTCCAGCCGACTGCAATGAGTACGCCACTGTCAATATCGACCCGGTTGTCGACGACGCCGGGTCGGAAGCAGTGGGCCCGGGTGACCCTGGGTTCATTGCTGGTGCTGGTCCTGATCCTGATCGGTCTGATGTT
>DBGM01000033.1:7713-37429 GCA_002295885.1 Phycisphaerales bacterium UBA854
GGGTGAGGGAGCCCGGGCCCAGCGTCAGATCGTGCTCGAGGCCCGACTGCCTCGGGCCATCGCCGCGATTCTCGTCGGATGCAATCTCGCCGTATCCGGCACCCTGCTCCAGGCCGTGACGAGGAATCCCCTCGCCGATCCGGGGCTGATCGGGGTGACCGCGGGGGCCGCGCTGGCGGCCACCATCGTGCTGGCGGTCTTTCCCTCCTCCGCGATCCTTCTTCCCATCGTCGCATTCGTGGGAGCGATGGTTGCGGCGGTAGTGGTCTACGTGGTCTCCTGGCGACCGGGCGCGGGTTCGTCGCCGATGCGGATGATTCTCGCGGGCGTCGCGGTGAATGCGGTGCTCGGCGCCGTCATCGGCGTTCTGATGACGGCTTTCGCCGATCGAATCCCGGCCATGATGTTCTGGACTTCCGGTTCCTTCAACGGTCGTGGGTGGGGGCACATCTCCATGCTGTGGCCCTATACGGTCGCCGGTGTCGGTCTGGCTCTCTGGCTTCGTCCGCAACTTGCGGTCATGGAGCTTGGCGACGATTCGGCCACCACGATGGGGGTCCCCGTGGAGCGGACCCGTCTCATTGCCTTTACGGCCGCTGCACTGCTCGCTGGATCGGCGGCCAGCGTTGCCGGGCTGGTGGGCTTCGTCGGGCTTGTGGTCCCGCATCTGATTCGCCTGCTGCTCGGAGGCAACACCTTCCTGATTCCCGTTGCCGCCGTGGCCGGTGGGGCGCTCCTGCTGTGGTCGGACCTCGTCGCCCGGCTAGCGCTGGCTCCGGCCGAGATTCCGGTCGGCGTGGTCACCGGTCTCATCGGCGGTCCGTACTTCATCTATCTGCTCTATCGGGCACGGTGGCTGCGATGACGATTTCGGTCCAGGACCTGCAGGTGCATCTCGCCACAAACCACGTGCTTCGCGGCATCGACTTTACGATCGAGCCCGGGGAACTGGTGGCCGTGCTCGGCCCCAATGGTTGCGGCAAGTCCACGCTGCTGCGAACGATTTCGGGAATCGTGTCACCAACCTCCGGATCGGTCCTGCTCGACGGTGAGCCGTTGCGTGCCCACCGTCGGCGGGAACGTGCACGCCGCATCGGTCTGCTGGGACAGGCCGACGTGGTTCCGATGATGACGACCGCCCGGGATCACGTGGCGATCGGTCGGCATCCGCACCGGGTCTATTTTCGACACGGATCCCGTGAAGACTCCGAGGCGATCGAGCGGGCTCTCGATCTCTGTGAGATTCGGCATCTCGAGGATCGTCCGGTCGAGCGCCTGTCCGGCGGTGAACGCCAACGCGTCCGGTTGGCCACCCTGCTGTCCCAGTCGCCTGCGATCATGCTGCTGGACGAGCCGTTCACCGGTCTCGACCTCGAGCACCAGTACGCCTTGCTGCACCTTCTGGAGCAGCTCAATCGTTCGGAAGGTCGAACGGTGGTGGTGGTGCTGCACGATCTGGAGATTGCAATGCGATTTTTCGATCGCCTTCTGGTGTTTCAGGAAGGGCGGTTGGTGGCCGATGGCCCTCCTAACACCGTCATGACCCCGGGATTATTGGAATCTGTCTTTCGTATTCATGCTTCCATCGCCAGGGAGCCAATTTCAAATCAGCCTGTCATTGTCTGTGATCGTCCGGTACCATCGCAGAATAGGCCTGAGTCATCGGACAGCTGACTCACGGCCAACCCGTCTACGGTGCAAATGGAATCATGAGGAGAAGATGTCCATGGCTGAGAACGCCCATCACCATCACGGAGCCCCGGCGACGGGGTTCCATCGTATGCTCAAGGAAGGGACTCAGGCCCTGCACGATCAGGCCGAGGCCGGCAACTTTCAGGTCCGTATGGTGAACGGGGAACTGGCTCGTCTGGAGTTCGCGGCCTTTCTCGGTCAGATGCGGCATATCCACGCCGCATTCGATCCCGCGATCAAAATCGCTGCGGAAGCGGACGATCGGGTGGCCCAGCTTTTCGACGAATCGCATCTCCGTCTGGGACGAATCGATCAGGATCTGGCCGATCTGGACTCGACGGCCATTGCGGAACCACTTCCGTCGACTCAGAAGTTCGTCGAGTACATCGGTCATCGTTTGAACCAGCATCCTGCTTCCCTCATCGGCGTCCTGTACGTCAAGGAGGGGGCCACCAATGGCAACAAGATCGTCTCCAAGCGGCTTCAGCAGGCCATGGAGCTCAAGCCCGATCAGGCCATGCGCTACATGGATCCGCACGGCAAGGATCAGCGTCGCAACTGGAATGCCTTCAAGAAGACGCTGAACGAGCTTGATCTGAACGAGCGGGAGCAGACAGACTGCGTCCAGGTCGCGCAGGAAACCTTCCAGATGGTCATGGATGTCTCGCGGGAGCTTCCGATTGCCCAGGCCACCACGGCCTGAGTCCGATCCTGCGATCAGTCAAATCTTCTCACGATTCACCCAGGTACACCCTGCCGTTCTCGTCGATCACGGTGGCGGGGTTCCATGCGATCTCCCACGTGAATCCGTCCGGATCCGCAAAGTAGCCGCGGACGCCGCCCCAGGGGGGTGACGACGCTTCCTTCAGGACCCGCCCTCCGCACTCGGCTGCGTGCTGCAGCAGTCGGTCGATGTCCTTCCGTTCACGGACATTCTGCGAGAGGGTGGTGGTCAGGCCGGCCGTCGAACCCGCCGGGACCCCGACATCGGTCGCGAGGGCCGTCCGCGGAAACAGGGCCAGAAGCTGGCCCCCCAGATCGAAGAAGGCGACGTGTTCGTTACTCCGGGAATGTTCCTCGAGCCCCATGGCACGATAGAAGTCGCGACTTCGTTGCAGGTCCTCGACTCCGAGCGTGACAAAGGAGATGTTGGGGCGAAGTCGAGTCATGGTGGAGAGGCTCCCCAGTCGGAGATGGCCGCAAGAGGCGTCTGCGTTCTGTGTGCTGCTCGTTGCGATGATCCTGAAGGCAACGCGGATATTCATCATCAGGATAGGGGAAGAGCCGCTGGAGGCGGGGGGGAATCTCGCATGCGATTCAAATCGACCCCGGGATGGGAACCGGAAATGCCGGACGCTACTATTTGCGGCATGAAGACACCCGAGGTGATCATCGTCGGAGCGGGCATGGCGGGACTGGCATGCGCTAGAACGCTCGATGCCGCCGGCATCGAAGTGCGGCTGCTCGAGTCCACCGATCGGGTCGGCGGTCGACTGGGCAGCGAGACACGCAACGATGTGTGCTGCGATCTGGGATTCCAGGTCTCGATGGACAACTACGCCGCCTTGGAGGATCTGGTCCCTCGTTCACTGGTTCCACGACGGTCGTTCGTCCCCGGCGCCATCGTCTGGGACGGTAAACGCCAGACCCGGATCGTCGATCCGAAGCATTCGCCCGGTTCCGTCCTTCCGCTGCTCGTGTCGGGATTGGTGCGGCCCCGCGATCTGATCGCCTCGATCCGATGTCGGAGGTGGTCGTCCCGTGCACTGCCCCCCAGATTCGAGGGGGCGACCGCATCCGATGTCATCACGGCGGCCGGATTCGGCGACCGCTTCGTCGAATGCTTCCTGCGACCGTTCTTCGGAGGGGTGTTCCTCGACGAGACCCTGCAGGTTGATGCGGGCCGCTTTCTGAGGACACTCGCCAGATTCGCCTCCGGTCGGGCCGAACTGCCCGATGGTGGAATGCAGCGTCTTGCCGAGGCGATGGCGGATCCGATTCGATCACGCATCGAGTTCTCGCGGTGCGTGGAGACGCTGACGCCCGACCCCGGTATTGCGTGTTCCGATGGTGCACGGTTCACGGGGCAGGCGGTCGTCCTCGCCGGTCCGATCGATCGAAGCCTCGACCTCCTTGGTCGTGAGCATTCGAAGGTCGAATGGAGCAGCACGAGGGCATTTCATTTTCGTGCCGACACCGCCGTGCTGGAGGAGCCGCTGATCGTGCTCAACGGGAGTGGAGGAGGGAGGTTGAATCTGCTCTGCAGTCCGACCGCGGTTGCGGACGGATACGCCGCCCATGGTCAGCATGTGATCGTTGCCAGTTGCCGTCCATGCCGCGGTGGAGCGCCCCGCGCAGATGTCGACGAAATACGTGCCGAAGCCGGTCGCATGCTCGGTGTTGATCCGAACCGGTGGGAGTTCATCCATGAACAACGGATCGACCGTGCGCTCCCGTGCCGACCGACGAACATCGATCCGGCAGGATTGCCGGATCGTGTTCATCTGATCGGTGACGGGTTGGACGACCCCTCGATCGAGTCCGCCGTCCGCAGCGGTGTGGCGTGCGGCGAACGGATCATGAAGTCGATGGCCTGAAGAAAGTCAGTCCGTGGCGGTTTCCACGCGGGTGCTCACGCTGGGCTCTTCGCTCCAACTGAGGCCGTGTCGGATGCCGTCCAGGGCCATGCCCTGGAAGGATGAGGTCAGCGTCTTGTCGGTCACCACGCGGGTCATCTGGGTGCTCATGGTCAGGCCCCCGAACCGGCTCCCTTCGTGAGAGGAAACGATGGTGACCTTTCCGCCTTCATCCGTGATGGAATCGACCTTGCCGTGGATGACGGTTCCGTGGTTGTCGAGGTAGATGGTGGCGATGTGATCGTTGACCGGATCCCAGTACATCAGGTAGAGATCCATGCTCTGGCCGGCATCATCCGTGTAGAACGACTCCTGCTTGAGCACCCGCTGGTCGGCCAGCCAGGAGATGGTGGTGCGCAGGGTTCGTCCGTCGGGAAGGGGCATGTCCCACGTGCCCGCCAGTTTGGTGGCCTTCATGAGATCTCCGACGGGGTTGGCCCGGACCGCCTGGCTGACCCAGGGGGTTCCATCGGCACCCTGTTGCACGGAGTTGCTGCGGGTGTTCATTCCCGTGTACGTGACGGATTGGATGTACGTCGTGGTCTTGCCCTGGGACTCTTCGGTGTATTCCCAGTGGATGGTGTCATCCGTCATGCCCTTGAGGACGGAGTTGCCGTGGTACGGCTTGCCCATGTCGTAGCCTGAGAAGCTGGCGACCGGTGCGCCGCTCTTTGCATCCCAGCCCATCATTCCGCAGCCGGTGGAGATGACCCGCCCGTCGTTGGTCACCATGTGGTAGCTGTGCACCAGTTGTCCCGTGCCCGGCTCGTAGCGCATGGTGTTCGTCCCGGTGTAGGTGAGTCCGGCGGGAATTCCGACCCACATTTCCTTGGTGACGCCGGTTTCGACCCACGTGCCGCAGGCTCCACGATCCAGATGCCAGTTGACGAACTCGTCCATGGAGGACGGCATCTTCATGCCATCATCGGCGTGGGTGAAATTCGTGAAGATTGTGCAGGAGAGCACGATCGCGATGATGTGTAATACGTTGCGCATGGAGTATGCCATTCTTTGTCTAAGAGGTGAAAGGGAAATCAGTCAGCGGATGCGACTGGCGTGCCACAGTAGCAGGAAGCGGGGGGGATGACGTCGGCGCTCGCCCAGGCCCTGCGGAAGGCGTCGTCGATGCGGGCCGCCTCCTCGCCGCGTCCCTGGCCGCGCAACGCATCGCGGAGACCGAGCAGCGCCCAGCCGTTGGCCGGGAAGATCTCGAGGTCGCGCAGGTACACCCGTTCGGCATCCTTGTATCGGCCGTCGACGATCAGCAGGGCTCCGTAGGCGTGTCGGGCCGGCATCATCCAGGGGGCGGGCTCGGCGTAGACCAGTCGTTCCTCGATCGCCACGGCCTCCTCCAGCAGTTCGAGCCCGCGATCCCGATTGCCGGCCTTGAACTCGATTTCCCCTTCGAGGACCAGTCTGGCCAGCGGCATGATCTCGATCGCCGGCTGGTTGCCCAGCCACCAGTCGCCCTCGGGGATCCTCTTCACCGCGACGTCGAAGGCGGCAAGCTCCTCGCGGGCCTCGGCGATCCGGTCGGTGTTCGCGTAGGCGACGCCGCGTGCATAGTGCCGCAGGCATTGACCGACCGCGGCCCACTCCGGCGGTGCGGGTTCGACGAGGATCTCGTCCCACATCCCGAATCGAGCCAGCACGTGCCACTTGCTGGCCGACACGCCGTCGCTGATGGAACCAAGGGCCTGCATCAGCGGAGGCGGAACCTCCTCGGTGATGGCGCGGGCGGCGGCCACGGCTTCCCGCTTCCGCCCCTGCATGGTCGCGGCGAAGGCGAGGAAGTGGCGGTTGTGTGCGGTGTAGAAGCGGTATTCGGCCGCGGCGGGATCGCCTTCGAACCATGCGTCGTCCAGAGCGGCGGCCCTTCGGTTGCAGTCGGCGGAATCGTCGTAGCGTCCCGTCTGCATCCAGATGTGCGACGGCATGTGGACGAGATGTCCCGACGCCGGCACCAGCGTGACCAGTCGATCTGCGGCGGGTTCGGCGATCTGGGGCCACGGCGAGGATTCCATGGTGTGGATGTACAGGTGGTTGGCGGCCGGATGATTCGGGTGCCGCTGCATGACGTTCTCGAGGATCGCTCTGAATTCCGGCGTCCGCTTGATCGGTTCGCCTTCCAGCGTCCAGTACTCCCAGGGCTGCATGACCATCATGGCTTCGGCCGTCCAGACCGCGACATCGGGATCCAGCGGGTACCGATCCCGGACCTCGATCATCGCGTCGAGGTAGGCCTGGTTCTGTTCGGTCAGGTCCTCGGGCATGGGGTAGTTGTACCGGTGCGCGATCGCCTCGATCAACGCCCGGTTGGCGCCGGTCTCGTGTTCCTTGAGTTCGTTCGCACGCTTCGCGGCGGCGTAGCTCCATTGATCCTTGGGCGGATCGATGCCGGGGTTGTTCTGGTTGGGGCCGCCCGAATAGGCGATGCCCCACCAGGCCATGGCGCAGTTCGGGTCGTGCACGGTGGCCTGTCGGAAGGAGCGGATGGCTCCATCGAAGTTGTAGCCGTACATAAGGGCCAGGCCCTGGTCGAACCAGCGGCGGGCATCCTCCGAATCGGTGTGGATCGGACGTCGGTGCTCGCCCAGCCGATCGAGGATCATCGGCGGGGGGGAGCCCGCAGCCGGCAGTTGGGGGGTGGTGTCCTCGGTCGTGGACGCGATGGTGGTGGTTGCGACGAGGAGGGCCGCAGGCAGACTCCTCAGGATGGTGCAATGCATGCCGATGACTCCTTCGAAGAGTCCGGATCCTAGCACGCCGGGACGGACCGCATCGGGGGAACATTTTCCCGTCCGGAGGTCTAGAATCAACTCCCGGAGACCACCCATGCGCATCGCAATCCCAATCATCATCGTGCTGTTCGTGTCCACGGTCGAAGTGCTGGCCGCCAAGCCGGAGGGGGGAGACGGCGGGCAGTTGGCGCAGTTGGGCACCTCCCTCAAGGCGGCCGTGCTCAGCGGTTCGATGACCGAAGAGGATGCCCGTGCGATCTGGGAGTCGGCCGGCGAGGTCCGCAAGCTTCAGGCCGAGATGGAAACGCTCCTCGCGGACGGGAGCCAGGAGGAGGTCGGTGAGGATGCCAAGTCCCAGACGCTGCGTCTGATTCCACCGGATCCCCGATCCCCCCGTCTCCTTCTGCAACCGGAGTTCCTGAAGCGGGACAGTCTGACGATCATCGAGTCGATGGAGCTCGATCCGCAGCGTTCGGAGATCGTCGATCTCGTCTTCCGCGACTACGTCGGCAGCTACGAACTCATCTCGCAGCCGCTGGTGACGGCTCTGCAACGGTACCGGCGATCGCAGGTCGGTCGTGATCTGGCCGAAGCCGTGGACCGGCTCGATCGGCAGTTGTCCACGCAGGACATCGACATGACGGCGGCCATGGACACCATGCAGGAACGTCTCGAGGAGTACGCCCGCCAGGCCGTGGCCAAGCAGGGCGCCGAGACGGAGGAGGGCCGGGAGAAGTCCAGGGCCCTGGCCCAGGAGTGGGTCGCTGAGCTCGAAGGCGGGCTCGATTCGCTCGACGAGAACATGAACCGGCTTCGGGAGCGACTGGTCATCGCCATCGAGCAGACGGAGCAGGCCGGTTCGGAGGTCACCCCCGAGGATCTCTACCGGCTGGCCACGGCCCTCCGTCAGCAGCGGGATGCGATCCGGACCGATGTGCTCGAGACGTTGCAGTTGACCATCGCCGAGGATGGGGATCAGGAGCGTCTGGCCGGACTCCGGTCCGCCATGCAGCGTCTCCAGTTCACGTCGGGGCTTCGGCTGGCCCGGCTGGGAGGAGAGCGCATCGATCCCCGTGCGGTGCTGGAGGGTTCGGTGTCGGCGGGTGAACCCGTGCGGATGCGTCTGGTCGAGATGGAGCCGCAACTGGCCGGACTCGCTCGGAACCGGCTGGACACGGCCCTCGATCGCGAACTGGCCGGGATCCGACTGATGGTGGAGGCCCGCAAGGCCATTGACGAGTTCGGCGGCGAGGAGTTCGTTCCCGGAGAGCGATGGGAACGGATCATCGATCCGTACGCGGATTCCTGGCAGTCGCAGATCGATGCGTCGGTCGCCTGTCGGGACGGCATTCTGGATGCGATCGACGAACTCACGGTGCTGCTGATGGAGCAGGAGGTCGAGTCGGCCTTTGCGTATCGCGATCTCGCCCTTCGGCGTGGATTCCCCGATGAGATGCGGGTGCGCTGGTACGACCGGGCCTTGGCCGCGGCGCTGGAGTTGGATGGGCTTGCGGAAGAGGTTGCCGCGGCGATCACCGAACTCCGCGACCGGGTTTCGTTCGAGGCTCGCGCCATTCGCGATCGTGCGATTGCGGGGCGCATGGAGCGTGACGTCGAACTGGCGAACGCGCCAGTCCTCAGCCTGTGGGGACTCGAGGACGACAAGGGCGCGTTGTTCGAGGAATCCGATTGGCGCGGCCGCGAGTTCGAGGCCCATCGTCTTCTCAACGACGAGGTCGAGGATTCGCTCCGCATCCTCCTCGATCCGGTCCAGTTCGATCGGCTCCCTCCGCGACGCTGGCAATGGTCGGACGAGGCGAAGGAGAAGGAACGGAAGGCGGGCGCGAAGCGATCGGGCCGTGGCAAGGGATCCGGCGGCAAGGGATCCGGCGGCAAGGGATCCGGCGGCATGGGATCCGGCGGCAAGGACTGACGTGGCCGGGTCTAGCCGTTGCTGCGATGGGTCTTCCACGAAGCCCACAGCATGGCGGCAAAGGGAATCCACCAGATCAGGTCGTTGGTGATGATGAGGTATCCGAACCGCCAGGTGATGGTGCCCGCCAGTGCGGCCTGCAGGAATCCGATCGGTCCGAAGATCTTTCCGAGCAGTCCAACCATGACGATCGGCCAGTGTCGCAGTGGATCACCCGCGGCGGCAAGGTAGCCCAGTCCGTACACTCCGACGATCATGCCGATGCACTGCCAGAGGAACAGGTAGCGGGGGGGATCCATCTCGGCGATCGTGAAGAAGCACCCGGGACGAAGGACCGCCAGCAGTCCGAAGGCGATGTTGTAGATGCCGGCGGCGATCAGGACGTACCGCATCCAGGTGTGGCGGCTGGGGCCGTTCATGAGGAACTGGCCCGGGTTGCTCCGAGGCCGCCGTCGATTCCGATCACCTGGCCGGTGACCCAGTCGCTTGCGTCCGACAGCAGCCAGGCGATTGCATTGGCGATGTCGTCGGGTCGGCCGATGCGGCCCAGCGGGTGCATCTTGCGGGAGTGTTCGAGGGTGCGTTCCGAACGGGTGATCGGTTCGGCCAGCGGGGTGTCCACCAGGCCGGGGGCCACGGCGTTGAAGCGCAGACCACGTCCCGCGTAGGTTGCGGCCGCACTACGTGCGAGTCCCTCCACTCCGGACTTCGCGGCCGCGATGGCCTCGTGATTGGGCAGCCCCGTCGCGGCGGCCACGGTCGAAGCCAGGACCACGCTGCCCGGCCCCTTCATGTGCTTGCCTGCGGCCCGTACGGTTGCAAAGGCCGTGGTCAGGTTGGTGGCGATGGTCTCGTTCCACTCCTCGGTCGTCGTGAAATGAGCTGGCTTCAGCAGGATGGATCCGGCCAGACAGACCATGCCGGTGACCGGTGCGCGATCCACGCAGGTGTGGACCGCCGCTTCCAGGGCTTCCGGATCACGTGCGTCGCAGACGACGGTGTCGGCGTCCAGATCGTGGTGCGAGTCGGCGCTTCGACTCAGCACGGTGATGTGGTGCCCCGTGGCGTGAAGGAGGGATACGAGGCACCTGCCGATGCCTCCGCCTCCGCCGATGATGATGGTGTGTGTATCCATGGCTGATGGGAGTCTAGGGCCGTGCGGCGGGTGCCATGGGGATCATTCGTAGGATTCGTCCAAGAACACCGCCCCCCTCACGCTGGCGAGGGGGGCGGCGCCTGGGGCCGGGCGGGCATCGTGCTCAGGAGCAGATGCCGAAGGCGCTCAGCACGATGACCAGATCGTTGAAGTCGACGCGGCCGTCGCGATTGAGATCCTCATCGCAGAACTCGGGTCCCCAGCTGACGTTGAGCGACCACGGGCCGTCGCCGGAGGTCCCGGCTTCGAAGTAGTGGTGCCCGGACGAGACGCTTACGTAGGACTCCGTCCGCTCCGAGGGCATGGCCAGGGAGCCGCAGGAGCTGTCGCCGAGGTACGAGACCTTGATCTCGCCGGTGCCGCCGGGCTGGTGCAGGTCGGCGTACAGCGTGCTTGCGGCATTGTTGCCGACGAAGCGGTATTCCAGCTGCTCCTCGCCGTGTCCCCATTCGACCAGGGCGAACTCCGCCAGGATCTCGTCCCACAGGGGATTGCTGGCCGAACTCGAGGGCGGAAGGATGGGGATGCTCGGTCCGGACGTGAAGGCGCTGGTGGGGGCCGGGCCGGGAAGATCAAGATGCAGCTCCGAACCACCGGCCGCGGTGTCGTTGTAGAAGACGTGGTATCCATCCCCGAGCGTGAGCGTTCCGGCGGATACGGCGGTCGATCCCGATCCGGCCGTGTAGACGTAGATGGAGGTCGCGCTGTGGACGGTGAAGTCCCAGGATCCTTCGATCTGCACCGCGATCTGGAACGGGGCCGAGGTGTTCGTGGTCATGCTGTCGATGTCGAAGGTGTCTCCACCGATCGAATCGTTCCGGTACCAGTGGAAGGAGTCGACGCCGATGGAGACGACCTGGTCGAAGATCATGATGTCCCGGTCCTCGTCTCCCCCGGGAACGATGATCGGTCGATCCAGATCGATCCCGAAGTCGGGCGCGGGGCGTGCCATGGCGGCGGTGGGGAAGAGGACGGCGGTCAGGGAGAGGGTGAGAATGGTTTCTCGCAACATGGTGATGATGCTCCAATGCTGGGGACCGGGCACGGAGAAGTCACTGCAGGACGGCGGGGGGGTTCTTCCCCTGAGGTGGTCCCGGGGTGCGAATCCGGGGTGACCCGTGTCGTCCGGAATGCAGTGCCCTTGCGCGAGGCCTGGTCCGGAGTCATCACCCCCTACGAAGCCCGGAGGGGTGTGTGTGGGGCAGACGCAGATTTTTTATCCCACGGAGCGGCCTCCGAAGGCGGGGGGCCGAACGTTCATCCCAGCAGGAGCGACTCGTCCTCGTCGTCGGCTTCGGGCTCGCCGACCTCGCCGTCGGCCAGGGTGGCTTTCAGATCGTCGAACCAGTCCTGATTGCCCCATCCCACCAGGCGGTGGTCGGTGACGACCAGATAGAGCTCGGCCATGCCGTCGGCGTGGGCGGGGCCCTGCGAGTGAAGCAGCATCAGCCGATCGGTGAACATCGTGTCGTAGACGCTCCGTGCAGAAGTGGAGAGACGCTTCAGCAGACGTGCATCGAGGGCCAGGACCGGGCGGGTGGATCGGCTGGCCGGTACGAGACACAGTGCCGTCTTCAGTTCGGCGGGCAGTTGGTTCCAGCCTTCGGTGTCCAGCCGGGTGTCCAGGCCGTCCTCGAGTTCGTCCACGAGTCCGCGGATCCCCAGCCGGTCGAGCAGCGGGTCGTCCGGTGCGCACTCCAGTGCTTCGCCGATCCGCTGGTCCTGGACCTTGTACCGGTCGGTCACGAAGGCCAGAGAACAGACGAGTTCCTCGGTCTCGACGCCGCACTGTTCGGCGACCGGTTCCAGCAGCGATGCGATGTGGATACGGTCCAGCGGCGTATCGGTGACCAGCGCCACCCGGTCGCCGACCCGCAGCGTGACCGATGCGCAGTCGCCCAGGGAGTGGAGGATCAGCGGGATCTCGAGTCCAGGGGCCGAATCCGTCCCGGGCGGGCTCATGATCGATCTCGACTGTGCGACGAACGGGTAGAAGAGATTGAGTATCGCAAAGAGGCTGCCGCACTGGACGAGGGCACGCTGCAGCTGCCAGAGTGCCATCAGGAAGAGCATCACCATCGGCCAGGTCATCACGTTCGTGATGGCCAGGTAGGCGGAGCCGATCAGGGCGAACCCGAGCACCGTGGAGCTGGCGCTGTTCATGAAGAGGCGGACTCTGGCGTTGGCCAGATTGATGGTGTCGTATTCGTCCAGATACGTCTGCACCCGCCGGTCGTCGAGGAACAAGCCCTCGTATCGTTCCACCCGATGGTCGCCCTCGTACATGTCCTGGTTGTTGATGGAGGAGACGATGCTTCTGGCGTGCCGTCCCATCTCGGGGGCGGACTTGTCGTAGTACGACTCCGAGGTGGACTTCACGTTGGATCCAACGCGGAGCAGGCCCGGCAGCATCAGGACCACGAGGGGAATCATCACCACGGCCAGTCGGACGTCGATGTAGACGAGGATTCCCATCGCGACGACAAGGCGGAGCAGGGGTTCGATGACTCCCACCAGGGCCTGGGTGGTACGTCCCAGCAGCATGCCGTTGCGGCTGACCAGCCGAATCAACTGGGGCTCGTCGAAGGGCATGGAGTCGGGCAGGGTGTGGAGCGCGGCCAGACTCTTGATGGTTTCGTCGGCACAGCGTTCATGCAGCGATCGGCCCAGGGACCGTGCCGTGCGGGTCGCGGCGTAGTTGGCGAATGCGCCGATGGCGGCGATGCATCCGAGCGCGGCGCCGAAGGTGCACAGCACGAGGATCTGGTGGTCGTCGACCAGGTCGGCCAGCCCGTACCGGTCGGGGTGCTGGATGGCGTCCAGTGCGAAGGCGATGAAGCCGATGACGCCGCCCTGCGCTCCCGCGGAGACGGCGCTGAAGATGCCGATGGAAGCGACTCGCTTCCAGTTGGGACGGAGGTGCGTTCCGGCCATCCACCGGTACGCCGACACGAAGCGTCGGGTGCTCTCTCCCAGCCTTCGTAGACGTTCTGTCATGCTCATGGGCGGGGGCTCGTGGAGCGGCAAGGCGAACTGCGGGACTGCAGCGCGGAAGGCGACCCGTATCATACGGGGGGGTGACGTGCACTGCTTTCCATGTCCGAACGGTCAGCCGTTATAATGGAATCATCGGGGTGCAGCGGCCATCCGTAGGCCCCGGTTCGGCGGCATGAACGCATGTCCGCGGACGCAAGGCCTTGCACGAAACCCCGATCTGTCCGCATGCGATTCAACGATCCGATCTCTTGGCTGGGTGAACTTACATGGTGAAGTACCGCTTCGATCGAATACGTGCCGCGGGTTCGCGGTCGCTGGAGCGGGTGCTGACCAAATCACTGTCGCTGCTGCCCAAGAAGCCGGTTTCACTCGAGTTCGGCCTGTGGAAGCGCTACAGCGGTCTGCTGCCCGAGGGGATGCGGCGTCGCCTCAAGGAGGCCCGCAAGCGTGCGATCGTCCCCGGACGCAGCCTGCCGCCGGAGGCCGTCCTGCCGGCCGGTGACGAGGTGGACGGGGCACGGGCCCGTCGTGCTGCCCTGCACCGGGACTACGACGACGGGATGCGCGACTATCCCAACACCCGGCCCTGCCTGTCGATGGACTACCTGGCCGGGTTGATCCGCTGGCTTGCCAAGTCCGACTACAACGTGATGTCCTACCGTGATCTGGCGGGTCCGCTCCAACTGCACAAGGAGCTCATGGAGTTCACCGCGTGGATCGACCGGGCGTCCCAGCGGGACGAGAAGGCGGTGCTGCTGCAGTACGACGTCGATGCCCGTCCCGATGTCACGGCGGAGATCCTGAAGACGCACATCGAGTACGGCGTTCCGGCGAATGCCATGATCTTCCGCCGCAAGATCTTCGACTGGAAGCTCAAGAGGGAGGGGATCGTCGAGTACGACGAGTACGAGCTGGATTACGAGACCCTCAAGGCGTTCGAGCGGATGGGCGGCGTGATCGGGTACCACTGCAACGCCTTCGACCAGTCCGGAGGGGACGACGAACGGGCGATCGAGATCTTCCTGGAGGACGTGGAGGAGCTGCGGAAGCACTTCACCATCGACTACTTCTCGATGCACGGAGGGCACGTCACGCCCGAAGGCAAGTGCAACGCGACGATTCCGATCGAGCCGTACCTGGAGGAACTGGGACTCACGTGGGTGCACAACGGCCACTCCGCCATGTTCCACAGCAACTGGGCCGACGGTGGGGCGTCCAATCCGCTGTACCGGAAGGAGTGCAACGATCTCCTGGACTTCCTCCTCGCGACGAATCCCGGTGAACGGTGCCGACTGCTGTTCCATCCCCAGTACTACAACGACGAGTCCAACTCCCGCTTCGACTTTCCGGTCATCCAGGATGCCCGGTGGACCCGGGAGACCCGCCGTTGCGCCGAGGTCTCCGGACTCGACGGAGAGCAGTACTGGTCGGATCGGGTGGCTCTGGCCAGGGACGAGATCATCGAGTACAACGACCTGTTCGAGGCCCGTCAGGAGGAGCGACCGGTCTTCGTCAACGGGATGAGCCGATCGGGGACCACCCTGCTGGTGAGTATGTTCGACGCCCATCCGGACGGGGCCATGGCCTACGAGTCGTATCCCCGCTATCTGCACACGCCTTCCGACGACGGCGTCCTGACCATGGAGGAGTTCACCTACGCCTACCAGGTCCTCCTCAACTACGACGAAGGCACCGCGTTCGAACTGCTCAATCGACCGCCGCTGAGGAATCTCCAGAAGTTCGCCGCCGTGACCAGCTGGACGGGAATGACCACGCAGCAGACGGGTTCGCTGCTGCGCTCGTACCTGACCCGTCACCACCGGATCACGTGCCCGATCGAGGCGCTCAAGATCGTCGCGGCCACCGCGCGGTTCAAGCTGCGAAACCAGGGCGCCGCCTTCTGGGGCACCAAGTGCCAGGGCAACTTCGCGGACTACGTCGCGCTGTGGCCGGAGTCCAGATTCGTCTACATCGTGCGGAACGGCCTCGACATCCTCGCCAGCCAGATGACCAACGGCGCCTTCAATCCCGATCCGGCCAAGCTCGGAAAGCAGTGGGTGCGCCACCTCGAACAGTTCGAGCGGTTCCAGGCCGCCAATCCCGCCTGCAACATGACGAAGGTGGTCTACGACCGGCTGGTCCGCGACCCCGAATCGGAGACCCGGTCCATGTGCGAAGCGCTGGAGTTCGAGTTCCATCCCGGCATGATCCAGCAGCACAAGGGGAAGTCCACGCTCGCGGAGAATCCGCGTGGCCAGTTGTCCGCGGAGCGGGTGCAGCAGCCCATCGACACCTCGTCGATCGGACGCTGGAAAGAGGTGTTGAGCGAGAGTGACGTCGAACAGTTCCTGGCGGGGTGCGGCGGTTCCGAGCAGTTCCTCGCCCACGGTTTCGACTGGAGACGATGACTCATGTGCGGAGTCGGCGGCATCTATCTTCCGAATCCGATGGTGTTTCAGGATGAGCACCGGGCCGTCCTGTCGCGAATGGGTCAGCTCATGGCTCCGCGCGGTCCCGACGCCGAGGGGATTGTCGCCAGGGATCGGGTGGGGCTCGTCCATCGCCGGCTGTCGATCATCGATCTCGATCCACGCTCGAACCAGCCGATGGAATCCGCCGACTGGCTGCTTTCGTACAACGGCGAGATCTACAACTTCAAGAGCATCCGCGCCGAGCTCGAGTCCCGGCACGAGTTCCAGACGTCCTCCGATTCGGAGGTCCTGCTGCTGGCCATCCAGGAATGGGGCATCGACGGTGCGCTCAGCCGTTGTGCGGGAATGTTCGCATTCCTCGCCTACCACAAGGGCACGGGGCGCCTGTACGCCGCCCGTGACCAGCTCGGCATCAAGCCGCTGCTGATGGCGAGGCTCGACGGTGGGGCGTACTGCTTCGCATCGAGCGTGGCGGCCATCGCGGGCGCCACGCCGGACGAGAACTGGCGGCCGTTCAAGCCGGCCCTCGGCTCGTTCTTCGCCCTCGGCGCCTCCTTCACCCGGACCAGTGTGCTCGAAGGCATCGAGCGGGTGGAGCCGGCCCACTACGTCACGTGCCATCCCGACGGACGCTTCACGACCACGAAGTACTGGGAGCCGACCTACCAGCCCAACTTCACGATGGACGACATGCTGCAGGTCGTCTCGGAGTACCAGGTCGCCGACGTGCCTTCGGCTCTCTTCCTGAGCGGCGGCGTGGATTCGACCTTTCTGGCCGCGGCGACGCAGGATCTGGACTGCTTCCATCTTGTTTCCCCGGAACGCAACTACGCGGAGGCCGTCGCGGATCGGTTCGGACGCCGTTTCGTCGCGGTCGATCCGGTGCTCGAGGACTACCACGACGACCTTCGGGAAGTGATCCGGTTCCACGGGGAGCCGTTGATGAGCTGCGGCATTCCCGCCGCGGTCTCGCGTCAGGTCCGGGCGAGCGGGTACAAGATGGCGATCAGTGCCAACGGTGCCGACGAACTGTTCCACGGCTACCCCCGGACTCCGACCCCGGAGTACGATCCCCCGTACCTGCCCCTGCACGAGTCGCCCTCCTACCGGTGGCTCTCGAGCCAGATCGCCCACATCTTCCGCGACGGCAGGAACTTCACCATCGAGGGGCTCGAGGAGTTCGTACCCTCCATCGAGTCGATCACCAACGACATCCTCACCAAGTACCACCTGCCCGGATTTCCGCCTTCGGCAAGCCACCGCTGGATGGAGCTCATGACCTATGTGCTCCACGATCTGAATCCCACGCTCGACGCGGCCTCGATGTTCAACAGCATCGAGGTGCGGGTGCCGTTCCTCGACCACCGCATCGTGGAAGGCGTGCTGTCGTGGGACGCTTCGAAGCTGGTGACTCCGACACTGGGGCGAAAGGCCCCGTTGAAGGAGTACCTGCAGCAGTTCCTTCCCGCGTCGTTCTTCCACCGTCCGAAGCTCGGGTTCAGCATTCACGGCGAATCGCTGGCCTCGATCGTCAAGCTGGCCAATCAGGCCATGTCCCGGGCGAAGCGGTCCGGATTCCTCACGCTGGAACGCGGGGCCAACTACGGCGAACGCGATCGCGACATGATCACCATGGAAGCGATCTGTCTGACGTACCAGGCGTGGCGCGACGTCATGGAGGAGTCGGCATGAGCGTCTCGCGACCGCCGCTGCTGCTGGTGGGGGGATCTCCGTCCAGCGGTTCGACGCTGATCATGAATCTGCTCATGCGCTCGCCGTCGCTCTTCTGCCTTCCGGAGACGGGACTCTTCTGCCACGGCGACGAGCTCGTCGGAGCAGCGGGCGATCCGGAGAGCCGCGCGTTGGACGGCCGGGTGGCCTGGCTGGACACCAGGGCCAAGCTCGGCCAGTTCAGCCATGATCTGGCGAAACGGTACGAAGCCCAGCGTGGTTCGCATGCGACTTCCGTGGACCTCGTCCACGCAATCACGGACGTCGGCGACCGGAAGTGCATCGTCGAGAAGACGCCCGAGAACATCTTCGCGTTCGACCGGTACCTCCGGCAGTCATCGGACCACCGGGTGATCGTGACGAGTCGGGATCTCGTCGGTGTGGTGCATTCGCTGGTCCGCCGGGGGTTCACCATCGTCGAATCCCTGTTGGCGTGGTTCGCGCACAGCTACGAGACCGCCCGGTTGATCCTGGGCCATCCGGGGCAGGTCGTGCACTGCTCCTACGCGGATCTGATCCGCGACCCGGACGCGATGCTGGAGCGGATTCGCCGCGAGGTGCCTCTGCCCTGCGAGCAGCGCGATTTCGTCTCCGGCACAGACGGCGGGGCCCACGGTCTTGCCGTCTCCGGCTGGGAACTGGGGGACACGGCCTGGACCCGGCAGGCGGACGGTTCGGTGCAGGCGGTCGAATCGATCAACCTGCTCGGAATCGCGCTCGACGTCGTCGTGGATTCGATCTGCTTCGAGACGCGGGAGCACGGTCTGGTCAATGCCCGGAACGTGGATTCGCTCCTGTCGGGACACGATGATCGCATCCATCCCGTGGAGGGGGGTGCCGATCGCACGCCCATGCCGGCCGGATCGCTCTACATCGAGTCGCTCGATCGCGCCTATCCGGTCCATCGAATGAAAGGCGTCGCATGCTGAGCAGGATCGCACGCAAATTCGTTCCGTTGGGTCGAGGGCTGGCGCGACGGATGCCCGGACTGGCCAACTCCAGTCTCGGCCGCGCGGCCAAGGCGGCGGTGCGGGAACTCGTCTACCCCTCGACGCAGACCGCCTGGCGTCGATCGCTGCCTTCGTCCCCGTCACCGTCTCCGTCCCCGTCACCGCAGGTCGAGGTCGTTCCGGAACCACCGGTCAAGAAACGGAAGCCGCGAGATCCGGATGAGGTGGCTGGGCTCACCTCCGAGTTCATCGGCTTGGCGAGCGATCGCACCTGCGACATCGTGCTGTGCTGTGCGTTCGCCGGTCGCCATCGACTGCTGGCCAGGGTGATCGCCGAGTCGCTGGCTTCCGAAGCCAGCGTCCGTTGGGTGCTGACGGGCAGTACCGAGGAGGACGTGCAGTTCATCCGAACCATGGCGGAACGTGACAGTCGGGTCACCGGTTTCACGTGTCCAAATCGCCCCCTCGGTCGAAAGTGGCAGACATGCGTCCGCAAGGCGGTGGAGGTCTTCGATTACGACCTCTGCTGCATCGTGGGCAGCGACGACATCCTCTCCGCCAAGTTGCTCGACACGATCGCACATCGCCACGCGATCGCCTCCGAGGCGGTGGGTGAGGGCGAACACATGCCTTCGATCTACTGCGCCCTGGAATGGATCGTCTGGAACGTGGGGACCAAATCGAATCATTCCCCCAACATCGTCCGGTGCAGCTACCGACTGCAGAGCGCGTTCCAGCCGCTGGGAGCCGGCCGCTTCTATACCCGGCGGTTCCTGGATTCCTGCGGTGGAACCATCTTCGACAGTACGCTGGATCGACTGCTCGATGACCGGGGCTTCCAGCGCATCATCGATCAGGGCGCATCCGTCGAGTACTTCTCGATCGAGGACGGGCCGCTGATCAGCGTCAAGGGCGACTGGGGCCAGATGAACGCCTTCGACGCCTTTCTCGAGGCGGACACCCTCGTGCTGGACGAGTTCTCCTTCGCGGGGCAGGCCCTTCTGCGGGAGTCGCTGTCGTCGGCCACGTTCCGCTTCCTGGCCAAGCAGGACAGGATGTCGCCGCAGTTCAACTTCTCGAAGATCCCAACCGGAACCGAGCCGGACGAGTCGACGCCGGCTTCATGACCATTCGCGTGCTTCAACTGTCGACGGTCCATCGCTGGGATGATGTCCGCATCTACCACAAGGTCGCCCGCTCGCTGGTCGCAGCCGGATACGACGTGCATCTCATGGCGACGGTGGACGCGGGTGATCAGCCGGAGCCGGCCGAGGGGATCACGCTGCACGCGCTGCCCGCCCATGCCTCCCGGCTGCGCCGCATCGCATCGTCGCTGATGGCGTGGGTGCGAGCGGGATCGATCCGGGCGCGGGTCGTGCACATTCACGATCCGGAACTGATTCCGTCCGCCCTCGTTCTGCGATTGCTGGGCTGCAAGGTCATCTACGACGTCCACGAGGACTACCCGGACAAGATCCGGGAGAAGGCGTGGATCCCCCGGTGCCTCCGGGGGGTCGGCCGGACGGCGATGCGCCTGATGGAATGGTGTGCGGTCCGTTGCTGCTCGGGAACCATCGCCGCCACCAACCACATCGGACGTCGATTCCCCGGTCGACGTTCCGTCGTCGTGCGGAACTTCCCCGTGCCCGGGCCCGAACCCGCATTCGACGGCGAGCTGCGTGACGGCTTCGTCTACGCTGGGCTGCTTTCGGTCTCCCGCGGCGTACAGGAGATGGTCTCGGGGTTCGTGGGGCTGGCGGACGAATCAGTCCGTCTCGATCTGTTCGGACGTTTTTCGGATCCCGAACTCGAGTCATGGGTGGCTCGCCGGGCCGGTGAGAAGAGCGTGCGTCGACACGGCTGGCAGGACCGGGCGGTCATCGATTCACGTCTTCGGGGTGCGGTGGCCGGACTCGTCGTGCTCCATCCCACCGACACCTACCTGCAGTCGCTGCCCATCAAGCTGTTCGAATACATGGCGGCGGGTATTCCGGTCATCGCCTCCGACTTCCCGACCTGGCGCGACATCATCGATGCCGAGCAGTGCGGTCTCCTGGTGGATCCCCTCGATCCGGCGGCGGTCCGGGATGCCATGCGTTGGATGCTCGACCATCCCGGCGAGTCGGTCGACATGGGACGGCGCGGTCGCCGCGCGGTGGTCGAACGCTACAACTGGCAGACGGAATGCGCCACGATGCTGGACCTCTACCGGTCCCTTGCGGATCCCGGATAGGCCGGCCCCGCAAACGTCTCGTCATCAGACGAACGGGACGGCGATGTTCGCCAGGAGCAGGATCAGAGTCAGCACCACGCTCAGCGTGTGCAGTTTCTTGAAGGTGGCCTTGTCGCCCCGGTCCGTGGCCCGGTTGGTGACCGGGATGATCACGATGCAGATGATGGGAAACACGATGGTGGCGACGGCGATCACCGGTCGGACGATCCCGGGCTCGTCGCTGCTCAGGCTGGAGATCAACGAGGCCACGCCCAGCACACAAAGGAGCTTGAAGAACTTCGGAAAGAGGGCCCGCAGCAGCTTGCCGGCGGGGGCGGCCTCAATGGTGGTGAAGATCGTCGGGGCGAAGATCATGGTCTGCAGGACGATGACTCCGACCGTGATTCCAGCGAAATAAACCTGCATCTGAATGGTCTCCCTTGTGACTTGTGAGGGTAGGAGGTCTAGGATATCATTAGTTACTGAGAATGATTCTCAATTGCACTCGAGGTTTCAGCTTGTTCCACCCCAACGAAATCATGTCCAAGGCCCAGGTCGATCTGCTGTTCGATGCATCCTCGGCGGTCCTCTTTGCCGTCATCGAGTCCGAGTACTGCATGAAGGGATCGCCGGTGATGGTCCCGGAATGGGTCATGCCCACGTGCGAGCCGTCCTGCCCCTGTCAGATGGATTCGGAACTGGTCCAGGAGGCCGCGGATTTCCTGCTTCGAATGGGAATGCTCCAGGTCTCCGATGGTGGGTACCTCCGCACCAACTTCTAAATCCCCATCTGTCGTCCCAAGGGAGGCATTCATGAACCGGTTCGTTCAAGCCCTGTCCGCCATGGTGATCCTGTGCGTTTCTACAGTCCATGCGGAGGAGGTAGTCAACGTCTATTCGGCTCGTCACTACGACACCGATGATGCCTTGATCAAGCAGTTCACCAAGGAAACCGGGATCAAGGTCAACATCATCGAAGGTCGATCCGACACCCTGCTCTCACGCATCAAGCAAGAGGGCGAACTGTGTCCCGCCGACGTCTTCATCACGGTGGATGCCGGGCGGCTGTTGCGAGCGGAAGAAATGGGTGTGCTCCAGCCGGTCAAGTCGAAGACGCTGGAGGCTCGCGTTCCCGCGTCGCTTCGTCACCCCGAGGGGCTCTGGTTCGGACTCACCAAGCGGGCCCGAATCATCGTGGTCTCCGCGGACCGGGTGCCCGAGGGCATCAAGCTCACCTACGAGCAGCTGGCCGATCCGAAGTGGAAGGGCAAGGTGCTGATTCGAAGCTCGGGCAACATCTACAACCAGTCGCTGGTGGCCTCCCTCATCGATGCGCACGGTGCGGAAAAGACGGAAACCTGGTGCAAGGGCATCGTCGCGAACATGGCAAGGACTCCACAGGGCGGGGACCGGGACCAGATCCGCGGTGTCGCCGCCGGTGAGGGCGACGTGGCCGTTGTCAACCACTACTACCTGGCCAGGATGATCGGCGGCAGCGAATCCGATCAGGAGGCCGCCTCCAAGGTCCGGGTCGTCTTTCCCAATCAGGACGATCGCGGCACACACGTGAATGTGTCGGGTGCCGGGGTCGTCAAGACCGCGCCCAACCGCGAAAATGCAATCCGGTTCATCGAATTCCTCGCCGCCGAGGAGGCCCAGAAGAAATTCGCCGGAGGAAATCAGGAATACCCCACGGTGGAGGGCATCGAAACCACCGACACCCTGAAGTCGTTCGGTGCCTTCAAGGAAGACGATCTGAATGCGGCGACGCTCGGCGCCAACAACGCCGAAGCCATCCGCATCATGGACCGTTCGGAATGGCGTTGAGGGCATGTACCGCGGCATGACGGACGGCTGCCTGCCACCGTCCGGGTCTGCCGCCTGATCGGGACGGCCCGCCCGCAGCACGTCCCCCTCTGGTGCGAGAACAGTGGTGCTCAAGGTCGATTCCACCCCCCGCGCTGCCTGGACCATCGCTTCGATGGCCGCAGCACTGGTCGTGCTCGTGCCGGTGGTGGTCATCCTGTCGAGCGTCTTTCGAAACTCGGACGGGGTGTGGCAGCATCTCGAGGCCACTCGGCTCGGCGACTACGCGCTGAACACACTGGTGCTGTCCCTGGGCGTCTGTTGCACGGCGGGGGTGGTGGGGGTGGTGTCCGCCTGGGTGGTCACGATGTACCGGTTCCCCGGACGACTGGTACTGAGTTGGGCCCTGCTGCTTCCGCTGGCGGTACCGCCGTACCTCGCCGCCTACGCGATGACCGATCTCCTCCAGTTCAGTGGCCCCGTGCAGGGGTGGATGCGCAACACCTTCGGCCTGACGGGTGGTGACTATTGGTTCCCCGATCTCCGGACGCTGGGCGGGGCGACCTTCATACTTTCCTTCTCGTTGTTTCCCTACGTCTACTTCGCCGCCCGCATCGCGTTCCTCGAACAGTCCCGTTCGATGCTCGAGGCCAGTCGCACCCTCGGTTGCGGGCCGCTTCGCACCTTTCTCTTCGTCGGTGTGCCCCTGGCCCGACCGGCGATCGCGGGGGGGGTGGCTCTGGTGCTGATGGAGACCGTGGCGGATTTCGGAGCGGTGGACTACTGCGCGGTTGATACGTTCGCGACGGGGGTCTACCGCACCTGGTACGGCCTCGACTCCCCGGTGGCCGCCGGGCAGTTGTCGGCGTTGGTGGTGTCGATTCTGTTCCTCTTCGTGGGACTGGAGTGGCTGCTCAGACGATCCGGCGACCGACATCGCGCAACCGATCGGGCGAACGGATCCGACGGAGTACGGATCGGCCGCCCGGGACGGGCTCTGGCGATCCTGTGCTGCCTGGTGCCGCTGACGTCGGGGTTTCTTCTTCCCGCGGGCCGGCTTGCGTACCTGGCTTTTGTAGGTGGTGACGGACGGTCCAGCGAACTACTGGGGGGTCTGGTGGTTTCGACCGCCAGCATCGCCGTGCTCGCCTCCGTCGTCGCCATGATGCTGGGCATCCTGATCGGCTACGGACGCCGCCTGCAGCGCAATCCATGGACCGCCTGCGCGGCCCTCGCATCCAGAATGGGCTACGCCATGCCCGGTCCGGTGATCGCGATTGGGCTGCTGATCTGTCTGGGATGGATCGATCATCGCATCAACGATCTTGCCGCCGCCGGTGGGGGATCCTGGAGGCCGGGACTGCTCCTGACGGGATCGATCGCCGCCCTGGTGATCGGCTACCAGGCCCGGTTTCTCGCGATTGCGGTGTCCTTCGTCGAATCCGGGCTTGCACGCGTGCATCGTTCGATCGACGCCGCGGCCCGGACACTGGGGGCAGGCCCGTCGCGGACCCTGTTCGGGGTGCACCTGCCGATGCTCCGCACCAGCCTGCTGGCGGGAGGCCTGATCGTGTTCGTGGATGTCGCCAAGGAACTTCCCATCACCCTGATGCTGCGTCCATTCAACTTCGATACGCTGGCGGTCCGCGTCTACCAGCTCGCATCCGACGAGCGGATCGAAGAGGCCGCTTCGGCGGCCGTCGCCATCATCGGAGTCGGTCTCATCCCCGTGCTGGTGCTGGCCAGACACGTCGAACGGATCCGTACGGCGGGTTCGAAAGGAGCGACGGCTTGAATCGGTCAGCAGATCCAGACAGTGGACTCGTGGTCCGCGACCTGACGTTCGGCTTCGGAGACGAACCGCTGCTCGACAGGTTCTCGGTGAAGGTTTCGCCCGGTGCGGTCCAGTGCGTATTGGGACCGTCCGGATCCGGCAAGACGACCCTGCTGCGGCTGATTGCGGGCCTCGAGCGTCCCACCGGCGGTTTGGTACTCATCGACGGTCAGCCCATGACCCGAAGTGGAGTCCACGTTCCGCCCGAACGTCGGGCCGTGGGCCTGGTCTTCCAGGATTTCGCATTGTTTCCAAACCGGACGGTACGAGGAAACGTGCTGTTCGGCATTCGGACGAGTGGTCGGGCGGAACGAGCAGCTCGCTGCGACGAACTGCTCCATCGTCTGGGAGTCGAAGCGTTGGCGGACCGCATGCCCTCCACCTTGAGTGGTGGCGAGCAGCAGCGGGTCGCCATTGCCCGCGCACTGGCCCGGCGTCCGCGGGTCATGCTGCTGGACGAACCCTTCAGCAGCCTCGACGTCGAGACCCGGACCGCGGTCAGGGCCGAGACGATCTCCGTACTGCGAGATTCCGATGTGGCCACGTTGATGGTCACCCACGATCCATCGGAAGCCGACCTGATCGCCGACGACGTCATTCGATTCAAACCAAGTCAAACCACCACCAAGATCCTCTAGGCTTCGGGAGTTCCCATGTCGCTGCCACCATTCGTTCAACTGCTCGCGATGTCGATTTGCATCGTCCTCACCGCCCCCACGTCCGCCCAGCACTTTGCGATGCCGGAGGACCCCGATCTGTCCGATGGATTGGTAGCGGGCGAGCCGTGCGGCACCCTGCCGCGGGCAACCACCAGTTTCGGCTCCGTGGTCCACGGAGGTTGGTTGTACGTGCTGGGGGGCTACCACGGCCGCGCCCACGACTACGACCGCACCGGTCAGTCCCCGGACTTCTACCGAATCAACCTTCACGATCCGTCCCAGATGGAGATGCTGCCGCACTCCATGGGCATCCAGAGCTGTCCGCTCGAGGTGTGGAACGGCACGATCCTGCGTACCGGTGGACTGGTGGCGACCAATGCACCGGAAGATCCCGCCCACCTGGTCTCCCTCGCAACGGTCGAGGCCTATGACCCCGCGACCCGCAGGTGGTCCGCGATGCCGGACATGCCATCGGGTCGATCGTCCCACGACACGGCGGTGATCGGTTCGAACCTCTACGTGCTTGGGGGCTGGAAACTCGATGCGGATACCGGTGAACGGATGTGGTACGAGGATGTGTGGACGCTGGATCTTCGACATCCGGACCGGGGTTGGTCATCGGTCCCCGCCCCGTTCAAGCGTCGAGCCATGGCCTCGGTCGCCGTCGACGGACGGATCATGGTGCTTGGGGGCATGACGCCGGACGGTTCCGTACGTCGTGCGGATCTGTTTGATCCCACCACGGGTTCCTGGACCGAGCTGCCCGATTTCCCCGAACAGGGGTTTGGAATCGCGGCGGATGCGGTGAACGGCCGGGTGGTGGCCACGGGATCCGACGGGGGGGTTCATTCGTGGCGTCCCGGCGCATCGGAGTGGCGGCACGAAGGCGTGGTCACCTACCCGAGATTCTTCCATCAGGTGGCGGGGGACCAGCATGGCGATCTCATCGTTCTGGGCGGGATGTCCGGCGGCATGCGGCCGTCCCAGATCGAACGGGTCCGTCTGGAGACCGTCGGGGAGTCCGAGCCCGTGGTCGGCTACTGGACGGTGCCGAGTCCATCCTCGGCGAAGAACCGGCAGGCCTTCTTCGTCCGCCGGGGTTGGATCTACATGTTCGGTGGAAACAACAGCACCGGGCAGCACGATTTCGGACCGGACAACTTCCTTCGGGAAGGCTATCGGTTCAACCCCGCCACGATGCAGTGGAGGCGGTGTGCTGATTACCCCATGCAGCGGCAATCCATCCAGACCTCCATGGGGGCCGATGGTTCCACCGGATTCGCATTGGGCGGCTTCGGGCATGACGGCACGGCCGCCCGTACGCAGCGCGAGGGCTACACCTTCAACTTCAGGAAGAACGAGTGGAACGCCACGGGGCCGCATCTCCCGGTGTCCCGCAGCCAGTTCGGCCTCGTGCAGCACGGCGATTCCTACTGGGTCTTCGGTGGCCTCGACTACGACCCTTCTCGCCCGGCGGATGATCGGTTTCGACATCTGTCCGAAGTCATGACGGCGGGCGTGGACGGCGGCGAGGACTTCGCCGAGGCCGGTGTCGAACTCCCACGGACCCGACGTGCCTTCGGGGGGGCGGTCGTGGGCGACCGATACTTCATGATCGGCGGCATGACCGACGACTTCGAACTCGTCGTCCCCTGCGACGTGTTCGACTTCGAAACCCGAACGTGGCACGCCATGGCCGGGCCCGCCCGGCCGCGACTCTCCCCGGAGGTCGCGGTCCTCGGGAACCACATCTTCCTGCTGGGAGGTATGTCCCCGAAGCCGGACGGATCGGGACTGGAATCCAATGCGTCGCTGGAGATGTACGACACCGTGGAGGACGCCTGGACCACGGTGGCCGATTCGATGCCGATTCCGCTTCGTCACGCGACCATGGTTCCGTTTCGTGGTCAGTTGCTGATCTTCTCGAGCCATCGTGATGACGGCAACGTCGCGCAGATCATGCTGGTGAATCCGTTCAACTCCGAGTCCGCCGAGCCCGAAGAGATCGTTCGCAGCGAATTCTAGGAAGGAATGCATCATGCATCTGCTCTGCACACTGGTCGCGATCACCTCGGTGGACGTGGCGTCGCAGCATCTGGAAGTGCGCCTGGATCCTGCCACCCATCGGGTGCACGGCATCACCCGCATCGACACGGCGGAGCCGGGTTCGCTTCGCTTCGCACTGCATCCCGGGGCCCGGGTGCTCGCGATCACCGTCGATGATCATCCCGTCGAGTACGACGGGGACGGCGAGATCGACGGACTGGAGTCCGGCGACCGGGTGTTCATCGAGTGGATGGGGACCCACGAGGAGGACGTGGCCTCCGGTGAACGGATCGGTCAGATCCACAACTTCTCCGTACGGGCCCACGTCGGCGAGGATGGTGTCTTCCTGTCCGACGGCAGCAACTGGTACCCGCAGCCTCTGGACGCACGCGGCTTTCCGCAGCTGCGACCGATGACCATCGACATCGAGCCGATCGACGAATGGGTGTTCGTCGCGTCGGGGGATCCGGTCGAGCCAGCTCCCGGTCGAACGTGGAAGACGCCCCGTGCCGTGGACGGCATGGCGGTGGTGGGCAATCGGCATGAGGTCTTCGAACGCACGGTGGATGCTGGGGATGGCGTCGTCGACATCGCCGTGCACCTTTCGGCCGCACAGGCCGACAAGGCGGACTGGTACCTGGACGCTTCCGAGCAGTATCTGAAGCTCTACACGCCGCTGTTGGGGAGCTATCCGTACCGACGGTTCACGGTGGTGGAGAACTTCTTCTCATCCGGATTCGCCTTCCCCGGATTCACGGTTCTGGGGCCCCGCGTCATCGGCATGGCCCCACGATCGCTCAAGCCCGGCTATCTGGATCATGAACTGGTGCATGCGTGGTGGGGCAACGGGGTCTACGTCGATCCCGAGGACGGGAACTGGTGCGAGGCCTTGACCAGTTTCTGCACCAACTACGGACGTCGCGCGTTGGAGGACGGCCCCGAGGCGGCGCGTTCCTACCGGCGGGGGGTCCTCAACAAGGTCTCGCTGGATCCGGGGCTTGACGATGCTCCGTTGGGAACCTTCGGCTGGCGTACGGGAGTGAACGGGGCGAGCCGTTTCGTCGGCTACGAAAAGGGAGCCTTCGTGATCATGATGCTGCAGGATGTGCTGGACGGGGATTCGCCGCCGGGTGATTTCTCCGAAAGCCGCGTCTGGACAATGCTGCACGAGTTGGCCCGGTCGCACATGGGGCAGCGGATCGGCTGGAACGAGATCCAAGCGGCTGCGGAAGCGGTGCATCCGGATCGCGGCCGGGGATGGCTGGATCCATTCTTCGACCGTTGGGTCCGGCGTCATACGGTCCCGATGACGACTCCGGAGCTGCAGGCCGATCCGCCCCAGTCTCTGGAGGTCGAACGCTCCGCCGACGGGGCGTGGGTCGAGATCGATCCGGACTGCCGTTACTACCGTCTGCTGCCTCGTTCCCAGACCAGTCCGACGATCTCGGCGACGCTGGGTGGAGGCGTCACCGTCTCCGTCGACGAGCACGCTCCTGCGGGAGGGGATCTCACCGCCTGGATGGCGCAGACCACGCCCGGAGACAACCGGTTGCTGGTTGGTGGGGCGGCGATCGCGACGGCCGCGGATCGGATCGCACGATCGAAGGATCCGATCGCGATCGAGTCCGGCTCGTTCACGGTGGATGGACGGACCTGGGATGGAATCGAGCAGTCCGTGCTGCACACCGTGCACGATCCCCAGCAGCCCGGTCGGTACATCACGGTCTTCCACAGCAACGGTCCCTCGGGCTGGAATCGACTCCGCCTGATCTGGTACTACGGCAAGGACACCACGGTGGTCTGGGACGGAGACCAGACCGTGCTCAGGCGAGTGCATGAACCGGACTGCAGATTCATGATCGAGTCCGACGACTGAGATCGACGGTTCGGAGGGAAATGCGGACCAAGTCGTGCCGAGCGGGCTCCGGATGCTTACCATCCGGCATGTCCGCGACGCTGCTCATCTTTCCCCACCAGCTGTTCCTGGAGCACCCCGGTCTCGACCGCTGCGCCGCCGCAATGCTCGTCGAGGACGGTCTGTTCTTCGGAGACCATCGCCTGCAGGCGGCCATGCATCGTCAGAAGCTGTGGCTGCACCGGGCCTCCATGAAGCGGTACGAGCAGCAGCTGATCGACCGTGGCATCGACGTGCGGTATCTGGATCACGAGGACAGCGTCGACATGGTCGACGTCGCAGTATCCGGCCTCGCCGGATCGGCCCGGGCGGTGGTGGCGGGTGACCCGCACGACTACCTGCTGGAACGCCGCCTGCGGCGGGCGACGGAGCGTCACGGACTCGATCTCGATTTCGTCCGCACTCCGATGTTCATCAACACCGCCCAGCAGAATCGCGACTACCGCGACGGCAAGAAACGCTGGTTCATGGCCGACTTCTACAAGCACCAGCGGCGACGCCTCGAGATCCTGATGGACGGCGACGAACCGGTGGGGGGGCAGTGGAGCTTCGATGCGGACAATCGCAAGAAGGTGCCCAAGAAGATGCTGGGGGCGATTCCCGGTCTGCCCGCGGGCATGCACGACGACATCGATGATGCGGCCCGCCAGCACGTGCAGGATCGCTACGCGAACAATCCGGGTTCGATCGGCCAACTCGTCTATCCGACCTCGCACGAGGCCGCGGCGACGTGGCTCGACGAGTTCCTGCGGCAACGGTTCGAGCTGTTCGGGGTCTACGAGGATGCCATGGTCCGCGGCGAGAACTGGCTGTGGCACGGGGTGCTGACCCCGATGCTCAACGTCGGTCTGTTGACTCCGCGGCAGGTGCTGGATGCTGCGCTGGGGCACGCACAGAAAGGCGACGTCCCGCTCAATTCGCTGGAGGGATTCGTGCGGCAGGTCATCGGCTGGCGCGAGTTCATGCGGGCCACCTA
>DBGM01000033.1:37833-62345 GCA_002295885.1 Phycisphaerales bacterium UBA854
TTCTACGACGCCACGACCGGCATCGATCCGCTCGACGACATCATCGGCCGGGTGCTGGAGACCGGCTACTGCCATCACATCGAGCGGCTCATGATGCTGGGCGGTTTCATGTTCCTCTGCGAGATCCATCCTGATGCGATCTACCGGTGGTTCATGGAACTGTTCGTCGACAGCTACGACTGGGTCATGGTGCCCAACGTGTACTCCATGAGCCAGCACGCCGACGGCGGGCTCATCACGACCAAGCCGTACTTCTCGGGTTCGTCCTACGTCCGAAAGATGAGCAATCATCCGACGGGTGAATGGGCGGAGGTTTGGGACGGGCTCTACTGGCGGTGGATCTGGAACCACGTGGACGAGTTGGGGAAGAATCCCCGCTGGGCGATGATGTGCGCCATGGCACGAAAGATGGAGCCTGCCAAGCGTGCGGAGCACATACGGGTCGCCGAGGAGTTTCTCGCCGGTTTGTGAGTCGCGTTTGGTGCCAGGTCGTATCGGCCCCGGCCTACGGAGGGCGGTTGTACGATCCGGAAATGCACCTGTTTCCCCCAAATAGGCTCGAATCCTGTCTCGCAAGGCGGGGGAGTTCCCTGATCTGCTATCGTCAACTCGAGTCCGCGTTTGGAAGGCGTGGACAAGGGAACCAGCAGGGGAGAGGAACAATGAGCAGGATCATTCTTGGTATCTCGTGCCTCGGCGCGATGACGATGTCGACGTTCGCCGATCAGGTCCCGGCCACGGTCGTCGGTGGTACCCAAATCGATTACTCGTACTACTACGGGTGGGACTACGATCAGGAGTCGAGCGATTCGTACTCCTTGACCGACTCGCCGAACGGATACACGGGCCAGTACTCCAGCTGGTCGGTCTCCGACGAATCGATCTCGTTCCAGGCGTCCTATGACATCTACAACTACGACACCTACAACTGGGACACCGGATATTCCAACGGCTATGCCGAGTCCGGCCACGGCGGTTCGTTCGTCATCGACATCGCCGCGATCGAAGCGTTCAGTCTCACCGGGTGGGGCAACATGATGTACCGGGTCTTCGATGACGCGGGCGATCAGATTCTCGAAGGCATGACCGGTGATCTTGCCGGACTCCAGCTGGGAGCAGGTCAGTGGACCCTCCGGCTGCTCGGCTCGTCGAGCTATGCCAACGGTGGTTCCTTCTCGTATACGGACGACTGGGGATACGACTACTGGGGTGATGACTACGACGCCGAGGGCGGATTCGACATCACCGCGGTGCCCGCACCCTCGGCGCTGGCCCTGCTGGGTCTTTCCGGATTGGCGGCACGCCGCCGTCGTCGTTGACGGGCCCCGTCATCACCACGGGACGTGCAATGGATTCGGACCCTGGAATCAAGGACTGCGTGACTCGCTACTACCAGAGTCTCCGATCTTCGGATCCTGAGCTCGTACGTGAGGTGTTCCATCCCCGGGCCCGGATCATCGGCTATCTGCCCGACGGCCTGCACGAGATGACGGTCGACGAGTTCGCGGATTTCGTCGAATCGCAGCAGCCGTCTCCCGACGACTCCGGTGCCGAGCGGATGCTGGAGATTGTTTCATGCGACATCGCGGGCGAGACCGGGTGCGTTCGTCTTCGGGAGGGCTACCTCGGAATGGTCTTCCTGGACACCTTCTCGATGCTGCGGGTCGATGGTCGCTGGTGGATCTGCAACAAGCTGTTCCACGTCGAGGACTGACTGGCATGCGAGGTGCGGTGGAGATCGCCTCAGGCGCACTCGCGTCGTTCGATGAGGACGGACGAGACCGTGAGCTTCGAGGCCGGATTGGTGAAGACCAACGGGATGACGGGGGAATCCGAAGTCGCCGGGGACGTGGCCACCGTCAGGGCGGTGAAGTTCGCTGCGGCGGTGGGCCGGCTGCGCCGGCACGGCCGGGAGCAGATTCGTCGACAGATTCCATCGGTGCACATGGCCGTTCCTCCAGCGGGTGAGCTGGATTCATCGGTCCGTGCAGAGGGGGGCTGAACCCGGATGCCGGATTATTCGAACAGCAGGTAGGACGTGGGATTGTCGGGGAGGTAGGCGTTGAACCCCGCTTCGGCGAAGGCCGATACGGCGTTGGCCAGGATGATGACCCCGAAGATGCAGAAGGTGCACCAGGAGTACCAGGGGAGGCGAGACCCGGCGGGCGTCGCATCCTGTCCGTCGGCGGATCGGTAGCGGTGCCGGTGCAGTTCGGGATCTCGGCCGAAGACAAGCATGATGCCGCTGACCAGAATGACCGTCAGGAATACGATCAGGGCCCAGGTGTACAGGTGCAGGCCCAGCATCGGGCTGCCGTAGCCGGGGTCGCCTGGTTCGATGTGCAGCAGCACCTGACGGGCCGAGATCAGCATGCCCACGAGGGCTGCGAGCACGGACATGCCGTATCCGAGGCCGATGACGGAGAAGCCCTGGATTCGTGAGAGATGCCCGTGGGTGATGATGAAGATCGAGCCCACGGCGGTCATGATCATGGCCATCCGCTGGAGCAGGCACAGTGGACAGGGGTATTCTCCCTGGGCGAACTGGACCCAGAACGCTCCGAGCAGGACGCCGCAGATTGCCAGAACGCAGAGATGCTGGATCGCCAGTTCCACCCGCAGCCAGAGGCTCCAGAGCGGATGCTCGCTGTGGTGTGTCTGCATGGGGCGATCCTGCTTCATTACCAGCTGAGGTCCAAAGGATCCGTGGCGTGGTGCATGAACAGCAGCACGATGAGGATCAGGGAGAGAAAGAAGAGCGCAACCGACAGCCACGCCTTGCGCCGAAGCATCGACGCAAGCAGGCAGAAGAGGCACAGGAAGATGGCGGAGGCGATCATGGAGAGTGGTGGTTCGCCCGGCGGGAGCCGGTCAGGCGCAGGACGCGCACAGGCCGGACAGCGTGAGATCGTGATCTTCGAGCGTGAACCCGTTGGGAACGAGCTTTTCCAGGCCTCCAGGGCAGCCCTGGATGTCGAAGTACCGGTCGCAGGCGGTGCAGTGGAAGTGATGGTGGTGGGATGAGGCGACGGACGCAAGCTCGTAGCGGTCACTCTTTCCCGGTACCTGAACCGACGCGATCTCACCTTCCTCCTGGAGGCGTCGCACGATGCGGTAGACGGTACGAAGTCCCAGGGAATCGATGGAATCGCGTGCCAGGGTGTGCAGTTCATCGATGGACAAGGGGCCTCGGGACTCCTTGAAGGCGTTCCGAATGGCCTGCAACTGCTTTGTCTGTCGCTGGGGTGGCATGGTCATAGCATATCGGTGAATCGACGCGGGCGGATCTTTATTGACAATATATTGCCAGTAGTATTGACAAGTCCCTGCCGATAGCTAGCATCGGATTTTCCCCTCGGAACGACTCATGAATACGGGACCCTCGTCCAATCCGAGTCATCGCAATCTGCTGGTTCGATCGGGGTTCTCCCTCGTCGAACTGCTGGTGGTCGTTGCGGTCCTGGGCGTTCTGGTTGCTGTGCTGATTCCCTCCCTAGGCATGATGGCCCATCAGGGACGCGTGGCCGAGGACACCTCGAATCTCCGCTCGTTGCAGATGGCCCATTACCAGTACGCGGTCGATTCCAAGGGGCAGTTCGCGGATGCGGGCATGGCCCACGGGGGACTGGCCAACGAGTCGATCGCGTGGCTGAATCTCATCGGTGAATACGTCGACATCAACGGTGTGGTCCGCTCCCCGCTGGACGAGAGTCCGCACTGGACCATTCCGGTCCAGGGGACGACCAATCGATACCGGCGTACCAGCTACGGATGGAATAACTACCTGTCCCGCACGCACTCCCCGGATGCCGCGATCGACCGCAGCATGGCGGCCGACCGACTCAGCCGCGTGAAGAGTGCTTCCAATACCGTCCACTTCCTCCACATGGTCGGGACCGGTTCCTTTGCCGGAGCCGATCACGTGCACGTCGAGAACTGGTGGATCAACGATTCACTGCCCGATGCACCGGCGATACTGGCCTCCAACCAGGTCAATACCAGCGTCGTATCGGGGGAGCCCAAGACTAAGAGCGCCCGTGCAAACTACGGATTCGTCGACGGCCACGTCGAGACGCTCTCATTCATCGAAGTATTTACAGGCCCGGACCGGAATCGGTTCGACCCCAATGTTGCGGGTCGGAGCTTCTGACCGGGACGAGGAGAAGGAGAAGAGTTGATGTTATCCCCATCAAAGAACAGTACGCGTTTCAGTCGCATACTGGCAATGCTGCCAATGTGCACCATGCTCGCCGCATCACCGCTGGCGATGGCCGAAGGTGATGAACACGTCGGGCACGCCGGCGACATCTACATCGGGGTCGAGGACGGCCGCATCATGACCGGACTGATCACCGATGATCAGGCGACCGGAGAGATGCGTACCTTCGAGTCCGAGTTCGGTGATGCCGGTGTCCCCGGATTCACGGCCGATCCCGGCTGGGAAGCATATCCCGGCACCTTCAATCCCGACGCCCGCGTGGGGTGGGAGTCCCTGGCCGGACTGCGAATGTGGAACGGCGACGGATTCGATGAAGGTCTCGAGGAATCCATCACCGTCAGTTTCGGTCCCAGTTCGTTCGAGATCGGCGCCACCGCCACAGCCGGATTCGATCTGGCCGTCCAGCCGGATGGGGGAATCCACCGCCATCTCAGCTTCTTCCTGAATCACCCGACGAACACGCCGCTGCCCGGCATCTACCTTGTAGAGCTCGAACTCTACGCGACCGAGGGCCCCGAGCACTCCGAGCCGTTCTGGATCGTGTTCAACAACGAGTCCAGCGAAGCGGATCACGAGGCGGCCGTCGAGTGGGTGGAGGAAAATCTGGCCGCAGAGGACCATGACGATCATGACGATCATGATGATCATGGGCATGAGGGCGACATTGGTGTGGGGGTCGAGAACGGCCACATCATCACCGGAGAAATCCACGAAGGTGAGGTCGAGGAGATGCGCACCTTCGAGTCCGAGTTCGGAGAGTCCGGAGTACCCGGATACACCGACGAGCCCGGCTGGGAGGCACTGCCCGGTACGTTCAGTCCGGACGTCAATGTCGGCTGGAACGCGCTGGCTGGTGTGAGCCTCTGGAATGGTGCCGGATTCGACGGCTCGATCGACGAGTCCATCACCATCGACTTCGGACCCTACTCCTTCGTGGTCGGCAGCTCGGCCGTGGACGGCTTCGATCTGCCGGTCGAGTCGGATGGCGCAATCCACCGCCACATCGGCTTCACGCTGAACCATCCGTCGGCTTCGCCGCAGACGGGCATCTACCTCGTGGAACTCGAGCTGTACGCGACCACCGGGGGCCCGGAGCACTCCGAGCCGTTCTGGATCGTGTTCAACAACGGGGCCAGCGAGGAGGATCACGAAGCCGCCGTCGACTGGGTCAAGGACAACCTGGCCGACGAGGATCATGATCACGGTGACGACGACGATCACGACGATCACGGCGACGGCGACGACGACGATCATGATCACGGCGACGACGATGATCACGATGATCACGGGCACGCCGGCGACATCGTGGTGGCAATCGAAGACGGTCACATCATGACCGGAACGCTCCACGACGGTGAAGTCGAGGAGATGCGCACCTTCGAGTCCGAGTTCGGTGCCGACGGCTACACGGACGAGCCCGGTTGGGAAGCCTCCTCCGGCACGTTCAGTCCCGACGTCAACGTCGGCTGGAACGCCCTCTCCGGCGTCAGCCTGTGGAACGGTACCGGATTCGACGGTTCGATCGACGAGTCCATCACCGTGGGCTTCGGGACGCTCTCGTTCGAGATCGGCACTTCGGCCGTGGACGGCTTTGATCTGCCGGTCGAGTCGGACGGTGCGATCCATCGCCACATCGGCTTCACTCTCAATCATCCGTCGGCCTCGCCGCAGACGGGGATCTACCTCGTGGAGCTCGAGATGTACGCGACCAACGGAGGCCCGGAGCATTCCGAGCCGTTCTGGATCGTGTTCAACAACGGTGACACCGAGGCCAATCACGAGCTTGCGGTCGACTGGGTCAAGGACAACCTGGCCGGCGAGGATCATGATCATGAGCACTGTGACGGCGACGTCGACGGTGATGACCATGTCGACGTGATGGATCTCCTGCAGTTGATCAACGACTGGGGTGCCTCCGGCGGCCCGTCCGACGTCAACGAGGACGGAACGGTCAATGTGATGGATCTTCTGGTCGTCATCGACGCCTGGGGTGAGTGCGACCACTGATCCCGAATTTTCTGTATACTGAGATCATCGATTTCACTTTCAATGACAGGAGAAACAGATGTCTTGTTGCCCTCTTTGTAGTTCGACCAACCAGCTGACCATCGATGCTACGACTGTGTGCATGGAATGCGCTACCGTCGCCACGGCGGGATTCACCATCCCCGTCGGCCTGATGGTGCTGGCCGGAGCCGTCACGGCGGCCGGAGTCGCACTGTGGAAGGCCACTCGTCGTGCAGCACGAGTGCTGCCGGCCTGATCGACATCTGTCGAAGTACATAAAGCAGGAAGCCTCGCCTCGGCGGGGCTTCCTGCATTTTGAATTGTCGCACAACCGGGTGCTATGCTTTCATGGGACTGCAATGCTTCGAGTCCGTCCGATCCGGAGGCACCCATGACGATTCCCACCCAGGTCCGACCGCCTGGCTTCACGGACCACGCGTTCGACTTCTCGTGCACCATCGATCGACCGTGGCGTGCGGTATGGGACTGGTTGCTGGAGCCGGACACGTTCGTGAAAGGCCAGTTCTGGCCCTTCCGGGTCGAGTTCCTCGACACTCCATCGGAGGACGGATCGGTGGCCCGAGGCTTCGACGTCGGGACGCTCAACGCCCACCACGGCCCGTTCATGAACTTCTGTGGTGTCGTCACCCGGGTCGAAATCGGTGAAGCCGGAGCGGTGCGGGATCTGGAATACGCCTACGGCGCATATGCCCTGGCCTTCCGCCTGATTCGTCCCGTCCTGCTTCGCATCGAGGTCAAGGAGGTCGCGGAGCAGCGGTGTCGGGTGGACGTCAGGGTCGAATCCTTCGTCCGCAGCTGGTTCGGCAGCATTTGGACGCTTGCCCAGCGCTGCTTCTGGCCTTCATTCGGTCGAATGGTACGACGTGCGATGCGTGCCCGTACGTAGCCTTCAACCGGGCCACGCCGGTCCGGCGGGGGCATTTGCGGGCCACCCCGATGCACAACGCGTATACTTCTGCCATGTCCAGCCGGTTCGTCGATCCGATCGCCATGCAGCACTCGCTCTTCGCCGAGTTGAGCCGCATGTTCGGTTCCGAGGTGCCGCTGTACGACAAGTCCCTGGCCGTGAACAACTGCTGCAACCGCTTCCTGATCGAGTTTCTCGCCTCGGGATTCGAGGGCTTCTCCGTCACCGATGAACAGTTGCGGGCGACTTCCCGTGAGCGGCACGGTGCCATCCGGATCGGGCGTGAGGACGAGTTCCGCTGGATCACCCGGTATTTCGCGTGCTTCGGCATGGAGCCCCACAACTTCTACGACATGACGAGTATCGGCGCCAAGAGCCAGCCGGTCATCGCCACGGCCTTCCGATCCGCCGTGGATCCCGAGAACCGTGTCTTCTCGTCCCTGTTGCGGACCGACTACTTCGACGACGAGACCGCCCGTCGGGTGGAGGGACTGCTGGCGACGCGGGAGGTGTTCTCGGAGCGGGCCCGTGCCCTGATCGAGCGATGCGAGGCCCAGGGCGGTCTCGACGAGGCCGACGCCAGGGCGCTCATCGAAGAGGGCACCGGTCGCATCTTCAAGTGGACGGGCAAGGCCAGGGATCGGGCCCTCTACGATGATCTCTGCGGGGCGGGCTTCAAGATCGCCGCGGACATCGCCTGCTTCTCGTCGCACCATCTGAACCATCTGACGCCCAATACGCTGTGCATCGATCTCTACTCCGATGCCATGAAATGGCGACTGGGCCTGCTTGATCGCGGGGAGTTCGTCGCCCGGGCGAATCGGACGCTGGCCTTCCTCGACGGCATGGCGGACGCCGACTGGCTGCTGCTGCACTTCCGGCATCTCGGACACGATGAGGTCGACGCCTACGTTCGTCGTCCCGTCTCCGATGATCGTCGCGCAGAACTGGTGTCGCAACTGGCGGATGACCTCGACATCCCGGAGCTCGATCTGGCCGTTCTTCCCCACAACGGATACAAGGACCAGACGGAGGGCCCGGATGCCGGAGTGCAGGTCCTGCTGCGACAGGACGCCTACCGTGCACTCACCGAACCCATCCGCTTCGTCGACGAGGATCCTCCGTTCGACACCTCGCACACCGCGCGGTTCGGAGAGATCGAGCAGCGGTTCTATGCCACCACTCCGACCGGACGAAGCCTGTACGACGAGTGCCTGGCGGCCCAGACGGCCGCTCCGGACGATCCGGAACCCTTCGCGCCCTTTCCCGCGACCCTTCCGGAACTGCTCGAGCGGGGGCTGGTCTACGCCACCTACGAGCCCTCCGCCGCAGCGCGTTCGGGTGACGCCGTCGTCGACACCGCGGATGTCATACAGCTGATGCGGGACGGCGTGCTTCGCCGGCGTGGTCTGCGATACGAGGACTTCCTGCCGTTCTCCGCGGCGGGCATCTTCGCCAGCAACCTCGATCAGTACGGCACCGAATCCACGGCCCAGGAGCGGCCCACCTACACCCGTGAACAGATGGAGGCCGTCATCGGTCGCCCCATCATCGACACCGACCGGGCGTACCGGGCCATGCAGGACGCCAGCCTGGTGTCTGCTTTCCGATCTCTCGGTGCGGAGCATCTTCTGGACACGGCTCCGGACGAGTGATTCGTTCCGAACGCCGGTCGCTGAAGCGCATCAGCGTCGTCGCTTGCTGGTCTTTCCGATTCCCGGATTGAAGGTGTTGGTCGGATCGAGCTTCCGATGGAAGTCCTTGACGACCGGCTCTGCCTCGTAGAGATGCCCGACGTTGTGTTCGGCGGGGAACTTGGCCCCCCGCGCCTCCAGGCGTTCGAGCATCAGGGTTTTGATCCGCTCGAGATCGGCTTCCTTGCGGTACACGTAGATGTTGTGGAAGACGTGGCACATGTAGTGCCCGTAGGACAGGTTGAGCACCATGTCCCTGGTCAGTTCCTCAGGCAACTCTTCGACCCATTCGGGATCGTTGCTCAGCAGGGCGATGTCGAGGGCGAGGACCTCCTGGGTGGTCCGCTGGTGCAGGTTCTGGTACCGGATGCCCGCCCCGGCCGCACTGAATCGGTGAAGGAGAGCCGCTTCCTGTTCCCGCTCGGAGCATTCGAAGAATTCGACGCCTTCCGTCCGACCCCAGTCGTCCTCGAGATACCGTCGGGCCTCCTCGATCGCCTCGTCGGCGGTGACCAGGATCAGCAGGTGCTCGTAGTCGTCGCGGTACTGTCGGAGTCGCTTGGGAAGATGCTGGGGGAAGAGCTTGCTGGCGTAGTAGAGGAAGATGTCGGGGAGGTACTTGGGCAGGAGGGGGATCTTGTTGAGCAGATATTCGGCCTTCGCCTTGAGGGCATAGGCGCGGGGCAGCCGGTCGGTGCCGAGGTACTTGATGGCAAGGGCCACATCCTTCGCGTACTTCTCCGCGGCGGTGAAGGTCGCCCGGTTCATGTACTCGCCCATCTCGGGCAGATGTTCGAAGGTGCCAAGGATGTGCCGACGCATCGTGACGAAGTGATCGGGATCATTGGTGCCGAGGATGAAGACCTGCTTCTTCTTGGGCACCGCGAAGGTGTCGACCCGGACCGCAAAGCAGGCCACCTTGCCGGCGCTGCCGCTGACCTCGTAGAGTCGCTTGGGATCGGCGTTGTAGCGGTTCGGCACGCTGGCGTCGAGATCCCGGATACGGTTGACGTAGTCGGTGTCTGAGGCGGCTCGACCATCGTCGATCAGATCCGCATCGGTGAAGTCGCCGTTCTCGAGCCGCGTAAGGATCTCCTCGGGGGTCTCGCCGAGGTTTCGGATGCCCAGGTGGTCGATCAGCTCGAGCGTGCCTTCCTCGTTGACCCGTGCGTACAGCGCGAACTCGGTGTACGACGAGCCACGCTTGCAGAGGGCGCCGCCTGCATTGTTGGCCACCCCGCCGATCACGGTGGCGCCGATGGTGGTCGAGCCGAGGACCGAATGGGGGACCCGATCGATCTTCTTCAGTTCCTGGCCCAGCTCGAAGAGGGTGGTGCCGGGAAAGGCCAGGGCCTGAGTCCCGTTCCGGAGGAGGCGGAGGCCGCGGAGCCGGCCGGTGTTGACGATGACGACCTCGCGGTCGTAGTCGAAGCCGCTGGGCGAGGAGCCGCCGGTCAGTCCGGTCTTCGTGGCCTGCATGATGATGGCGCAGTCGGCGTCCACCGCGGCCTGCAGGACCTTCCACAGTTCCACCAGGGTGGACGGGAAGATCACCGCCGTCGCTCCTCCGAATCCGTAGCGGAATCCGGAGCGGTAGTACGCCGTGTCCATCTCCTTGGTGAGGACGTTTGCATCACCGACGAGGTCTTGGAAGGTCCTGACGAGCTTGGACATGATCGGAATCCGGTTCCTGGGGACGGTGGCCTGGGTGGTCCGGGGTGGGGAGAAAGGTCCCGAATCGACGCAAAATCGTAGCAGCAACGGCAGCCCGAATCCATCCGAAACGGCGGACCGGGGGGATGGCGATCACCGTGATGGTCCGCAGAGGGGATTCAGACCCAGACGGCCACCAACGCCATGAGCCCGGCTCCGAGCGTGGCCCACACCAGGCGACGTCCGCGGTTGCTGCCGCCGGGGAAGAACTCCTCCCGCACGATGTCCAGCGTCGCAATGTAGAGGAAGGTGCCGGCGGCGACCGCCTTGAACCAGGCTTCGGCCGCTCCGCCACCGCCGCCGAAGAGATCGATCGCCACGCCGCCGAGAATCACGCCCAGGGGCGTGCTGCCCACGAAGACGAGCAGGGCGGGAATGCGGGTGCGGGGAGGAATGTCGGCCTCCCGGAAGGTCGAGCCCAACGCGAAGCCCGCGGCCCCCTTGTGCGCCAGAATGGCGATGAGCAGCACGGTCGCACCGGCCGCGGTGGAGATGCCGAGGGTGATGCCGGCGATGAGGCTGTGGATCGAGAGGGTGACCAGGAGCAGATAGGGAGCCAGGCCGGTCTTGGCTCCGGCGTCCAGGAGGGCGGCGGATTCCGGATCGGTGTGGTCGTCGCCCGCTTCGAGGGCGCGGGGGATCACGCGTTCGAGGGCCAGTACGAGGATGAACGCAAGAGTCGCGACGGCGTAGGCCGTCGGATAGTCCAGATCAGGATAGGCCGCGGCAAAGCCGTCGCTCGCGTCGGCGAGGAGGTGGATGAGACCGGCCGCCAGCAGGACGCCGCCGGCAAAGCTGTTCCCGTAGGCGATGGCCCGGCTGCTGCCCCGGCGGGCGGCGAACCAGGGAGCGAAGACGCCCGCTCCGCCCATCAGGGCGATCAGCATCGCCCAGAGGATGATCAGCGCAAGACCGGGAGTGACGGTGGCGGACGTGCTCGAAATCAGCATGCGGTCATCCTATTTGCTTTGGGGGCGTAGTTCCAAGCCGTTGATCCGGCAAACCGGGATGGAATCACACCCGCAATATACGGACTTAATCGTGATGCCGCGGCACCAGGGTGGACATGTTCGCGATGAACCATGCCGAAGCGGCGCACAACTGCAGGTACTCGCCGGCGGACCAGTCGTCGTACGCGAACACGCTGATGATCCAGCACACGCTCGCGGTCGTCTGGCCCAGCCATTCGATCCGAAGGACTCGAGCCGCCAGCGACGGGGGGGCGGAGGGCATCGGTGCGGGATCCGGGTTCTCGTTCAGCATGTGCATTCCTCTCCGCAGCAGGACAGGTCGTCGAGGTACATCCCCCAGTTCCGGTATTCGTCGAGCAGGGGTGCCGGGAGTCCGAGGGAGGTGGCGATCTTCTTGGCGACCACCGCGAACCGCATACGGTACTTGAAGATGAAGCAGAAGATGTGGCCGTCGTGGCGGACGGCGGGGCCGCACAGATGGAGCCCCGGAACGATCGTGGATTCGTCGTCCTCGTTCAGCAGCGGGAAGCCGTCCTCACGCTCCTCGAACAGGTCCATGACGAGCTTGTGGCTGCCCGCGAAGCCGCCGGCCATGATCGGCGGGACGGCGGTCCGGAACCTGCGTTCGTCCATGGTGGCGATGTCGAGGGTGGACACCTCGTGGGTGCGGCCGGAGCGGGTGACCGAATGCACCAGGGTGTTGGGGTAGAGCTTCACGTTCTCCGAGAAACGGGGATCCCGCATCCGCTCCAGGGTGAACGTCGACAGGGCCGAACTGGGGTCGGACGTCGGCTCCTCCCACGGGCAGTTGCAGTCGAACACCCGCACCTTGCAGCCCCGGGTGGCCAGGTGGTAGGCGGCGTCGATGCCGCTTTCGAATCCTCCGATGATCACGAAGTCGTCGCCCTCGAGGCCCTCGTAGCTGTCGATCATCGCGGTGTGGCGGCAGAGATCGCTTCCCGTGAATTCGCTGAGGCTTGGGTACTGGAACTCGCCCGCGGCCCAGATCACGTGTCGAGCCCGCAAGGTCTCCGAGTCGGTGTCGATGACGAACTCCTCGCCGAGCTTCGACACCCGGAGGACGTCCGTCTTCTCCTGCACGGGGAGCTCGCCCTGGACCGCGACCATCTTGATGTACCGGGCGTAGTCCTCGCCGGTCGGATGCTCGACCTTGATGCTGAAGGCGGGTGAGGTGCCGATGGCAATCGAGTTCAGATCCAGCATGCCCACCGAGTTGGTGGTGAAGGACGGAGTGATGAAGCGGGTCTCGTCCGGCCACGCGGCAAAGGAACTGCCGACCGTGTGGCGTTCGAGCACCAGGAAGTTGTCGACCCCGGCATCCCGCAGGGTGATCGCCACCCCGATGCCTGCGGCACCTCCTCCGACAACGATGACGTCGTACACTTTTCTCTTCATCATGGACTCTCGGTGAAGCCTGTCACGAACCATAGACTTATTGGCACCATCGTGCCAATAAGAAGCCTTCAAGTATAGGGACTTCCGGGATGAAATCCTGCGCAGGGTGCGGGCCGTCGGTGGCGGACCAACAACAAACCCCGCCTTGCGGCGGGGTTCATTCGCCCGGAAATGCCGGCGAGAGACCGGAAATCCGGGGCAAGGGTTGGAAAGCGGGTGAACGGATTCGAACCGTCGACATTCACGTTGGCAACGTGACGCTCTACCACTGAGCTACACCCGCGCGGGTGGCCGGGCCGAAGCCCGACCGGCCAAGAAGGATACCACGCCTGCCGTCGATGGCAAGCCGGGGGAGGCGTCCGGGTGTTTCCCGGGCCGCCCGGGCGTGTGTGGGCCACGATTATCGGTGACCATCCCGGTCGCAGTACCACATCCAGGGTCGCAGGGTCCGGTCCCCCCGACAGGAATCACGTGAGCAAATCGTCATTTCACTGGACCGGCGCCGCCTCCGGGGGCAGGCTACCGTGGAACCGATTCATGCCGCTGAACGTCACCGAATACGAAGACACGCCCAATCCCAATGCACTCAAGTGCTGGCTCGACGGGCGGATCAGCGACGAGGTGCAGAGCTACCTGCGGCCCGAAGCGGCCAAGGGCAATGCACTCGCCGAAGCCATCTTCGAAGGGGGACTGGTCACCACGTTGCTGATCAACGGAGACTGGTTGACGATCTGTCGCACACCCGGGAAGGGCTGGGGAACGGTGAAGAAGCATCTTGTCCGTACGCTGCAAGACCACACCTGAGTGGTCGGAGCATTGGGTAGCATGTGGACATGGAGATCGGAAACCGAGCCCGTGCGGTCGAAGACTGGTTCGCGGCGAACCGGCGACGTCTGCCCTGGCGGACCCGCCGGAGTGCGTGGCGGTCGCTGGTGTCCGAGTTCATGCTGCAGCAGACCCAGGTGGCCCGGGTGGTCGAGAAGTTCGAACCGTTCCTGACCCGGTTTCCGGATCCGGCCTCTCTCGCCGCCGCCGACGAGCAGGAGGTCCTGGCGATGTGGCAGGGGCTGGGCTACTACCGCCGGGCCCGCAATCTCAAGCGGGCGGCCGAGATGATCGTGGAGCGGTTCGGGGGACGTACGCCGCTGGAACCGGACGAGCTGCTCGAGTTGCCGGGGGTCGGTCGCTACACGGCCGGAGCCATCGCTTCGATCGCCGGACGTCGTCGCGTTCCGATCGTCGACGGAAACGTCCAGCGGGTGCTTGCCCGGCTGCACGAGGACGATGCGGATCCGACCTCCCGGGATGCGATCGCCCGCGCCTGGCAGCGGGCGACGGAGCTGGTTGATGCGTGCGATCGCCCCGATCGACTCAACGAAGGCATGATGGAGCTGGGGGCACTGGTGTGCACGCCCGGCATGGCGGACTGCGGAGTCTGCCCGCTGGCCACCGGGTGCGGGGCACGACGGTCCGGCCGTCAGGCCAGCATTCCGCCCCCGAAGCGGGCCGCGGTCAAGATCGAGGTGCACCATCATTCCGTGCTCGTCCGCCGCAACGGCCGACTGCTGATGGAGCAGCGGGGCGACGACGGGATCTGGGCCGGACTGTGGCAGGTGCCCACCGTGGAGTCCAAGCGGAAGCTGGGGCCCTCGCAGGTCAGTCGCCGCTGCGGTGTGGAGCTGACCGAGATCGATCGGGTGGGGTCATTCACCCACGAGCTCTCGCACCGTCGGATTCATGTGCACGTCTTCCGGGGCGATGCTGCGCCCGGGGCGCGTGCGCCGGGGCGCACCTGGCAGACCCGCTCCGGGCTGGAACGCCTGCCGGTGAGCAACGCCGTGAGGCGGATTCTGGAACTCGGCTAGGCCGTGCTGGCCACCGGCTCCGGCTGCTCGTCCTCGTCCGGGTAGCTGACGCGACCGTGGTAGATCGCATTGACCCGGGAGACGATCGCGGCCTGGATCTGGGCCAGTTCGTTGAAGGTCAGATTGCACTCGTCGAACTGTCCATCCATCAGTCGCTTCAGAGCGAGATCGCGGACCAGCTGCTCGATCTGGCTGGGCTTGCGTTCGGTCATCGCGCGGGCCGCCGACTCGACGCAGTCCGAGAGCATGAGGATGGCCGCTTCCTTGGTGTGCGGCTTCGGTCCCGGATAACGGTATTCGATCTCCTCGACCGTGACGTTCTCATCGTCCTCGGCCTGCTGCCGGGCCGCGTGGTAGAAGTACTCCACCAGGGTGGTGCCGTGGTGCGCCTCGATGAAGTGGATGATCTGGCGCGGGATGTTGTATTCGCGGGCCAGCTCGATCCCGTCCTTCACGTGACCGATGATCACCAGCAGGCTCATCGCCGGGCTGAGGTTCTCGTGCTTGTTGGGGCCCTCGCCGCGGTTCTCGATGAAGTACTCGGGCTTGTTCATCTTGCCGATGTCGTGGTACAGGGCGCCCACGTACACCAGCAGGCTGTCGGCTCCGATGGCGTCCGCGGCCGCTTCGGCGATGTTCGCCACCTGCAGCGAGTGGTTGTAGGTGCCCGGAGCCCGCTGCTGCAGCTGCTGGAGCAGGGGACGCCGGGGATCGCGAAGCTCCGCCAGGGTCATGCCCGTGGTGATGCCGAATCCGCGTTCGATGCTCGGCAGGATGCCCAGGACCAGGAAGCCGACGCCGATGCTCGATGCGACCGCAAGGACGGCCTGCACGAAGAGCTGGGTCCACGCCGCGGGCACCATCGGGAGCTCCACGAGTCCGAGCACGATGGTCCCGACGCCGAGCACGATCGCTCCCAGCACCGAGGCGTGGAGCAGGCTGTGGCGGTCGCGGACTTCACGCAGCTGGGCGATGACGGCACCGCTGCCGATCATGGTCAGGACGAACCAGCCGATTCCCAGCTCCAGGGCGAGGGCGGTCATGGCCGCCTGCACGCCTCCGAGGAAGATGGCCAGTCGCTGGTCGTAGGCGAGGCGGACCACCATCGACACGAAGAGGATCGGGGCGATGGCCGCGGCCCACATGAAGACCACCGCTTCGGCGCTCACGAAGACGGAGATGCTGAGCATGACCGTCATCACCGCCGAGAGGGCGATCAGGCGGAGCGGGTTGCGGGCGATCCGCGACCACGACGTCGTCGCGTAGGCGGCGAAGAAGATCGCGAGGCCGGCGAGCAGGCCGATCAGCCCCAGCCGCGCCAGCCATCGATCGGTGAACGATCCCAGGGCGATGAACTGCTGGTTCTCGAGGAGCACGTCCTCGTACTGGGCGGGAGTCAGCACTTCACCGCGACGGTAGAGCACCTGTCCCTTCTGGTGTTCGTCGAGAACGGGTTCGATGTCGGCGGCACGCTGAAGAGCGGTTGCTTCCGTCAGTTCTCCGTCGAGCGTGATGGTCGGCAGTCCCTCCGATGCGATCCGGCCGCTGATGGTGGAGGCCAGCGTGGCGGGGAATCCGGCGGACAGGATCATGTCCATCACGAGCCGGTCGCCGGGCTGTTCCTCGAGGGTCTGGAGCGAGACGGCTTCCGCCCGCAGGATGTCGCGACGACCGTCCTCCTGGAGGAGCATCCGGTTGGGCACCGGCGTGATCGCGTAGATCTGGAACTCCTCCTCGTCGAGGATGGGCGCCCGGGAGAGTACGACGGGATTGACCAGTTGCTGCACCCAGCTGGTCCACTGCGGCGTCGGTTCGCCTTCGATCGACATCGTCTGGAGCAGCTTGAGCGCCGAGTCGTCGAGCGGGAACTTCGTGCGGATCTCGTCGGCCACCTCGTCCAGAGTCGTCCGGCCGGCCACGGCGGTGGGCAGTCCGGTCAGTTCGGACTGCAGACGACTCATCGCATTGCGGTTCAGCTGGTAGATCCGCGGCGACGAACGCAGCGCCTCCTCACGACGGTTTTCCGTCGCGACCTGGTCGATCACCCGGTAGTCGAGTCGCTTCACCCTGGTTTCGCCCATCAGCTGTCCGTCACGGATCCGCACCTGATCCGTCGACCAGATGACGAGCATGCTGGTCAGCACCAGAAAGGCGAAGATGATCACGCACGAGCGCAGGAACTCCGGTCGCAGCAGGGCCGCACGGAAGGTGGCCGTCGGCTTGGGCAGGTTGCGTCGCAGTTCCTGCCGTCGTTGTCCGTGACCGGACTTGTTCTTTCCTGCCTTGGCCATGTCGGATTCCGTTCTCAGCCAGCGGTGGGGGGGCATTCCCAGTATCGGCCCGGAGGGGGCCCCGGGCCCCAGAGTCGGAGGCCCGGATTGCTGGGGATCATGGTATGGTCTGGGGCATGCGGGTGAGCCATCTGATCCACAAAAGAAGCCTTCAAGGGGTCGCCATCGGGGTTCTGCTGGTGATTCAGGGCTGCTCGACCTCGTCCGACGAGGTCATGGCTCCTCCTTCGAACCACGAACTGAGCTCCCAGCAGGAGCGTCGCATGACGGCGATTCTGGCCGGGGCCGCCTCGGCGACCCCGATCGGCGAGCCGGCTCCGTCGCTGCTTCCCGCCACCGGCATCCGATGGTCGGACGTGCCCCGGGCCATGGCCAAGGCGGCGGCATCACAGGACCTGGCCGTTCTGCGGCATCGGGACATCGGTGCGGACGAGGTCGTCTACGAACTGACCTCGGTGCCCGGGTGGCCCGCCGAAGTCACGGTGCGCCGACTGACGAACGCACCGTGGGTGGATGCGACCGCCGCGATCGGGCCGAGGCCGGAACTGCCCGGAGCCAGGGCACGCGCCCAACGGCTGCGGGCATCGTTCCTCGAGTGGATGCGCACCTACGGAGCGATGAAGCGGGTCGAACCGTTCACCCGTTTCGACGGGACACCTTCAGCCGACTGAGTCGGAGGCGATCATCGCCGCGCCGACGAGTCCGGCGTCGGCGTGCAGACGGGTCGCGACGATGCGGCACCACTTCGCCGCCTGCGGAGGGAAGACATCCCGTTCGAAGCCGGCCCGGACCAGCTCCACCCAGGGGTCGCCCAGGGACTCCGTCATTCCGCCGCCCAGGACCACCGTGTCGATGGAGAGCAGGGTGACCGCGTTGGCGAGGGCCGTGCCGAGCACCGCTCCCGCGAACTGGATGACCTCCACCGCGAGTGGATCCGCGGCGGCGAAGGCCGAGGCCAGTTCCTTCGTTCCGATGGCATCGAGATCGTGATTGCAGTCGGCGAGCAGGGTCGACCCGGGATGATTCCCGGCGCGTTCGCCCACCAGCGTGCGCATGCCGGTGCGGGAGGCGATCGCCTCGAGAATCCGAGGTTCGCCGCCGGTGCAGTCGGCCTTCATCTGGCCGAGTTCGCCCGCGGTCCCGCGCGGTCCGTGGAACAGGCGTGCGTCAAGCACGATGCCGCTTCCGATCCCGGTACCGACCCAGGCGGCGATCATGCCGTCGGAGTCCCGGCCGGCGCCGAGACGGTATTCGCCCCACGCGGCGGCGTTCACATCGTTCTCCAGCACCACGGGGCGTGCCAGGCGGTTCTGCAGTTCGGCCGCCAGCGGCACGTCCTTCCACTGCAGGGCACCGGTGGCCAGCACCACGCCGGCGGCGTGGTCGACCGCCCCGCAGACCGCGACGCCCACGGTGTCGATGGCGTCCATCGTGACCCCGGCTTCGCGGCACGCGGCGTGGGCGGCCTCGGCCAGTCCGTCGATGACCGCTGCGGTTCCCCGTGCCGCATCGGTGGGGCGATGCGATCGCCCCGCGACGGTGCCGTCGGGCAGCAGCACGCAGGCGAGGGTGTTGGTGCCCCCGAGGTCGATGCCGACGACTGGTCCCGTGGCGGCCATCAGGCGTTGGAACCCGGGCGGGCTTCGTGGTGGTTCGTGGCCGCTTCGTACATGCGCGCGGCGCGGAGCAGGGTCGATTCCCCGAGAGCGGGAGCCTGGAGCTGGAGACCCAGAGGAAGCGGCTTGCCGTCGACCTCGGTGCATCCCGCGGGGATGGAGATTCCGCAGATGCCGGCGATGTTCGCGTTGACGGTGTACCGGTCGCAGAGATACATGGCCAGCGGGTCGGAGATCGAGCCGATCCGGAACGCCGGGGCCGGAGTGGTCGGGCCCAGCAGCACGTCGCACCGCCGGAACACGTCCTCGAACTCGCGACGGATCAGACGGCGCACCTGCAGGGCACGCTTGTAGTAGGCGTCGTAGTACCCCGCGCTGAGCACGTAGGTGCCCAGCATGATCCGGCGTCGGACCTCGGGGCCGAATCCCTCGCCACGGCTGCGGGCGTAGAGCTCGAACAGTCCCTCTCCGGCCGCCGGTTCCACGCGTCGTCCGTAGCGGATGCCGTCGAAGCGGGCGAGGTTGCTGGAGGCTTCGGCGGGGCCGATCACGTAGTAGGTGGCGATGCCGACGTCCGTCAGCGGGAGGGTGACGTCGACGATCTCGGCGCCGAGTCCGCGGTAGGTCTCGACCGCGGCGTGCACCATCGCATTGACGGCGTCGTCGTTGTGCGCATCGAGGTATTCCGACGGCAGTCCGATCCGCAAGCCTTCGATGGGCTCGTGCAGGGAGGTCGTGAAGTCCTCCGCCGGGGAGTCGATGGTGGTGGAGTCGTGGATGTCCTCGCCGGCGATCGCCTGCAGCACCAGGGCCGCGTCCTCCACGCTGCGGGCGAAGGGACCGATCTGATCGAGACTGGGCCCGAAGCTGACCAGCCCGTAGCGGCTCACCCGTCCGTAGGTCGGCTTGATGCCGACCACGCCGCACAGGGAAGCGGGCTGCCGGATCGATCCTCCGGTGTCGCTCCCGAGCGAAGCGGGGCACAACTCGGCGGCCACCGCGGCGGCGCTGCCGCCGGAGGAGCCGCCCGGCACGCGGTCGAGGTCCCAGGGATTGTGGACGGGGCCGAAGGCGCAGTATTCGGTTCCGGATCCCATCGCGAACTCGTCGCACCGGGTCTTGCCGAACGGAACGGCACCGGCCTCGATCAGTTTCGTGATCACCGTCGCGTCGTAGGGGCTGTGGAAGTCCTCGAGCATCCTCGAGCCGCAGGTCGTCGGTTCGCCGCGGCTGACGATGTTGTCCTTGATTGCGATGGGCACGCCGGCGAGCGGCCCCATGTCCTCGCCGGCCGCGATGCGCCGATCGACCGCTTCCGCCCGCTCCCGCGCCGCATCGGCGCCGGTGCACTGGAAGGAGCCGATGGGCCCGTCGTCGCGTGCGATGCGTTCGAGGCAGCGGTCGAGCTCGGCGACCGCGCTGGAACTTCCGTCGCGCACCCGGTCCGAGATGGTTCGCAGGCTTCCCGTCATTCGTCGGCTCCGGGGTCGAGCACCTTCGGAACCGCGATGAAACGGTCCTCCAGCGCGGGGGCGTTGGCGAGGACATCGTCGATGGACAGCGATTCGGCGGGCTCGTCGTCGGACAGCCGGTTCGACATGTCGATGGCGTGGGCGAGCGGCTCGACTCCGTCCACGTCGACCGCATCGATGGTGGCGATGTGGCGGAGGATCGAAGCCAGTTCACCCCGGCAGGATTCGAGTTCCTCGTCGGACATGGCCAGGCGGGCCAGTTCGGCCACGTGGCGGACTTGTTCCAGGCTGATCTGGGCGGCCGGATCTCCGGCGGATTCGGGTGTCGACATAGCGGTGATCCTAGCCGGTGCCGTAAGGCCGTGGCAACGCACCGGGAAGTCGGATCCGAGGAGGATTTGGTCCCCCGGGCTGCTAGAATGAACGACTCCCCGGTTCCTCATGTCCCGTTTCGGGGGCGGCCGATGAAGGCCGGGGCAGCCCAGGGGTCTCAGAGCATGGAACCGATGGCCAACAACTCCGTCCGCCTGATCACCCGCCTTGCCACGGGGCTGATCGTGATCGGACTTGCCGTGGGCTTTCTCAGCCTGCTGGTGATGACCGCTCCGCAGGCGAGCGTCTCGGACGAGGCGAAACCGGCCCGGTCGGTCATCGTGCTCGAATCCACCCGGCGACCGGTCCGCCGTCAGTTCGAAGGGTACGGCGTGGCCGACTCCCTCCACCACGCCGATGTTCCCGCCCGGGTGACGTCGACGGTGATCGAACTTCCCGAGACCAGCCGGGCCGGAAATCCCGTGGCCACCGGCCAGCTTCTGGTCCGGCTCGACGATTCGGACTTCATCCAGGAGCGGGAGATCGCCCGGCAGCAGGTCGCCGACATCGAATCCCAGCTCGCGTCCCTCGCCCTCGAGCAGCAGGCGGCCGACGATCGATTGGCCCTGTCCGAGGAGGAGGTCGCCATCGCCCAGCGCGACTTCGAGCGGATCCAGGCCGCCGCGGCGCGGGATGCGGCGCCGCCCCGGGAAGTCGACCAGCTCCGTCAGGCGCTCATCGCCCGCCAGTCCTCGCTGATCACCGCACAGCAGCAGGCGGATCAGCTCCGCACCCAGCGCAGCCAGCTCATCGCCCGGCAGGGACGGGAGGAGGCGAATCTCGCCATCGCCCAGCAGCGGATCGACCGCTGTCGGATCACGAGTCCGCTCGATGGCTACATCGAGTCGGTCGATGTGAAGATCGGTGAGAGTCTGGTCAGCGGATCCCGCGTGGCCCGCGTGGTCGATCCGACGTTGATGGAGGTGCCGCTCCGGTTGTCCGCCGCGGTCCGCCGTGAACTGGGAGTCGGAGACGCCGTCGCCCTGTTCGCAACCGGTTCCAACGACCAGACGTGGATCGGGGCCGTGAGTCGGATCGCTCCGGAGGACGATCCCACCACCCGGACCACCACGGTCTACGTGGAACTGGAGCAGGAACTGGATGGAGACAGCTATCTGGCCCCCGGCATGTTCCTGCGGGGACAGGTCGAAAGCGAGGTCGGGGTTGATTCCTGGGTCGTGCCCCGGAGGTCGGTGCTCAACGATCGGGTGCTGCTCGTCCGGGACGGCCGCATCCAAAGCATCCCGGTCCAGGTGTCCCACGCGGTGCGCCTGGAGGTGGCCGAAACCGGACTGCCGGATCGGGACTGGCTGGTGCTGGGCAGTCCGCTTGCTCCGGGTGATCAGGTCGTGGTCACGCCGACACGATCCCTGACCGACGGTCTGCCGGTGTTCTCGGTGCCCAGCCACGAGGCCTTCGCCGCCCTCGAGCCGGACGAGGACCGAAGCCCGTGAACCTCCCGCGTTTCAGCGTCCGCAATCCGGTCCCGGTCAATCTCATGATGGTCGCGATCCTGTTCTTCGGAACCTGGTCCGCGCTGACCCTGCGACGGGAGTTCTTTCCCGACATCGCCCCCGACCGCGCCTACATCACGATGCCGTACCCCGGAGCGTCTCCCGCCGAGATCGAGGACGCCCTGGCGAAGAAGGTCGAGGACGCGGTGTCGGAACTCAAGGAGGTCGACGAGGTCCGGACCAATCTCGTCGAAGGCGGCGGCAGCATCTCCGTGACCTTCCGGGAGGAGGTGAGCGACATCGATGCGGCGGTCGACGAGGTCGAACGGGCCGTCATGGCGCTCGAGGATCTGCCCGCGGATGCCGACCGGATCCAGGTGTTGAAAATCGACAACCAGTTGCCGGTCATCATGCTCGAGATCTACGGGGATGCGGATGAGGAGGTGCTCAAGCAGGCCGCCCGCGCCGCCCGGGACGATCTCCGGTCCCTTCCCGACATGGGCCAGCTCACCTACGGGGGCGGCATCCGCAACTACGAGATCCGGGTCGAGGTCGATCGTGATGCGATGGTGCGGTACGGCATCGGACTGCCGACCATCTCCTCCGCGGTGTCGCGGTGGATGCGGGAGATTCCCGGGGGATCGATCCAGACGTCGGGCGGCACGATCGGAATCCGGACCCTCGGCGTCCCGGAGGACAGCGATTCAATCCGGGAGATCGTGGTCACGGCCCAGTCCGACGGGGACGTGGTCCGACTCGGGGATATCGCGAGGATCTACCGGAGCTTCGTGGACACGCCGGTCAACGTCCGATTCAACGGAGCACCGTCCGTCAGCATGACGGCGCTTCGTGCCGGCAAGCAGGACATCGTGAAGATGGCGAGGATGGTGCGCGCCTACGTCGACGGGCGGACCGGTCAGCCGCTCGAGATGTCGACGATGGACATGCTGATCAACCCGGATGTGAAGAAGGCATGGGAGAAGGGGTTGAACTCCACGCATGTCCTGCCGCCGGGAGTCGAGATGACCACGTTCACCGATCTCGCCCGGTTCGTCGAGGGACGACTGAGCCTCCTTTCGGAGAACGCGATCTACGGTGCGATCCTGGTCTTCCTCACCCTCATGGTGTTCCTCAACTGGCGGGCGGCCTTCTGGGTCGGAATGGGTCTCATCATCGCGCTGGCCGGCACGCTGGTGCTGATGGAGTGGACCGGGGCCACGCTCAACCTGCTCACGATGTTCGGACTGATCGTGGTGATCGGACTGCTGGTCGACGATGCGATCGTGGTCTGCGAGAGCATCCAGGCCCGGCACGACAAGGGGATCGGTGCATTGCAGGCCGCCATCGAGGGAGCGGGTCGTGTCCAGTGGCCCGTGGTGGCGACGGTGCTGACCAGCATCGTGGCCTTCCTGCCGCTCACGTTCATCAAGGGGGGGATCGGTGATCTCATGGGCGCCCTGCCCGTGGTGGTCGCCCTGGCCCTCTTCATGAGCCTCATCGAGTGCCTGATGATGCTGCCCGGGCACATGGGGCACAGTCTGGCCCGCCGGGACCGCGCGTCGGATCGACGGTTCGGAGCCCGCATGCGACGCTTCGAACAGAAGCGCGACGATCTGATCTTCAACCGGATCGTGCCGCGGTACGTGACGTTGCTGGGCACACTGCTGAATCGCCGCTACCTGACCTTGTCGGTGGCCGTGGCGGCACTGATCTTCTCGGTCGCCTTCCTCGCCGGCGGTCGGGTGGGCTACAACTTCCTTCCCAGCGACGACGCCGAGACCGTGATGATCAAGTTCGAGATGCCGGTTGGCACTCCCCTCGAGCACACGGAGGCGGTCGCACTCCGGGTGGAGCGGGCGTTGGAGGAGCAGCCCGAGATCCAGCTCGTGAACACCATCATCGGTGCGACCTCGGACGTCGAAACCGGCCGGGGGTCGTCCTTCTCGACGAACGTCGCACAGATCTTCCTGGAACTGTCGCCCGCCGAAGTGCGGGAGCGCAACGCCGGACAGATCATGACCGACGTGCGGGCCTCCCTCGAAGGACAGCTTCCGGGGGTGGACAACTTCTCCGTCCAGGAGCTCACCGGCGGACCGGGAGGGAAAGACATCACCGTCAACATCAGCGGGGACGATCTTGGCCGCATGATGGCGGTTGCGGCCCGCATGAAGGACGATCTGGCGATCTTCGACGGCGTGTTCGACATCGCCGACGACCTGTTCGATGGTCAGCGAGAACTTCAGATCCGGCTGCTTCCCTCCGGCGCTGCGCTGGGACTGACGGTCGAGGACGTCGCCCGCCAGGTTCGCAGTTCGGTCTACGGGGACGAAGCGCACGTGTTCGCCGCCGATGGAGAGGACATCGATGTCCGGGTGAGCGCAGCGGGGCTCTCCCGCGCCGACCTCTCGGACATTGAGGGGATGTGGATCATCGCCCCCGACGGTCGATCGATTCCGCTGGCCGAAGTGGTCGAACTCGGGGACGGTTCGGGATA
>DBGM01000015.1 GCA_002295885.1 Phycisphaerales bacterium UBA854
CGGGATCGACTGCAGATCGTCCAGTGCGAGCACATCCGGCTCAGGAACCAGTGACAGGTCCTACACTGCAACGATGCAGACAGCGGCCCCCATCCATCGCGCGGTCATCGACGTCGGGAGCAACAGCGCCCGGCTCGAGATCGCCCGGTGGACGGGGGGGCGGCTCGTTTCCCTGCATCGGGACCGGGTCCTGACCAGACTCGGGAGTCCCGGCATCGACGGCCGTCTGGATCCACAGGCGGTCGATCGGGCCATCGAGGCCGTCGTCGCCTTCAAGGGCCAGGCCATGCAGCACGATGTCGCGTCGCTCAGCATCGTGGCCACCGCAGCAGTGCGTCAGGCTTCGGACGGTGATGCGTTCATCGCCAAGGTTCATGAGGCCACCGGAATCGAGTTGGAACTGCTGACGCCGGAGGCGGAGGCCCTGGCGGCCCTTCGAAGCGTACGCGGTGCGGGCATCGAGGGCTCGACCGTGGCGATCGTCGACATCGGAGGGGGCAGCAGTGAGTTGGTCATCGAGGGGAACGGCGACGTGGAACATGTCGCTTCCATGCCGGTGGGAGCGGTGAATCTCTCGTCGAGGTTCGACTCGTCGGGGGTCATCGAGTCGTCCACGCTCGAAGCGATGCAGCGTGCCGTCCACCGCGAACTGGAAGGTCTGCTGCCCGATTCGGTGCCTCCCGTCGACACGGGTGTCGGTGTGGGAGGCAGCTTCACGACGCTGGCGAGGGTCTTCGGGGGCGTGGACGAATCGGTCGAGGGATTTGTTCTCGAACGTTCGATGGTCTTCGGACTGTTGCGTCGACTGGCGGGTCTTGACTGCGAAGGCCGCGCCGCGATCCGGGGCATCGAATCCTCGCGGGCGGGCATCATCGTCGCCGGGGTGACGCTGGTGGATCAGGTCATGCAGTCCCTGGGACTGCATCGGATAGTCGTGCACGAGGGTGGTGTCGCACGAGGCGTCCTGCTCGAGCAGTTCATGCCGGGATAAAAAACAGCAGGCACCGCGAACGGTGCCTGCTGGTTGTCTTGGACGAGGCGAATCAGCCGCGGGTGCGTTCGCGAGCCTCATTGACGTTCAGGGCACGGCCTTCGAGATCCTTGCCGTTGAGCTCTTCCATGGCGGCGCGAGCTTCATCATCGTTGTTCATGGTGACGAAACCGAATCCGCGGGGGCGGCCGGTGTCACGGTCGCTGATCACAGCCACGTCGGCGACGCTGCCGTGGGCTTCGAAATGAGCGCGGAGGGTTTCTTCGTTCGTGGAGTAGCTGAGGTTGCCAACGTAGAGTTTCAAGGCAGGAATCCTTCAATCGGGTCAGTTGCGGCCAAGCGGCCGCGGTTCAAAAAAATCTCCAGCCGCCTCAGTCGGCTCGGGCTGAAGAACCGGAGATGGTATCGAGCCTGTCTGCTCACGGCAACAAGCATCCGGCTGGAAAGGACTTGCGGATTTCAGGCTGATTTCAGGGCCGGGAGGGAGGTTTCACGAAAAATCCCCTCTGTGGTGAGAGAAACCGGTTTCACCGTCGCATTGGTTGCGAGTGAAGCCGGATCGGTCTCGCTCGCTCTTCCCCATCTCTCGCAGGAGATCAACCAATGCCCAATCGACCCATGCTCGCCGTCCTCGGCATTTGTCTGGCGACGCCCGCCGTCGCGGACACCTTCATCGTGGATCCCGCCGGCAACGGTGACTACCTCTCCATCCAGACCGCTCTGCGTTGGGCTCCGGAAGGGAGCACCATCGCCGTAGTGCCGGGTGTCTACGAGTCATTCGGTGTCGATGGCCGTGTAGCGAACGTAGTGACGGTCGAGGCAATCGACTGGGCTCCGGACGGCAGCGTCGTCGTTCAGGGCGGGGCATGGGATGCGGCCGCGATTGAAATCGGAAACGGAGCCTCGATCACCTTCCGCAACCTTGTCGTCCGAACGGAGGGGTTCACGCTCGTCGACGTCGTGGATTCGGATGCGGTGTTCGAAGGATGCACGCTGGAGAATGCTCCGGGACACGGGATCGACGTCAAGGGGCAGTCCAACGTCACCTTTTCCGACGGAACGATCGCCGGGATGGGCGAAGGTGGAATCAGGATTCTGCATGCGGTCGGAACCGTCACCGTGGTCGACAGTGTCCTCGAGGGCAATCGGAGCGACGAGGGGGGGGCCATCCACTCCCGTGGTTCGTTCGAGACGAAGCTGGTGGTTCGCCGCACGGACTTCATCGACAACGTGGCCGCCACCCAGGGAGGTGCCATCTGGATCGGGCAGCGGCAGGAAACAGCCGTGGTCGACACGTGCCGTTTCCTCGGAAACCGCGCGAACACGACCGGTGGTGCGATTCGGGCCGGTTCAGTCTCTCTGCAGGTGGTCGGCACGATGATCTCCGACAACTGGGCCGGCATCCGGGGGGGCGGGGTCGCTCTCCAGCCCGACGATCACGTGACGCAGAAGTTCACGGACTGCATGGTCACCGGAAACCGTTCCGGAGCCACCGCCGGTGGGGTCGCTGTCGACCTCTTCAATCTCAGCAGCCGGGTCCGGTTCAAGGGGTGCGAGATCACGGACAACGTCACGGTCCACGAGGCGGGCGGGATCGGCAACACCGGACTGGGAGACGTCGAACTCTACGACAGCCTGCTGTGCGGCAACCTGCCCGATCCGGCGACGGGAAACTTCCATCTCTCGAACACCTCGGTGGTGGACACCTGCGGCGTCGGTGCCTGCTGCCTCGAGGAGTTGTGCGTCCAGCTGACGCAGGCGGCCTGCACGGAGGCCGCCGGCACCTGGCACGGAGCGAACGTCCACTGCGAGAAGGTCCAGTGCACCTTCGAGCCCGGTGCCTGCTGCTTCGGCTCTTACTGCCTGCTGATGACCGAGTGGGAGTGCGGTCAGCACGAAGGCGACTGGCACGGTGCCGGTACGTTGTGTGCGGACGCAGCCTGCGACAAGCCCAAGCCCGGCGATCTCGATCGGGACGGCAAGGTCGACATCGGCGACCTCCTCAAGCTGTTCGAGTACTGGGGCAGCTGAGCTGATCCGGACCGGATCAGCAGCCCGCGGTGCGGGCGACCTTGAAGATCTCGATCGCCCGGCGTCGGGAGGACCCCAGATCAACGATGGGAAGTGTCTTCAGGGGATGGTGATCGGGATTCCAGCGGCGACGGTAGGCTCCGTCGGGGTCGAAGAGTTCGGCCTGCCGATTGGGATTGAAGATGCGGAAGTAGGGGGCCGCATCCGTACCCGTCGACGCCGACCACTGCCAACCGCCGTTGTTGCTTGCGAAGTCGTAGTCGACGAGATGCCGGGCGAAGAACCGTTCGCCACGACGCCAGTCGATGAGCAGGTTCTTGGTCAGGAACATCGCCGTGATCATTCGCACCCGGTTGTGCATCCATCCGGTTTCGAGCATCTGCCGCATGCCGGCGTCCACGATCTCGATGCCGGTCCGCCCGTTGCACCAGGCTTCGAATCCGTCATCGTCCTGCCGCCACGGAAGATCGACGGTCCATTCCTGCATCGGCCGTCGCATGCTCACCTTGGGATTGTGGTGCATGACGTAGCGGTAGAAGTCCCGCCACACGAGTTCGGATTGCCACGTCGCGGGGCCCGCGGGCCAGAGGGCGGGGTCCGGACCGAATCGCTCGACCAGGGGACGGAGGCAGGTCACCGGCGAAAGGGTGCCCGTGGCCAGCCAGGGGGAGAGGCTGCTGGTCCCCTCGATGTCGGGACTGTTCCGGGTGTTGTGGTATCGGTCGACCGGGCCGTCGAGGAAACGCTGGAGGCGTTCCATGGCCGCATTCTGTCCGGCGGGCCACAAGGTGATGCCGGGCCAAGGAGTGAACCCGGGGACCGACCCCGGAATGGGATCCGATGTGGGGGAGACGGACTCGCAGGGCGTCAGTGGTGCGTGCTCAGGCAGTCCCCGATCGATGAGCATGCCGTTCCAGGTGTTCCGGAAGGGGGTGAAGACCTTGAAGCTGGTTCCGCCCTTCGTGAGGATGTCGTCCGGTTCGAACACGACCTGATCGTGATGCAGTGCGAAGCCGATGTTCCGCTCGGACAGCCACGAGCCCGCCAGTTCGTCCCGTCGGGCCTCGTCGACCCCGAACTCCCGGTTCGCATGAACCGTCGCACAACCGTTCGCAGCCGCCACGTCGGTGACGATGTCGACCGATTCCATGTCGGTGTCCGCGATGCGGATCAGCAGGGGAATGTTCAGTTGCTCGAGTTCGCTGCGAAGGACACGGAGGGATTCAAGGAGCAGCGTGACCCGTGGCGGACCCCAGTCGTGGCGTCGCCAGGTCCCGGGGGTACAGACGAAGATCCCGATCACCCCTCCGGTGGCCGCAGCCGAGAGGGCGGGGTTGTCGATCGTTCGCAGATCGTTTCGGAACCACATCAGATCAGGCATGTTCAATCGCTCCCGTGCGTGACTGGTCCGAGGCTCGTTGGAGGGCTTCACGGCGGATGCCGTCGAGCATGCCGTTGAAGACGATCCCGTGCAGCGGCTTGATCGAGTACCAATAGGCGAGTCCGAGCAGCCCACGCGGCCGGAACCTGGCCACCTGCACGATGGTGGTGGGTGATCCAGGTGCTTCCCCCTTGATGATGTCGAACTCGAGGGTAGCGGTTCCGGGAAGTTTCATCTCGGCGTACAGAGCCAGTCGGCTTCCGGGGTCGGCGTGCAGGACCCGCCAGAAGTCCAAGGCATCACCAAAAGCGAGTTCCTTGCGATCCCGGCGGCCACGTCGAAGTCCGGGGCCGCCGATCGCCTTGTCCATGAAACCCCGAACCCGCCAGAGCCAGTCGGCGGCGTAGTAGCCGTGTCCTCCGCCGATGATGCGGACGGCTTCGTAGACGCATTCCGGGGTCGCATCCACGGTCACCTCCCGACGATCGATGAAGACCTTGCCTCCGGACCAGTCGGGATCGCCAGGCACGCGTCCGGCATCCATCCAGGACGTCATGACCTCGTTGCTCACTTCACGCTGGAGCGCACGCTTGATCGCGTCGCGGGGGCTGAGTGGGCGATGTTCGAAGAGTCGCGAGGCGTCGTCGTTGCGACAGACGACGCGGTTGCACAGGCCCTGGGCAAGCGGCTGGGCGATTCTCGCGCTGACCGGAGTCACGAAATGGATCCAGTACGAGCTCAGACGGGGGGTGAGCACCGGAACGGGAATCACCAATCGGGGTCGGAGTCCGAGCTCCTTGGCCATGTCTCGCATGAGTTCCCGGTAAGTCACCACCCGCGAGCCGCCGATGTCGATGGTTCGTCCGATCGACTCCGGACAGTCCAGGCAGGCCTCGAGGTAGTAGAGGACGTCCAGAATGGAGATGGGCTGGGACTCCGTCTTGACCCACTTCGGGGTCACCATCACCGGCAGTCGCTCCACGAGGTACCGCAGGATCTCGAACGAGGCCGATCCGGATCCGATGATCATGGCGGCCCGGAATGTCGTCACCGGCACCGGAGTGCTTCCAAGGCACCGTTCGACTTCGCGTCTGGACTGCAGGTGGGGACTGAGGTCCTCCTCCATCTCGCCCAATCCCCCTAGATAGATGATCCGTTCGACACCCGCCCGATGGGCCGCCCGGGCGAAGTTGGTGGCGAGTTTGCGGTCGTGCTCGGCGTAGTCCCGGGTCGACTGCATGGAGTGGATCAGGTAGTAGGCCACCTTGCATCCAGTCATTTCCTCGGTCATGCGGTCGACGTCCAGCATGTCCATGGTGCCAATCGAAACACGCTCGTGCTGTGACCACGAGCGTGCCTCGAGCTTCTGCTTCGAGCGGACCAGACAATGCAGATCGTGCCCGGAGCCGAGCAGTCGCTGGGCGAGTCGCCCACCGACGTAGCCGGTTGCGCCGGTCAGCGCGATCCGTTTGCGATCGGGTTTGGATGTGGAGGTGGCTTGCATGGCTCGCCCCGTGTCCCCGGGAGCGGGAGTCGCCACCAGTCGACTCCCGCATCACCGGGGAAATCAGAGGAGGAGGGGTTGGATCAGGCCATCGACACGTTCCAGCGTGCCTGGATGCCCTTGAGGTTGGCAGCCTGGTAGATGGCGGCGGCGCCCACCAGGATGTAGATGAATCGAGCACCCACGGCTGCGTTGCTGCCGAAGATGGAGGCGACGAAGTCGATCTCGAAGAGTCCCCAGAGGCCCCAGTTGAGACCTCCGATCACGAGGAGGACGGCTGCGATGACGTCGATGAGCTTCATGGTTGTTTCCTTTCCTTGAAGAGGATCAGCGATGTGTTCCCGATGGGGGCTTCCATTGAGGAGGTTGTCAGCCCCCACCGGGTACCACGATGCAAGTCATTCCTTCGGGCGAAACGCCTTACAGGTCCGACTTGCATACCCCGAACGACTGGATGACAGCCATGAGATCCATCACCTCGACGGTGCCGGAACCATTGATGTCACCCCAAGGGTCGCTGGACGACCAGTTGGTGAGAACACCGAGCAGGTCGTCCACGTTTGTGCGTGCGTCGCCGTTGACGTCGGTGCGGCAGGCTTCGGCATCCAGGAGCGGGAGGGCGCCGAGGCTGGGCGAACCGGACAGGAATCCGGTTGCGACGATGGTGAACACACGGTTGCCGGTGACGTTGACACCGGGTACAGACAAGGCCACGGTGTCGGTGCCGGCGACCCGGGCTTCGAGATCGTAGACGCCGCCGGGAACCTCGATGTAGCCGCCGGATTCGCCGAAGGACACGTTCGCGAAGAGGACCGGGCCTCCGTTGGCGAGGGCGATGTCGACGGCCGGAGCATCCGGAGAGGCGTGGACGAAGCGGATGCGTGCGTCGTCCGTGAGGGAGTTGTCGTCGCCCAGGGGGAGGGCCCGGATGTTGGCGAGTTCACCCACGGCCAGGACCGAGTAGTCCGCGGCTTCAAGGTCGAGGGTGGCGTTGATGACGACCGGGTCGGTGGCGCCCGAAGGCACGACCTTCACGTTCGTGGATCCGGTGTCCAGAGCGACGTAGCCGGTGTCCTCGAGGAAGGAGAGCTCGGTGATGGCACGGGAGCCGTTGACGATGCAGTCCACCATGGGGGCATCGGGGCTGGCGTGCAGGATTCTGACCTTGGCGAACGGGGCGACGTCGACGGAAAGTGCGACACCGAGGGCCGGCTCGCCCTTCAGGAGGCCGGATGCCCAGACCGTGACGCCGGTGCCTCCGGTCAGTTCCGTGCCCGGAAGGGAGAGGGCGACGATGTCCGTGCCCGCGACACGTGCTTCCAGGTCGTAGCTTCCGGCCGGCACCTCGATGTAGCCGCCGGATTCACCGAAGCCCACGTTCGCGAAGAGTACGGGACCGCCGGCGAGGGCGATGTCGACGGCGGGTGTACCGGGGGAGGCATGGACGAAGCGGACTCGGGTCGAGCCCGGGACGCGGCGGTTGTCGTCCTCGAAGAGGCCCAGTCCGATCTCCGCCAGCGGGTTCAGGGCCGCTGCGGTGAAGTCTCCCTTGGCGGGGACGCTCAGGACGGTATCGATGACGACGGGCTCGGTCGCACCGGTGGGGACCACCTGGATCTGGTAGTCGCCGGCGGGCAGATCGGCGTAGTCGCTGACCTCGTTGAAGGAGAGGTTCTGGAATGCGACGGCGCCATTGACGCGCACGTCAACGGCAGGGGCGTCGGGGCTCAGGTGCGCGACACGCACATTGCCTGCGACCGCCGAGCCGGTGATCGTGAGCATCGAGGCGATTAGGGGGAGGGAGGATTTCATGACAATCGGTCCTTCTTGTGGGGGGTGTGGTAAGGGAACACCCGGAGTGGCGCCTGTACGAGGCGCCACCCCGGGCGGGGAGGGGCTCAGTCAACTCGGGCCTGCTTCTCGGCGGGAATCATGACGCTGTCGATGACGTGAATCACGCCATTGGATGCATCGATGTCCGTGAGCAGGATGTTCGCGTTTTCGACGCGCGCCTTGTCGTCGACCACGGCGATCTTGAGGGGGGTGCCGACCAGGGTCATGGCCTCGCCGCTAGCAAGTGCGTCGGGCGAGTACACACGGCCGGAGACCACGTGGTGTCCGAGGATCCGTGCCAGCTTGCTCTTGTTCTCGGGCTTCAGGAGCTCGTTGATGGTGTCGCTGCCGAGCTGGGCGAATGCCTCGTCAGTCGGGGCGAACACCGTGTATGGGCCGTTGGTGCCGAGCTCGTCGGCCAGTCCCGCAGCTTCTGCGGCGGCCAACAGCGTCGAGAAGGCCTTGGCCTCCTTGGCAGTGCTGATGATGTTCTTGGTCGTCGGCAGGATGACTGCATCGATGACATGGATGGTGCCGTTGCTGCACTCGATGTCGGTCATGAGGACCTTGGCACCGTCGATGAAGACGCCATCATCATTCGACTTGAAGTCGATCCACTGGCCGTTGATGGACTTGGATCCGTTGCTGGTGACGACGTGCTTGGCGTCGAGTCGCGTCGGCAGGACGTGGTAGGTGAGGATCTCGGTCAGCTGACCCTTGTTCTTCTCCAACAGCAGGCTGGGAATGGTGCCATCCGGCAGTGCTGCGAAGGCGTCGTTCGTGGGGGCGAACACGGTGAAGTTGCCTTCGCCGTTGAGGGTGTCCACCAGGTCGGCCGCCTTGAGGGCGGTGACCAATGTGCTGAACTGGTCGGAGGAGGAGGCGGCTTGTGCGATGGTCGGCTTGCTGTTGATGGCCATTGCCTTCACGGCCATGGCCTGGGAGGCTTCGCACTGGCCGACGCTCATGGCGATGGTGAGGATCGTGGTAGAAATCATGGGGGTGTCCTTTTGTCTAAACGTTCAAATCGACCAAATCGGTCATAACGGTCAAAATGTAGGGTTTGTTTCTGGATCGTCAAGGGGTTTTACCGGACAAATCGTTCAAAACATCCAAATTGCCCCTACGGGCACCGAAATGGCCGATTATGATTCCAGCGTGAACGGCATAGCTCTCAACAAGACCATTTCCCCACGTGACCTTGCAAAGGCCATTGGAACCAGCGAGTCCTCGCTCAAGCGATGGGCGGACCAGGGGCTTCTTCAGGTCACCCGCACCGGAGGGGGGCACCGCAGGATCACCCTGAAGGCGGCGATCAACTTCATCCGTGATCGATCCATCGCGGTACTCGATCCCGCATCGATCGGGCTGCCTGCAGGCCTGGACACCCAGTCCGCGCAGACTGCGACCGCCACGGACTTTCTGAAACTCCTCGAGAGCGGTGAGTTCGTTGCGGCTCAGAACATGCTGATGTCGCTCTTCATCTCCGGGGTCTCGGTGGCGGAGATCGGCGACTCCTACATCAAGTTCGCACTGGGAGTCATCGGCGACGGTGTGCATACCCCCGAACTGATCCTTTCCGAACACCGTGCAACCCAGTCCTGCATTCAGGTGATCCAGCAGTTCTCACAGTCCGTGAGCCTGGACCGTCCGCGTTTCACGGCGACCGGCGCCTCGTTCTCGAAGGATCCCTACATCCTGCCTTCCATGCTGGTTGCACTGGTCCTCGAGGAGCAGGGGGGGCATGCGGCCAACATCGGTCCCAACACTCCCATTGAAGTGCTGCGATGCGCCACCACCTCGCTGAAGCCGGAGCAGCGTCCCGATCTGGCCTGGATCTCCGTCAGTTCCGTCGACGACATCCGGTCCCAGACCGATCACATCAACCGATTTGCCAAGGACTGTCACGACTGCGGCATTCTGCTGGCCGTTGGAGGGCGTGACGTCGGTCAGTTGGCCCTTGATCATGTTCCCGGCATGTCCCTTCATGCATCGCTCAAGAGCATCAGTGAGCTCGCGTCCACGATCTGATTCCAGTTCCGGAGAACGGGATGCTCAATTCGTCGATCGGCCGGCTTCGCGTCATCAGCATCGTCGAGGGCATCTCCTTCATCGTCCTGCTGCTGATCGCCATGCCCATGAAGTACATCTGGGGCATGCCCAGCGCTGTCACCGTGGTCGGAATGGTCCACGGAGTCCTCTTCCTCCTCTTCTGCGTGGCCCTGGTCAATGCCGTTCTGGTGGCCCGCTGGAGGCTCAAGCCGCCGCTGCTGATCTTTCTGGCCTCGCTGATTCCCTTCGCCCCCCTCTGGGTGGAGCACTGGCTTCGTCGTCAGCCGCACCATCCCGACGGCTCGTCGTGATCCGCGGGGTCCTCCCGTGGGCCGGGGGCGTAGATCGACTAGAATCCTCGGCTCGAGTTGTTCTGCGATCCCCTGGGAGGCCTCCGAGATGTCTGCTTCGCCCACCATCATCTGGACTCACACCGACGAGGCGCCGGCTCTGGCGACCTATTCCTTCCTGCCGATCGTGCGCGCCTTCACGGCGGGCACCGATCTGCAGATCGATCTGAGCGATATCTCGCTGGCGGCCCGCATCCTGGCTGTCTTCTCGGATCGGCTGGACGAGTCGCAGCGGGTTTCCGATGCCCTTGCGCAGCTCGGTGAACTGACGTCCGATCCCTCCACCAACATCATCAAGCTTCCGAACATCAGCGCATCGATTCCCCAGCTCAAGGCGGCCATCGCGGAACTGCAGGCCCGTGGGTACGGTCTGCCCGACTATCCGGAGGAGCCGTCCGACGATGCGGAACGCGAGATCAAGTCCCGGTACGACTCGGTCAAGGGCAGTGCAGTGAATCCAGTGCTGCGTCAGGGCAACTCCGATCGGCGGGCTCCCAAGGCCGTCAAGGAGTACGCCCGCGCGCATCCCCACTCCATGGGAGAGTGGAAGTCGGACATTCGCACCCGGGTCGCCACCATGGAGGCGGGCGATTTCCGGCACAACGAGCAGTCGGTCACCATCGGCGCCCCGACCGTGGCCCGCATCGAACATGTGGCGGCCGACGGGTCGGTCAGCGTCCTCAAGAACGGCATTGCGCTGCAGGCCGGCGAGGTGCTCGACGCAACCTACATGAGCCGTTCGGCGCTCGTGGACTTCCTCGCCCGGGAGGTGGAACAGGCCAGGATCGACGGCGTGCTCTTCTCGTTGCACATGAAGGCCACCATGATGAAGGTCTCCGACCCGATCATCTTCGGGCACGCCGTCCGGGTCTTCTTCCGCGACCTCTTCGCCCGGCACGGTGCGACCTTCGAATCGCTGGGAGTCGATGTGAACAACGGGTTCGGCGATCTCGTTGACAAGATCGCCGGACTTCCCGATTCCGACCGCGAGGCGATCGAGGCGGACATCCAGGCCGTCTACGACCGCGGGCCGTCCATCGCCATGGTCGATTCCGATCGTGGCATCACCAATCTTCACGTTCCCAGCGACGTCATCATCGATGCGTCCATGCCGGCGATGATCCGGCAGTCCGGTTGCATGTGGAATGCCGAGGGCAACACGGAGGAGACCACCGCGGTCATTCCCGACAGCAGCTATTCCGGCGTCTACCAGGCCACCATCGATTTCTGCAAGGCCAATGGAGCCTTCGATCCCACCACCATGGGCAGCGTTCCCAATGTGGGACTGATGGCTCAGAAGGCGGAGGAGTACGGGTCGCACGACAAGACCTTCGAGATGAACTCCGCCGGTGCGGTGCGCATCGTGGATGCCGACGGCACCGTCCTGACCGAGCACGCAGTGGAGGCCGGCGACATCTGGCGTGCCTGCCAGGTGAAGGACGCTCCGATTCGCAACTGGGTCGGACTGGCGGTGGAGCGGGCCCGGGCGACCGGTGCACCGGCCGTCTTCTGGTTGGACGCCGATCGCCCCCACGACGCCCAGCTGATTCCGAAGGTCGAGGAGACTCTGGCCGGCCTGGAGACCGATGGGCTGGAGTTCCACATCATGTCTCCGGTCGAGGCCACCCTGTTCTCGTGTCAGCGGATGAAGGCGGGACAGGACACCATCTCGGTGACCGGCAACGTGCTCCGCGACTACCTCACCGACCTGTTTCCCATTCTCGAGGTCGGTACCAGCGCCAAGATGCTCTCCATCGTTCCTCTGATGGCGGGGGGTGGCCTCTTCGAGACCGGAGCGGGAGGATCCGCTCCCAAGCTGGTCCAGCAGTTCGAACAGGAGAACCACCTCCGATGGGATTCACTCGGCGAGTTCATGGCCCTCGGTGCCTCCCTGGAGTTCCTCTCCTCCCATCTCGACCACGCCACGGCGGGGGTGCTGGGACGGACCCTCGACGACGCCACGACGCGCTACCTCATGGAGAACCGCTCTCCGTCCCGTCACTGCGGGGAGCTCGACAACCGCGGTAGCCATTTCTATCTCGCCATGTACTGGGCCCTCGAACTCGCCGGGCAGACCGACGACGCCACGCTGGCGGCCCGGTTCACGCCGGTCGCGGACGCCCTGGTCGAAGCGGAGTCGCTCATCGTCGAGGAACTCAACTCCGCCCAGGGGCCCGCCACGGACGTGGGCGGCTACTACATGCCGGATGAATCGAAGGCCTCCTCCGTCATGCGGCCCAGCTCGACCTTCAACGCGATCCTGGACGGGCTGCTGGCCGAGGCCGCCGTCTGATCCGGAGCCGGCTGCGGCTTCCACCCCGGAGTTCAGCCCCAGTCCGAGATGACCCGGAGCAGATCGTCCACGTCGATCGTGTCGTTGTCGTCGAGGTCGGCGAGACGGGCGTCTGCATCGTCCGCCTCGACGACGCCCCAGTGGGCGATCACGTCGAGGAGGTCCGCCACTCCGACCACTCCGTCACCGTCGACGTCCCCCAGGGCCACGATGGTCGCGATGTGCGTGCATTCGCTCCATGACTGTTGGAAGCCCTCCTCCCAGTCGCCGGAGGCCTGGTGGTTCGAGATCATTCGCAGGTTCCATCGCCCGGCCGGAATGAACACCACATCCTGCCCCTGTTCGGAGAGGGGTTCGATGTAGGAACTGATGCTCCGGTCGATCACCGCCGGGCTCACGTCCAGTTCGCCGCCAATGTCTCCGAGTCGCCGCATCTGGAACCCTGCGGATCCGAGGCCGCCGGCCTCCATGGTCCAGTCGACGCGGAGTCGCGTGTCGACACTGAATCCGAGCTCAAGATCGGTGTTGACGTCGTGCCGGTTGAATGTCTCGGCTCCCTCCGCATGCCCCTGGCCGCCGAACGCGGCGGTGAATCCATCCTCATCCAGCAGGAATCCGACTTCGGCGGAGGCATCGGCGAAGCGTGCGTCATCCAGCAGGCAGCTCGCCTCGTCCGTCGCCCCCTGCAGCAGGTCCGCCAGTTCGAGGTCGACGGAGTTGGAATGATGGCAGTGCTCGTTGGACCACGGTCCGATCGCGGTGAACACGTAGGTGTCGCCTCCACCGGCGATGGGAAAGGGGGCGGTGTCCGCCAAGGCTCCGGCCGCCAGGCAGGAAGAAAGCGTGGATGTCGCAATGAGTCGGGTGATCGTATGCATGGTCGGCCTCCAGTCTCTCATCCGTGGGGGACCCGAAGGGATCCTTCGAACTCAATGCGTCCGGTGACGAGGCCATCTCACAGCGGCGGGAACTTTTTATTTACAGTCCGTGCCCCAGGCGGCGATCACCGCCAGAAGGTCGTCGACGCCGATCACGCCGTCGTTGTCCACGTCCGCACCGGGGTCGAACGAGCCCCAGGCCGAGAGCACCCGGAGGAGGTCGTCGACTCCGATCGTGCCGTCGCCGTCGGTATCGACCGAGCACGGGCAGCTCGGCTCGAAGACGGACGTGCCGTCGTCGATCACCTCGCCCCAGTTGTTCGCGAGGGAATTGCCGCAGTACAGGACGTTGCTGGTCTCGACGACTCCGTTGCTGCCGGCGTCTCCGCCGCGAATGGCACCGGCGATGTAGCCGTAGTTGTCCTCGAAGCTGGAATCGGAGACCCGGACGAGCTGCGCGTGTTCGATCGCGATGCCGCCGCCCATGCCGAACCCGGCGTCGGAGGCGTTGTTGCGGACGAATCGGCAGTCGGTCACCGTGCTGCTGGTTCCCACCGGATCGTTCTCGGCGGTCTTCAGATGAATGCCTCCGCCGAGCCAATCGGCACGGTTGCCACGGAAGGTGCAGCCGTCGACCGTCAGGTCGAGCCACTCGCCCGCGATGCCGCCGCCGGTCTCGAGGGCGGCGTTGTCCGTGAACTCGCAACTGCGAACGGTGATCGCGGCGTTGTTGGCGTAGATCGCACCGCCGGCACCTTCAGAACTGTTCCCGGTGAAGACGCATCGTTCGATGGTCATCGGGGCGCCGTAGCCGGCGATGGCGCCGCCCCAGGTGGTGAAGTCGAACTCGTCAAGGACCAGTCGGTTCGATTCGAATACGCAATCGGTGATGGTGATGGAGCTGTACTCGGCGTAGATGGCCCCGCCGCGCACGATGCCGAACACGTTCGAACCGGTGCCGTTCCGGAAGGTGATGTGCTCGATGGTGCACGGATCGCCGAAGCACACCACCGGGCTCCAGTCGTACTCGCCGCCGTCGATCACCGTCGATCCGTCTCCGTTGCGGCCCCGCAGGGTCACTCCCGAAAGCCCCCAGACGACCTGATCGGTCCAGGTCCCGGGAGCGAGGTCGATCACGTCGCCGGCGGACGCGTTGTCCATGGCGGCCTGGATGGTGGGGAAGTCCTCGGGGACCAGAAGCACCTCGGCCAGTACCGATCCGGACAGTCCGATGAGGGTGGACAGGGTCATGGTTTGCAGGTGCTGCATGGAACCATCATCCGGCAGGATGCGTTCATGTCAAGAACGCATCCTCCAGATGCCGATCTGGAGATGCATGTCGGGTTTCGTCCGGCTTTCGGATACCATGCCCGCCCCTTTCCCCGAGCCGTCCATGAACCACACCGCCGATCCCGATCTCAGGAACCTCGCGATCATCGCGCACGTCGACCACGGCAAGACCACCCTGGTCGATTCCCTGCTGGCCTACTGCGGTTCGATGGAACTCAACCGTGACGAGGCCGACTGCGTCCTCGATTCCGACCCCCTCGAGAAGGAGCGGGGCATCACCATCACCTCCAAGAACTGTGCGGTGACCTGGCGGCCCCGCTCGGGACCCCACGAGGGACGCACCTGCCGCATCAACATCATCGATACGCCCGGCCACGCCGACTTCGGCGGGGAGGTCGAGCGGGTGCTGAAGATGGCCGATGGCGTCCTGCTGCTGGTCGATGCCTTCGAGGGCCCGATGCCGCAGACTCGCTTCGTGCTGAGCAAGGCCCTCGAACTGGATCATCCGATCATCGTCGTCATCAACAAGTGCGATCGGCCCAATGCCCGACCCGACGGTGTGCTCAACGAGGTGTTCGATCTCCTCGTCGCCCTCGGTGCCAGCGACGAGCGACTGGACTTTCCCGTCGTGTACGCATCCGGTCGGGATGGATGGACGAGTGTGGAGGAGGGGGTCCACGAGGGTGACATGCAGCCGCTGCTCGAGTCGATCATGGAACATCTTCCGGCCCCGGAAGGATCCGCCGATCTGCCGCTGCAGATGCTGATCGCAAGCCTGGACTATTCTCCCTATTCGGGGCGAATCGCGGTGGGGAGAGTCTTCGCCGGCGCGTTGGCGGCCGGCCAGTCGGTGGTGGTCTGCCATGAGCATGAACATCGTCCGGCCCGGGCCCAGAAGGTCTACCGGTTCAAGGATCTCGGGCGAGTGCCCGCCGAACTCGTTTCGGTGGGCGATCTCTGCGCGGTCGAGGGGCTGGGCGACTTCGAGATCGGCGACACCATCGCCTGTCCGGACCAGCCGAATCCGATCGCGCGGATTGCGGTCGATGAGCCGACCCTTCACATGCTGTTTCGAATCAACGACTCCCCGAACGCCGGCCGATCGGGACAGTTCGTCACCTCGCGTCAGATCGCCGAGCGGCTCGATCGGGAGCTCCGCAGCAATCTCGCCCTCCGCGTCGAGCCCGGCGAGGGGGCGGAGGAGTTCAAGGTGTCGGGTCGCGGGCTGCTGCATCTGGGGATCCTGCTTGAGAACATGCGGAGGGAGGGGTACGAACTCACGGTGGGTCGCCCCCAGGTCATCGAGAAGACCATCGATGGCGTGACCTGTGAGCCGATCGAACTGCTCACGATCGACGTCGATGAGGCGAACGTCGGGGCTGCGATGGAACTGCTGGGCACACGCGGAGGCGAAGTCCAGTCGCTCGAGCAGCGCAACGACCGCATGCACATCGAATGCGAGATTCCCGCCCGCGGACTGATCGGCCTCCGCAGCCATCTGTTGACGGCGACCGGGGGCGAGGCGGTCATGTACCACTCCTTCGTCCGCTACGCTCCGACCCGGTCGACGACCTATCGGCGGAGCAACGGCGTCATGGTCGCGACGGCCGACGGACAGGCCGCGACGTATTCGATGATCAACCTGTCCCAGCGGGGGATCCTGTTCGTCGAGCCCCAGGAGGTGATCTACACCGGGCAGATCGTGGGCGAGAACGCCCGGGACAACGATCTCGGAGTCAACATCGTAAAGGGCAAGGCCTTCTCCAACGTCCGCGAGTCGAACAAGGAAGCCACCGTGGTGCTCAAGTCGTCCCGTGAAATCACACTCGAATCGGCTCTCGAGTACATCCAGGACGACGAACTGGTGGAGATTACGCCGGATGCCATCCGCCTGCGGAAGAAGATCCTCGACGAGACCCGGCGGAAGCAGTTGGCCCGCAGCCAGAAGGCGGCGACCTGACGAACTCCCCGCTGTTCGTGTCGTTGGACCGAAGTACGTACACTGCTGCCGATGATCTCCCGCCTTCCCATCAAGGTCTCCGCCCCGCTCTTGGTCGGCGTGCCGGTGCTGCTGGTCGGAATCGGTCTGCTGGTTCGCTGGAATCTCCAGTCCCGGGCTGCCGTCCGGGAGGTCGCCGACCAGAACATCCAGCAGATCCACGACATGGTGTCGACCAAGGTCATCGATCTGCTTTCGATGCCCCCGCGGGTCTGCCGGCTCAACCGCGATCTGCTGCTGACCGGGAAGCTGGATCCGAATGATCTGCCGTCCTGGAGAAAGACGTTCATCGACGAGTTGATGGCCTTCGACATGCTGAGCTCCATCACCTGGGGATCGGAGGACGGCCGGGCCTGCTGGTTCGCCCGCTACTCCCAGGGCAACTACTACTGGGCCCTCAAGAACGATCCCGCGGGCGACACCATGAGCGAATGGCGGGTCGACGACCAGGGCGGCATGGCCACGGAACCATCGAGCACCTTCGAGTTCGATCTGCACACCCGTCCCTGGTACACCGTGCCCCGCGAAGCAGGTGTGCCGACCTGGACCGAGCCCTACGTGTGGGTCGGGGCCGAGGACAGCGAACTCAACACGCTGGGCATCTCCTACGGCATCCCCATGTACCGCGACGACGGTTCGTTGTGGGGTGTCGTCGACGCCGACTTCACCCTCGACGACCTCGGGGACTACCTGCAGTCGATCGCGATCGGACGCAGCGGAGTCGCGGTCCTCGCCACGGACGACGGACGCATGGTGGCCACCTCCACCGGTCATTCGGTCGTCGGCGGCGACCGCTCCCGGTTACTGGCCTCCGAATCCCCGAATCCGATGATCAAGGCGACGGGCCGGTTCATCGGCAAGGAGGGGGCCACCCTCGATGCGAGCAAGGACATCGACATCGAGGACGAGAGCTACTACCTGCAGGTCTCGCCCATCGGACGCGACCTCGGACTGGACTGGACCCTCGCCACGGTGGTGCCCGAGCGGGACTTCGTCGCCAACATCGACCGTGAGTTCGGGCGCAGTTCCATCGCCAGCAGCATCGCGGTGATTCTCGCGGTCCTCGTGGGCATGCTGGCCGCCCGCTGGCTGGTGGAGCCGCTGCTGAAGCTGGTCTCCGCCGTCCGCCGGATCGGTCAGGGTGATCTCGAGACGCGGGTGGACATCCTGCACGCTCCGGAATACACCCAACTCGCCGACGAGATCAACGACATGGCGATCGGCCTGCAGGATCGAATGCGGATGCGCCGGTCGCTTTCGCTGGCCATGGAAGTGCAGCGCAATCTGCTTCCCTCCGAGTCCCCGGTTCTTGCGGGGCTCGACATCATCGGTCACAGCACCTACTGCGACGAGACCGGGGGGGACTACTACGACTTCCTCGATGTGATCGATGCCGACGACGACACCGTGGTGGTTGCGGTCGGCGACGTGATGGGGCACGGGGTCGCAGCCGCCATGCTCATGGCCACGGCCCGCGGCATCCTGCGCAGTCGATGCTCCGTGCCCGGCTCGCTGTCGGACTTCCTCGTGCATCTCAACTCGATGCTGGTCCCCGACACCAGTGGCTACCGCTTCATGACGATGCTCCTGGTGACGGTCAACGGTCGGACCCGCGACATGCGGTGGACCTCCGCGGGGCACGGCACGCCCATCGTCTTCGATCCGGTCACCGACGGATTCATCGAACTGTCGGGGACGGGCATCCCGCTCGGTCTGGTAGAGGGGACCGACTACGAGGAATGCACCCGGGACGCTCTTCCCGAAGGGAGCATCGTGCTTGCCGCCACCGACGGCATCTGGGAGACCAAGGGCGAAACGGGAGAGCTCTACGGAATGGAGCGTCTGGAATCGTTCATCCGGTCGCATGCCACCCGCACCGCGGCGGAGATCAGCGAGGCCCTCCGTGCCGAACTGACCGTCTTCCGCGGGCAGGCCGTCCAGGACGACGACGTCACCTTCGTGCTCGTGAAGATCACCTCTGCAACCCGAGTTGCTGGAGGGCAGAACTCGGACATCATGGCGGAGGCGGGCTGAACCGATGCTGCTGCCACTGCTTCTCGCCGCCTTGCACACCACTGCACCCGCACCGGTCCACTCCGTTTCCGACATCTCCCAGCAGTTCACCTTCTACATGGATGGTCGTTTTCACCGGCAGTACCTTCAGGACGACGCGAGGGACGTCCGCAACTGGGGGAGTCTGTCCAGGCTGGACCTTTCGAATGCCAATCTTCTCCTGCTGACCGGTGGTGACGCACGGATTCCGTACGACCGGGGTGCCCGGGACGTCATTCACCGCTTCCTCGAATCGGGTGGGACGGTGCTGATGATGGCGGATGGCGGTTCCGCGCCGCCGCAACCCGGTGCTGCGGTGGTCGAACGCTACGGCGCAGTCCTGCTGGACGACCGGCCGACGCCCCCGCTTGTGGGCGTCGATTCGCTCGCGGACCGGCCGATCGAGTTCCGCGGGGGTCGGGTGATGCAGCTCGACGACGGGTGGACTCCGCTCGTGGTCGATGCCGATCGTCGTCCCGTGCTGGCCCGTCGCACGGTCGGCCGCGGCCATCTGCTGGTCGGGAGCCGAGGGCTCTTCGGGCACCGTCCGGATGCATCCGACCCGATCAATGCATCGTGGGTGCGGCCGCTGCTGGTGGAGGCCGCCCGGTCGAAGCCCGTCGATCCGGATCGTCCGCATCGTCGCGCCTGGGCCGAGCACACCCGAGAGGCGGGGCCGCTCGTCATCGAGTTCCACGACGGAACGGAGCAGTTCGCAGACGGCATCGTCGATGTCTACCACGAGGTCCGTCCCCACATGGTGGCGGTCACCGGCGTGGAGCCGGCGCCCGGCATGATCAAGCGACTGCTCGTCCTGCCCACCGGGGGCGGCGGCTTCTCGAGCGGGGCCCGCATCGCGATCGGCGCGTGGTGGGGGAACTTCCCCGAGCGACGCTATCCGATGGTCGAACTGGTCTCGCACGAGGCCGGCCACTCGTGGGTGCTCCCCTATCCGGAACCGCTGTGGAACGAGCCGATCGCGACCTACTTCGGCATTCTCGTCGGCCGGCGGCTGGGCATGCCGGAGGCGGACCGGACCTTCGAACGTCAGGTCGCCAAGGCCCGGAAGCTGGACCCCGGCCTGGATGCGATGGATCCGCAGGCCGAGGGAACGCCGCGCGATCTGATCTGGGGCAAGTCCTACCACGTGTTCGAGGAGCTCGAGCGGCGGCACGGGCCCGGTGCCATGGCCAAGTACTTCCGGACCAAGCGTGGGGTGCTCGAGCCGGGACGATCGGGCTACACCATGGACGACTGTGTCGCGGTCTGGAGCATCGCGGTCGACGAGGATCTCTTTCCGTGGTTCAGATCGCTCGCGTTCGACGTCGATCGGGAACGAACCGATCTGGGGTCACGCGTTCCGGGTCGATGACACCGTACGCCGGCTGGGAATGATGCCCAGCAGGGCCTGCCAGACCACCACCAGCAGCACGGTCACGAGGGCCATGAGCACGAACATCTGGACGGTGCCGTCGAGTTGCCAGTCCCGAAGCAGTGCGGGCAGGAACACGCACAGGGGCAGGTGGGCGAGGTAGATCCAGTAGGACGCGTCCACCAGGTAGCGGATGACGGGGTGGTGGCGTCGCATGATGCGCTCGGCGACCCCGATGCCGCCGAGGATCATCAGCCACACGGTGGCTGCGATGACCACCTGCGTCAGGTAGTAGAGGACCGTTGCTTCCGTCGAATCGAATCCGGATCCTTCGAAGGCCGTCACGAAGTAGGTGATCATCAGGACGGTACTGCCGCCGAGGGCGAACAGACCCAGCAGAAGTCGGAGCCAGCTCCATCGGTGGAGGTCGCCGACCGCGCCGCGGTGCTTCCAGAACGCCCAGCCGACCAGCAGGAAGAAGCCGTAGTAGAGCAGGACGCGTATCTGGGGGACGAAGTCCGTGGGGGTGTCGGCGCCGGGCATGTCCATCGTCGTCAGGAGGCCAAAGGTGGCGGTGATCAGGATCGGTAGCCGCCATCGGCCGGTGATGCAGCAGGACGCGATCCGCTGCCAGGCCCGTCCCAGCGGAGGGATCGATCGGACCAGCAGTCCCGCGGCCAGCACGCCTGCGTAGAGGATCAGCAGGTAGTACAGGAACCAGAGGTGGATGGGCGACGCATCGCTCCAGGCGCCCTCGGTGGCGAGCGTGGATGCCGCACCTGCGATGGAGTCGCGCACATCGACGCCGCCTCCGTGGAACATCGCGAAGATAAAGGAGAATTTCACGAGGGGGAAGAGGATGAACCAGCCTGCCACGAAGGGCAGGCCGATGCGGAGCAGGCGGTTGCCGACGAATTGGGCCGCTCCGCGGCGTTCGAGCATCATGGCGGCGAAGAACCCCGCCATCACGAAGAAGAGCGGCATCCGGAATACATGGATGGCGATTACGAGCAGTCCGGCGAACGGACTGCGTTCGATGCTGCGGATGGGCCAGATCGCGTCGGGCGGCGTCTCCTGGAAGTAGAGGGCGACGTGGATCACCACGCCAAGAAGCATCGCGAACGCCCGTAGGGCGTCGAGGCCGTGGTAGCGTTGCCGGCCTGGTTCAAGCGTCATGGTGGCCCGGATCATCGATGTTCGATGCTAGCGGAAGAGGGCTCGCGGGGGGAGAGACGTTGCGCAGTATCATCCACGGCATGCAACCGGACGCCGACACCATCTACGAATCACTGTGGTCACTGCTCGAGAGCGGCGCCGGCGACCGACGCAGCGCGTTTCACACCCCTGTGCTGGGCACCACGGATGCGGATGGTCTGGTGCAGGTGCGGACCGTGGTGCTGCGTCGAGTCGATCGTGGGACCCGGACGATCTGCTGCCATACCGATCGTCGTTCGCCCAAGGTAAACGAGATCCTTGCCTGCAGTCGGGTGTCCTGGCTCTTCTACGACGCGTCCCGCGGGGTGCAGGTCCGGGCCGGTGGCACGTGCCGGGTGCACACCGGATCATCCGACGCTGTGGCGTGCGAGACCTGGCGGCGTGTTCATCCCAACAGCCGGGTCTGCTACAGCGCACCGCTTGCCCCGTCGGCGGAACTGCCGGCGTGGGACGGCAACCAGTCGAAGGTTGCGCACGCCATCGCGACCACGCCTCCGACGGACGAGGATCTCCCCCCCGACACCTTCGTCGTGCTCGTCACCACGCTGGAAAGCGTGGAGTGGCTGGATCTGCATCATGACGGTCATCATCGTGTCCGGTACGAGTTCGACGCGGCCGGTGCGCCGGTTCCCGTCTGGCTCGCTCCCTGACCGGAATTGACGACCCCCGCCCGGGGGCAGGGGCCGGAGCGGGATTCGGTTCGTCGGTCGGGCCGATCAGCAGCCTTCCTTGCGCCAGATCTCGGCGGCTTCCTCTCGCGTCATCTCGCCGGCCCGCAGGGCGTCGCCCAGTCGCTGACGCAGCTTGAAGCAGTCGTCCGAGGGGTCGGTCTTCTTCTCCTCCGCCCCGGCCTTCATGCGTTCCAGCCGCTGCTGCATCTGTTCGCGGGTGATTTCGCCGGCCTCGACCATCGCCTTCATCTTCTCGACCGCGGCCTCGTAGTCGCGACCTGCCTCGGCCTTCGGCCGGGACATCATCTCCTTCATCTGATCGAGCCGCTGCTGCATCTGTTCGCGGGTGATCTCGCCGGCTTCGACCATCGCCTTCATCTTCCTGGCGGCTTCGTCGTAGTCGGCACGGGTCAAGGCCTTGGCCTCGTTGGTGCCGGCCAGTTCCATTTCGGCCTGGCGGTATCGCTCCCAGAGCGCACGCTCGGCGGTGGCCATCCGCTGGTCGGCGTCCTCCTGAGAAATATCCCCGGCCGCGACCATCCTGGTCAGCTGTTCACGCATCGCCTTGATGCGGGTTTCGATGCCCGCCTTGAGTTCGGCAAGGTCGACCGTGGGCCTGGTGAGCTGCATTTCGGCCTGCCGGTACCGGCTCCACATTTCCTTCTCGGCCGCTTCGAATTCGGCGGCGGCCGCCTCCCTGGTGAGTTCACCGGCTTCGACCTTGGTCTCGAGTTCCGTCGCGATCGCCTTCAGCCGGGCTTCGATGGCGACCTTGAGCTCCTCAAGCCGGACGGTGGGTGTCCGGGGGGAGCCTTCGGCGTAGATCTCCCGGGCACGCTCCTCCATGATGCGCATCGCGTCGGGAAGGGTGAGTCTTCCCTGCTCGAGCCCCATGGTGAGTCGCCCGTGGATTCGCATGAGCATCTCGCCCTGCTCCGGATTCAGGTTGCCCCGCGCGACTTCCTGGGCCACTCCCGCCCTCATGTCTTCGGCGGTGGGGAAGGTCCTCTCCGTCTTCTCGCGTACGGGTTGCTCGCGATCCTCCTGCGCGAAAGAGGATGACACGCCAAGGGTGACGAGCGTGAATGTGGTCAAGCCAAGGACGGCGAATCGAAGCAGTGATGCGGGTGTGCGGCGGGGCATGGGCCAGCTCCTGGATGCGTGAACGAGTGAGTGCCCAGTCTATCCCACGGGATGTCACCGGGGGGGATGCGTAGAAGCACGAGCCCAATGTCGTGGTTCGGCCGGTGGCGGATCGTCAAAATGAACGGCCCCGCCGAGGGGCGGGGCCGTGAAGGAACTCAGTGGGTGAATGGGACATCACTTCGCGGTGGCGAACTTCTTTCTGCCTTGCCCCTTGCGGTGGCCCTTGGAGCCGCCGGACATCCCGCTCTTCCTGACGCCGGCCTTCTTGAAGCCGTTCTTCTTGAACTTCTTCTTCTGCCCGCCGCCGTTCTTCTTGAACTTCTTCCTGGAGCCGCCGGATCGGCCGGAGTCGCCGTC
>DBGM01000040.1:0-174 GCA_002295885.1 Phycisphaerales bacterium UBA854
GCACCCGTAGATGCACCACCAGCCGTGGCTTTCGATCGCATCGCCACCGTCGTACGCCTCCAGATCGACCACGTCGCCCAGTGCATCGGTGATGTCCGCCAGAGCGGATCGGGCATCGTGCTCGCCCGTCACGACCCTGGACTCCAGAATGCCGCCGTTGGCGGTGCGGGCCAC
>DBGM01000040.1:517-855 GCA_002295885.1 Phycisphaerales bacterium UBA854
GCCTCGTCGACCAGATCCGATGACAGATCACGGCAGGTCGTGAGCAGCCTGATGGCTGCGTCGGCGTGGGCGGTCGCATGGGCCGGTTCGGTTCCGATCAGGCGTCGGTAGGTGTTTCCGAGCACGTAATGCGCGAAGGCCTGCGAGCACCGGTCCCAGACCGTACGGGGTGGTGTTGATGCGTAGTTGTCGATCAGTTCGAGGGAGGTCGCCCTTGCCTCGACCAGATGCCACAGCGTGTAGTACGCATTGGCGAGATTCGACTGCAGGGCACGACGGATCTCATCGTCGATCGGAGACTCCATCAGGCCGCGTTGGGCGGCCTCGAGACTCTTGCC
>DBGM01000040.1:1161-71962 GCA_002295885.1 Phycisphaerales bacterium UBA854
TGGGCGCCCTCGAGACTCTTGCCGTATCGTCCGAGCCCGTCCCATCCTCCGAACGATCGGATGCAGGCCAGCGCCCGTTCGGTCGGCGATCCGGCAATGTCGTATGCGGTGTCCGCCAACTTGATCATGTCTCGGTAGCGACCGTGCTCATGGGCATCGAGGGCCTGCGCGTCGACCTCCTCGAAGGCCTCGGTGGTCGTGCGTTCCATCCGGCCGACCCGTTCTTCGAGGGCATCGGCCTTCAGCAGGCATTCGCTGACATCACCGATGCACCAGTCCAGGGCTTCGGCCAGATGCATCACCAGGTCCAACTTGGGGTTGCCGGAACCCGGTACCAGCTTGGTGGGGTCTCGACCGAGTGCTGCGGCGAGCTCCTTGCGATTCCACCCGCGGTAGACCTGAGCTAGATCCAGCAGTTTTTCCAATCGTTCTCGTTTGCGTCCGTTGTCATTCATGGCGTGGGCCTCCTCTCCACGAACAGTCCCTTTCGGGCCAGGCTGTCCGACTCTTTCTCCCGATCTCCCAAACCGGGCAGACAACGCGTTTACCAATGAAACGTAAGCCCGATCACCGCCTCTCCTTGTGAAAAAGAGAAAAGTCGTATGACTTCCTTCCATCACCTGCTCGCGAATCCGTCGTACGGCTGCGAAATGGCAGATCCGTGATTTCTCGCACGAAATCGGCGATTACCTCCGGAGAGAGGGATGCTGTGCCCATGGTTTCACTTGAAGGACTCTTTCGACTACTGGGTTCAGCCGGTGCGGGCTCCTGCGGGGGAGCGAAAACAGCCTCGACTCCGACCAGCATGCTCGTGTCGTTCCTGCTGGTCGAAGGACGCGGTCAGGGCGAACGGAATGTCGTCGGCCGGGTGCGCTTCGTCCGCAGTGTGCCGGATTCCGGGAGCGGCCTACCCCGGTATCACCATCACGGGGTCATGACCGTCTCACTGCTGAATGCGTTCGGTCTGCAACGGGGCCTGGGGCGGATTTCCATCGCACTCGATGTGACTTCGGGCACCGGACCTCCCACCTCATGCCGTATCTCGGGGACGGTCCGTGAAGTCCTCGAGGAACTTGCAACTCGTGGATTCCACGACATCATCGCCCGTATCGAAGGATGCGACTGGATGCTCACCTGCGGAAGAACTCCCGGAACCATCGATGTGCTACGCGAGGATCGCCGCCTGGCGGTTCTGCGGGTGTGACCGGATGCACGCAAGATGCTCTCTCTTCTCACGCCCCTGTCGGCACGGTTGCCGGCAGGGGTTTGTTCATCGAAGCACGCGGTATGATGCGGAAGACGAAGGAGTCCAGAGCATGTGTCGATGGCTGGCCTATATCGGTGAACCGGTTCGCATGGACGATCTGCTGCTCAAGCCCGAGCATTCGATGATCGACCAGTCCCGTCATGCGAAGCAGTCCACCTACGAGATCAATGCGGATGGATTCGGTGTCGGGTGGTACAGCAGCGACGGCCGCCCCGGGTTGTACCACGACGTCCGTCCCGTCTGGAACGACGCCAACTTCCGGGATATCGCCGCGCATGTCCGCTCGAACCTCTTCCTCTGTCACATTCGAGCTTCGTCGGGAGCCGAAGTGGTCCGGTCGAACTGCCATCCGTTCCGTCACGAGCACTGGATCTTCCAGCACAACGGCGCGATCAAGGGGTTCGGCGCGATTCGGCACGCACTGGTGTCGCGCATCGCACCGGAGATCTTCGCGACCATGCGCGGGGCGACCGACACGGAGACCATGTTCCAACTGGCGTTGACCCTTGGATTCATGGAATCACCTCGGCAGGGGATCCAGCGGATGATCGAAGTCGTCGAGGAGGAACGCGCTGCGGCGGGAATCGAGGAGCCGTTTACGATGACCATCGCCGCCTCCGACGGCACCTCGCTGCATGCCTACCGCTACGCGAGCTTCGGGGAACCGCCCTCGCTCTACCACAGCACATCCGAGGCCGCGCTGCTCGAGGCCTCGGGGCGGACCCATTCGCTCTCTCCGGATTCCGTGCTGATCGTCTCCGAGCCGCTGGACACGGTCAGCGATCACTGGAAGGCGGTGCCCCCCTCGAGTTCGCTCGAGATCCGTCCCGGATTCGCCCAGATCACCGGTCTGTTCGACTGAGACGCGTTGGAAACCGACGATGCCGATGCTCCTTCTCTCCCTTGCAATCGCCCTACTGGCCGAAGTCGCACTGTTCATCAACTGGCGGCTGCTCGATGCACGGGATGCCGCACCGGCGGGGATCTTCGATTTCATCTGGATCTGGCCCTGCACGTGGGCGGTCCTGCTCGGACTGGGACTGGGCTGCATGCTGCTGTCGTCCCGAATGGCTTCCCGGACAATCGGACTGCAGTCCGGACGCACCGCTGCGGTGATGGTGCTGCGACTCTTCGCTCCGATCCTGCTGGTGGTGGGACCGGGACTGATGCTGCTCTATTCACTGGTGATGGTGCTCGCCGCGGTGGGTGCGACGTCCGTTCCATCCGGTTGACCGGGCGGGTTCAGCCCTGCGGTGCGGAACTGGAGGACATCACGCGGTGGCCGATGTCCTTTCGCCAGAACGCGCCGTCGAACGCGATCGAATCACAGGCGGCATTGGCGCGGTCCCTCGCCCCCTGGAGATCGGGGCCCAGTGCGGTGACCGAGAGCACACGCCCTCCGCTGGTCCGGAGAGTGCCTTCGCCGTCCCGCATGGTGCCGGCGTGGAAGACCATGACGTCCCGTCCGTCGGCCGCCTCGCCGATCCCCGTGATCTCGCGTCCGGTCTCGTAGGGGCCGGGGTAGCCCTCGGAGCACATCACGACGCAGCAGGCCGAACGGTCGCTGAATCCGAGTTCCACGTCGTGCAGCCCGCCGGTGCAGCAGGCCCAGAGGATCTCGACCAGGTCTCCTTCGAGCCGCATCATCAGGGGTTGGCATTCGGGGTCGCCGAAGCGGCAGTTGAACTCGAGCACCTTGGGGCCGGCCGGTGTGAGCATCAGTCCGGCGTAGAGGACGCCGCGGTAGTCGATGCCCTCGCGACGCAGGGCGTCGACGGTCGGAAGCAGGATGTCCTGTTCGATGGTGTCGAGGAGTTCGGTGCTGACCAGCGGAGTGGGGCAGTAGGCGCCCATCCCTCCGGTGTTGGCGCCGGTATCCCCCTCGCCGACCTGCTTGTGATCCTGACAGGGATCGAGAATCCAGATCGTGCGTCCGTCCACGAGGGCCAGCACACTGAGCTCCTGACCTTCGAGGAACTCCTCCACGAGCAGTTCGCCTCCGGCTTCGCCGAACTCCCGGTCGACCATGATGCGTTCCACCGCCTCCAGCGCCTCCAGCGTGTTCCTGCACACGATCACTCCCTTGCCGGCCGCGAGACCGGTGGCCTTGACCACGCAGGGTTCGTCGTGGGCGTGCAGGAGCTGCCGGGTCTCGTCCGTCAGTTCGGGGAAGGGGATCATGCCGCGATCGTCGTTCGAGGCGAGGAAGGTGCGGAGTTCGGCGGCATCGCTGGTCAGACCGGCCGCTTCCAGGTCGCGGTCGACACCCCGCAGCACGTAGCGTCGCGCGGAGTTCGCATCCTGGAAGGTGCGTGCGTCGGCCGTGGGGACCGCCGCCTGCCGCATGATGTCCTTGGCGAAGGCCTTGTCCGATTCGATGCGGGCGCCGTCGCGGCGGGGACCGAACACGAAGCGGTCCTCGGTCGAGAGGGCGTCGGCGATCCCTTCCGCCAGCGGCAGTTCGGGTCCCACCACCACCAGATCGATGGACTGCTTGTCGCACCAGGAGGCGAACTGGAACACGTTCGCGGGATCCCACTGGTGGGGACACGGGCTTCCCAGCTTCGCGAGGGCCGGGTTCGAGGCGTGCGTCACCCAGAGGGTCCCGAGCCGCTTGGACTTGGCCAGCGACCAGGCGATCGCATGTTCACGACCGCCACCGCCGATCAGCAGGACGTTGCACTTGGTTGGACACGATCGGGGTGGTCTGGGCATCGTGCCATTGTATCGAACGGTCGGATGAAGCGGTCAGTTCTTCCGCTTGCGATTGGAAATGCCGGTGCGTGACCGGGCCTGTCCCGGTCGCCCCGATCTGGTCCGCGTCGAACCGTCGTCGCGTCCTTCCTTGACGGCTTCGATGCGATCCCGCACCGCCGCGGCCCGTTCGAACTCGAGCTTTTCCGCCGCCTCCAGCATCTCCTGCTCGAGATGCTCCAGCAGTTCGTCCCGTTCGAGCTGCTGTTCATCCTCCCGGCCGCTGATGGCCGCCCGGGCCGTGCGTCGGGCCTCGAGCTCGAGATCGATGCCGCGGCGGATCGCCTTCTTGACGCTTTCGGGCGTGATGCCGTTGGCTTCGTTGTGCTCCATCTGGAGCGTCCGCCGACGCGCCGTCTCGTCGATCGCGTAGCGCATCTGCGGCGTGATCGTGTCGGCGTACATGATGACCTCCGCGTCGACGTGGCGGGCGGCACGTCCGATGGTCTGCACCAGGCTGGTCTCGCTGCGCAGGAAACCGCTCTGGTCGGCGTCGAGAATGCACACCAGAGAGACCTCGGGAAGATCGAGACCCTCGCGGAGCAGATTCACTCCGATCAGCGCATCGAAATCGCCGCTGCGGAGGTCACGCAGGATCTCGACCCGGTCGAGGGTGTCGATGTCGCTGTGGAGGTACCGGACCCGGAGTCCGTGCGTGTCCAACCAGCCGGTCAGGTCCTCCGCCATCTTCTTGGTCAGGACGGTCACCAGCACCCGTTCGTCGCGTTCGGCCCGGATGCGGCACTCCTCCAGCAGATTCTCCACCTGATCACCGGCCGGGCGGACGTGGACGACCGGATCGAGCAGGCCCGTCGGACGGATGATCTGTTCCACCACGGAGCCGTCCGCCTGCTCGAGTTCCCAGTCTCCGGGAGTCGCGGACACGTAGACCACGTTCGGAATCACATCCAGGAACTCGTCGAAGGTCAGCGGCCGGTTGTCCAGGGCGCTGGGCAGACGGAAACCGTGGTCGACGAGGACCTGCTTCCGGGCCCGGTCGCCGTTGTACATCGCCCGGATCTGGGGAATGGTCACGTGGGACTCGTCGATGAAGACGTTCCACTGGTCGGGTTCGAGTCCCGGAACATGTCGGAAGTAGTCGAGCAGGGTCGAGGGACGCGATCCCTCCGGCCGCCCTTCCAGATGCCGGGCGTAGTTCTCGATGCCGGGGCAGTATCCGACCTCGAGCAGCATCTCCATGTCGTAGCGGGTGCGCGCCATCAGCCGCTGCGACTCGAGGAGCTTGCCTTCCTTCTTCAGCTGGGCGCAGCGTCGCACCGCCTCGTCCTTGATGGACGCGATTGCCGATTCGAGCTGGTCCTCCGGCAGCACATAGTGCACGGCGGGGAAGATGAAGACCCTCGACTCGCTGGCCAGCGTCTGGCCGGACACCGGATGGATCAGCTCGATGCGTTCGATCTCGTCGCCGAAGAACTCGACCCGGACCGCGTACTGCTCGTAGGCGGGGAAGATGTCCAGCACCTCTCCCCGCAGCCGGAACTGGCCACGCTTGAACTCGATCTCGTTGCGCCCGTACTGCATGTCGGTCAGCTGCAGCAGCAGTTGCCGCCGGTCGATCTCCTGGCCGATCTCCAGGGGGATCACCCGCTCGCCGTACGTCACCGGAGAGCCCAGGCCGAACAGGCAGCTGACCGACGAGACCACGATCACGTCCTGCCGTGAGAGCAGATTGCTGGTGGTCGAGAGTCGCAGACGATCCAGATCGTCGTTCCGCGAGGCATCCTTCTCGATGTAGATGTCCCGCTGGGGGATGTAGGCCTCGGGCTGGTAGTAGTCGTAGTAGCTGACGAAGTAGGACACGGCATTCTCGGGAAAGAGCTCCCGGAGCTCTTCGTACAGCTGCGCAGCCAGCGTCTTGTTGTGGCTGATCAGCAGGGTGGGGCGACCGATCTCCTGGATGACGTTCGCCATCGTGAAGGTCTTGCCCGTCCCCGTCGCTCCGAGCAGGACCTGGCGGTCCATGCCGTGACGCATGCCTCTCACCAGCGCATCGATCGCCGCCGGCTGGTCACCGGTGGGTTTGAACGGGCTGGTCAGATTGAACGGTCGGGACATGGGGGATGCATCGTCCGGAAGGAGCCGCCCCGATGTGCCGTCGGTGGAGGTCAGTCCAGGGGGTACTTCGAATCGTAGGTCGCCGGATCGAGTAGGTCGGACTGGGCATCGCCCTCGAACCGGATCTTCACCAGCCAGCCTGCGTCGTACGGATCCTGGTTCAGGATCGACGGATCGCCGGCGGCGGCGTCGTTGATCTCCACCACTTCACCGCTGAAGGCTGAGTACACGTCGCTGGTGGTCTTGACCGATTCCACCTCGCCCACGGACTCCCCGGCCTGGATGCTGGTCCCCGGGGACTTCATCTCGACGTAGGTGATGTCGGTGAGCTCGTTGGCGGCATACTGGGTGATGCCGACGGTCACGATGTCTCCGTCCTTGCGGAACCACTCGTGCGAATCGGTGTAGAGGCAGTCGGTCGGGCTGGCCATCGTCGGGTACTCCTTGGGCAACCACGGCATGGTAGCACCACCGGCCGCCCCGGGAGGCCCTCGGGCACCGGATTTCGACCGTCAGGCGGGGGGTCTTGAGGACCGCCCGGATTGGGATAGACTCTGCATCTTCGCCGACCGGGGATGCCCTCCGGCCCGCACCAGGTTCCATCCATGTCACTGCTCCTGACCCTCACGACCGCGTCCCTGAAGTCCCTGCTCGATCCGAAGGCCGATCCGCCGCGGACGTTGCTGGATGCCCCCGACTTCGTGATGAACGAGTTGAATCTCCGGGGTCTCAACATCAACGCATCGATGCTGAGCGGCTGGGGCGTGGAGGATCTGGATGCATTGCGGGATCGTGCGGACAAGGCCGCCTGCCCCTGTCTCGTCCTGTTCGAGGAAGAACCGCTTCCGTTCGCGGACGAGGACGAGACCGCCGTCGCGTCCTGCAAGGATCGGGTCGAGCGTCTGGCCTTCGCGGCCCATCGTCTCGGATGCAACGCCCTTGCGCTTCGCTGCAGGATTCCCGAAGGCGGTGATCCCGACGAGGTGCTGGATCGGGCCGCCACGGCGATTCGAAGCCTGCTCGCGGGGATCGAGCATCTGGAACTGAATCTCCTTCTCGCCCAGGCGGAGGGGCTGACGGCCGACCCGGAACGTCTGACGGATCTGATCAAGAAGGTCGGAGGGTTCCGAATCGGGGCCATGCCGGTCTTCGGCGGCGGAGCCAGTGAAGAGGCCGATCTCGAGATCCTCCGCAAGCTCGCTCCCTACGCCGGTGCGATCCAGATGGTGGTCAAGAAGTTCACCGCCAAGGGAAAGCACAAGGGATTCGATCTGGGGGAGGCGATCGCGACCGTTCGTCGGGTCGGCTATCTCAACACCGTCACCATCGACTACGTCGGTGACGGCACCACGTCCAAGGACATCCTTTCGGCCCGCGAGCAGATGCAGGCCGCCATCGACGCCGAATGAGGCACCCCATGTCCGCACCCAGTCACGGCTGCGTCCCATCCCTCATCATCACCATCGACGGTCCCGCCGGAACCGGCAAGAGCACCGTTGCACACCAGCTGGCCCGGCGGCTCGACATCGACTCCCTCGATTCGGGATCCATGTACCGGGCCGCCAGTCTGGTCGCGATCGAGCGGGGGATCGATCCCGCCGACGGGGAAGGGTTGGCGGAGGCGCTGGGCCGGGTCGAACTCCGCTTCGACTGGGAGACCCGACCACCGACCCTGCGCATGGACGGGCGCGACATCTCACAGCGGATCAGGGAGATGGACGTCAGCGGCATCGTGTCCGACGTCGCGAAGTGTCCTCCGGTCCGTGCCGTGCTCGTCGGGGCGCAGCGGCAGATCGGGGCCGAACACCCCCGTCTCGTCAGCGAGGGACGCGACCAGGGTTCGATCGTCTTCCCCGACGCCACGGTCCGCTTCTATCTGGACGCCGATCCCCGGGTCCGAGCCCTCCGCCGGGTACGTCAGTTGTCCGAGAGCGGGCTGGAGGTCGACGTCGCGGAAGTGACCGAGGACATCCGTCGGCGGGACCGGATCGACTCGACCCGCTCCGATGGTCCCCTCATTTGTCCGGAGGGGGCGATCATCATCGACACCTCCAAACTCGAGATCGATGAAGTCGTTGAACGGATGGTCCAGGCCGTGCAGGATCGGATTCAGGAGGAGGCGGACTGATGTTCAGATTCCTGCAACTGCGGCGTCGTAGCAGTCGGCGTACCTGGATCGGGGTGCTGTTCTGGTGGACCTTCGTACCGGGCATCATCTGCCGCTCCGCGCTGTGGCTGTTCTATCGATGTCGGTGGTACGGCTACGAGCACGTTCCCCGGCGTGGCCCTGCTCTCTTCATCAGCAACCACCAGTCGCATTTCGATCCGGTGCTGCTGGGCGTGATCCTGCGGGACCGGTGCCCCCGGGCCCTGGCTCGCGAGACCCTGCGGACGGATTCGAAGTTCTGGGGCTGGATGATCGGTACCGCCTACGACAGCATCTGGCTCAGTCAGGATCGCAGTGATCCCGGAGCGATGAAGGCGGCGCTGAACGAACTGGCCGAGGGCCGGATCACCATGATCTACCCCGAAGGCGCCCGAACCCGAGATGGTTCGATCCAGCCCTTCAAGCGGGGCGCGTTCCTTCTGATCAAACGTGGCAAGGCACCGGTCGTTCCCGCGGCGATCGAGGGCGCCCATGATGTGTGGCCGAGGGGCCAGTCCAAGCCCTCCCTGCGTGGTCGCATCAAGGTCAAACTCGGCGAGCCGATTCAGGCGGAGGAACTGATCGAGATGGGGGCGGAGGCGGCCCTGACCCTGATCCACGAACGAATCGAGACGATGCGGTTGGAACTTCGCGAACAGATGCGTCGTGAGACGGGGGGGACGTATCCTCCCCCCGGCCCCGGTGATCAGGACGGTCGCACATCGGATCAGCCTGTCGTCGAATCGTAGGAGCGATGGCCACGATGGAATTCGGAACCATGCTCGGCGACATCGTGATCCTTCTCGGAGCCGCATCGCTGCTTGGAATGCTCTGCGAGCGGATCGGATTCAGCGCGATCATCGGCGCACTGCTGGCCGGCGTGCTGGTCGGGCCGGGGGTGCTGCACGCCGTGGCCACCGAGCCCAAGGAAATGGAGCAGATCGCCGAGATCGGGGTCGCGCTGCTCCTGTTCACCATCGGACTCGAGTTGTCGCGCAGCCGCCTGCGGACCTACGGGTTGCAGGGAGTTCGCGGTGGGGTGCTCCAGATCGTGGTCACCATCGCCTGCACCGCGGGAGTCGTGCTGCTGCTGGGAGGTGGAACTTCCATGGCGTTGGTCGTCGGTTCGATGATCGCGATCAGTTCGACGGCGTCCGTCGCCCGCGTGCTCACCGAACAGGCCGAACTCGACTCCCAGCACGGCCGCGTCTCGATGTCCGTGCTCATCATGCAGGATCTGGCGATCGTTCCGTTGCTGTTGATGGTCAGCTTCCTCGGGCAGTCGACGTCGTTCAACGACGTCGCCGTCGAACTGGGCGGTCGTGCCTTCTGGCTGGCCTGCTTCCTTGCGGGCATCTTCCTGGTGGGCCTCCTGGTCATTCCGCGAATCTTCGGATCCACCGCCCGGACCGGCAATCGGGACCTGCCGATCGTGCTGGCGCTGGTCACCTGCCTGCTTGCGGCCTGGATCGCGTGGCTGCTCGGATTCTCTCCTGCCCTGGGCGCATTCGTGGCGGGTCTGGTGCTCGCCGATTCCCCGTACGCGCAGCAGATCCGGGCGGACGTGCTTCCGTTCAAGGCGGTGTTCCTGACGCTGTTCTTCGCCTCCATCGGCATGCTGGCGGACGTCCCCTGGCTGCTCTCGGGTGTGAACCTCTGGATCGTGCTCGGAGTCGCGGCCGCGATCATCCTCGGCAAGATCGTCCTCGCGGGACTGGTCTTCCGTCTTCTGGGCATTCAGGGCCGGATCAGCATCGCGTCCGCGCTCTGTCTGGCGCAGATCGGCGAGTTCTCGTTCGTCATCGGTACGGCGGCGACCCGCCGTGATCTGATCTCGAACGAGATCTTCCAGATCCTGACTTCGGCGTCGCTGGTCACCCTGCTGCTGGTTCCGTTGCTGGTCGGACGGAGTCACTGGTGTTCGACCCGGCTGGTCCGCCTCCTGGTCGGCCTTCGTCTCATGAAGGAGCCCGGCCCGGAAGGGGAGTCGCTTGCGGCGCTGGAGGACCACGTGATCCTGGTCGGAGCCGGTCCCGCCGGCCGCAGTGTGCTGGATCGACTCCGCGGGGAGGGTCGCGAACCCGTCATCATCGAGATGAATCCGCGGACCGTCCGTGAGCTGGGGCGGGAGGAGCATCGGGTGGTGCTCGGCAACGCGGCCCGCGGGGGAATTCTTCTGCACGCCGGCGTGAAGCGGGCGCAGGCGCTCATCGTGACGCTTCCCGACACCACGGCATCGGTGGGCGTAATCGAGCAGGCAAGAAATCTGGCCCCGGATCTGCTGATCGCGGCCCGGGCCCGGTACAAGGTGCACAACCACCTGCTGGAGGAGGCCGGTGCGGATGTGGTGATCACCGAGGAGGATCAGGTCGGGGACGTGCTCGGCGAGGTGATGATCGATCGTCTGCGGGGCAATGCGCCGACGGAGTGAAATGGGCGGACGGCGGTGGCCACGGACGGGGCCACATGAGTACGACGTGTACAAGCTACGTTCTGCAGGGCATCGAAGCCGCGAGGTGCGTCATCGAGGCGGACGTCTCGCACGCCACGCTGCCGCGGACCACCATCGTCGGATTGCCGGACATGGCGGTCCGGGAATCCAGCGAACGTGTCCGCATTGCGATCGAGAACAGCGGATTCGAGTACCCGTTCGGTCGGGTGACGGTGAACCTCGCTCCGGCGGATCTCCGCAAGGAGGGGCCGGTCTACGATCTGCCGATCGCACTGTCGATCCTGCGGGCCGCTGGCCTGCTCCCCCCCGAGGCCGGGGGCCGTCTCGACCGGTGTCTCGTGGCCGGTGAACTGGCCCTCGACGGCACGCTGCGTCCCGTGCGCGGAGTCGTTCCGCTGGGCGTGCTCGCCCGACGATGCGGCATCCGGCATCTCATCCTTCCCCTGGAGAACGGGCCCGAAGCCGGACTCGTGGATGCCGTCTCGGTCTGGCCCGCCCGCTCGCTGCGTGATGTGGTGGCCCATCTCTCGGGGACCGACCGACTGCGTCCCGTCGCAACCGACCAACGGCCGGAGTCGTCGCCCGGTCTCGACGTCGATCTCGGGGACATCAAGGGGCAGGAGAGCGCCAAGCGTGCGTTGGTGATCGCCGCGGCGGGGCGTCACAATCTGCTCATGGTGGGACCGCCCGGCTGCGGGAAGACGATGCTCGCCCGCGCGCTACCGGGTCTGCTTCCTCCGATGACCTCGGAGGAGGTGCTTGAACTGGCGCAGGTCCATTCCTGCGTCGGACTGCGGAGCGGGCATGCACCGGTCACGGTCCGACCGGTGCGTGCGCCCCACCACACGGCTTCGGCCGCGTCGTTGGTGGGAGGAGGGACAGTTCCCCGGCCCGGCGAGGTGAGTCTTGCGCACCACGGGGTCCTCTTCCTCGATGAACTCCCCGAGTTCACCCGCGGTGCCCTGGAGGCATTGCGCGAACCGCTGCAGGACCGGATGGTCACCGTCTCCAGGGTGAGTTCGACGGTACGCTTTCCCGCCTCGTTTCTGCTGGTCGCGGCCGCCAATCCCGACCGGACGTCACCCCGGAGGCGGGGGATTGATCGGCTCTCCGGGCCGCTGATCGATCGCCTCGATCTGCAGGTCGAACTCCGCCCGGTACCGGTTCGAATGCTGCGCAGCGATCATCGGGCGGACGTGGACAGTTCGGCGGACATGCGTCGGGTCGTGGTACGGGCCGTCGAGCGGGCGCACGATCGTCAGGGCACGGTTCCCAACGGAATGCTTCGCGGTGAACAGCTCGATCGTTTCGCCAGGATGCGTCCGGAGGCCGAGGCGTGTCTCATCGAGGTCCTGCAGGAGCGTGAACTCAGTGCGCGGGCATGGGACAGCCTGCGGCGCATTGCGCTCACCATCTGCGATCTTGACGATTCAGATGAGATCGAACGAACCCATGTGGTCGAAGCGACCGGGTACCGGGTGTTCGATCAGGCGGTCCGTGGGACGTGATCAGTCGAGGGGGCTTTGGTACTCGACGCCGTTCTCGCGGTCCTGCTTGTCCTGCTCATTGCCGATCAGGGCTCCGGTGCCGGCGCCCACTGCACCGCCGATGACGGCTCCGGGGGTTCCACCGATGAGCGCACCGGCTCCAACGCCCACTGCGCCGCCGATCAGAGCGCCGTCGCCGGTATGGCTGCCGCAGCCGACAAGCAGGAGGGAGGTCGAAAGGACGAATGTCGTGGTGAGGGTCTTCATGGCATCTCCTAGAAGGTGAGTGGATCGTGTGGATGCATCCTACAGTCCCGGGGCGAACCCGCGTCGCATGGTGTTCTCGGCAATGGCCCGGGGAACCACGAACTGGCCCAGATAGTCATTTCCGCCAGCCTTGGAGCCCACTCCGGACATTCCGAAGCCGCCGAAGGGCTGGCGGCCGACCAGGGCACCGGTGCACCCCCGGTTCAGATAGAGGTTGCCGACGCGGAAACTGCGGCGCGCAAGCTCGAGATGGCTGGGCATGCGGCTGAAGACACCGCCGGTCAGCTTGTAGGCCGGTGCATTGGCGAGTTCCAGGGCGTGTTCGAAATCCCGGGCCGGCATCACTCCCAGGACGGGGCCGAAGATCTCCTCCGTGGCGAGATGGCCGTCGGCGGGGACGCCGGTGAAGATGTGCGGCATCACGAAGGGTTTGCCGACACGCTCCGCGAGTCCGTCGGGGGGTGGTCCGCCAAGGGCCAGTTCGGCTTCCTCATGGCCCATGCGGATCGCCCGCTCGATGCGATCCGCGGCCTCCTGATCGATCACCGGTCCGACGTCCGTACCGGCGTGGAGCGGATCGCCGACGACCAGTCCGCGCGTGGATTCGACGAGACGTTCGATGAAGACGTCGTAGGCGGATTCGACCACGATGACCCGGGAGCATGCGGAGCACTTCTGTCCCTGGAAGTTGAAGGCGCTGTCGCGGACGCCGAGCACGGCCTCGTCGAGGTCGGCCGAGGCATCCACGATGATCGCGTTCTTGCCGCCCATCTCGCAGACGACCCGCTTCACGAAGGGTTGCGTGTCCGGCGTCATGCCGGCGGCCTGAATGATGTCCAGGCCGACCGCCTTCGATCCGGTGAATGCGATGAGGGCGATTCGTTCGTCCCGGACCAGCGCCGCGCCGACGGTCTCTCCGACTCCGGGGAGGAAGGTCAGCACGTCACGGGGCACGCCGGCGTCCCAGAGCAGTTCGCAGGCGATCCGGGCAATGCCGGGAGTCTGCTCGGCGGGCTTGAGCACGACCGTGTTGCCGGTCACCAGGGCGGCGGTGACCATGCCGACGCAGATCGCCAGCGGGAAGTTCCACGGGCTGATCACCACGGCCACGCCCCGCCCCTCGTGGAAGACCTCGTCGAGTTCGCCCACGTACCGTCCCAGCCGGCTCAGGTCGGTCCAGCGGAAGGCCTCGCGGGCGTAGAACTCGCAGAAGTCGATGGCTTCGCAGACGTCCGCATCCGCCTCGCGCCAGGTCTTGCCCGACTCGCGGATGATCACGCCCGACAGTTCGTCGCGACGCCTGCGCATGGCGGCGGCCGCCTTCATCAGCATCTGGGATCGCTCCGACTGCGGACGGTCCCGCCAGGCGGGGAAGGCGGCGGCGGCTGCGGTGACGGCGGCATCGGCGTCCTCCAGCGTGCCGTCGTTCGCGACGGTCGGGACGGAGGCCCGTTCCACGGCATCGGCGAAGGCCGTGCGCTGGTCCGCTTCGGCGAAGTCCCGCATGGGTTCGGTGCAGAATCGCTTGCCCTCCGCGACGGCATCGACGGAGATGCTCAGTGCGTGGGTCTCGGCGCGGCTCGCCATGCGTGCTTCGCCGGGATCCTCGTCCCAGGTCCGGTGCGGTGTCCGCAGCAGTTCGTCCGCCGTGGTCTCCGACAGCGAGGAACTGCGAAGCCACGATTCATTGGAGGTGTTCTCGAGCAGACGACGGACCAGATAGGCCATGCCCGGAATCATCTCCCCGACGGGGACGTACTCGCGGATGCGGAGCTCGCGATCATGGCAGACCGCCTTCATCTGGTCGTTCATGCCGCGGAGCATCTGGATCTCCATGGCGTTGGGAGGCAGGTCGGCGGCCTCCAGGGCCACCAGTCCGGCGGCCAGGCTGCGGATGTTGTGCGATCCGAGGGCCAGCTTGACGCCCGCTTCGCCGGGAGTTCGGGGCGTCGCATCGATGAAGTGGTCGACCATCCGTTCGAAGCAGGCGTCGGTATCGGACTTGCGTCCCCAGACCGGTTCGGGCCAGCCGTGCATGTCGGCGTGGATGATCTCCTCGTCCCAGTAGGCGCCCTTCACCAGCCGGACGGATACCTGCCGTCCGACCCGTCGGGACCAGTCGATGATTCGTCGGGCGTCGGCCTCGCCGCTGCGCAGGTAGGCCTGCATCGCAAGGCCGGCCTCGAAGTCGTACTCCTCGCAGCATCGCTCGAACAGCGACAGGGTCAGATCCTTGAACGCGTAGTGCTCCATGTCGAAGTTGACGAAGACGCCGTTTCGACCGGCCTGTTCGAGGATGGGACCGATCATGTCCACCAGTCCGTCGAGAGAGCCGTTCAGATCGATCGGATCGGTTCTGGCGTAGAGCGAGCTGATCTTGATCGACACGTTGGTGCGGGGAATCGCCCCCAGATGATCTGTTTCGAGGATGGGGTTCGGAGCCCACGAACTCACGGCCGCGGGAAGGGTCTCCACCAGATCGAGGTAGCGCTGCTGGTAGGTGGCGGCCTCCTCGTCGCTCACGCAGGCCTCACCAAGCAGATCGACCGTGAAGCCCACTCCCTGCTTCCACATCTTGGCGAGTTGCGGAAGGGCGGACGTCGCATCGGTGCCGGCAATGAACCGTTCGGCCATCGCGGTGATGCGTCCCGAGACCATCTTGGTCATGGTGCCCTTGAGCAGGCCGCCCGCGCTCAGGCCGAGTCCCATGCCCGAAGGCAGGGTGACTCCGGGCTGGGTCAGATAGTCCATGAGATGCTCGTGGACCTGTTCCGGTGTCTTCAGGGTCGGGAAGGTGTCGATGAAACGGAACAGCTGGACCTTGAAGCCCTCGTCCTGCATGGCCCAGTCCATCAGCTTGTCGGACCAGAAGGAGGCGGAGAGCATTCCCTTCTCGGCTCCACGCATCGATTCGATCAGTTCCGAACCGACTTCGTGGATGCGGCGTTCGCGTGCCTCGTCGTACCAGCCGTCGTGCGACGCTCCGGTCGGCCGGGGTGCGACCGCCACCGCCTGCGGTTTCCTGTTTCGTCGAAAAATCGCCATGGACGGCAGTATAGCCGCGGGGCCGGGGGCCCAGCGCGAGACGCGGATCGCAACGACGGCCCAAGCATCGGTCCTCGCCGACGAAGGAAGTCCGGGGAGTGGGGCGAAGCATCGAAATGCCGTGGACTGCCGCGGCGTGGCCGGCTAGGCTGCAGACTCCCTCCGAGAGACGACCACCCATGTCCACCACATCCACTCAGGAGCCCTGGACCACCCGACGACTGCTGACGTGGATGGGTGATCACTTCGCCTCCCGAGGCATCGAGGGGCATGACGTCATGGCCCAGGTCCTGCTGGGGCACGTCCTGGCCGTCGAACCCATCATGCTCTTCACGGACCCCGACCGCCCGACCACGGCCGAGGAGTTGGATCGTCTTCGCCCGCTCGTTCGGCGGGCGGCGGACGACGAACCGGTGCAGTACCTGGTGGGGGAGGGCCCCTTCCTTGGTCGACCGTTCCTCGTGGGGCCGGAGGTGCTGATTCCCCGGTCCTCAAGCGAATCGATCATCCAGTGCGTCCTCGACCGGCATCGCGGCGGAGTGGCGGGAGGGGCGGTGCCCGTGATCCGTTCCGTGGCGGACATCGGAACCGGGTCGGGTTGTCTGGCCATCACCTTGGCCATCCACATTCCGGGCGTGCGGGTGACCGCGACGGATCTGAGCACGGCGGCGATCGACATCGCGCGGGCCAACGCCCGCCGGCACGGGGTGGAGGATCGAATCGATTTCGTGGTCGGGGACGGATGCGCCCCGCTGGAGGCCGCCGCTCCCGAGGGGGGCTTCGATCTCGTGGTCTCCAATCCGCCCTACATCGCGGACCACACCTGGTCCACGCTCGACGCGAACGTCAGGGAGCACGAGCCGACGCTTGCCCTGCGGGGTGGCCCCGAGGGCCTGGACGTCATTCGTCCGCTGCTCGACGGCATCGGTTCGCACCTCGCTTCTGACGGGATGCTGGTGCTCGAGTTCGGCGATGATCAGGCCGCCCCGGTGCGTGCCCACGCCGACGGTCTCGGACTGGGACCGTCGAGCATCGTGCGCGACATGCACGGCGACGAACGTCTGCTGGTGGTCGACCGGTCGATCAGTCCGACGTCGTGAGCGCGTTGGTCACGGCCTCGATCAGCTGATCGGTCCGGAAGGGCTTGAACAGCACCGACTGCATGCCTTCCTGGGAAGCACGTACGATCGAATGGTTCGGGTCGTAGCCGAATCCCGTCATCAGGATCACGGGGATGCCCTCGTAGCGGGACCTGGCCTCCTGGAAGATCTCGTAGCCGGTGAGGTCGGGCATCTTGATGTCCGAGAGGACCAGATCGAACGCGGGACTGTTCGGCCGTTCGAACTCCGCCAGCGCGGCCCGACCGTTCTCGCAGGTGGTCACCTCGCCGCCGAGTTGCACCAGGATGCGTCCGACCGCGTTCCGGATGGTCTCCTCGTCATCGGCCACCAGGATCCGCCGCCCGGCGACGGTGTCGTCGCGTTCGATGCGGTGGATCGCCTGTTCGGCGTCGAGGATCGACTGGGGGCCGGCGGCCGTCGCCTCGATCCGGCTCCGCATGGAGGTCACGGCGGCGGAGAGCCGGCTCACAAGGGAGTTGTCGGCTCCCTGATCGTTCTCCAACTGACGGGCCACGTCGGTGATCTCCTGCAGCGGCTCGTCGAGGTCCACCAGCAGATTCCGCGCCGCCTGCTCGCTCACGGTGTAGCGTTCGACGACGAGAAGATCGAGCATGTGCATCGCGATGGCCACGTATTCGCCGAACAGCTCGGCCAGTTCCTGGTCGTTGGGATCGAAGTTGCCCGCCGAGTTCGACTCGATGTTGAAGACACCGATCACCTCGTCGTGCATCCGAAGCGGAACGGTGAGGGAGCTTGCGGCGTCGTCGAGCCCTTCGCGGTACATGGGATCGGCCTGCACGTCGCGGCAGTTGTACGACTCCCCCCGGGCGGCGACCCAGCCGGAGATTCCGTTGCCCTCCTCGCGGGCGTAGATCACTTCCCCCAGCTTGAGGGGATTGATGTTCTCGGAGATGACGAGTTCGAGCTGGCGGGATCGGGGATCGAGCAGCCGGATCTCGAAGTTGTCGAAGTTGAGTTCCTCCCGCACCTGCTGGACGATCCGCTGTTCCAGAAGTCGCAGCCGTTCGGCCACGTTGAGACTGGCGACCGTGGAGCGGTCGATGTGCAGCAGTCTCGAACCGGCGCTGGTGATGGCTTCGATGCGGAGCTGGTGCCGCCGCTCGTCGGTCACCTCGAGCACCAGGCACAGCCAGCTTCCCTCCGTCGACGGCGCCCGCAGCAGTTCCCAGTGGCGGTCGTCCTCGTGGAAGTGGCTCCGGCGCTGGGCCTTGGGCGACTGGCTCGACCAGCCGGTGGCCTGCTCGCGGAGCGACGGAGACAGTCCCGCGAACCGATCGTCCATCCAGATCGTGGTTCCATCGCTCGCCACCAGAGCCACGGCGTCTCCGAAGCTGTTCAGCAGGCTGCCCGATCCGCTGCCGGGGGAGAGGATCCAACTCGGTCGATTGGGGGTCCGGGCGCACCGGATCAGGGCGCTGGTGCGGTCGGCGGCGGCTTCGATCTCGAAGCGTGATCCGAGGGTTCCCAGATCGATCGCTCCCGAGGAGAGATCCCCGATCACGAGTAGAAGTGGTTGCAGATCGTTCATCACTCGAACCCCCGCTCCAGCAGCGTAGGAGAAGCGTAATTCGAAAATCCGCCCCAGCAACCGTCCTCCATCGGATTGGGGGCTTTCCCTGCTTGACAATACGCCCTCCCAACTGCGAACCTTCCTGCATCCGGGGGATCCGGCATCGGTCCGATGCCACCTCGGGCACTGCAGGGAAGTGGTGGACCACGTGCACGACGACACCAACCAGGACACGCCCGCCGCCTCCGACCGGTCATCCGGTGTCGACGGCGTTCGTGTCCAGGGCCTGTCCAAGCGGTTCGGTCCGGTGACGGCGGTCGAATCGGCCAGTTTCCGAATCAAGCGGGGCGAGATCGTCGGCATGCTCGGCCACAACGGAGCCGGCAAGACCACGACCATGCGGATGATCTGCGGGGTGCTGCCGCCCACGAGCGGGCGGGTCGAAGTGGCGGGATTCGACATCGTCTCCCAGCGTCGCAAGGCGGCCGCCCGCATCGGCTACCTTCCCGAATCCTCACCGCTCTACCCCGAAATGCGGGTCCGCGAGTATCTGGACTTCCGCGCCCGGTTGTACGACGTCGACGATGCGGGGGCGGCCATCGAATCCGCCATGACCCGGTGCGGGCTCGAAGCCGCCTCGTCCCGTCTGATCGGACAGTTGTCCCGCGGATACCGCCAACGGGTCGGACTCGCGGCAACGATCCTCCACGATCCGAATGTCCTGGTGCTCGATGAGGCCACCTCGGGCCTCGATCCGCTGCAGGTCATCGAAGTCCGAAGGCTCATCGAGGAGTTGGCCGCCGACCGGACGATCCTCATCTCCACCCACGTACTCAGCGAGGTCGAGACCATCTGCGACCGCATCATCCTCTTCGCCCGCGGTCGGGTGGTGGCGGAGGGGGACCTCGACACCTTGCGTGCGCAGTCCAAGTCGGGCGCCGCCGCATCGCTGGAAGACGTGTTCGTGGAATTGACGGCGCAGGCCTTCATGGAGGCCGCCCCATGAGCCGCATCGGAGTCATCGCCGCCCGTGAGTTCCGTTCGTTCTTCCTGCTTCCTTCCGGCTACGTCGTCGGTGCCCTGTTCCTGCTGGCCAACGGCATCGTCTTTCTCTCGAGCATCTTCCTGCCCGGGCAGCCCGCCACCCTGCGCGGGGTGTTCGCCTTCGATGTGATCATCCTGCTGTTCCTCTGTCCCGCGATCACGATGCGGGCCGTCTGCGAGGAGCGTCGGCAGGGGACCTGGGAGCTGCTGGCCGCCTCCCCAGCGGGCAGCGGCGCATTCATTCTCGGGAAGTTCGTCGCGTCGATGGGCTACCTCGTGGTGCTCCTGCTTCCCACGCTGGTGCTCGTCCTGCTGCTGGAACTCTACGGTCGTCCCGACCCCGGTGAGATCGCCGCCGGCTATCTCGGCCTGCTGCTCGTGGGCAGCGTGTACCTGGCCAGCGGGGTGCTGGCCTCCACCGTCACCGCTTCACAGACCATCGCCTACCTGCTGACCGTCTTCTTCTGGATCCTCGTCGGGCTCGGCCGTTCCGCGCTGCCGGTCTGGCTCGGCGCCGAGGCATGGGAGCTTCTGGCTCCGTGGGATCCCTTCCTGCGGATGCAGGACTTCACCATCGGTCTGGTGGACACCTCGAGCCTTGTCTACTTCGTCAGTCTGACCGGTCTCTTCCTGGCCGCGTCCGTGGTCATCGTGGAAACGGAGCGCTGCGCATGACGGGGATTCGATCCAGCAGCCGCTTCGGGCGATGGGCGAGCAGCCTGCTGTTCCTGCTCGCCCTGACCGTGGGACTGGTCGCGCTCAACGACATCCTCATGCAGCCCGAGCTTCGGTCGCGAATCGACGCCACCAAGTCCCGGTCCTACTCCCTCAGTCCCCGGAGTCAGCAGCTGCTGGCCACTCTGGAGGGGGACTGGAGCATCACGGTCGTGATGGTGGACGCGGAGACCGATCCTGCCGTCGTCAGTCAGATCGACGAGGTGCTGGATCGCTACGCCGCCGCCGCTCCGTCCATGGACGTGCGCAGCATCGATCCGTCGATGCCGGAGGCGTTGACGGAATACGACCGACTCCTGATGGAGCTCCGCGACCGGGAGGCGGACGCCATCGAGGCGTTCGAGCGGATCGTCCGTGACGCCACGGAGGAGTTCGCCAATCTGGTGGCCTTTGCCGGCCCCACGGCCGACCGGATCGACCGGATCCTCGCCCCGGGGGCCGAATCGGGCGCGTCGATGCGGGACGTCGAGGCCATCGCCGCCGCACTGCGACTGCTCGGTCAGCAGGGACATCTGGTGCTGGAAGCGGTGGACGAGGCGGTTGCCCTCGACGACGGTTCGCCGCTGCCGGACCTCGAAGCCGCCCGTTCGATCCTCGAGCAGGGCTTGTCGCGCTGGGCGAACGAACTGCAGGCCGGGGCACGCCGCATCGAACGCATCGAGGGGATCGATCCCGACCAGTTGCCCGAACTGGCCCGGCTCGCCAATGCGATCTCCACCGAGGCGACGGCACTGGCGACCACCGCCGATCGACTCGCCCAGTTGGAACCGCTCGAACTCGCGAGGATCGCGGCGCAGCTGCGGGAAGGAGAGGCGGCCATCATCGTCGGTCCGGATCGCGCCATGGCGATTCCCGCCTCCCAGCTCTTTGCGTCCAATCTCCAGCAGGACGACGTCGGCTCGGTCCGCATCGACCAGCGGTTCCGCGGCGAGCAGCTGCTGTCGTCGGCCATCCGCTCGATGCAGCAGGACACGATGCCGGCCGTGGTGTTCGTGCATGCCGACGACGTGTCCCGACTCGATGCCCACCCGCAGCAGGCGGACGTCACCGGCATCACCGGTCTGCTCGAAGCGGCACGCATCGAAGTCGCGGAGTGGCCGGTGACGCTGGCGCCGCAGCCCGCGTTCCCCGCCGGCACGCCGGTGGTCTGGGTCGTGCTGCCGCCGTCGGAGCGCATCGGATTCGAGATCGGTACCGCCGAACGGCGACTGCTCGAGGCGACCTCGCACCTGATCGATCAGGGGGCTTCGGTCCTGGTGAGCCTGTACCCGAGTTTCCTTCCCCGCTACGGCCAGACCGATCCCTGGGCGGAACTGGTGGCCGGAATCGGGATCGAAGCGGATACCGGATCCGTGCTCCTGGAGGAGACGGTCGACGGCGACGGAAAGATCGTCGTGCAGATGTTCCAGCAGTTGACCGAGTTCCCGGCGCCGCACCCGGTCGCCTCGGCGCTCAATGGACAGAGCCTGGCGCTTCCGCTGCCGGTACCGCTGCGGTCATCGGGCGACTTCGATGCCTCCCGGCAGCCCCTGGCCACGGTCGACCGGACGGGGGATCGCTGGTTGGAGAGTCAATGGACGCCGAGTCTGGATCTGGGACCGGTTCAGCGTGGAGCGCAGGGGCTGGATGATCCGGTCGATGTGATCTACGCGATCGAGCGCCCCGCGGTCGACGACGGCTCGTTCCAGCGTCTGCTCGTGGTGGGATCGGGACCCTGGATGCTGACGAATGTCGCCGACGTGGCCGTTTCGGCCGGTGGTGACCGCATCAGCCTGCTGCATCCCGGAAACCACGAACTCATGATGGCGTCGGTGGCCTGGCTGGCGGGCGAGGATCAGCTGGTCGCCCAGGGTCCGCTTTCCCAGGAGGTCGCACGACTCCGCGGCATCGGCGACACCGAACTGCAGGTCGTCGGCTGGCTGCTCACCCTGGTGCTTCCCGGAGCGGTGCTGCTGCTGGGGATCGTGGTCTGGATGGCGAGGCGAACCTGATGCGTTGGACGACGACACTCATCACGGTCTGCATGGCGACGGCGCTGGTGGTGGTGGCGTGGTTGATGCACGAGTCGGCACCGACCCGGGCCCGCGCATCCGATCCGGTGCCGCTGGCGACACCGGCCGAGCTGCCGCGCGACGAGATCGATCGCATCGAGGTCCGGTTCGGCACGGATCATCCGCTGGTGTTCGGCCGTGATGCCGAGGGTTGGTGGCAGATCGAACCGTTCCGGCACGCCGCCTCCTATCCGGCGATGCTTTCCCTCATCGAAGCTCCGCTCACGACCCGCGTCGTGGATCGGATCGATGCCCCCGGGGAGGATGATCTGGAACGTCTGTCACTCGCTCCGCCGCGGGCCACCATCACCTTCGGGACCGGTGAACGTCGGGTCCGGTTCGACATCGGCCAGACCGGACTCGGAGGCCGCGCCTACGTCCGACGCGACGGGGGGCCGGAGGTGCTGGTGGTCGACGACGCCCTTCCCTCGACGCTGCTGGATGCCAACCCCGTGCTCTGGCGGGATCGGACCCTCTTTCCCGGCGTCGACATCGAAGCGGACCGCATCGAGCGGTCGGTCGGGGACAACGAAGTGGTCATGGAGCGTTCCGGTCGGGACTGGGCCATCGTCGATCCGATCGCGACCCGCATCGACGCCGAGTCGATGGGCACGCACGCCATCGATCTCGCCCGGGCGATGTGGACCCAGGTGCTGCTCGACGAACCGGATGATCTTTCGTCGTTCGGACTCGATCCGCCCCTGGCGAGATTGGCCGTCACCCGTGACGATCGGACCCGGGTGCTGCTGATCGGAGACCGCGTGGGCGGAGCCACGCAGGACCGCGCCGCGATGGTCGAGGGGATCCCGGTCGTGCTGCAGCTGGACGGGCGGACCGTCGCATCGCTGCTTCCCGATCCGGTGACGCTCGTCGACCATCGGGCCTCCCGGCTGCGGGGAGCGGATGTGAAGTCGATCGAGATCGACGCCGGCGACGGTGTGTTTCGACTGGAACGATCATTGGATCGATGGATCGCCCCCGGTTTCGACGGACAGGACGTGCCCGTCGATCGCGTCGAGGAGTTGCTCCAGTCGATCACGTCGCTTCGGGCGACGGAGGTGGAGATTCGGGACGGCTATCCTTCGGAACTCGAACGGGCCCGGATCACGCTGTTCGGATTCGATGGTGCGCCACTGGATACGGTCCGGCTTCTGCGGGAGGAGCCCGATTCGGGGCGATGGGCGATGGAGAACGGGGACAACGTCCTGCGGGTCCATCCGGAGTTCCTGGTCCTGCATCTGTCGCCGGTCGACTACGGGCTGTCCACCGGGGGCGAGGACACACCGTAGTTGAGCAGCAGGTCGTCGTCGCGGCGGTGTACGCTGCGCAGCCGGAGCGGCGTTGCATCTCGAATGCTCTCGGAGACGGTGCCGTGCAGTGGGGGGATGCCCGTCTCGTCGCCCAGCAGCATGGGGGCGATGAAGACCAGGGCTTCGTTGATCAGTCCTTCCGCCGCCAGGGATGACAGGACGCCGGGACCGGCTTCGGTCAGAACGGTGCTGCAGTTGTGCACGCCCGAAAGATGGATCAGAAGATCCACAAGGGGCATGCTGCCGTCGTCCGTGGGCAGGGGCAGCACGTCGACGCCGGCGTCTACCAGTTCCGACCGGCGAGCCTCGTGGGCGCTCGCCGCGGCTTCGCTGCAGGCGATCGTCAGCGGTGCTCGGTCGAGGCTGCGAAGCAGCGCGGCTCCGGGGGGAATGCGCAGGTCGGGGTCGATCACCACCCGGCGGGCGATGCGGCGATGCCGCACGTCCCGTGCGGTCAGCAGGGGATCGTCCGCCAGCACGGTACCGATGCCGGTCAGGATCGCGTCCACCCGACCGCGCTGCCGATGGACCAGCCGGCGACTGCGTTCACCGCTGATCCAGGTGCTGTGTCCGGTCCGGGCGGCGATCCGGCCGTCGAGCGTCTGGGCCCATTTCGCCATCACCCAGGGCAGTCCGGTCGTGACGCGGTGCCTGAAGATCGCCGACAGGGCCCGGGACGGTGCGTGGTCGACGATGTCCACCTCGATCCCTTCGGACCGCAGCAACTGCACGCCACCCGATGCTTCGGGGTTCGGATCCAGGCACCCGATCACCACGCGGCGGATGCCCGCGTCGATGATCGCATCGGTGCACGGCGGAGTCCGGCCGTGGTGGGTGCAGGGTTCCAGCGTGATGTAGATCGTTCCGTTGCGAAGGCGGTCGCCATGCCGTTCGATCAGGATGCGTTCGGCATGCGGTCCGCCGGCCACGCGGTGGTGCGCCTCCCCGACGCAGATTCCATCCGCATCGACGCCCACGCATCCGACCATGGGGTTGGGTTCCACCAGGCCGTGTCCGCGCAGGCCCCGGCGCGCGGCACGATCCAGCATGAGCAGGTCGAGATCAGTTGGTGCCTGGCGTGTCGGCATGGTGCGGTTTCCGGATGTGACGATCCCCCAACCTACCAGAACATGGGGGCATGTCCCGGTGGATCGGGGGATCGGTGGGTGCGTGAGAGAAGAAGGGGGTCACGTCTTGGCCAGGATCTCCTCGGTGAGGTTCGGCGGCATGATCCGGTACTCGCTGGGCTCCATGGAACTGGAGGCCCGGCCCTGGCTCATGCCCCGGAGGACCGTGGTGTATCCGAACATCTCGGACAGCGGCACGTCGGCGTGGATGATCCGGGTGTTTCCACGCATCTCCGAATCGACGATCTGGCCACGCCGGCTGGCGAGGTCACTGCTGATGGGTCCGAAGAAGTCCTCGGGAGTGGTGATCTCCACCCGCATGATGGGCTCCAGGAGGGTCAGTCCGGCCTCGGAGCAGGCCTCGCGGAACGCCAAGGCTCCCGCCTGCTCGAACGCCACCTGGCTGGAATCCACGTCGTGGTATGAGCCGAACACCAGTTCGGCCTTCACGTTGACCATCGGATAGCCGCCGAGGATGCCGGAGACGGCGGCGGATCGGATGCCGGTCTCGACCGACGGGATGTATTCCCGGGGAATCACGCCCTGCTTGATCGAATCGACGAACACGATGCCGTCCTTCATCTTCAGTTCCTGCTCCTCCGCCTCCTCGGCGGTGATGGGCTGGACACTGAGGACCACGTCGCCGTACTGGCCGCGACCACCGGTCTGCTTGACGAACTTGCCGCGGACGTCGGCGGCGGCTCCCATGATGGTCTCGCGGTAGCTCACGCGCGGCGTGCCAATGTTGACACCGATCTTCATGTCGCGGACGAGCTTGTTCTTGACGATCTCAAGGTGCAGCTCGCCCATGCCGGAAATGATGGTTTCGCCGGTGTCCTCGTTGTAGCGGGAGCGGAAGGACGGGTCCTCCCGCATGATCGTTCCGAGCGCCTCGGCCAGCTTCTTCTTGTCGTCGGTCGTCATCGGTTCGATCGACATCGAGATCACCGGATCCGGGAAGTGCATCCGCTCCAGCACGACGGGGTCACCCTGGTCGCACAGCGTGTCGCCCGTGACCGAGTTCTTCAGGCCGATGATGGCCACGATCTGTCCGGCGGAAGCCTCGTCGAGGGCTTCGCGATCCTTCGCGTGCATCTCGTAGATGCGCGACACGATCTCCTTCTTGCGGTTCACGGGGTTCAGGACGCGACTTCCCTGCTTGAGCACGCCGGAGTAGATCCGGCAGTAGGTCAGATCGCCGTGGGTGTCGGAGACGACCTTGAACACCAGTCCGGAGAAGGGTGCGGAGGGATCGCTGGGGCGGGTCAGCCTCTTGTCCTCGTCGGCGGGATCGGTGCCCTCGACGTCGGGGACCTCGGTCGGGTTGGGCAGGAAGTGGATCACGCCGTCCAGCAGCCGCTGGATGCCGATGTTCTTCAGGGCCGACCCGCAGAAGGTGGGGGTGCAGGCCTGGGCGAGGGTTCCCGCCCGGAGTACGCGACGGATCGAGTCGATGTCGATCGAGTTCTCGTCCTCCAGATACTGCTCCATGAAATCGTCATCGAGTTCGGCGATGGATTCGAGCATCCGGTGACGCCATTCGGCGGCGGTGTCCGCCATGGAGTCCGGGATGTCGCGCTCCTCGACGACGGCGCCGAGCTCTCCACTGTCGAAGTAGAACGCCCGCATCTCGATCAGATCGATCAGACCTTCCAATTCGTCGCCGGCACCGATGGGGAACTGGACCGCGATCGGATTGGCGCCGAGTCGGTCGATGATCGACTGGAAGCTGAACTCGAAGTTCGCGCCGACCTTGTCCATCTTGTTGATGAAGCAGAGGCGGGGCACTCCGTAACGGTCGGCCTGTCGCCAGACCGTCTCGGACTGGGCCTCGACGCCCTCCTTGCCGTCGAAGACGGTCACGGCTCCGTCCAGCACCCGCATGGAGCGTTCGACCTCGATGGTGAAGTCGACGTGGCCCGGGGTGTCGATCAGGTTGACCGTGTAGGTGGTTCCGTGGAAGTCCCAGGGGCAGGTCGTGGCGGCCGACTGGATCGTGATGCCGCGCTGCTGCTCCTCTTCGAGGAAGTCCATGGTTGCGGTGCCTTCGTGCACCTCGCCCATCTTGTAGTTGCGGCCCGTGTAGTAGAGCACCCGCTCGGTCACGGTGGTCTTGCCCGCATCGATGTGGGCACAGATGCCGATGTTGCGTACGTACTTGAGATCGATCGCCATTGTGGTGTCCTGCTTGGAGACCAGCATGGTCTCCGGGTGAGAAGGTGATGCGTTGTGGTCGGCGGTGCGGCCACGTGCGTGGTCTGGGTTGTGGAGAGGGTCACGTCACGTGACGTGCCCACCTGTGTCTGCTGTTGCCCGGGACCTCCCGGGCCGACTCCGACGGGGGAGTCAGGTGCCGCAGGTGGGCCGGGCGATCTCGTCTTCCTCGAGCTGCATGGAAGTCCTCCTTGCAGATTCGCCGGTGCATCGACCGGTCGAGTTCGCCGTGTTTTTCATGAGCCGTCGGAAAGCCATTTCCGACTTGATCGCAGGGATTCTATCGGCCGAAAGGGCCTTGTCAATGATAAAAAGTGCCATTCAGCAGGAACGAACGAGCAGATCGCGGTTGATGCTGCGTTCCTTGATGACCCCGTCGATGTCCTCGAGATAGCGGCGGGCATCCTGCACGTAGCCGGCGGTGGGATTCAGTCCCGGGCAGGCGTTCGTGAAGTAGGCGTTCATGCGAATCATGAGGAGCTCGCGGCAGTATTTGGCGGTCATCGAGGCCAGGGCGATCGGGAGATGCCGGTCCTCGCCTCCCTGCGCGAAGGTGATCGAGCAGCCCGCTCCCGAGCGGGAGGTGAGCCGGTACCGGCAGAGCCCCGCTCCCTCATCCAGCACCTGGATCGAATCCTCGGGCCATGCCTGCTGGAGATCCTCCCGGTACCTGGTCCGGCCTCCCTGGCGATCGATCACCACGTGCAGGTCATGCTCCCTGAACTCCTTGCGAAGCGACTCGACCCGACGAAGCACCGCTTCGAAGTTGACGCTGGCCTTGTTGCCGGTGCGGTCGACCTCCTCGTTGAACAGGTCCGCATCGATGAGTTCGCATTGCAGTCGCCGGCACGAGACGCCGGCGTCGGACATGGATCGTCTCAGTCGCGCGGAGGCGATGCCCAGCAGCGCCCGGTCCTCGCCCAGGGGAAGGGGGGTCGCCGCCTCGTACCAGGGATGGGTCGGAATCGACGCCTCGAGCGCCTCCAGTACGTCGCGGTCCTCGATCGAGTCGATCCAGTGTTCTTCACGGGTCGTGCCGAGAAAAGCGAGAACGCCACGCTCGAGATGATGGAGCGGATGGAGCCGTCCCCCCTTGGCTCCCTTGAGCTTCTTCGAGTCGTCGACGGCCAGACGGCCTCCGCGGTCGCGTCGCCCCCGGCAGACCGCGTCTTCGAGTCTCGACCACAGGTCCGGTGCGCCCCGGCCCGCATCGTGGTCGGAGACGGAGAAGATCGAGCAGCCGATGCACAGCGGCCCGAGCATCGGTCCGTATCCAGCCTCGTCGATTCCCGCGTAGATCAGCATTCTCTACAGACTAGCGTCTTGTCAGCGGCCGCCGACGCAGCCGTCCCGCCTCGGGTCGCTGCCGCCGATCCAGCCCCCGTCGGTCCGCCGCACCACCTGGCCGCCGCCGAAGGCGACGGTCCGCTCCTCGGCGATCTCGATAGTGTGACCGAGCTGTTCCAGAGCCTGCACCGTCTTGGGCGGGAAGCCCGGTTCCAGATGCACCCGGCGGCCTTCCGCGATGCGCCAGCGGGGGGCATCGAGGGCGTCCTGTGGATCCATGCCCAGTTCGAACATGCGCCACAGGACCTGCACGTGTCCCTGGGGCTGCATGTGTCCTCCCATCACACCGAACGAGCATTCGGGACGACCGTCGCGGGTCACGAAACCGGGAATGATGGTGTGGTAGGGACGCTTGCCGCCACCGGCCCGGTTGGGATGTCCCTTGGTGAGTACGAATCCCGCCCCGCGGTTCTGCATCGCGATGCCCGTGCCCGGAATCACGACGCCGGAACCGAAGCCCATGTAGTTCGACTGGATGAAGGAGACCATGCCTCCCGACGCATCGGCACAGGAGAGGTACACCGTCGACGCATCGGAGACCACCACGTGTCCGGGATCCGACGCCCGATCGATACGGATCCGCCGGGCGTGGGTGTCGAGGTGATCCGGTGACAGCAGTTCCTCCGGCTCGACGGTCATGCAGGCGGGGTCGCCCACCACCGCCTTGATGTCGCTGAAGGCGCATTTCATCGCCTCGATCTGCAGATGCAGCGCGAGGGGATCGAAGGGGCCTTCGGCGGCGTATCCGAGCCGCTCGAGGATGCCCGCCGCCACGAGGGCCACGAGCCCCTGACCGTTCGGAGGCAGTTCATGGAGTTCGTGTTCACCCCAGCGCGAGGACAGCGGGTCGCACCAGACGGGTGCGTGCGTCGCGAGATCCTCGGCGCTCAGCAGCGCGCCGTGCCGTTCCGCGTCGGCCACGATGCGGGAGGCGAGTTCGCCCCGATAGAAGGATTCGCCGCGGCTCTCGACGATTCGTTCGATCGTCTCGGCCTGCTCCGGGCAGCGAAAGCGTTCACCGGAGTCCGGGGTTCGTCCGCCGGGAGCGAAGGTCTCTCCCCAGGCGGGAAACGCCGCAAAGCGTTGGGCCGATCTGGCCCACGATGCGGCGGTGAGGGGGGTCACGACGAAACCGTCGCGGGCGAGACGAACCGCCCCCTCGGCGAGGGTGGACAGTTCCATGCTGCCGAATCGTTCGTGCAGCGCGATCCAGCCGGAGACCGCGCCGGGAACCGTTACGGCATCCCATCCGAGGATCGGCATGCGTTCACGGTTGTGGTAGACATCCGCCGGCCACGCGGCCGGCGATCGGCCCGAGGCGTTGATTCCGTGGAGGGAGCCGTCCATCCAGACCATTGCGAAGGCGTCGGATCCGATGCCGTTGGAACAGGGTTCGACCACCGTCAATGCGATTGCGGTTGCAATCGCGGCATCGACCGCATTGCCGCCGCGCTCGAGGATCCCGAGCCCCACGGCCACGGCATCCGGCTGGCTGGTGGCGACCATGTTCGTGCTGACCGGCGTCTGCATCAGTCCTCGATCGCCTGCTTGATCCATCCGCCGCAGATCACCATGTCATCCTCGTAGCACACCACCGCCTGCCCCGGGGCCACCGATTCCTGCGGCGTGTCGAACCGCACCTCGAGGACACCGTCGCTCCGTTCGCGGACCCGTGCCGGCACCGGGGCCGCGTTGTAGCGGATCTTCGCCGTGCAGGGTCTGAAGTCCCGGCAGATCGGTTCGTGCCAGTTGGATTCCGTCGCGATGCAGCCGACCGACCGGAGGGACTGCTTCGTGCCCACGGTGATCCGGTTGGTGTCCGCATTCTTCTCGACGACGTAGAGCGGGTGTCCGAGGGCGACACCGATGCCTCGACGCTGGCCGATGGTGAAGTGCTGGTGTCCGGGGTGATGGCCGATGATCTCCCCGTCGAGATTGACGATTTCACCTTCCCGGACCTCATCCGGAGTCGTCCGTTCCACCAGCCCCGCGTAGTCGTTGTCGGGGACGAAGCAGATCTCCTGGGAATCCGGCTTGGAATGCACCGGAAGTCCCATCTCCTTGGCCTTCTCCCGCACTTCGTCCTTGGTGAACTCGCCCACCGGAAGCAGCATCCGGTCGAGCTGCTCCATGGGGGCGCCGAAGAGCACGTAGCTCTGGTCCTTGCCCGCGTCGTGCCCCATGCAGAGTCGTGCTCTGCCGTCGCGTCGTTCGACCCGGGCGTGGTGCCCGGACGCCACCCAGCCTGCGCCCAGCTGCATCGCATAGTCGTGCAGCCGGCCGAACTTCAGCCAGTCGTTGCATCGCACGCATGGATTGGGGGTCCGTCCGGCGTTGTACTCATCTACGAAGTAGTCGATGATCCGTCCGAAATCCTTCTTGAAGTTGCAGACATAGAAGGGTACATCCAGTCGTCCCGCCACCCGACGAGCATCCTCCGCATCGTTGATCGAGCAGCAGCCCTGCTTTCCGATTCGCAGTGTGGCGCCCTCGGCGGTCGGCTGGGCGATCGGAGTGTCCAGAGTCTCGCCGGGCGATCCAAGCCGCATGAAGCATCCGACCACGTCCATCTCCTCGCGGAGCAGCAGCGCGGCGGCGACCGAGGAGTCGACGCCGCCTGACATGGCGACAAGCACCTTCCGGTTGGACTGCATCGAAGTCATGGGCACCCATGGTAGGGGCCGATTGGGGGGTCCGGGGACCGACTTTCGGCAGTCGGCTAGAATGCCCATCGAACCGCACCCGCAAGGAGCCGCCCCATGTCCACGACGACCACCGCCATCCACGATCTTCTGGGTTCCGATGCCGATTCACTTCTGAATCACACGGCCGTCATGGACCGCTCGCTCCTGCACCTGCCGGGCCCCGACGTGGTCTCGGACTGCTTCGGTGCGAGCGACCGCAGCCCGCAGGTCCTGCGCAGCCTCCAGTCGATCTACGGTCACGGCCGTCTGGCCGACACCGGGTACGTCTCGATCCTGCCCGTCGACCAGGGCATCGAGCATTCCGGCGGTGCATCCTTCGCAAAGAATCCCATCTACTTCGACGGCGACAACATCTGCCGACTGGCGTACGAGGGCGGCTGCAATGCGGTGGCCACCACCTTCGGTGTGCTGGGGTCGGTGGCCCGGAACTGGGCCCACCGGATTCCAATGATCGTGAAGATCAACCACAACGAACTGCTCACCAGCCCGAACAGCTACGACCAGGTCCTCTTCGGAACGGTGCAGGAGGCGTGGAACCTCGGTGCCGCCGGCATCGGCGCGACGATCTACTTCGGCTCCGACCAGTCCCGACGACAGATCCAGGAGATCGCGGAGGCGTTCTCTTACGCCCACGAACTCGGAATGGCCACTGTGCTCTGGTGCTACCTCCGCAGCAACGACTTCAAGGCCGGCGGCACCGACTACCATGCCGCCGCGGATCTGACGGGGCAGGCGAACCATCTGGGCGTCACCATCCAGGCGGACATCATCAAGCAGAAGCTGGCCGTCAACAACGGCGGCTACATCGCGATGAACGAGTCCGGGTCCTTCGGGAAGTTCGACCAACGCATGTACGACGAACTGTGTTCGGACCATCCCATCGATCTCTGCCGTTGGCAGGTCGCCAACTGCTACATGGGTCGGATCGGTCTGATCAACTCCGGCGGCGCATCGGGCGACAACGACTTCGCCGACGCGGTGCGGACCGCGGTGATCAACAAGCGTGCCGGCGGCAGCGGTCTCATCTCGGGTCGGAAGTCGTTCCAGCGGCCGATGGACGACGGAGTCCGGCTCCTGAACATGATCCAGGACGTCTACCTCGACGATTCGATCACCATCGCCTGATTCGCCCGGCGGTCAGGCGAGGGAGGGGACGCGGCGTCGCGGCTTGCTCTGCTCCTCGGCTTCGGCCCGCTGTCTCGCCTGTTCCTGCTCCGAATAGTCCTCGCCGAAGCGGACCAGCCGCAGGCTGTTCGCGATGACGATGACGTAGCCCAGGGCGTAGTAGAACGGGGCCACCCAGAGGGTGAGGATCGTTCCGGTCGCGGCCAGAGCGAGGCCTACCACGGCGAGAATCAGCGACATGGAGATGTTCTGGCTGATCACACGACGGGTGCGTCGGGCCAGTTGGAGCAGGAAGGGAACGTGGCGAAGATCGTCATTCATCAACGCCACTCCGGCGGAGTTGGTGGCGATGTCCGAGCCGGAAAGGCCCATGGCGACGCCGACGTCCGCGGTGGCGAGGATCGGACCGTCGTTGATGCCGTCGCCGACCACGAGGGTCCGGTGCCCCTTCTTGATGAGGTACTTGAGCTCCTCGTGCTTCTCCTCCGGAAGGCACTCGGCCTCGATGGAATCGACGCCCACGGCCTGACCGACGCGCTTCGCGACGGAGAGCCGATCGCCGGTGAAGATGCAGATGCGGCGGCAGCCGATCTCCCGCATCTCCTCGACGGCGGTGATGGCGTTGCGACGCAGCTTGTCCTCGAGTCCCACGGCACCCAGGTAGTCGGTGTCGCGCATGACGTGCACGCCCGACATGCCGGTGATCTTCTCCTCGACCTCGGCCACCTGCGACTCGATGGACGGATTCAGCTCACGCAGCCAGCCGCTTCGGCCCACGTGAATCGTGCCGGCGGGGGTGCGGGCGATGACGCCGCGCCCGTGCAGTTCCTCGTAGGACTCGATCGAACTGGGTTCGATCCGCGCCTTGATTGCGGTTTCCATGATGGAGCGCGCCAGCGGGTGGTTCGAGGACTGTTCACCGTCGGCCGCCGCCTGCAGCAGATCCGCGCCGCCGCTGGGCTCGACCGGTGCGAGCCGGCTGACTTCGAAGCGGCCGGTGGTCAGCGTGCCGGTCTTGTCCATGATGACGGTGTCGATGTCCGCGGCCGCCTCGAGGGTCCGGGTCTGCTTGATCATGATGCCCAGCCGGGCGGAGGCCGCGAAGGCGGCCACCATGGCCGTGGGATGCGAGATCAGGAGTCCGCCCGGACAGGTGACCACCAGCACGGTGATCGCCCGGATGGCGGCCTGGTCCTGGATCGCCTCGTCGGTGCTCCGGGTGGTGAAGAACCACACCAGAGCCGCGACCATCAGCACGACCCAGAAGTAGTACGACGCGAGCTGTTCGATGAACTCCTGTCGCTGGGTCTTGGACGACTCGGCTTCGCGGATCAGCGATTCGACCTTGCCGATCGTCGTTTCGCCGGCGACGGCGGTGACTTCGATGTCGACCTGGCCGGTCAGGTTGGCGGTACCTGCGTAGACCTCGCTGCCTGGCGAAACCTCGATGGGCACCGCTTCGCCGGTCAGCGACGCCTGGTTGATGTCGCTCTGTCCGGCGATGACACGTCCGTCGACGGGCAGGTTCTCACCCGGGCGGACCCGCACGGTGCAGCCGATGGTCAGTTGGGAGAGATGCACCTCACGCTCTGTGCCGTCGGCGTCGAGGAGGCGTGCGATGTCGGGGGTCAGATCGATCAGTTCACGAATCGCCCGCTGGGCACCCCAGGCGGTGCGGCTGAGAATCAGATTGGCCATCCATAGGAAGAGGGCCAGGAAGCCGGCGGCCAGATACATCTCCGAGGACATCGCGGCCAGCACGGCCAGAGAGGCCAGCGAGTCGCTGGAAGGACGTCCGCGGCTGATCTCACCCCACGCACCGATGAGCAGGGGAATGACCAGAATGATCGAGCCGATGGCGGCGGGAAACTGCGAGACCAGTTGATTGGATCCCAGCATGCTTCCGATCCACGATGCGGCGAGAAAGACACCGCCGCTCATGGCGATCAGCAGGCGGCGTTCGAGCCCGGCAGCATTGGTGCCGAGATCGTCGCTGAGGGTTTCGGGTTCGATCGAGGGGGCTTCGAGGCTGGATGTCTCGGACATGGGGGACTCCGGGTGACCAGGAACTGCATGCCGGCAAAGTGACGCAGTATAGCCCCGCACAGGGGGTGCAGGGTTCCGTACGTGTTTCGGGCCTCGCGGGTTCGTCCGGGTGGATTGCAGTCCGCGGTGGGATCGGCTCCAATGCGGTCGCAGGAGCCCCACATGCCACAGTCCGCCGAATCCCACGTCGCAATCATCGGAACCGGCCAAATGGGCCTCGTGATGGCCGATGCCATTGCCTCCAGAGGCATTTCGGTGTCCATGTGGGGCCCCCGGAAGGAGATCGTCGAACGGCTGGACCGGGATCGGGCCCTTCCCGAGCGGCTGGCGGATTTCCGCTTGCCGGATGCCGTTCGCGCCACCGCGGATCCCGCACGGGCCCTGGCCGGTGCCACCGTGGCGGTCAACGCGATTCCAACCCAGTTCATCCGTCCGGTCTGGACGGAACTGCTGCCGCACGGTCCCTGCGGACTGCCGCTGGTCAGCACCGCAAAGGGAATCGAACGCGGCACGCTGCTGCGGCCGACGCAGGTGCTGGACGAACTGGCACGCTCGATCACCGGAACCGCGTCCGAGCTTGCGGTGCTGTCCGGGCCGACGATCGCCACCGAACTCGCCGCGCGGCTGCCTGCGGCCCTGATCGCCGCGTCGGACAATGCGGGGCTGGCGAGAACGGTGCAGGATCTGCTCAATGTCCCGTGGATCCGCACCTACACGCTGGACGATCCCGTCGGAGTCGAGATCGCCGGAGCAACCAAGAACGTGATCGCGCTCGCCGCGGGCATGCTGGACGGACTGGAGGTCGGCGACAACGCCAAATCAATGCTGCTGTCCCGGGGACTCGCGGAGATCTCCCGGCTCGGTGAATCGCTCGGCGCACGCCTGGAGACGTTCTTCGGGATTGCGGGGGTGGGGGATCTGGCGACGACCTGCTTCAGTCCGTTCGGACGCAACCGGACCTGCGGCGAGGCCATCGGACGGGGGGAATCGCTGGAGGACTACATGGATCGGACCGATTCGGTGGTCGAAGGCGTGGCAAGCACCCGAGCGGTCTCGTCGCTGGCCGAGCGCGAGGGGGTCGACATGCCCATCACCAGGGCGGTGGGGGCGATCCTGTTCGGAGGCATGTCGCCGCGCGACGCCATCGACCGTCTGATGGATCGGCAGTTGAAGTCCGAGGAGCTCGGCGAGCACGCTCCGGACGATCCTACTCCTCGTTGAATCCGCTGCGGATGAGATCGACCAGCCGCTCGACCGACGAATCGGCGTCGGATCCCGCGGCCTTGATCTCCAGTTCGGTCCCTTCCGTCGCCGCCAGCATCATCAACTGCATGATCGACTTGGCGTCGACCGGATTGGACTGGTCGGTTCGTCGAATCGTGATGTCCGCATCGAACTCCTGTGCCGTCTCGGCCAGGATCATCGCGGGGCGCGCGTGCATCCCGAGACGATTGACGATCCTGACGGTGGCGGTGGAGGGCATAGCTGGGTTCCTGGACCCGACGAGGCGAGCGTGACGCGGGCGTTCAGGCGTCGAGCTGGCTGGAATCGGCCTCGCCGAGCAGGACAAGGACGTCCTTCGGTGCGTCGGCCTGAAGCATGAAGCGACGGAACGTCTCCTGACTCAGGTTGCCGAAGATCGACTCCATCGCCTCGAGGTGCTCGTTGGGGCTGTCCTCCGGACTCAGCAGCAGGAAGATGGTGTGGACCGGCTGGCCGTCGAGGGCGTTGAACTCCAGGCCATCCTTCGAGACTCCGATGGCAACGGCCATCTGCCCGATCGCCTCGTGCTTGATGTGTGGCACGGCGACGCCGTGTCCGAAACCGGTCGAGCCCCGCTTCTCACGCTTTATGATCGCCTTGTAGAACTCGTCCTGATGCTCGCTGGCGACCGTGCCGGATGCGACCAGAAGGCCGAGCAATTCCTGCAGGGCCTCCTCCCGGCTCGAAGCGGCGAGGTCTGTGTTGATGGCCTTCTTGACGACGATGTCGAGCAGATTCATGGTTTCTTCTTTCAGCTGCCTGTGTTGTGTTTACGGTCTCGAAGCCTGCTCTTGTGGTCCGACAGCTGTCGGACCGCGCGATCCATGCACTGGTCGATGCAGGCGTACATGTCCTGGGAGTCTGAGTGGGCGACGATCGGGTCGCCGTGCTCGATCTTCGATATCACTTCGATCTCGAAGTCGTGGTGTGTCTTGTCGATGATGATTTCGATCCCCTCGATGCGGTCGAAGTAGCGGGGAAGACGTTCCGCCTTCTTCATCACGTATTCCTCGATCGCGGGAGTCAGTTCCACATGTCGGGCAATGATGTTGATCTGCATCGGTCCGTTCACTCCTTCTCCGCGGTCGGGGAGGTCGCATCTCGATCGGGACTCGTACCGTCCACGCCCGTCAGCAGCTGTCCAGGGGGCTGGAGCACGCCGCCGCTGACCGCGAATCCGATCGCCTCCTCGACACTGATCGGCAGTTCGATGATGTCTTCCTTGGGAATCGTCACCGTGTAGCCGGTGAATGGGGTCGGTGAGCTGGGAATGAAGACCGTGACGGAGTTGGCCGATCGGGTCGAGATCGTCTTCATGGAGTGCCCGGTCTGGAACCCCACGGACCAGATGCCGCGACGGGGGTACTCCGCGGCCACCACGCGGTTGAACTTGAGCGGCTGGTTCTGGCTGAACAGGAAGTCCACGATCTGCTTGACGTACCCGTAGATCTTCTCGACCACAGGGATCGAACTGATCAGCCGTTCCAGGTACCGGTACAGCAGCCGGCCGACGAATCCACCCACCAGACGGCCCGCGATGTAGACCGCGATGATGGCCACGATCAGACCGATGGTCTGGATGTACCAGTGATCGCTCCACCAGGAGGCGATGACCTCGGTCCGATACTCGGCCAGCAGGGTCGGATCGAGGTCGGTGGCGTCCCGGGCGATGCCGGCGGCCGCCCGCAGGTCCTCGAGTCTCGTCGGATCGGGAACCGCGCCGGAGAACTTCGCGAGTCCGGGCCAGACCACCATCAGCTGACCGATGCAGTACTGGATGCCCTGGTTGATGGGCTGGGCCACCGCCTGGCTGATCCACTGGTAGGCCTTCACGAGGATCCACAGCGTCAGTGCCGACGGCAGGACCACCGCGAGTCCGCGGAGGAAGAACCGCTTGAAGTGTCCCTTAATGGTCTTTTTACGATCCGTGGCCATGTGGTGTCCGGAGGCTGAGGTTCGATTGCAGGATCATGATAGCCGTCAGGCCAGGGGCTCGTGCCCCGGAGGGGCGACGTGGACCCGGTCCGCGTCCAGCCGTAGACGTCCTTCCGCGAAGAGGGTGATGGCTTCGGGGTATACGTCGCATTCGATCGTGAACACGCGGGCGGCGAGGGATTCCACCGTGTCACCGGGCTCCACCATGCACGCGCGTTGGATGATCACCGGGCCATGATCGTATTCCTCGTCCACGAAGTGGACCGTGCAGCCGGTGTTGGGGATGCCGGATTCGAGGACGGCGGCGTGCACCCGGTCTCCGTACATCCCGCGTCCTCCGAAGGCGGGAAGCAGCGAGGGGTGGATGTTCATGACCCGTCCCTCCATCCACGGCTCGAGGCGCAGGTGTCGCAGCCAGCCGCAGAGGCAGACCAGATCGTGGCGATCGGGGTCCAGCAGGGAGGAGACGTCCCCGTCCTCCGCGATGTGGACCTTGAATCCGCGGGCCCGGGCCCGCTCGACGCCCGCGGCGTCCGCCCGCGAACTGACGACGGTGTCGATCCGCGCGTTCAGCCTGGCGTCGTCGATCCGATCGACGAGGTTCATCAATGTCCGTCCGCCACCGCTGAGCAGGGCTGCGATGCGAAGGGGGGCGGTCACGTCAACTCCCTGTCGCGGGGATCCAGGGTCGACGGGTCCTTGAACGGCACCGGACGGCCCGACCCGTCGACGCTGACCATCGTGAGACTGCCGGACGTGACGTGGATGGTGTCGTTGGAGTTGTAGCGATCCGCATAGACATCGACGCCGATGCGGATGGAGCTCGTGCCCGCATGCAGGACCCTGGTGTACAGCGACACGACATCGCCGGTGAAGACCGGCTTGAGGAACTCGACCTTGTCGAAGGCCACGGTCACCCAGCGATGCAGACCATGCTTGTGGGCCTCGTCGTAGCCCGCCTGGTCGATCAGGGAAAGGATGACGCCGCCGAAGATGGTGCCGAAGGCATTGGTGTCCTTGGGCATCATGTGGACGCGGAGGGCGAGTTCGCCTTCGGGTGTTCCAGTCATGCACCCATCATCGGGCCCCGGAGGCGGGATCACAAGCCGGTGAGCTCGTACATTCCGGATTCGTTGCGTTCGAGCCGGCGTCGTTCCAGATGCCAGCGGGCCAGCAGGCGGGGGAAGAAGTCCTCCGCGGCGATCGGTGCCGGTCCGTCTCCGGAGTGCGGGGCCACCCAGTTCGGCATGAACCGCTGGGCAAGCAGCCTGGCCACGGCCCGTGCTTCGGGTCGATCGTGGAGACAGTCCTCCAGCAGGGGTTGCATCAGCGACGGGTCACCCGAGATCAGGCGGGTGAGGATGGGGGGGTACCAGAGGCGGTCGGGAGTCCGGTGCATCGCCCGCCATGCAAACTCCCCCGGATCGTCGTCGGTGGTCGGTCGATCCATGGCATCAAGGGCCAGTCGCATGGTCAGTCTCGTCGCGGGTTCCCGTTCGATCAGCATGGCTTCCGCAACCGCCGTGCCGTCCTCTCCCCGCAATGCCGCCAGCAGGGCGGCGGTCCGTCTTCGGTGCGGATCGGCATTGTCCAGTCGGACCCGAATGCGTTCCGGGCCGATGTCACGCCGTTCTGGCGCATCCGGGCTCAGTACGGCGTCGACCAGTCGGTCGTCGGAATCGATGTCGTCGCCGGCCGTTCGGTCGGGCGGCGTCGCCTTCCCTCGCAGCGGACGGGGGCCATCGGTGAGCCACGCACGGTAGGGCTCCGCCCACGCCGTCCGATGCGGGGGAAGTCGATCGAGGACCAGTTCGAGTCGGGGGGTCATCCCCGCCCAGGCGGCGAGCGATGTGAAGACTGCATCTGCGGTGGTCGGATCACCGTGTCCGAGGATGGATACGGTGGGATCGATCACGTGGAGCGGGTCCGCGTCCAGCGGGGCCGCTTCCAACGTCCGCACCACGTCTTCGTGATCCAGGACGTGCCCGCGACGGTTCAGCAGTCGAAGGTGGCGTGCGACGAGCCGGGGCGGTTGGGTCTCCCAACCCCAGCATCCGATCCGCTGCAACTGATCAGCGCCGTGAAGCAGCGCCTCGTCGGGCGCATCGTGCAGCACCCCGTTGAGCGTCTCCAGCGACGTCGCCGCCCGGGGGACGATTCCGTCCTCGGCGGTGTTCCACCATGTCCATGCAGCGGACCGGCGTTCGGCGTCGCGTGAAGCGACCGCGTCGATTCGGGCCGAGTCCCTCCAGGACGGGATGAGCCACACGCCGAGCACGATGCCCAGCAGCAGTGCGCCACCACCCGTGATCAGCCACGATGATCTCACGGCTCTCATGGCGCTGTGGGACGGCTGGCGATTCCGTGGCGAATGAGATTGGCCATCAGCCGTACGGCGGAGTCGTGGTCGTACCCGTGGATGCCCCAGCCCGGCTGATCGAGCAGGGCGTGACTGAGGTCCTCCCGGCTGAAGAAGATCGCCGGGCGGTCGTTTACCTCGATGCACCGGAGTCTTGGTTCCCGTTCTCCGGCGCCGAAAACCTCCATGACGGAATAGGGCGTCCAACGCACGGAGGAGCAGTCCACGGCATCGGCCAGTCCGTCACCGGTGATCACGGCCGTCCGCCGTGCGGATCGCACCGGAGCGGAGAATCGATCCATCGCCGCCTGTTCCAGGGTGGCGGCGAAGACGCCGGCGTCGGAACCACCCGCGTGTTCGATCAGCACGACGCCCTGATCACGACGGACGTACTGTTCGATGGCCTGCCAGTCGGCTTCGCTGAGCGAAGTCGCCTCGGTTCCCGAAAGCACCAGCAGATCGGGGCGACCATTTCGCGCGAGATCGGGAATGCGGCGATCGCGTACGGTCAGGAAGATGTCGTGGGATTCCGCGAGTGCACTCTGGAGTCCCCGCATCGCGTCCGGTTCGGCTTTCCAGTTTCCGCCATGGACACCACGAACCAGCGAGGCGGTTGTGGATCCACGGGGATCGGTCCAGTCCGCCCGGGCGGCATCCAGTCGCGGCCGAAAGCGGTTCATGCCGGAGGCCTGTGCGTGGATGTTGGAAAGCGTCTGCAGGATCGACTCCGACCGGCGGTTGATCACCTGGAGGTCGGCGGTGATGTCTCCGCCGGGGACCAGCAGGATCTGATCCCGGACGCCGTTGGACAGCGAGAGGACCTTGGCTCGCTTGCCTACCTTGACCGGGTAGCGGTAGATCGGGTCATCCTGCGCCACGATGTCCCATTCGGCTACGGGATTGAGCAGGGTGGCCATGTCCTTCACGCTGTCGGCGAAGGCACTCGATCGTCCTTCGTTGATGGCGAGGACCAGTCCGCCGCGGGCGATGAAGCGGCGTATCTTCTCCACTTCGGCGATCGACGGTGGGCGGGGTGGTCGTTCACCCTCTGAGAGGGTGCCGTTGGTTCGTCGCTCCAGGTAGGCGGTGGATTCCTTTCGGAACGTGCGAATCGCATCCCGCTGGGGTGTGATCCAGGGGAGTTCCTTGTCGGACACGATGCAGAGGATGGGCGCGTCGAGCCAGGTCTCGGGCTCGGTCTCGATGTCGACGACCTGCCAGTTGACATCGATTTCACGTTCTTCGCTCAGCCAGCGGGTCCAGTTCACCATGTCGCGGGGACGGTTGTTCCATCGGCCTTCGAACCGGAGCTTGTTCACCGCGATGGGCGCCCGACCCCGGCTCAGGAAGAGCAGTGAGAAGCAGAGTTCACGGAGCGCGGACGCCTTTCCGTCCGGTCCGTAGGAGGATTTGAGCACCAGCTCGCCGCCGCCGTCGTCGAACAGACGATCCAGAATCGTCGCGGCACCCTCCCGGAACCAGTCGTGCCCTCCGAAGGTCCGCAGTCCGCCCGCGAGCGCCACCCGCTCCACCGCGTACTGGTAGTACATCGGGAATTTGTTGCCGCGACCGCCGCCCGGGTTGCGTCTCGGGTCGTAGTTCGAGTCCATCCAGCTCAGCCCACGTTCAATGGCGTCGGAGACCGGTGAGGAAGTGTCCCGGCTGAGTGGTCGGTACTCCTCGGCGTGCAGCAGTTCCTGCGTGATGTAGAGCGTCAGCAGTCCCGCGGCGGTCATCGAACCGCTGCTTCGCGGTTGTCCGGTCGAAGGGTAGTGCCAGGCGCCGTCGGGCAACTGGTTCCGGATCGTGATGCGTTCGAGGGCATCGAGGAGTCCCGGAGGAACGACGACGCCGCGACGGCTGGCGGCCCAGAGGGCCAGGATGCCGAAGTGCCGCACCGACGGTGACGGACGTGACAGGGTTTGGTTCGGACTCGCCCGGTAGCCCCACCCGGCCGCGTCTGCATTCCAACTGTCCACAAGCCAGTTGGCATCCTGTTGCAGCCGGGGTCGGAACCGTTGTGGAAGTTCGGCCCAGATGGCCGCCCGGGTCGAGACCGCGTAGGTGCCCCGGAGTTCCGCCCGCTCGAGGTCCGCCAGCGGTTTCTTGAATCGTGGATCCTGATAGCTTTCCCCGGCGGTGATCAGGGCCAGGCACGCCAGTGCCGTGTACCCACCCAGGTGCTGGTTGGTACTTTCGCCTTTCGGCATCTTCACCGGATCCCAGTGCCGATCGGGGTCCTGATGGGACCAGATCATCTCGATGATGGCTTCCCGGGCTTCTTCGACCGTCGCATCGGTCAGCGAGTCGGGATCGACGGCGAGCAGGCCGCTCGCCGGTGCGAGCAGCAGGAGGAGCAGGCAGATTGGTCCGGGGCGGTGCTTCATGAATGGAATCATCCTATCCTGATGCCATGAGATGCTGGCCTGAATGGCCACAAGGCGGACCAAGGAAATGAACGGATTCGATCCTGAATACCTGAAGCCCTACCTCGACGCCGTTGCGTCGTCCGGTGCGGGATTCGATGCGACGCTCTGGTCGTCCCGGGAGGGGCAGCAGCGGCGTTTCCACATGCTGGCAACATTGGCCGGTCTCGAGGCGGACGAACCCGGGATCATTCTGGATCTCGGCTGCGGCGTCGGTGATCTGGCCCGCTATCTGGTGGAGCAGGACCTGCCCTTCAGCGGGTACCTCGGTCTCGATGCGGTGCCGGAGATGGTCGAGGTCGCGGCCGAGTTCGATGATTCCCGGTGTGGATTCATGGTGGCGGATCCCGTTCGTGATGATGACGTCCTCGATTCGGTTTCGGCGGACTGGGTGTTCATTTCCGGAACGCTGAACTCCATGGACGAATCGACGGCCCGGTCGCTGGTGGAACGTGCCTACGGAGCCGCACGCCGGGGCGTTGTCTTCAACTTCCTCTCCGACCGTCCCCATCCGGAATGGGACGGCCGGGATCTGAGTCCCGCGAGTCGGTTCGATACCGTCTCCTGGATCGATTGGGCCCTTTCGAACACGCCGCTGGTGCGTTTCGACCAGCAGTACTACCGCGGTCACGACGCCACGATCGCAATGCGGCATGTCGACGACTGACACGGCACTTGCCGTGGCGGCCGCCCGGGCGTAGTCTCCGCGCATGCCTACCATCGTCTTCGAATGCAGTGATCTCGCCGGCGCCCGCAGAATGGGCGTCACGCTTCAGAACCACGGACACCGCATCGACACCAGGCGACTGCACCGTGGGGACGCCGTGCCGTCGGACCTGGTCGACGTCGACGCCGTACTCTGCTTCGGCGGACCGCAGTCGGCGAACGACGACGGTCTGCCCTGGATGGCACCACTGCTCGACTTTATCCGCGCAGCGCACGATGCGGAGATTCCCATGTTCGGTGTCTGCCTCGGTTCCCAATTGCTCGCCCGCGCCCTGGGCGGGACGGTCACGGAAATGGAGCAGGGCCCGCGTCTCGGATGGGCGGTAGTGGATCTGTCCCCCGATGGCCGTGAGGATCCGCTGCACAAGGGACTGCCCTGGAAATGGATGCAGTTCCACTGGAATCGGGACACCGTCGGAGAACTGCCGGCCGGAGCGCGGGTGCTGAGCCGGGGCGATCGCGGCGACGTGCAGGGGTGGCGGCTCGGCGTCCGGACCTACGGAGTGCAGTACCATCCCGAGGTCGACGCCGGACAGATCGAGGCCTGGACGGCCGACGATGCGGAACTGATTCGGGAACTCGGACTCGACGTGGCGGCTCTCGAGGTCGACACGGATCGGCAGTTCGCCCACTTCGAGCGCCTCACCGACCGGTACTTCGAGACCATCGCGATGCTGCTCATGCCGCTGGATCGTCGCCAGCAGTATGCGGCCCACATGCCCTGATTGAATGCTCAGCCGTTGGTGGCGACGGGGATCGGCTCGGTCAGTACGACGGGCACGGGATCTCCGGCCATCACCCGACGAAGGACACGGACGAGATTGTCACGGTCGAGTCCCGCCTCGGCGAGCTGCTCGCCCCGTGCCCCCTGGTAGATCCATGTCTCCGGCAGTCCGAGGCGGGTGATGCCCCGGGTATCGAGTCCGAGGTCGTGGGCCGCCGCGAGGACCGCGGAGCCGAAGCCGCCGGTGATCGTATGGTCCTCGACGGTCACGATCGGGATCTTCCGTTCGATCAGCGAACGGATGAGTTCGGTGTCGACCGGCTTGGCGAACCGGGCGTCGTAGACGTCGACCTTCGCGTCCTGGCCGATGGCGTCCGCGGCTTCCATTCCGGTCATTGCCATGACGCCGTAGCCCAGCACCGCGATGTCCGGGTCATCGTGCTCGATGAGGGCGCGGGCCTTTCCGAGTTCGAACGGAGGGCAGTCGCCTTGGAATCGCTCGTTGACATCGTCACGGGGGTAGCGGACGCACGACAGGCCCTCCTCGTAGTTGCGCATGAACTCGAGGCAGGCCTTGAGGCTGGGTTCGTCGATGGCGGCCATGAGGGCGGCCCCGGGGAAGACGGACAGGATGCTGACGTCGCAGAATCCGTGGTGCACGGCGCCGTCGCCGCCGACCAGCCCCGCACGGTCGAGGCACAGGCGGACCGGGAGTCCCTGCAGGGCGACTTCCTGGAAGGCCTGGTCGAACGCTCGCTGGAGGAACGTCGAGTACACCGCGAAGAACGGCTTGAGTCCGGACTTGGCCAGTCCCGCCATCATGTCCATCGCGTGCGATTCGCAGATGCCGGTGTCCCAGGTCCGGGAGGGGAACCGGTCGATGCACTGCTTGATGCCGGTGCCGTCGGGCATTGCGGCGGTGCAGGCGACCACCGAATCATCGCGGTCCATGAGATCGCACATGGCATCGGAATACGCGCTGGTGAAGCTTCGCCCGGACGACTTCAGCTCGACCCGGCAGCCGTTCACGGAGAACGGCTTGGGGGAGTGGAAAGTCGTCGCGTCTCCTTCGCTGAACTCGTACCCCTTGCCCTTGATGGTGTGGACGTGCAGCACCATGGGGTGTTCGAAGTCGCGGACTTCGCCGAGCATGTCGATCAGGGTCGGGATGTCGTGCCCGTCGACGGGACCGACGGTCAGTAGGCCGAACTTCTCGAACCAGTTGTCCTCGGTGACCGCCTCCTTGGCCATTTCGCTGAAGCGGTGGGACATGTCGCGGAGGGCGGAGCCCCCCGGAATCGACCGGAAGATGTCCTTGGCCGTCTTCTTCATGGATCGGTAGGCGGAGTTGATGCGGATGCGGTTGAAGTAGCTCGCCACGGCTCCCTGGGGCTTGGCGATGCTCATGCCGTTGTCGTTCAGGATGACCAGCATCTGCCGATCGAGCGTGCCCGCATTGTTCAGCCCCTCCATCGCGAGGCCGTTCACGATGCTGGCGTCTCCGACCAGGGCCACGACCCGCCGGCCGTCGGGATTGTCCTTCGTGAAGGATTCGCCGCGCAGCTGGTCACCTCTGGCCATGCCGACGGCGGTCGAGATTGCGGTGCCGGCGTGTCCGACCGAGAACAGGTCGAAGTTCGATTCGCGCGGTTCGGGGAAGCCGGCCATGCCGTTACGCTGCCGCAGCTTCGGCAGCAGGTGGGCCCGCCCGGTGAGCAGTTTGTGGGGATAGCACTGGTGTCCCACGTCGAACAGCAGGCGGTCATGGCCGAAGTCGAACACGTAGTGCAGAGCGATGGTGAGTTCGACCACCCCGAGATTCGGTGCCAGATGGCCGCCGCTGAGCTTCACCTGCTCGCAGATCGAGTGTCGGATCTCCGCGGCGAGGTCGGGGAGTTGATCCACCGACAGCTGCTTCAGATCGGCGGGAGAACCGATGGTCTGCAGTAGGGGGGTGGGTTCCATGACGTGCTCGACTCCCTTGCCCGGTCGAAGACGATGCGGCCGGTACCACATCTATATGCCTCGAACCGAATAAGTTTAGCCTATTTCGTACGAATGGCCATGAAACGTCCCAGATCACGCAGCGGATCGGCCTCCGGACCGAGTGGTTCCAGGGCGTCGATGGCGCGTTGTTCGAGCTCCTTCACGACCCGGCGGGACTCCTCGACTCCCAGCAGGCCCGGATAGGTGAGCTTGCCCATGTCGTGGTCCTTGTTGGTCGCCTTTCCGATGTGTTCGGCGGTCTGGGTGACGTCGAGGAGGTCATCGACGACCTGGAACATCAGCCCCACGGCATCCCCGTAGGCGGTGAGGCACTCCATGCTCGATTCGTCGGCGTTGCCGCAGAATCCGCCCATCCGGCAGGCGGCCCGGAGGAGTGCTCCCGTCTTGTTGCGGTGCACGAGCTGCAACTGCTCGCGGGGTTCGAGGGAACCGGGAAGACCTCCCAGCGTGTCGTAGGTCTGTCCGATGACCATCGAGGTCGTGCCGCCGGCCAGTTCGGACACCAGCGAGCAGGCGATCGATGGTTCCACGGGCAACTGCGTGAGCTGCTGAAACGCGAGCGAGATCATGAGGTCGCCCGCGAGGATCGCCATGGCCTCGCCCGCCTTCACATGCAGGGTCGGTTGTCCGCGTCGCAGGGCGTCGTTGTCGAGGGCCGGCAGATCGTCGTGGATGAGGCTGAAGCAGTGGGTCAGCTCCAGTGCGACGGCGGCGGGGATCGACGTCTCGATCGTCCCTCCGACCGCCCGGCAGCTCATCAGCATGAGGGTGGGGCGCAGTCGCTTGCCGCCCCCCAGCACCCCCCAGTCGGCCGCCTCGCGCAGGTGCGCAGGTAGGTTCGCCGCTTCGATCGCCTTCGTGAGGGCGGCTTCGACCAGGGCGGCGGGTTCGGAGAAGAGATCGGATTCGTGCATCGTGTGTCCGGTGGTCATGGTGACGTCGGGTGCCAGTATCATACCTTCGATGAGTCACGTACTGGATACATTCGAAATGCTGATGGATCGCGGCGGCTACGTCATGATCCCGCTGCTGATTCTCAGTGTGTGCAGCGTGGCGCTGATCATCGAGCGGGCCTGCTTCTGGATCTCGTTGACCGGCCGGAGTCATCTGGAGCGGCTCGATGGATTGAACGCGGCCCTCCAGGCCGGCGATGCGGACCGCGCACGCGGGATGGTCGATGCCAATTCGAGTCCCTACGACCGGGTCGTCATCCGGATGCTCGACGACGGTCCGTCCGATGCGGTCGCGATGCAGGCGGTGGATTCGATCCGCAGCGGTCTCGATCGGTACATGGTGGTGCTCTCGACGATCATCACCGCCGCACCACTGCTGGGAATTCTCGGAACCGTGATTGGCATCATCCAGTCGTTCCAGCTGCTGGGCAGTCAATCGACCTTGACGGATCCGCGGGAAGTCGCCGGAGGCATCGCCTCGGCCCTTATCACGACGGCCTTCGGCCTCATCGTGGCTCTGGTGACGCTCTTTCCCTACATGATCTTCAAGGCGCAGTCCTCCAATGCGATCGGCCGACTCGAAACGCTGATCGCATCGGCCCAGGGTGGGCTGGACGGAAAGCGCGGCCAATGATCGGTCCCGCGATCCTGCTGCTCGCATCGCTCGGTTCCAACGGGGACCCCGCGGCGTGGATCCGCACCGCGAACGAACCCGAGGTCCGTTCGGTGCTGGAGATCGCATCCCGTCGCTACGAAGCCCCCTCCGACACCACGACGCCGGACGTCTGGTTGATCGGCGTCACCCACATCGGAGATGCCGCCTACTACGAGGCGCTCACGGAACTGCTGGCCGACGTGGACGTGGTGCTGTACGAATCGGTCATGCCGGACGGTGCACGGCCGCACCGGGCCGCCACCGAGACGGCGCGCCGTGCCTCCACGCGGCAGGGGCTGGAGCTCCTGGCGACCATCGGCGGACGCACGGAGGACATGCCGACGGACGCGGAGACGTTCGCCGCCGCGGCCGAGGAGATCGACCTTCGGATGGGCAACTGGATCCGGGCGGCGTCGACGGACGCCTGGGGGCGTCCGATCGACTACCTGCCGGTTGCTGCGGGATTGCAGCTGCGGAGTGCCGGGCCCGACGGCGAGCGGGCCACGGACGATGATCTGGTGGTGGAGGTCGTTCGCCCGACGGAGTCGGATGAACCGACCCCGCCGCGCAATCTGCAGGCCGCCCTCGCCGACGCGCTGGGGCTCCGGTACCAGTTGGAGTCCATGCCCTACGCGGCACGCAACTGGCGGGTGAGCGACATGAGCATCGGCGCGATCCGGACCGCGTTCGCACGTCGGGGCATGGAGTTCGACATGCTCGGTGACATGCTGTCGGGATCCTCGATCCCCGCCCAGCTGATCAACACCATGCTCGGTCTGATCGCCATCGGTGATTCGTTGTCGGGTGGTGCGGTGTCCGACGGCGTCAAGGTGGTGCTGGTCGAGCTCCTGGGGACTCCGGGGGTGCTGGACATGACGGATCGGCAGTTCGGTCCTGGATTCCAGGACGTGATCATCGTCGAACGCAACACCGTGCCGCTGGAGGATCTGGAACGGATCATCGCCGAGGAACCGGCGATCGATTCCGTGGCGATCCTCTACGGCGCTGCCCACATGCCGGACCTGGCGGTCCGTCTGGTGCAGTCCGAGCACGGATACGAAGAGGTCGACGTCCGCTGGGACCGTGCGATCGGGGTCGATCTGGAGACGTCGCCGCTGACGGAACGGGATCGCAAGTCGATCCGCCGTTCGATCCGCCTGGCCCTGGCGGGGCTCAAGCGCGAAGCCCGGCTCGCTGCGCAGTCCGAAGCGGCAAGCGACGACGAGTGATCAGCGAACATCGTCCTCGTGGGACCAGTCCCGCGCCGGGACGTCGCCCACGGGTTTTGCGCGGTCGATCCAGCGACGCTGGTCGGCCAGGTCCTCGTGGGTCTGCGTATCGGTGTGGCCGTCGATGAACCAGACCGCGGGCGGGCCGCCGTTGCGGCCGAGGGGGATGTGTCCCGCCTCGTGGATGTGCACGTTGCCGGCTTCGTCCAGTCCCCACTTCATGCGGTTGGCGAGGAGTCGTGGTTCCACCAGCCAGGTGCCCGCCACCCGATCGCGTTCCCGTGGATCGTCCTGCGGCCCGTCCGCCTCGAAGGCGGAGCAGAAGGCGACGACCTCGGTGGAGTTCTTCACGTGCGGAATGGTGCGGACCACGGGGGAGACCTTGGAGCCATCGGCCTGGGCCACGCTCGTGAACCTGAGTTGGGGCGTCTGGTAGTGGGGGTCCCAGAAGTCCCACTGCCCGCCGAGGTACCACCCGTTGTAGGCGAAGGCGGGCTGGTGGGCGAACTCGTGGCCTTGATCGATGAAGTGCTCGATTCGCTGCTCCTCCGGGTCGAGATGCCATCGCATGATCGGATCCGGATCGTCCAGATACGGGACCAGATGCCAGGTCCACGGCCCCGCGATGTTGTCGTCCGAGGCACGGTAGTTCGGGGCCGGCGGAATCTCCATGAAGTCGGGGAACACGATGGTGTCGTTCGCCAGCGCCTGCACGCCGGTCGACTGCCAGCCGCGTACGAGCCGGTCGTCGTGCGAACCCGCGTACATCAGTAGGGCGTTGCCCACCTGCCGCACGTTGTTGAGTTCGACCGTCTTGCGGGCGGAGCGGACGCTGTCCTGCACCGCCACGCTGACGATGGAGACGAGGATCGCGATGATCGCGATGACGACCAGCAGCTCGATCAGCGAGAAGGCGGTTCGGTTTCTTGTCGTGGTCGGCATCGTTCGGGTTCCCGGTTCGTTCTCTCAAAGTCTACGCAGGAACCGCTCGGACGGATTCAGGATTCGTCGATCGTGAGTCGTTCCACCTGGCCGGATTCGATCTTGGCCACGCCGCTGCCCAAATCGCCGATGGGATCCGGCGGGACGATTTCGACCACCTTCTCGCCCAACGTCACCTCGCCGTTGCGGACCCGGTCCTGGAACCGTCGGCATTCCTCCAGGAGTCGATCGAGGATCTCCTCCTCCCGGACGTTGGCCACCCGTTCGCCCTGGACGTAGATGATGCCCCGCTGGTTTCCCGCGAAGACGGCCACGTCCGCACCCTCGGCTTCGCCCGGCCCGTTGACCACGCATCCCATGACCGCCACCTTGATGGGCAGTTCGATCTCCTTGTCGAGCTTCTTCTTCACCGCCTGCACCAGGGTGAAGAGGTCGACCTGGATCCGACCGCAGGTCGGACAGGCGATGAGTTCCGCACCCACCCGGTTGCGAAGCCCGAGGCAGTAGAGCAGTTCGAGCCCGTCCTCGACCTCGTGGATCGGATCGCTCGCGTAGCTGATGCGCAGCGTGTCTCCGATCCCGCTGGAGAGCAGCGAGCCGAGTGCCACCACGCTTCGGATCGATCCCGTCTCCTTCGGGCCCGCATGCGTGACGCCGAGATGGAGCGGGTAGTCGAAGCGGGCCGAGATCTCGCGGTAGATCTCGATCACCAGCCGTGCGTCCATCGACTTCGCGCTGATGCAGACGTCGTGGAAGTCGCGGGCATCGAAGATGTCCATGTACTCCTCGAGCTTGGCGATCATCAATGCGATGAGATGTCCCTGATGCCGATCCGCGAAGAACTTGCCGAGCTCGGCCGCACGCTGCTGCTTGTCCTTCCGCTCGATGATCGATCCCTCGTTGACTCCCACCCGGATCGGGATGCCCCGTTCGCGGCAGGCATCGATGACCGCGTCGACTTCCCGGCGGTCGTTGATGTTGCCCGGATTGAGCCGGATCTTGTGCACCCCGGCTTCCACCGCCTCCAGCGCCCGCTGGTAGTGGAAGTGGACGTCTGCGACGATCGGTACCGACGTCTGGGCCAGGATTTCGGGCAGGGCCTCGGTGTCCTTGCGCTGGGGGACCGCCACGCGGACGATGTCTGCACCCGCCTCGTGCATGCGGTTGATCTCGGCCACGCACGAGTCGATCTCGAAGGTGTACCCCGAGGTCATCGTCTGCACCGAGACGGGGTGATCGCCGCCGATGCCGATTCGCCCGGTGCGGTCATCTCCGATCATGATGGCGCGCGTGGTGCGGCGTTCCATGACCCGATTGTAGGTCGTCGTGGTTGCGAATGCTGCATCCGATTTCGAGACGCGTCCGCGAAATCGCCGCTGCGAAGGCCTGCAGGGGCCTACGCCTCCTGTTCGGCGTCGGGATGGATCGACAACTGCTCTTCTTCCTCGTTGATCATCAGCACGTCGATGGGGGTGCCTTCCTCGATCACATCACCCTTGAGGTCCTTGATGATCACCTGCGGATTGGCCGTCTCGTGTGCTGCGAGCGCCGTCTCCATCTCCTTCTGCTTGTCGTCCTCGAGTTCCGCCCACTTGCCCCGCCCGCGGCACTTGGGGAACCCGCTGCAACCGAGCCAGGGCCCGCGCTTGCCGCGACGCAGGTAGAGCGTGCGCTCGCACTTGGCGCACGGCAGGTCGGTCTCCAGCGGAGGGATGGAGGGGTATTTGATCTGCCCCTTCTTGTCGAGATTCACGACCGTCTTGGTCTCGGGGTAGTTCACCGAGGCGAGGAACGGTCCGAACCGTCCGGTCCGCAGCACCATGGGCGATTCGTCCTCGGGGCACTGCACGTCGACGCGCTGCACCAGCATCGGTCGACCTTCGCGATCGACGGTGGCGGCGAACTTGCAGTCGGGGTAGTCCGTGCAGGAGAGGAACCGGCCGTTCTTGCCGAGCCGGTATTCGGTGCGGGCGTCGCAGGTCGGACACGCGTAGCGGGCCGGTTCGGTCTCGGCCTTGGCGTGGGTCATGTGCTCGTAGGCGTATTCGAGCGATTCCGTGAACGGCCCGTAGAACGACTGCAGCATCTCGGACCAGTTCGAGCTGCCGGAGGCGATCTTGTCCAGTTCCGCCTCCATGGACCGGGTGTAGCCGATGTCCATCAGCTGGGGGAAGGCCTCGACGAGCTTGTCGGTGACGACTTCGCCCAGGTGCGTCGGCCAGAAGGCGCGTTCGATCTTCTCCACGTAGTTGCGCCGCTGGATGACGTCGATGATCGAGGCGTAGGTGGACGGGCGGCCGATGCCCTCCTTCTCGAGCTGCTTGACCAGGGCGGATTCCGAGAAGCGGGACGGGGGAGCGGTGAAGCGTTGGCGCGGATCGAGGGCGAACGGAGCGAGGACGTCCCCTTCGTTCAGCACTGGAAGGGTCTGTTCGTCCTCGGAGACCGGCACGCCGGCGACCTTGTAGTAGCCGTCGAAGGACAGCACGCGCCCCTTGGTCAGGAACACGGCGCCCGTCTCGACGTCGCTGCGCAGCAGGCGGACTTCGGTCCGGTCCCATTCCGCGGGAACCATCTGTCCGGAGACGAAGCGGTTCCAGATCAGTCGGTAGAGCTTGCGGAGGTCCTCGTCGACCGAGGCGGGCAGTGCGTCGGGGTGCCTGGTGACGTCGGTGGGGCGGATGGCTTCGTGCGCCTCCTGGGCGGAACGATTCGTGGAACTGTGGTGCACCGGCTTCTCGGGCAGGTAGGTTCCGCCGTATTCGTCCTCGATGTAGGCCCGCACCTGCTTGACCGCTTCGGGGGAGATGTGGGTCGAGTCCGTTCGCATGTAGGTGATGAGGCCGACCTGACCTTCGCGACGGATCGTGATGCCCTCGTAGAGCTTCTGGGCCGCCCGCATGGTCCGCGAGGCGGTGAAGCCGAGCTTGTTCGCGGCCGCGGCCTGGAGCGAACTGGTGATGAAGGGGGCGCCGGGTCGCGACTTCGACTTCTTGCGGGTGATCGAGTCCACGCGGTACTGGGCCCCGGAATCGATCTCGCCGCGTACGGTGATCCGCCGGGAGGCCGGGCCGGCCCCGCCGGAGTCCGGCGTGGTCTCGACCGTCGGATCGACCATGCCGATGGCCGACGCCATGGCGGTCACCCGGTCGCGGTGGGCATCCTCGTCCAGTTCCGCCTCGAATCCCTCGGCGGTGATTCGGATGTTGAACCGTTCGCCGTCGATCTCGACCAGCGACGCGGACAGTGCATTGTGATCCCGTAGCCAGCGGTTGCGGTCCTTCTGTGTGACGGGCTTCTTGCTTTCGGATGCCTCCGCCGCGGCATGCAGCGCCGTCCAGTCGCCGGCCAGCTGTTCACGCTGTTCCGGATCGAGGGCGAAGCATGCCTCCACCTGCCAGAACTCGTCGGGGACGAAGGCTCGGATCTCCTTCTCACGCTCCACGATCATGCGGACCGCGACCGACTGCACCCGTCCGGCGCTGAGGCCGCCGGCCACACGCTTCCAGAGCAGCGGCGAGACCTGGTAGCCGACGATCCGGTCGAGGATGCGGCGGGCCTGCTGGGCGTTGACGCGATCCATGTCGATCAGGTGGGGGTTGTCGAACGCCTGCTGGATCTGCTGTTTGGTGATGGCGTTGAAGACGACCCGCTTCGCCTTGGCGGGATCGATCTTGAGTTCCTCGGCGAGGTGCCAGGCGATGGCTTCGCCCTCACGGTCGAGGTCGGTCGCGAACCAGACCTCGTCGGCGGACTTGGCCAGCTTCCGCAGCGCGGTGATGACCTTCTTCTTGCCGGGGACGGGGATGTACGTCGGGGAGAATCCGTTGTCGATGTCGACGCCGGGCACCGGCTGCCCCTTGGCGGACTTGGGAAGGTCGCGGACATGGCCCACGGAGGCCTCGACCGTGAACCCGTCACCGAGGTACCGGTTGATGGTCTTGGCCTTGGCGGGGGATTCGACAATGACCAGCTGGTTGGCCATGGATCTGTCCTCGTGCACGCGTTCCCGGGGATTCCGCCGACGCCGGCCGATCGATCCCTGGGGAAGGTCCGGGGTGGCGGTTGACCAATCCTCCGGACAGGGGGTTTGTATCGGTCTTGGTGGCTCTGTCAAGAAAAAAGGAGTGGGACGGAGTCGGACTCCGTCGAATCCGCGGCCCATCGCACCGGGACGGAAGGGGCCATTTATGCCTCTCTAAGTGCTTCAGAGGCAAGTTCTTGCGGGTTCTTGCCCGCCGGGTCCAGCCACCGGCCTCCGAAGACATGGCGAAATCTTCTCAGCCAGGTCCGTTGCTGCTTCGCGAACCGTCGGGTGCGAATCTTGATCTCCTCGATCGTGTCCTCGAGGCTGCGCCGGCCCTCCAGGTGCTCGGCGATCTGCTTGTAGCCCAGTGCTTCGCGGGCCTGGGGCCCGAGCCGCCCCGATTCCATGAGGGTGCGGACCTCCTCGAGGAATCCATCCTCCATCATCGACTTCACCCGCGCGTTGATCCGCGGATTGATGTCCTCGGCGGACCAGTGGAGTCCGATGATTCGGATGTCGGTTCGTCGGGGGGCCGCTTCCCACTGCCCCTGCAACCGGGACAGGGGCGTCCCGGTGAGCGCGTGGACCTCGAGCGAACGAATGGTGCGTCGGCGGTCGTTGGGATGAATGCGTTCCGAACCGGCCGGATCGACGTCCCGCAACCGCGCGTGGAGTTCGGGGGTGGGGATCGCCTCGAGTTCCTCCCGCAGGGCGGGGTCGGGTTCGGGACCCTCGATGAATCCGCCCAGCAGCGACTGCAGATAGAGATTCGTCCCGCCGACGTAGATCGGCGTCCGCCCGCGCTGCACGATGTCCCGTTCGCATTCGCCCGCCGCCCGCAGCCAGTGGTCCACCGTGAAGGAGGTGTCGGGTTCGACGATGTCGATCAGATGGTGGGGGACATCGCCGAGCTCCTCCGCATTCGGCTTCGCGGTGCCGATGTCCATGCCCCGGTAGACCTGCATGGAATCGGCGCCAATGCATTCGCCCGTCGGTTCGACCCGGCCCGCAAGTTCCACCGCGAGGGAGGTCTTGCCGCCGGCCGTCGGGCCGAGGATGAGGATGGGTCGCGATCCGGTCGGTGTGGAGTCCATGGTCTTCTCGGGGGAGGAACTCGTGTACCGTACCCTTCCGAAGGAGGACGATCATGTCCAAACTCACCATCGACGGAATCGATGTCGCCGGCAAGCGGGTCCTGGTCCGGGTGGACTTCAACGTTCCGCTGACCGGAGCGGGCGAGGTGCTCGACGACCGTCGCATCCGAATGGCGATCCCGACCCTGCGGTCGGTGCTCGACCGCGGGGGGAGTCTGGTCCTGATGAGTCACCTGGGGCGTCCCGCCGGAGACGGATTCGAGGCGGCCTTCAGTCTGTGCCCCGTCGCGAAACGTCTGGCCGAGCTGCTCCCCGGCGTGCCCGTGGAACTGGCCGACGAGGACTGCATCGGAGCGGACGCCGAACGGGCGGTCGCAGCCCTGGATCCCGGGGGCGTCGTCCTGCTGGAGAACCTCCGGTTCCATGCGGCCGAGAAGTCGAACGACTCCGAGTTCGCCGCGAAGCTCGCGGCCTTCGGTGATGTGTACGTCAACGACGCCTTCGGAACGGCCCATCGGGCGCACGCCTCGATGGTGGGCGTTCCCGAGGCGATGCGTGATCGACATCGTGTCGCCGGCCGTCTGCTGGAAGCCGAGCTCGCCTTTCTCTCCGAGGCCATCGACGATGCGGCTGCACCGTTCGTCGCCGTGCTCGGCGGCGCCAAGGTGTCCGACAAACTGGGGGCCATCCGCAACCTGCTGCCCCGGGTGGACGCGGTCGTCATCGGGGGAGGCATGGCCTACACCTTCCTCTCCGTGCTCGGGGTGTCGATCGGTCGCAGCCTGTTCGAGGAGGACATGGTCGACGAGGCCCGTGGCATCATGGAGGAGGCCAAGTCGCTGGGACGGACCTTGCTGCTTCCCGTCGACAGCATGTGCGCCGCATCGCCCGATGCCGGGGATTCGGCCTGCGTGATCGAAGGCGACATTCCGTCCGGACTCATGGGGCTGGACATCGGGCCGGCTTCCGCCACCGCGGCGGCGGAGGTGCTGCGTTCGGCCGGGACCGTGGTCTGGAACGGACCGATGGGGGTGTTCGAGACGCCGCCCTTCGATGCGGGCTCCAGGGCCGTGGCCGATGCGGTCGCCGATGCGACGCGTCAAGGGGCGATTTCGGTGATCGGCGGCGGTGAAACCGCGGCCGCCATCGACTCTTTCGGCCTTTCGGATGCCGTCAGCCACGTTTCCACCGGTGGTGGTGCGAGCCTTCAGATGCTCGAAGGACGATCATTCCGGTCGGTGGAACTGCTCGAAGACGCCTGAATCAGGGAACCCCGAGCCCCCCGGTGCGTCCTACGATTGGCAGGTCGCAGCGGGATTTTCCATGCGGCACGGTATGATGAGGACTCGCATTGCCCTCCGGGCAACCAGTTGGATTTCGAGAGGACACCTCCCATGTTCAAGCAGATCAGTCTTGCCGCCATCGCGATCACCATGCTGGCCTGGTGCCAGTCCGCCAGTGCCCAGATGGGCCAGCGACTCAAGGTCGGCGATCCGGCCCCCGGCCTCTCCATCGAGGAATGGGTCAAGGGCGACGAGACCACGCTCGAGAACGGCACCACCTACGTGGTCGAGTTCTGGGCGACGTGGTGCGGTCCCTGCAAGAAGTCCATTCCGCACCTGACCGAACTGCAGCAGCAGTACGAGCCGGATCAGCTCCGCATCATCGGCGTCAGCACCGAGGAGGCGGATGTGGTCAGTCAGTTCGTGCGGCGCCAGGGTCGCAAGATGGACTACACCGTCGCGGTCGACAAGCGGCAGGCGACCAGTCGCGCCTGGATGAAGGCGGCGGGGCAGAACGGCATTCCCACCGCATTCATCGTCGGCCCGGAAGGCACCGTCCAGTTCATCGGGCATCCCTTGTCACCCGATTTCGACGACGCTCTCGAGAAGATCATCGACGGTCGGTACAACCAGAAGCTGATGAGTCAGGTCGCCGGTCACCTCGAGGCGATCGAGAAGCACCGCAAGTACAAGAACTGGCAGCAGTACGACGACATCACCGCCGAGGTCATCCAGCGTGATCCGCGGATCTTCTACTTCTTGGTCCTGGATCGGTTCAAGGTCTTCATGAACGAGCAGAAGGATCCCGCCAAGGCCTACGAGTACGCCCGCGAGGTGATCGAAAGCTATCCGGACGATCCCGAACTGCTGTCCTGGCTCGCTGAGATGATCGCATTCGACCCCGAAATCCCCGACGCCCAGCGCAATCTCGACATCGCGCTGGCGGCCGCCACGGCGGCCCGGGTCAACGGACGTCCCAACGATCCCCGTTTCGTGCAGACCGAGGCACTGGTCCGGTTCTCCCGGGGCGAGATCGACGAGGCCGTCGCGTTGCAGGAGAAGGCCTACTTCATGGCCCCGCCGCGCAAGAAGGCCGAGTACCAGCCCAAACTGCGGGAGTTCCGCAAGAAGCAGCAGGAACTCAAGGCGTCGAGCGGGACGGACTGAGACGGACCACCGGCAGCCGTTGCAGCAAAGGAGTGCTCATGACGACCATGCCAGCGACCCACCCCATCACGGGCACGATCACCGCGCCGCTCGTGGCGCCCTCGATTCTCTCGGCCGACTTCGCCGCGTTGGGCGACGACTGCCGCGCCGTCGTGGAGGCGGGTGCGGACCTGCTTCATCTGGACGTCATGGACGGGCATTTCGTTCCCAATGTCACGATGGGGCCGGCGCTGTGCCGTTCGCTGCACCACTGCCTGCCCGAGGTCTTCCTCGATGTCCATCTGATGGTCACGAACCCGATGATGTACGTACAGCCCTTCGCCGATGCGGGGGCGGGTCACATCACGTTCCACATCGAAGCCGACGAGGATCCCGGTGAGGTAATCGACTGCATCCGCGCCGCCGGCTGCACGGCGGGCATCGCGGTGAATCCCCCGACCGAGTGGCAATCGATCGAACCCTGGATCGAGGCCGTCGACATGGTCCTGGTCATGAGCGTCAATCCGGGCTTCTCCGGGCAGGCCTTCATCGACTCCGTGCTCGCGAAGACCCGGGCGATCGCTCCGCGGCTGCGGGACGATCAACGCCTGCAGATGGACGGCGGCGTGAACCTCGGATCGGTTGAAGCCTGTCGTGAGGCGGGTTGCGATCTGCTGGTCGCTGCATCCGCGATCTTCGGCTCCGACGATTTTGCCGGTTCGATTTCGGCCCTCAGGGGTGCCTGAGGAGCGTTTTCACCCAAATCCAAGGGGTGAGGGGTTTACGGCGACCAGTGGAGTCGTCACCATTCTCTACATCGAAGCGCCCGGGCTCATTGGAGCCATCACCGTGCTGGTGACGATGCAGAAGAGGTCACGATGGCTGAAGTCAAGTCACGAAGCTGGTCCGATGTCGAAGCCGGTCACCCTACGGGGAAGAAACCGGTGCCCGAGGGGTTGTGGGTTCGCTGCCCCTCGTGCAGCTCGAGCCTCTTCCGACGGTCGCTCGAGAACAACCTCAACGTCTGCCCCGAATGCGAACATCATTTCCGGCTGAGCGGCATCCAGCGGGTCGAGCAGCTCTCCGATCCGGGGACCTTCGTTCCGATGGATGCGGATCTGGTCTCCGCCGATCCGCTGGAGTTCGTGGACGTCAAGGCCTATCCGGACCGGATCGCGGCGGCGCGGAAGAAGACCGGCCAGAACGATGCCGTCCAGTGCGGAACCGCGTTCATCAAGGGCCGCAAGGTCATCATGGCCGTGATGGACTTCACCTTCCTCGGCGGCTCGATGGGGTCCGTGGTGGGTGAGAAGATCGCCCGGGCCACGGAGGCGGCGGCCGAAGAGAACCTGCCCCTGATCGTGGTGTCCGCTTCCGGCGGAGCCCGGATGATGGAATCCGGCCTCTCCCTGATGCAGATGGCCAAGACCTCCGCCGCCCTGGCACGGTTCGACGAGATGGGCGGACTGTTCATCTCGGTCCTGACCGATCCGACCACCGGTGGGGTGACGGCGAGCTTCGCCATGCTCGGCGACGTGATTCTGGCCGAGCCCAAGGCGCTCATCGGATTCGCCGGTCCGCGGGTGATCGAACAGACCATTCGTCAGGAACTGCCCGAGGGATTCCAGCGAAGCGAGTTCCTGCTCGAATGCGGTTTCGTCGATCGAGTCGTGCACCGCAGCGATCTCCGAAGCGAGATCTCCAGCCTCATCGACTATGCAGGCAAGTGACACCGGCGCGGCCGGGATCCAGTTGAACCGAATCGACCGCCTCCACGTGACGTGGCTGCTTCTCCTGCTCTCCGTGCTGTGTTGGTGGGTCGCGTTTCCACCGGTGGGCGCCTGGCCGTTGATCCTGCTGTCCGCTTGGGCGTTGATTCGCGCCGCCGTCGGGGCACGCACCACCGGGCATCTTCTGCTGGCGACCGGTGTGCTGTTCACACTGCTCTGGCTGTGGGTTCAGCGTTGGACCGCCGACGTGTCGGGGCCGGGCTATCCGGTCCTTGCGGTGTACATGGCGGGCTGGATGTGTCTGATGGCGTGGCTCCTGCGTCGCTTCGCCCGCGATCGCTTCTACCGCAACTGGCCCATGGCCTGCACGGCTCCGGTCGTCGTGGTGGCCGTCGAATACCTTCGCGGATGCGTGGTATTCGATGGATACCCGTGGTACTTCTTCGGACATCCCCTGATCGATGCGCCGGCGCTGATCCAGTTCGCCGACACCGTGGGCAGCTGGTGGGGAAGCATTCTGGTCGCCACGGTCGCCGGGTCCCTGTACGACATCTGGTCACGCTCTCCAAGGTCTTCGGCAAGTGCCTGGGTTGCGACTGGCGTGCTTCTCTTCTCGGTGTTGTACGGTGGGTGGCGACTCGGTCAGGAGTCGACCGTTCCCGGGCCGAGCGTAGTTGGAATCCAGACGAATCTTCCTCAGGACAACAAGGTGGGGTGGAGTTGGTCGGCACAGCAGCAGGACGTCGCCGGCTTCATCGAGATGACCATGCAGGCGGCCCGCGAGGACATCGACCTCGTCGTGTGGCCGGAGACGATGGTGCCGGGACTGGGATTCGAGCCCGACACCGCGGCATCCATCCTCGAAGCCGGCGGGGGATTCGACTACCTCGTGCACTGGCCGGGAGCGATGCGGGCCCTGGCCCGCTCACTCGGCCGTCCGCTGCTCGTAGGCAGTCCGACCTGGCTCGGACTGGAAGTCGTGGAACGCGACGGCGTGCGGCAGCTGGAGGCGGAACGTCGCTACAACAGCGCGGTCCTGCTCGAACCCGACGGAGGGGTCGAGCGGTACGACAAGGTGGCCCTCACGCCCTTCGGCGAGTTCATGCCCTACGTGGAACACTGGCCATGGCTCGAGGAGCGGTTGTTGTCCTTCGGTGCCGGCGGCATGTCCTTCAACCTGCTGCGGGGGGACGAGGTCGGCCCGCTGCATCTGCACCGGAGGGACGGCACCAGCCTCGGCATCGCGACCCCGATCTGCTTCGAGGACACCGTCGCCTCCCTGTGCCGGCGACTGGTCTACGTCGACGGGGTCAAGCGGGCCCAGTTGATGGTCAACATCAGCAACGACGGGTGGTTCGGAACCGATGCGGCCGCCCGCATCACCCACGGCATGGTGGCCAGATTCCGCTGCATCGAGAATCGCGTGCCGTTGCTGCGGGTCGTCAACACCGGGCAGACCGCACTCTTCGACTCCTGCGGACGAACCGTGGTCATGCTGCCGATGTTCGAGTCCTCCTGGTTGCCCGTCGTTCCGCAGCTGGACGAGCGGACGACGATCTACGGGGCGTGGTTCGGCGATTCGATCGCCGGGGGCCTGCTGCTTCTGTGCCTGCTGAACCTGCTCTGGACGCTGCTTCCTCGGATCAGGGAGTCGAAGTAGGATGTCGGCCATGAAGCATCTCCTCACCGGTCTGGCGATTCTCCTGGTCTGCGGCTGCGCATCGGAGGAGGGACGGCAGTGGAGTTCCCGAAGCGAATCGGTGATCGAGCCCGGCAGTCCCGCCCTGCAGCAACCGGTGGCATCCCGCATCGAGGTGCTCGATGAAGCCATCCGGGTCTCCGCCGTCGACCTGCTCATGCAGGCGTCCCAGTCGGAGGATCCGCTGCTGCGTGCGAATGCGATCGAAGGGCTGCAGCCGGTGGGGGAACAGCTCGACGAGGTCGTCCGGTTCGGCATGACCGACGAGAACGAAGGAGTCCGCTACATCGCCGTCCTGTCGGTCGGCATGCAGCGGCTGTGCTCGCTCTCCCACCTAGTGCGTCCCATGCTGGACGACGCCAGTCCGTCCGTCCGCGCCGCGGCGATGTTCAGCCTCGAACGCTGCGGCGATGAAGTGGATCTCTCGCCGCTGGCGGGCATGGTCCTCGGGGGGGACCCGACCGCAAAGGCCAACGCGGCCTTCGTGCTCGGCGAACTGGGAAACCCCTCGGCGATTCCGCTGATCCGCAGCGGCGTGGGTCGTCGAATGGGTCAGGTCGATCCGGCGCGGGTCCAGGCCATCGACCTGGTCATGGCCGAGGCGATGGTCCGGCTCGGGGACGATTCCGAACGGGAAGTGATCCGGGCGGCCCTCTTCTCACCCAGCGAACGGGGAGAACTCACCGCCCTCGCCAGCCAGATGCTCGGCGAGTTGGGTGACACCATGATGATCCAGAATCTCCAGGATCTGGCCACGGGGCAGGGTCCCCGCCAGCCGGGCATCGAGATCCAACTGGTCGCCAGCGAAGCCCTGGCTCGGCTCGACCCCAACCGGGTGCCCGTGGAGTTCGTGCTCCAGCAGGTCCAGCATCCGGCCCCCGGGATCCGTGCTCAGGCCGCCAGCGTGCTTGGAACGCTGGATTCGGCTCGATTCGGTCCTCAGCTCTCGGTCCTGATCCGGGACCAGGATCCGAGGGTCCAGGTGGCGGCCGCGGCCGCCTCCCTCCGGGATCAGTCGGCCCCGGTTGTCGAGCAGTAAACCGGGTATATTGACATTCCTCGGGGTGGTGGATACAAACCTTGATCGCCGATTGTCGGCGGTCGTCGGTCCACAGACCATGACGCGAGGAGCGTCATGAACGGACCGGCATCACCCTGAATGTCGAGGCTGGACCGTGCATATTCTCACGAAGATCTTCATCGTCCTGGTGACACTGCTCGCCATCTTCATGGTTCCCCTGGTCGTGGTTTCCGCCAAGAACCAGGAGCACTGGAAGTCGGAGGCCATGGCCTTCTCCCAGTCGCACCGACTGGTCTCGAGCCAGTTGCAGGCGGAGAGACAGAACCACCAGGCTGAACTCGCGCAGCACGCCCAGGAACTCCAGGACTACAGCCAGCGACTCGCCCAGCTGCAGGCCAGCATCGCCGACTGCGACAAGCAGCGCCTCGATCTCGAGTCGCAGCTGCTGACCGCGAATCTCACCATCACCGAGCACGGTGCGACGAACCGCACCATGGTTAAGAGCCTGCAGACCAACAGCGAACTCAACAAGGTGCTGGTGGACGATCTGCAGCAGCTTCGCTCCCGAGCCATCACCGCCGAGCGGCAGAAGCTCGAACTCGACGACGCGCTCCGCGAGCGGGACAGCCAGTTGCAGGTGGCCCTGGCGGCCCGCCGCAAGCTGGAGGAGGAACTGAAGTCCCTGCGTGACCAGCAGGCCTCCGCCGTCGAGAAGATCTCGGAATACGTGGCTCGCTTCGGAGCCCTCGACGACAAGGGCATGACCCTCGACGAGGGCATCGCCCCCGATCGCGACCTCGAGACCACGGTGCTCGACGTCAGCCGCGGCGATGATCGCGTGCTGGTCGAGATCGACGCGGGGTCCCGCGACGGTGTCAAGGAGGGCTGGGTCCTCACCATCGGTGACGACGGCACCTTCATCGGCAAGCTTCGCATCATCGACGTTGACATCAACCGGTCCACCGGGATCCTGTCCCTCGAGAACTCCTCGCGTGGAATGGTCGAGATCGGACACCGTGCCTACGCCATGATGGGCCAGGACTGAGGAGGGACCGATGAGCCGATTCAACACACCATCGATTCGAGCTGGCGGCGGCGTGGATGTCTACACCGCTCTGGCCGGCGTGGCCGCCCTGATCCTGCTGACCGGTTGCCTGATCATGATCTTCCACAACATCCAGTACTCCTCGAGCTCGGCCACGAGCGACGACGGTGGGGTGTTCAAGATCCTCGACTGATCGGACGTCCGCTTCATCCACAATCCCTTCGCGGCGTCGACATGGTCGACGCCGTTTTCGTATGATGACCCCACACGCCCCGTAGCAGGGCGCCAGGAGGGCGAACAGTGCTGCTGGATACGATTCTCGGCTGGTTCAGCGTCGACATGGGCATAGACCTCGGTACCTGCAACACGCTCGTCAGCGTGCGTGGAGAAGGTGTGCTTCTGAACGAGCCGTCCGTGGTTGCGGTCAAGCGGGGAACCAACCGGGTCCTCAACAACGGCAATGCGGTCGGATGGCAGGCCAAGGAGATGCTGGGAAAGACACCCGGTTCCATCAGCGCGATTCGTCCGCTGAAGGACGGCGTCATCAGCGACTTCGAGATCACCGAGGCGATGCTGAGCTACTTCATCCGCAAGGCGACCGGACGATCGAGGCTGATCAGTCCCCGCGTCGTCATCGCGGTGCCCTCGGGCATCACGGCCGTCGAGAAGCGTGCGGTCCTGGATTCCGCGACCCGGGCCGGCGCCCGTCGCGTCTATCTGATCGAGGAGCCGATGGCGGCCGGCATCGGCGCCGGCCTTCCCATCGCCGAGCCGAAGGCGTCCATGGTCGTGGACATCGGGGGCGGTACCACGGAGGTCGCGATCATGTCGCTGGCCGACATCGCGACCTGTGAATCGGTGCGCGTGGCGGGTGACGACTTCGACGAGGCGATCATCCAGCACATGAAGAAGACCTACAACATGACGATCGGTGAACAGACCGCCGAACGGATCAAGATCGAGATCGGATCCGCTGCGAAGGTCACCGACGACACCGTGCTCGAGGTGCGTGGTCGTGACAACACCAACGGACTGCCCGGCAAGACGGACGTGACCAGCGAGGAGATCCGGGAAGCCCTCCAGGATCCGGTCCGCTCCATCGTCGATGCCGTCAAGCGGACCCTCGATCGGGCCGAGCCCGAACTCTCCGCCGACCTGATCTCCGAAGGGATCTGCCTGGTCGGCGGCGGGGCACTGCTCCGGGGCATCGACGTGGTGATCAACCGCGAGACCAACCTCGACGTCACGATCGCGGAGGATCCGCTGACCTGCGTCGCTCGGGGCACCAGCATCTACCTCGAGAACATCGAGGTCTGGAAGGGCACCATGGAATCGGACATGGACGATCTGTGATCGCTTCGTCCGGGGTGAGGAGCCGAGATGTTCCGCGCCAATGAAAAGATCTCACGTGCGTACCCCGTCCTGCTGGTGCTGACGGGCCTCATCGCACTGCTGCCCACCAGCTGGCTCTCCTGGACCAGGGATCTGTCGGATGTCGTCCGGCTTCCGATCACGCCGCTGGCCCACGCGGGCAACCGTCTGGCCGGCATGCTGCGTCCGGTCGACGCCTCCGACGGCCTGCACAGCGAGGATCTGCGTGGCCAGCTCGAACTGCTCGAGTCGGAGCGGGATCGGTACGAGCGTCTCTACCGGGCCCAGCGTCTGCGTTCGCAGGAACTGGCCGCCCAACTGCGTCTGCTGCAGCATCTGCCCGAGACCGTCCTGCGTGCTCCCCGTCCTCCGATGATCCTGCCTTCCGACGTGACCGGGCGCAACCCCCGGGATGTGATCTCCCCGGTCGAACTCGAACTTGAACCGGAGATCGTCGATCGGGTCCTGGAAGGGGATGTGGCCACTTGGAAGCACCAGTACCTCGTGGGACGTGTCGTACGCATCTCACCCTTTCGCGTGACCGTCCTGCCGGTCACCCATCCCGACACCGGGCCGGTGCAGGCGGTGCTGGTCGATCCGGGCAACCGGGACATCACGGCGCCGCCGCCCCGACTGCTGCTGAAGCCGCTGGGCGACGGCACGTTTGCGGGCGAAGTGAACCACCGTCACGGCACCACGGTCGGTGATGAGGTTGTGCTCGCGGATCCTGCGTGGCCGGACTGGGCCCAGGCGCTTCAGGTCGGAACCGTCGAGGAGGTCCGGCAGCTCGACGAGGCTCCGCTGCGGGATCTGGTGATCGTGCGTCCCCGGTTCCAGCTCTTCGAACTGCCCCACGTGATGCTGCTCGCCCGCGACGGCGAGGGCCTGGCCTCGGGAGACGCCACGCCATGAGATGGATCGTCTTCATCATCGCCGCCTGCCTCGCCGTGGCGCTGGACATGGGTCTGTCCGGGGCCATGACCCTGCGAACCATGGGATTCATCACGCCGACCTTCGCGGGCTGTCTGGTTGCCTGGATCGCGTTGTTCGGACGACCCGACTGCGTGCTCTGGGGTGCCTGGGTGCTTGGTCTGCTCTGCGATCTCACGCCCGGATCCATGGAGGGGCAGGGATTGGTCTTCATCATCGGCCCGCACGCACTCGGTTTCCCCCTGGGAGCCTGGGTGGTCCTGACCGTCCGGCCCATGGTGTTCCGGGATCGGATTCTGACGCTCGCCGTCTGCACCATGCTCTGCGTGCTGGCGGCCGGCTGCGTCATGACGGTCATCGGTCTGGTCCGGTACTGGCTTCCCTTCGCCGGCGGTGAAGTGATTCCCTTCGGACTGGGCGAGCTGGTGCGGGTGGCCGGAGATGCCGTCTTCTCAGGAGTCCTCGCCATCCCCGTCGGCTGGCTATTGTTCCAACTGATGCCGCTGTGGCGTTTCGATTATGGTGTCGGTCGACGGGCGAGTGCCTGAGACTCACCGTGTTCCCGGGAGAAGCATGTCTGGTTTCATCATCCATGACGACGGACGAGGTGATTTCGGCCCCCTGACCGATCTGCGGCCGGCGTTCCGACTCCGCACCGGTGCGCAGACCACCGCGCAGCGAATCGCCCGCCGGTTGGGGCACGATGTGGCGGCGGGATGGGTTCCGGATGGTCTGGTCGATGCGTTCGGGGAGGACTCGACGCATCCGGTCAACGAACTGCCCGACGGCGACCATCTCGTGAGCGTCAACGGCCGCTGGTGCGGACTCGAGTCGCTCGAGGTGCCGGCGGCCGGCAGCGTGCTGATGAACGCCGACGACGAAGTCATCATCGCCCACCTGTCCCGGGCGGACATGGATGGGTGGCTCCGGGGCCGCACGCTGCCCGAGGGAATCGTGCGGCAGCCCGTGGACGCAGGCGTCTACCGGTACCCCTGGCACATCCTCGACCGGCTGGAAGCAGCCCTGCTGGACGACCTGGCGGCGACGCCGGTGCCCCGCATGAACGACGACCGCATCACGATCCACGGCGAACATCCCGTGCATCTGCATCCCGACGCCACGGTGCTGCCGGGTGTGGTGGCGGACACCACCGGGGGTCCGGTGGTGATCGAGGCGGGCGCCGTCGTCCGGTGCAACGCGGTCCTGATCGGTCCCTGCTCCATCGGTTCCGGCACCGTCGTCACGGACGGTGCACTGATCAAGGCACGCTGCTCCTTCGGACCCGACTGCCGGGTGGGAGGTGAGATCGGAGGGACCATCTTCCAGTCCTGCTCCAACAAGTCCCACGACGGACATCTGGGAGACAGCATCGTCGGGTGCTGGGTGAATCTCGGGGCCGGCACGACGAACTCCAACTTGTTGAACACCTACTCGGAAGTCATCATGCGTCTGGCTCCCGATGGTCAGTCGATGAAGACCGGCCGGATCTTCATGGGGTCGGTCATCGGCGACCACGTTCGAACTGCCATCGGAACCCGGTTGATGACCGGTACCGTGCTGGGGACCGGAACGATGGTCGCGACCACCGCGGCCCCGCCGACATCGGTTCCCGCATTCAGCTGGCTGACGGACAAGGGCGCCCGGTCGTACCGCTTCACCAAGTTCATGGACGTGGCCAGAACGGTCCAGGCCCGAAGGAACTGTGAACCGGGCTCGGCCGAGACGGCGCTGCTCGAGCGACTGGCTTCGGCCGGTGAGGAAGGTTGAGGCCTCCATGGCCCGCACGTTCTACCTGATCGACGGCTACGCCCAGTTCTTCCGTGCCTACCACGCGATTCGCAACGGCATGAACTCCCCGGTCACCCAGGAGCCGACGAATCTGACCTACGGCTTCACGGCCATGCTCATCAAGCTGTTCCGGGACTACAAGCCGGACTACCTGGCGGTGGCGATGGACATCGGTGGGGATCGCGGCACCTTTCGCAGTGAGCTGTATCCGGACTACAAGGCCAATCGCAGCGAGACGCCGGAGGATCTCCCCCCCCAGGTGACCCGCTGCCTCGAACTGCTGCAGCTGCTCGATGTGCCGGTGCTCGGCGTGGAGCGCATGGAGGCGGACGACGTCATCGCCACCGTGGTCCGCCGGCTCGGCGAGGAGCATCCCGACCTGCAGGTGCGAATCCTGTCGCGGGACAAGGATCTCACGCAGGTGCTGCGTGACGGCGTCGAACTCTTCGACATCCACAAGGACTCCTCGGTCACCCCGGAGGATGTCTTCAAGACGGAAGGCGTCCAGCCGTCGCAGGTGGTCGACATCCTCTCGCTCATGGGGGACAGCGTGGACAACATCCCCGGAGTCCCGGGGATCGGTCCCAAGACCGCGGCCAAGCTCGTGCTTGAATATGGAAGCATCGAGGGCATCTACGAACACATCGACGAGATCAAGGGCAAGCGGCACGAGAACCTCGTCGCGTCCCGGGACGCGATGCCGTTGAATCGTGACCTGGTCCGGCTTCGCGACGACGTGGAGCTCGACTTCGGGATCGACCGGTGCGCCGTCCAGCCCGCCACCATGTCGATCACGCAGGTGCAGACATTGTTCCGTGAGCTCGGATTCAGGACCTTCGGGGCGGATCTCGAACGCATCATCGACGGGGAGGAGAAGCCTCCGCCGTCGGGCAACGCGGTGTCCCTCGAGGGCGGGTTGTTCGGCGAGGAGCCGGATCCCCTGGCTCCGGCGGATCCGGCGGCCGTCTACCACTGCGTTCGGACCGTCGAGGAGTTGGCGGCCATGGTGGATCGCCTGGGCGAGGCCGGTGCCTTCGCATTCGACACCGAGACCACCGGACTGGACCCCATGCAGGCGGAGTTGTGCGGCCTGTCGTTCGCCTGCGGCGCCGCGGAGGCCTGGTACGTGCCGGTTCGGTCGCCGAACGGGGACGATCATCTCGGTGAGGACGTGGTGCTGGAGCAGCTGCGCCCGGTGCTCGAGGACGATTCGCTCTGCAAGGTTGCGCACAATCTCAAGTTCGATCTCAACATCATGCGTCGCGCGGGGATTTCGGTGGAAGGTCCGTTCTTCGACACCATGATCGCCAGTTTCGTGCTCGATTCGTCCCGCAGCAGTCACGGGATGGATGCCCTGGCGCGGTCCGTGCTCCAGCTGGAATGCATTCCCATCAGCGCTCTCATCGGCAGCGGCTCCTCGCAGCGTACGTTCGATACGGTGCCCCTGGACACCGCTGCGATCTACGCGGCGGAGGATGCGGACATCACCTGGAGGTTGTACGAGCAGTTTGCTCCGTCGCTGGACGCCGACGGACTTCGCGAACTCTTCGATGATCTCGAGATGCCCCTGGTGCCGGTGCTGGCGGGCATGGAGTACACGGGGATCCGCGTCGATCCGGACGAACTGGATGCCCAGCGGACGCTGCTTTCCGATCGCGCCGCGGAACTTCGTGCGGCCGCCATCGACGCGGCGCCGCATCCGTTCAACCCGGATTCCCCGAAGCAACTGGCCGCCGTCCTCTTCAACGGCCGCACCGCGGAGCCCCCGGGGCTCGGGCTCAAGCCCATCAAGCAGCGCAAGACCGGTCCGTCGACCGATCAGGAGGTGCTCGAGAAGCTCGATGCCGATCCCGCCGTGACCACTCCCATTCCGGGGATCGTGCTGGAGTACCGGCAGTTGGCGAAGCTGGTGGGTACCTACCTGGTGGCCTTGAAGGATGCGATCGACCCCGACACCCATCGGGTGCATACCTCCTTCCATCAGACCGGTGCCGCCACCGGCCGGCTCAGCTCCTCGGATCCGAATCTCCAGAACATCCCGATTCGCACCGAAGAGGGCCGTGCGATCCGCAAGGCCTTCAAGGCCGACTCGAAGGCCCAGCTGGTGGCCGCCGACTACTCCCAGGTGGAGCTTCGTCTGCTGGCCCATCTCAGTGGCGACGAGGCGCTGATCGCCGCCTTCCACCGGGGCGACGACATCCACCGGGCGGTGGCCGCGGAGGTCTTCGAGGTCAAACCCAACGACGTGGACGCCGATCAGCGAAACGCGGCGAAGATGATCAACTTCGGAATCATCTACGGCATCACGGCCTGGGGACTGGCTCGACGTCTGGGCGACTCGGTCAGCGTCGAGGATGCCGCGTCCTTTATCGACGGCTACAAGGAGCGGTTCAAGGGCGTCGAGTCCTTCATGGACCGCTGCGTGCAGGAGGCGAAGTCGGTCGGATACGTCACGACCATGTTGGGTCGTCGGCGTGCGATTCCCCAGCTCGAATCGAACCAGCCGCAGGTCCGTGAACTCGGCAAGCGTCTGGCCATCAACTCGGTCGTCCAGGGCTCGGCCGCCGACTTGATCAAGATCGCGATGATCCAGCTTCCGTCCCGCCTGGCGGACACGTGCCCCGGATCCAGTCTGCTGCTGCAGATCCACGATGAACTGGTCATCGAGACTCCGAATCGAGAGGCCGAGGCCGCAACCGAGATCCTCGTGGCCACCATGGAGAAGGCCATGGGACGCCTCTCCGTGCCCCTGGTGGTTGATGTTGCGGCTGGACCGTCGTGGTACGAGGCCAAGTAGGCCCTCCGGAGGGGTTCTTGACCGCCCGGAGGCTGGTGTTACACTGTTTCGTCCGTGCCCCCGGGTATGGAGACATTTGGGGCGGTAGCTCAATTGGTTAGAGTCCTGGACTGTCGATCCAGTGGTTGCGGGTTCGAGTCCCGTCCGCCTCGCTTAAAGCGGCCTTGGCAGCATGCCGAGGCCGCTTTTTCAATCAACGCTTCGCTTGGATGTGATGGGAGGACATCACGATGAAGGAAAACCGGGAACACGCGATTCGGAACATCTTCCAGAAGAGCTACGACACGCTGTCCAAGTTCGAGCGTGCGGCGGTGGAGAAGATCCTGCGTCGGTCCAAGCACCGGATGGAGATCGATCCGAAGGAGCTCACGTTCGGTCAGCGACTCGCGGATCGGGTCGCTTCGTTCGGCGGCTCCTGGACCTTCATCCTCCTGTTCGTCGGCTTCCTCCTCGGGTGGGTGGCATTGAACTCGATCATGCTGCCCATGATGCTCGCGGACAAGGAGGGGTTCGATCCGTATCCCTACATCCTGTTGAATCTCTTCCTCTCCATGCTCGCCGCCGTGCAGGCACCGATCATCATGATGTCGCAGAACCGCCAGTCGGAAAACGATCGACGTGCCGCCCAGGAGGATTTCGAGATCAACCTGAAGGCGGAGATGGAGATTCTGTCGTTGCACGAGAAGCTCGACGAGCTTCGGGTCGAGCAGTGGGAGCATCTGCTCAAGATTCAGCAGGATCAGATCGAGATCCTCACGAAGATGTTCGAGCGTCACATCCGCGAGGACCACGGCCACGCCTGAGCCGGCTCACCGGGGAGAGAATGCGTTTTGCAGTGCCTTGCTCGTCCACGGCCCACGGTGTGTGGCCGTGCGATCGCGGATCGTCCGCACCGCATCGGGCGTGATCACCGGGGCATCGTTTCCCCATGCGGTCCGCAGGTAGGAGACCACGGCGGCGATGTCCTCGTCCGATGTGAACGGGGCCGCGGGCATCTGCTGGTCGTACCGCACCCCGTCGATGTCCAGCGGGCCCTCCATGCCGTGCAGCAGGATCGCCACCAGCGGGTCGGCCGGCCCCAGCACCCGTTCGGAACCCGCCAGCGGGGGATAGAAGCGCCGGAGGCCACGACCATCCGCCTGATGGCATCCCATGCAGTGCACGTAGAGCGCCGCCCCATGTTCCACCATGGCGACCGCTTCGGGCGGCAGATGGCCGGTATCCAGTTGGATCTCGTGGCCCGGTCGTCCCGGCCAGTTGGCGTGCAGATCGATGAGTCCCAGCAGTCCGCCGGCCACGTCCGGTGACTCGGCCAGGCGTTCGTCCCAGTCGAAGGGGGCTTCGTGGAGTTCGATCGGGCGTGGCCGATCGGAACGCAGGCGGTGGTGATCCACGATCGAAAGGGCAATCGTCTCGGTCGCCCAGTCCCGGTCCGGAGGGATGGATGCGAGCAGCTCCATCAGGGCGAGCATGTCCGGCGGATCGTTCCGCTCCTGCACGGTCCGTGCGATCAGTCGCAGGATCGCCATGGCGGGCGGCGTCGCCCGATGCCAGCGGTCGTCCCAGACCAGCTCCTCGAGCAGAGGGAGTTCGGCACCCGGGCTGGCGGCGAGCACGGTCGACCGCAGCACGGTGTCGTCGGGATGGGTGAGGATCGCATCGGCCAACGCTGTCACGTGATCGCCGGCGGCGACCGTGCCCAGAGAGGCAGCGGCCTGCCGGCGCACTCCGGCGTCGGGATCATGCAGACTCCGCAGCATCGCTTCGGTGGGCATCGCCGTCGGCTCGAGCCGCTCGGCGA
>DBGM01000040.1:72281-125332 GCA_002295885.1 Phycisphaerales bacterium UBA854
GGCGAGCCGCAGGCCGTGCGTGCGGAGTCTCGGATCGTCCGCGGTGATCGCTTGGTCGACCCGGGCGGCGTCGATCGCGTCCAGTCCGGCGAGGGTCCACAGTGCGTGGGCGCGGCTGATCGCCGGTGCGTCGGAGTCGGCGAGTCGTCGCAGGCCGGGAATGCATTCGGTCATGCGGGCCTCGACGATGGTCCGCTGGGCGAGCAGCCGAACGGTGCCCCGGTCGCTGCCCAGTCGCAAGACCAGTTCCTCCGGCGACCGTTCGCTGAAGTCCGACAGCGCTCTGAGCTCCGCATCGTCCGGAACGAGCCGCCAGATGCGTCCCCGGTCGACGGGGGCGGCCAGTTTCCGCTGGATCACCTGCTCACGCAGAAAGGTGGTCATGAAGATCCGGTGCTGGATGATGCCCCGGTACATGTCGGCCACGTAGAGGGCTCCGTCCGCTCCGGCCTGCAACTGCACGGGGCGGAATCGTTCGTCGGTCGAGGCCAGAGGTGATCGTCCGTCACCGAGGATGCGGGCTTCCGGTGCGTCGTGGGCTCGGTCGATCATCCGCCGGACCTCCACGCAATTGCCCGCGGGCTCGCAGACGAACAGGGCATTGCGATAGGCCTTGCCGAGGGTGTCGTCCAGGAGCAGTTCGGGGCTGCACGCACCGGTGAAGGTTCGCAGGGTGAAGTCGTCGCGGAGCGTCGCGGGTTGGTAGCCGCGGTTGACGCCGGGGTTGATGCGGGCCGGATGGATGCTGGTGTCGGCCGGGACCCGTTCGTAGATCCCGTCGAACCAGCGGAAGGCCGGGTTCATGTTCGCGTAGTGCTTGGGGACCAGATCGACGAACAGGGGGTAGGAGTTCGGCGTGGTGTACCAGCGGTCCCATTCGTCGCGGGTCGTGCCCCATTGGCCGTGCGGCGGAACGGCGCGTCGTTGCACGGTTCCATCCTCGTACCGGTATTCCCACGGATGCTGCGAGCAGTGCAGCCAGTTGTCCATGCCGAACCGGAGCCCGTTGCCGGCGTGCTCCGGGTTGTCGAGTCCGGCGAAGCAGTCATCCAGGACGATCTGTTCGTCGGCCCGATCGTCGCCATCGGTGTCCCGGGCCAGGATGAGATGCGGGGGGGCGACCAGCAGGACGCCATCGGGCAGCGCGTGCACGGCGCGGGGCATCACGAGTCCGTCGAGAAAGACGGTTCGCCGATCCATCTCGCCGTCGCGGTCGTCGTCGTCGAGCACCACGATGCGTCCGTTGGGCTCGCCTTCGCGGCTCCCGTCCAGGTCGGTCATGTAGCCGGCCATCTCGACGACCCACAGCCGGCCATCCGGAGCCAGATCCATGGCCACGGGGGCGACCACCAGGGGCTCGGCGGCGACCAGTTCGACCCGGAGTCCCTCGTGGGTGCTGAAGGCGGCCAAGGCATCGGCCGGCGACAGGGGGGGTGTCGAGGGGATCGCGAGGTCGGAGGGGAGTGGAGGCTGATCCTCACCCGGTCGATCGCCTTGCTGTCCCAGTGCCGTCGAGCAGGTCAGCAGGGCTGCGATGGCGATCTGAGGACCGATGCGGAGCATTGGCAGATCCTACCCGAGACCGGCCGGGATTCTGGCAGTTCGTGACGCGGTGGGGCCTGCGGTATCGGATCGAAAAATGGGCATGGGGACACCGTAATGAACATCGCCTGAACAAAGTTTGCCTATTCTTCCCTTCACACTGTTCAGGACGTGGCGATGCCGCTTCGTCCGAATGCAGGCATCCGTCACCGAGCCGGTGGTTCAGGAGTCTCGCTCAATGGCACATGCACATGTCCTGATTGTTGAAGACGAGCCGGAGATCGCAGAACTGATTCGGTTGAACATGGAAAAGGAGGGCTTCAAGACTGATGTCCTCCACACCGGTGAACCTGCGGTCGAGTTCGTCCAGTCAAACCAACCGGATCTGATCCTGCTGGATCTGATGCTTCCGGATATCGACGGACTCGAGGTCTGTCGCCGCATCAAGTGGGAGCCGGCCAGCCGGGAGACGCCGATCATCATGGTCACGGCCCGCGGCGAGGAGTCCGACATCGTCGCCGGGCTCGAGATGGGCGTCGACGACTACATCACGAAGCCCTTCAGTCCGCGCGTCCTCGCCGCGCGGATACGCAACGTCCTGCGACGCAGCGGCGACGCGAAGGAGGCGGATGCGAAGCAGGAGCATCTCGATCGGGGACGAATCAGGATCAACGTGGATCGGCACGAGGTCGTCGTCGACGAGCAGTCGGTCGATCTGACGCTGACCGAGTTCCAGATCCTCGTCTATCTCTGCGAGCGTCCCGGTTTCGTGCGGACCCGCGACCAGATCATCGGTGCGGTGCACGGTGAGCTTGCCATCCTCTCCAAGCGGACCATCGACGTCCACATCACGGCCCTGCGTCGCAAGCTGGGTGATGCCGGACGGTGCATCGAGACCGTTCGGGGAGTGGGCTACCGCTTCGAGGAACGTCTTGGGGCGGATGCCTTCTGATGCTGTACGGTCGAAACCGTTCGCTGCTCTGGCAGGTGGGGGTGGTGCTGGTCGTACTCCAGCTCGTGCTGGTGGTGGTGGTCGGCTGGTTTCTGGAAGCAAGGATCGCCAGCTTCTTCAATCAGCAGCGGCTGGACGAGCTTCGATCATTGGCGCCCTGGGTCGCCGGTTCGATCGGTCCCGCCGGTGACGACACCCGTGCCGTGCAGGGGCTGAGCTCGGCGGATCGCTGGGCCGACGGGCTCCGCGTCACCGTCGTGGATCAGGACGGGGTCGTCATTGCCGACAGCGAGGAGGATCCCGCCGTCATGGACAATCACCGGTTCCGGCCGGAGATCGACGAGGCGTTCAAGGACGGTTCCGCGTATGCCACCCGATTCAGTTCGACGCTCCAGCAGGAGCTGATCTATTACGCGTTGCGACGGGGACCCGTCGACCGTCCTCAGGTCGTTCGAGTCGCTCTGCCGCTGACCCAGCTCCAGCAGCAGCTGGCGGGGGTGTCGCAGACGGTCGTGCTCGTGCTGTGCGCGTACTTCCTCGCGACCATCGGGATCATCTTCTTCGTCTCCCGGTGGTTGAGCCGAAGTGTGCGGGAACTTGCCGACGGTGCGAATCGATTCGCCAGAGGAGATCTGACCCACCGGGTGCCCGTCTATCCGGGGCGCGAGTTCGATCTCCTGAGTCAGTCGCTCAATCAGATGGCCGAGCAGTTGTCGCAGCGACTCGGTCAGTTGAGACTTCAGGGCAGCGAGTTGACGAGCATTCTCCAGTCGATGAGCAACGGCGTGATCGCGCTCGATCTGGACTGCCGGATCCTGAGCATGAACCGCGTGGCGCAGAACATGTTCGAGCTGATCGGGCGTGACACCCGTGGTCATCTGCTGCAGGAGTTCGTGCGGGATCCGGAACTGTCTCGCTTCGTCGAGACGTCGATTCGGCAGGGAGAACGCCGGTTCGAGGAGATCAAGCTTGTATCGCTCGGCGATCGATCCATGGAGATCACCAGCGAGCCGCTGCTCGATGTGGAGGACCAGGTCGTGGGCGTCGTGCTCGTGCTCAACGAGGTCACGCTGCTTCGGCGTCTGGAGTCCATCCGGACGGACTTCGCGGCCAACGTCTCGCACGAACTCCGGACCCCCATCATGGCCATCCAGGGCTATGCGGAACTGCTGACGGAGGATCAGGACGCCTCCACGCGACGCGACTATGCGGCGGTGGTGCTGCGCAACACCATGCGGCTCTCGGCCATCATCGAGGACCTGCTCTCCCTCGCGCGGCTGGAGGAGCCCGACAGCACCCAGGATCTGTCCCGCGAGTCGATTGCTCCTCTGGAGATCCTCGAGACCGTCGCCAGCGACTGTGGCGACGAGGCCATGCAGCGGGGGATCTCGATCGAGGTTCGGCCCGGTGCCGCTCGGGAGGTCTTCGTCAATCGGCAGCTGGTGATCCAGGCCATCACCAACCTGGTGGTGAACGCCCTTCGCTACAGCGAGAAGGGGTCCTCCGTCGAACTGGCCGCCCAGGCCACGGTGCGGGACTGCATCGATTTCACCGTACGGGATACCGGCCCCGGGATCGCACCCGAGCACCTGCATCGGCTGTTCGAGCGTTTCTACCGGGTCGACAAGGGGCGTAGCCGGGAGATGGGGGGGACTGGGCTCGGGCTGGCGATCGTCAAGCATGTCGCCCAGGTCCACGGGGGCACGGTCGAGGTGGAGAGCACGGTGGGGCAGGGGTCGATGTTCGCGATCAGATTGCCCTTGATGGAGCCTGTGGAGAGCCTTGGGGAGTCGGTCGATCAGTTGGATCGGTAGATGCCCGCGAGGCGGTTTCTGAACGGGATCTGAACATTCGACATCTAAGTTTCGGGCGTGCTGTGAACGCCATGTGAGTGCAATGTTCACTCGATCCAAACGCGTTGGCTGTGGCAGTTGCCCATCGGATTGGGTACCCTTCCGGCGAGTCGAAATGGACTCGATTCCACCGGAAGGAGCACGCCGTGCGGAGTGTCGCAAAATTATTCGGCCGATCGCCACTGACCCCACTCCAAGTTCACATGGAGAAGGTCGAGGAGTGCGTCAACGGCGTCGTCGCCATCCTCGAGGGATTCATGAACGGCATGTCCCACGAGGAGATCTGCGAGATGGCCAAGACCGTCTCGAAGCTTGAACATGATGCCGATCTGGTGAAGAACGACATCCGCAACTCGCTTCCCAGAGGCCTGTTCATGCAGGTCGATCGCAGCACGCTCATGCACATGCTGACGGATCAGGATTCCATTGCCGACAAGGCGGAGGACATCGGCGTGCTGCTCTCGTTCAAGTCCATTCCACTGATCGCGCCGCTCAAGGAACACTTCCCGACGTTCGTGGACAAGAACGTCGAGGCGTTCCGGGTCGTGCGAAAGATCATCGCCGATCTCGATGAACTCGCCGAGATGGGCTTTGGTGGAGAAGAGGCCAGTCGGGTCGAGCAGAAGGTCGATCAGGTCGCGCTACTCGAACATGAAGCCGATGTGATCCAGCGGGACATACTCCAGTCGCTCTTCGCCCACGAGGACGATCTCAGCAAGGGTGAGTTCCTGCTATGGCGGAATCTGCTCCGTGATATCGGAGGCCTGAGCAACTACGCAGAGAAGCTGGCAAATCGTGTTCGCATCATGCTTGCGATCAAGTAGCACACCCACCACGCTGCACACCGGAAGATTGAAAGATGGACATCACACTCGTCACCACTGTCGCAGACGCTGTCGCAGGAATTTCCTATCCGAACATCCTGATGATGCTGGCCCTCATCTTCGGCTTCTACATGGCCTGGAACATCGGTGCCAATGACGTCGCCAACGCCATGGCGACCAGCGTCGGCTCGGGAGCCCTGACCCTTCGGCGGGCGGTCCTGATCGCCGCGGTGCTCGAGTTCTCCGGTGCGTACTTCGCCGGAGCGAGCGTTTCCAACACCATCCGCAAGGGGATCGTGGATCCCGAACTATTCTCCTCCGATCCGACGCTGTTCGTGTGCGGAATGCTGGCCGCTCTGTTGGCGGCAGGCACTTGGCTCCTCATCGCCTCGTACTACGGCTGGCCGGTCTCCACCACGCATTCCATCGTGGGTTCGATCCTTGGCTTCGGCATCGTCTATGCGGGCATCCAGGCCATTCACTGGGGCAAGGTTTCCGGCATCGTCGCCAGCTGGGTGGTGTCGCCGGTGCTCAGCGGTACGATCAGCTACTTCATATTCAACATCATCATGCGGAAGATCTTCCACAACCCGAGGCCGGTGGAGGCTGCGCGCCGTTTCACGCCCTACATGGTGTTCGTCGTCTTCACGATCCTGTCCATGGTGCTGGTGATGAAGGGGTTGAAGCATCGCCTCAAGGGTGTCGAGTTCGAACTGTGGCAGGCTCTTCTGATCGCTGGTGCGATCGGCCTCATCGCCGCCTTCGTGTCCGGTCTGCTCGTCCGTCGGGTGGACGTCGAGGATGCCGACGGCGAAGCCGAGGAGAACGCTTCGAGGCAGCTCTACCTCAGCCGAGCTCTGAGTCGGGCCAAGAAGCACCTGAGTCGTGCGCAGAACATGTCGTCGGGGCCCGTCGAGGACGATGTGAAGGACGTGCTGCACAAGGTCGACATGCTGACCGCATCGATGGATCAGGAATCCAACGCACCGCCCAATCCACGGAGCTCGGTCTGGAAGGTTGAGCGGATCTTCATCTACCTGCAGATCATCAGCGCCGGATTCGTGGCCTTCGCCCACGGCTCCAACGACGTCGCCAACGCCATCGGTCCGATGGCAGCGGCCTGGGAAACCATCAAGGAGGGGGTCGTCGGTACCAAGGCGCCCGTCTCGGGATGGTTCCTCGCCCTCGGTGGAGTGGCCATCGCGATCGGCCTGGCGACCTGGGGCTGGCGGGTCATGAAGACCGTCGGTACCAAGATCACCGAACTGACGCCCAGTCGTGGATTCGCAGCGGAGTTCGGAGCCGCGACGACCATCGTCATCGCCTCCTGGCTTGCTCTGCCGATCTCCACGACGCATACGCTCGTCGGTGCCGTCGTCGGGGTCGGACTGGCCCGTGGTCTGGGGGCGTTGAACCTGAAAACGGTCCGTGACGTGGTGGTCAGTTGGGTCGTCACGATTCCGGCCGGAGCCGGTCTTGCGATCCTCTTCTACTACATCCTCGCCGGCATCTTCAACTGATCGTCTTCGATCACGCCTCTGATTCTCGGCAGCAGCAGGACGGCTTCCACGATCATCCATCCCTCCAGCAGCAGCGTCGCGATGCCGATCGACGCCAGCAGCCATCGTTCGTCGTGCATCCAGGACGCATCCCGTCCCGTGCCGAGGAACACCTGATCGATCATCGCCCACATCGGGATCGCCAGCATGATCAGCAGGGGGGGGACGAGGAACCAGGTGGGCTTGCGTCGCCGCCAGAGCCAGCTGGCGATCACCAGGAAGGCCAGGCCGGCGAGCAGCTGGTTCGTCGCTCCGAACAGCGGCCAGAGAATGAGTCCGCCGGTGCCCATCGACGACCACGACCATTCGCCCGATGCGGGCACGGCCGCCAGGCCCGCCGCCAGCAGCACGGCGACGGCCGCCGCCGCGTGGGGGTTTCGAAACACCCGCAGCGGACTGCGGTCGATCCCCGGCGTCGAGGCCAGTTCCTGGACCACGTACCGTTGGAGCCGGCAGGCGGTGTCGAGGGTGGTGCCGGCGAACGAGGCCACGAACACGCCCATCAGCGCCACGGCAATGCCCGCGGGAATGCCGATCGAGCCGATGAAGTTGGCGGCGCCGTCGACGAAGGCGCCCACCTTCTGTCCGAGTCCGTTGGCCATGTCCCAGGAACCGTAGCGATGGTTCCAGGCGGCTTCTCCGGTCAGCGGCAGCCCTTCGGCTCCCATGATGCCCAGCCCCAGACCCGCCGTGCAGGCCAGGATCACCAGCACGGCGAGGAAGCCCTCGGTGAGCATGCTTCCGTAGCCGACGAACCGGGCGTCCTCCTCGCGATCGAGCTGCTTGCTGGTCGTGCCGCTGGAGACGAGGCAGTGGAATCCGCTGATGGCGCCGCAGGCGATGGTGATGAACAGGAAGGGCACGATGAGCGGTGCGCCCTCGGGGTCCCACTGGAACATCGGGGCCACGATCTCCAACGACGGACGCGCCGTCTCCTCTCCGACCGGCGCACCGCCCGCCACCGCGGCGACGATCAGCCCGATCAGGATCAGTCCCAGCGAGCCGATCAGCTGCAGCGCATTGATGTAGTCGCGGGGTTGCAGGAGGGTCCAGACCGGCAGGACCGACGCGATGTAGGCGTAGACCAGCAGAATGCCCACCCAGGCGATGGTCGGCAGCGCGGCCATGGCGTCGTTGAAGCCGCCGAGCAGTCCCACGTCGCCGTAGATGACACTGACCACCATCAGCAGCAGGGCGAACAGTGACGGCAGCAGCAGCGCAGCGCCCCGTCGCTGCAGCCAGAGTCCGATGCACACGGCGAGAGGGATCTGGACCAGGCAGGGGAAGATCGCGGAGGGGAACATCCGGAAGACGGCGGCGATCACCAGTCCGAAGATCGCCAGCACGATGGTCAGGCCGATGAAAAGCACCATCATGAACAGCAGACGCACCCGCCGGTTGAGCAGTCGTCCGGCGACGTCGCCGATGGTCTGGCCGTTGTTGCGGAGGCTGACCAGCAGGCTGCCGAAGTCGTGCACCGCACCGATGAAGATCGAACCGAACACGACCCAGACCAGAGCCGGCAGCCAGCCCCAGAGCACCCCGATGGCCGGCCCGACGATGGGGCCGGTGCCGGCGATGGAGGTGAAGTGGTGGCCGAACACGACGCTTCGTCGCGTGGGCACGTAGTCTCGTCCGTCTTCGAGGCGATGGGCCGGGGTGGGGGTGCCGGTCGCCAGACCGAAGATCCGTCCGCCCAGCCACCGGCCGTAGGTGTGGTAGGCGACGATGAATCCGAGGCCCGACAGGATGGCGATCAGCAGGGTGCTCATGCGGTGTGGACTCTATCGGCATCGAAGGGGCCGGCCCGGCAAAGCAGAAACCCCGAATCGTCGCCGATCCGGGGTCTCAGGGTGGCTGTCGGTGGCCGGTCCGATTGCTCGAACTGGATTTCTCCCCTCCAGCCATCGTCCTCGATCGCGCTTCGCACGGACGGCGACGACGTACCGATCCTACGGTCCCCGGCCGATCGTGCGTGCGGCGATCGGGTCGGTGGATAAGTCGGTGATAACACTGTGGATGAATGCACCGGCTCCCGACGGACCCGCGGCGTGCCCGGAATCAGGCGTCGGCAGAGAGGCCCGGAGGGAGAGGTGAACCGCATTCGGGCCATTGGCGTACCATGGTCCGTCTGCGGGCCGTCCGGCCCGGGATCATCCTGAATCTGGAAAGGTGTCGTCATGTCGAATCCAATGCTGCTGTCGGTGGGAGTTCTTGTCCTGGGTGCCTGCACCCTCCTTCCGGGAACCGCATCCGCCCGGCAGGATGCGAACACCGGTGAGACGCCGCTGATTCCCCGCTCCGTGCTCTTCGGCAATCCCGAACGCGCCGGCGTGCAGATCAGTCCCGACGGAACCCGGATGAGCTACCTGGCCCCGCACAACGGAGTGCTGAACGTCTGGGTGGTGCCCGTGGAAGGCGGCGAGGCGGAGGTCGTGACCGACTCCAAGGACCGGCCGATCCGCAGCTACACCTGGGCCATCAACGGCGAGCAGCTTCTCTACATGCAGGACGAAGGCGGCAACGAGGACACGCACATCTACGCCGTCGATCTGGCCACGAAGCAGACCACGGATCTGACGCCCTTCGAAGGCGTGAAGGCGTCGCTCGCGGGACAGCATCGTGAACGTCCGGACGAGATCCTGGTGTCGATGAACCAGCGCGATCCCCGGAACATGGACATGCATCGCATGAACACGCGCACGGGCGAAACCACCATGATCTTCCAGAACGACGATGGCTACGCGGGCATGATGCCGGACGACGACTGGATCATCCGCGGCCGCACCATGATGACCGAGGACGGCGGCACCCGGTTCGATCTGCGCGACGACGCCGAGGGCGAGTGGTACGAGTTCATGAAGGTCCCCATGGAGGACTCGATGAACACCCAGCCGATGGGATTTTCCAAGGACGGCAAGACCCTCTACGCGATGGACGCCACCGGCCGTGACACCTCGGCACTGGTCTCGATGGAGGCCCGGGCGGGCGGTGCAACCGAGCCCACGGTGCTCTTCGCGTCCGACAAGGCGGACGTCGGCGGGGTGTACACCGATCCCGACACCAACGAGCCCAAGGCCGTCTCGACGAACTACCTGCGCAACACCTGGACGGTGCTCGATCCCGAGCTGCAGGCCGACTACGACGCGATCTCCGGGCTGGACGCGGGCGACCCCAACATCACGGACTCCACGCTCGACAACCGCACCTGGATCATCGCCTTCAATCAGGATCGCGGACCGGTCAAGTACTGGATCTACGACCGGGACACCAAGCAGGGGCGCTACCTGTTCTCGAACCGTCCCGCCATGGAACAGTACGAACTGGCCGCCATGCGTCCGGTGGAGATCACGGCCCGCGACGGCCTCGTGCTTCCCAGCTACCTCACCGTGCCCGAGGGAGCGGGTCCGTTCCCGACCATCGTGCTCGTCCACGGCGGACCGTGGGCCCGCGACTCCTGGGGTTACAACCCGTACCACCAGTGGCTGGCCAACCGCGGCTACGCCGTGCTCTCTCCGAACTTCCGCGGGTCGACCGGATTCGGCAAGTCGTTCCTCAACGCCGGTAACCGAGAGTGGTACCACGCCATGCAGGACGACGTGAACGACGCCGCCGACTGGGCCGTGAAGGAGGGCATCGCCGACCCGGACCGCGTTGCGGTCATGGGAGGAAGCTACGGTGGCTACGCCACCCTGGCCGGCATGACCCGTGATCCGGAGAAGTGGGCGTGCGGCGTCGACATCGTCGGGCCTTCGCACGTGGGAACCCTGCTGTCGACCATTCCCATGTACTGGGAGCCGGTCAAGATCATGTTCACCAAGCGGGTCGGGGGCGTCGACGAGACCGAATGGCTCGATTCCATCTCGCCGCTGACCCACGTCTCGAACATCAAGCGTCCCTTGCTGATCGCCCAGGGAGCCAACGACCCGCGGGTCAAGGTCTCCGAAAGCGACCAGATCGTCGCCGCAATGAACGAGAAGGACATCCCGGTGACCTACGTCGTGTTCCCGGATGAGGGGCACGGGTTCGCCCGGCCGGAGAACAGCATGGCCTTCAACTCCATCACCGAGCAGTTCCTCGGGGAGCATCTGGGAGGACGGGTCCAGCCCGACGGCGGCGATGTGGCTGCATCCACGGCCCAGCTTCGTGATCTCGGCAATCTCTCCATCGACGGGGTGACGACCTGGACGCCTCCGGCCGCGCCCGTTCCGGTCGCGGAGCAGCCTGCTCCCAAGGACGACGGTCAGACGCTGGAATCGCTGACTCCCGCCCAGCGGGCCGAAGTGCAGCAGTTCCTCAGCAACATCGACAACATCCCCGTGGATCAGCTGGCGATGATGAAGAGCATCCTCGAGGCCCAACGGAGCCAGGTGCCGGAGTCCGATCTTCCCGTCTTCGATCTCATCCTCAAGGCAATCGACGACAAGCTCAGCTCGGGAGAATGAGCCGTCCCCGCCGGTCGGTCACGAGCGGCGACGATCCCATGGGCCGGTGATGGCCAGCGTCATGCCGGGGTTCTGGATGTTGACGAACAGCGTCGATCCGTCGGGTGAGAACACGGCGCCGGCGAACTCGGATTGGTTGAGCATGTTGCGGGCGATGCGGTAGATGGACCCCTCCGGGGTCACGCCCAGCAGGAACTGGTCCTCGTACCCGTCCTCGCACACCACCAGATCGCCCCAGGGCGCGACGGTGAGGTTGTCGGCGTGCTCGATCACGGTGGCGTCGTTGGGCTCGACGAAGAGTTCCAGTCGTCCGCCCGCTTCGGCGTCCTTGCCGGTCCCCTCGACGTGCGGCTCCGCGGGGGTGTACTTCCAGATCTGACCCCGCTGATTGCGTCCGCCGGTGGTGCAGGCGAAGTAGACGACCTGATTGCCGAACCACATGCCCTCGCCCCGTGCGAACCGGGCTGAGCCGCGGTCGAAGCCCTGGTAGCGAAGCGAATCGTCGGGCGATTCGACCTCGTCGAGATCGATCCACCGGGTGGCCAGCACGGTGCCCGTCGGGATCGCGGGGGACTCGGCGTCGGGCCAGTTGCGGAGGTCACGCGAAGGCTGATCGACGATGGCCAGCGCCTGCAGTCGACCGCCTTCCAGCAGACGATCCGGTTTCACCGGGATGTACCGCAGCAGGATCCCGTCGTTGCGGTCTTCGGTCATGTAGACGATGCCGGTCCGCGGATCGACCGCCACCGCCTCGTGATTGAGGCGTCCCATGGGCTTGATGGGAACGGGTTCGATCAGCGTGGGCTCGACGGTGGCCGGGACCTCGAAGCACCAGCCGTGCGTGCGGGCCCGACCGAGTTCGTCTCCGGGGCCGACCACGGATTCCTCGCAGCTGATCCAGGTGTCGCGCGGCGTCATGCCGCCGGCGCAGTTGTGTTCGGTGCCGACCAGACTCATCGCATGGTGGACGAGTTCACCCGGCTCACGACCACCCTTGGTGTCGTAGACCAGGGTGGTGGTACCGCCGCGGGAGGGTGCGAATCCCTCCCGTCCCGGATCGAAGATCCTCGTCCGGTCGATCGAGGCGAGTCCGTCGCCGCCGGCGTCGAACGGACCGACCGTGTCGTGACCGGGCGAGATCTCGTGGTTGCGGACCAGGATGGTCAGGCCGTCGGGGCCGGGAACGACTCCCATGCCGTCGTGTTTGCCGGGTACGAGAAGGCCGTCATTCATCCGCTGACCGGCGTAGGAGCACACCCGGGCGCGGAAGCCCGCCGGAAGGCTCACGTACTGCGAGCCTTCGTCCGTCAGCGGTCCGTAGCCCGGACGTGCCAGTTGATTCAGGACCGGAACCTCGTCGGCCATGACGCGGCGCAGTCCGGCGAAGCCGGCCGAGAGGGCGATCGATCGCTGGATGAAATGGCGGCGGGAGAGTGTGGACACGGGTACCTCGACTGGGCAGGTACGGTCGGAAGCCGTATCGTGCCTCCTGCACCATACGCCGAGCGGGGCGTCGGGTGCAGCGGCACGGTTGGAATTCACGGAATCTCGACATGCAGCACGTTGCGCTCATTGCCAATCCCGTCTCCGGTTCCGGACGCAGTCTCGCGACGGCCCGGTCGCTCGCCGACGGTCTTCGGCATCGTGGTTTCGATGTGCGTCTCGTTCCCACCGAGTTGTCGGATCCGCAGGCGTGGCTCGATCCGACGCTGGAAACGGTCGACGCGGCGCTGGTCGTGGGGGGCGACGGCACACTGCGCATGGTGGCGGAAAGTCTGGTCCGCTGTTCGACTCCCTGCTGGCAGGTCCCCTGCGGCACCGAGAATCTGTTCGCCCGCGGACTGGGAATGAGCGCGGATGAAGCAGCCATTAATTCCGCACTGGTCTCGGCTCGGGTCCGCGATCTGGATGCCGCCCGGGCGAACGGTTCCCTGTCCCTGCTCATGGCCAGCGTCGGCTTCGACGCGTCGGTCGTGCACGATCTGTCCGCACGTCGGACCGGTGCGATCAGTCACTGGACCTACGTGCCCTGCATGCTCCGTCAGCTTCTGCATTGGCGTCCCAGCCGCATGTCGATGCGACTGGACGACCGGATGGTTCTCGACGGGGAAGCGGGCTGGTGCTTCATCTGCAACAGCCGGGAGTACGGGGCCCGTTTCGATCCGGCACCGGAGGCCGACATGACCGACGGACTGCTCGATGTGGTCTTCCTGCCCACCCGTTCGCGCACGCAGGTGCTGGCCTGGATGGCCCGGGCCCACTCGGGACGTCATCTCGGTCGCGATGGCGTCCTCTGCGAACGGGCGCAACGCGTGCAGCTCGAGTTCGCGTCGCCCGTCCCCTGGCAGCTCGACGGCGACATGCCGCCGCCGGAGGCCGAGCCGGTGGTCGACAGCCTCACCGTGGAGTGTCTTCCGGCGGCCTTGAAGGTCCTGTGGCCTTCTGAGCGGGGTTGAGGCGTCCGCACCCCCTCGAAATGCCTTCATTTCCTTGCATGGTCCTTCGATGGTGATACCTTGGATCCTGAGGAGGTCCGAGATCGCCGCAGGACGGTTGCTCGGGGAGGAGACGCCATGATGTCCAGATTTCTGTTGTTGCTGTGCCTCGGGTGCGCGATTCACGCTTTCGCCCCGTCCACGTCCGCGGCCGACCGCGGGCCACAGTTCGAGGAGGACGATGACGCGGGCAGTCTGCCGGCCACGTCCAAGAAGGTGCAGGGCAACGGACCGCTGCTGCTCATCGCGGGTCGGCTCGAAGGATCCAATCGTGGCCAGGGCGACTACCAGGACATGTACGAGATCCTGATCTCCCAACCCGGCTCGTTGCGTCTGGAAGTCCCGGAGGTGAGTGAAGGCCTGAATGCACAGCTGTTCCTGTTCGACGCCGACGGGCGTGGTCTGCTGGCCAACGACGATTCGCTGCCCGGGGGCGGGGAAGGGCAGCCGTCGCTCAATCCCGTTCTTCCCGGTGCGTCCACCGACGGTACGGATGTGGTCATCCAGGAGCCGGGCACCTACTTCATCGCGATCTCCGGAGCTCCCAGCCGCCCGCGCAGTCCGGAAGGCGACATCTTCTTCTTCAATCCCCAGACTCCCTTCGAAGTGTCCGGTCCGGACGGCCAGGGCGGTGGTCTGCCGATCACCACCTGGGGACCTCCCGTCGGGGACACCGGCAGCTACGTCATCTCCCTGAGCGGAGTCAGCTTCCTGCCCCCGTCACCCGGCGCCTGCTGCCTGCCCGGTGGAGACTGCGTCGAAGTGCTCGAGGAGGTCTGCGCTGACAACAACGGCACCTTCGCGGGGGACGGCGTCTCGTGCGACGTCATCGACTGCAACATCGGTGCGTGCTGCTTCCTCAAGGAGTACTGCTACTGGGAATGCCTGCCGTTGGCCGAATCCGACTGCGTCACCCGCTACGCCGCGACCTGGTACGGTCCCGCCTCCAAGTGCGAGGACATCAGCTGTCCCGATCCCTGCTACGGCGCCTGCTGCGTCGACGGTGGATGCGTCCTGACCGTCCAGGCCCTCTGCGACGCCCAGGAGGGGACGTTCCATCCGTACACCATGTGCGCGGACGTCGAGTGCCAGAGCGGCGACGACTGCCGGGGAGACGTCAACGGGGACGGGACGGTGAACGTGCTGGATCTGCTGGACGTCATCCAGAACTGGGGCACCTGCCCGTAGGCTCAGGGCCCCTCGGAGTCGATCAGGTTCCGGATCCGTTCGCCGCGGTCGGGTCGTCCCGTCCGTTCGTACAGATCGATCATCGCCATCGCGGTTTCACGGGCCTGCGGCGACTGCGGCCCGGGCCCTTCGTCCGATGAGAGGACCTTCCACGCCTCGTTCAGCATCGCTTCGGCCTCTTCCATTCGTCCGGCGGCGAGCAGTGCGCGACCCAGATTCGATTCCGTCCAGGCGATCCGGGCCGGCGTATCGCCGCGGTTCCTGCGTTCGACCCGGATGGCGTCCAGCAGTGCGATGGCCTCGTCGATCCGTCCGGTGCGCAGATTGATCCGCGCCAGCAGTTCCCTGCTGTCGGACAACTGGTAGTGGTCCGGTTCGAGCACGTCGCTCCGGATCGCCAGTGCTTCCGCGGCCAGCGTCCCGGCCCGATCGTACTGCTCCCGTTGGAGGAGCACGCTCGAGAGGGCCTGCTTGCCGGTGGCGATCTGCAGCCGATTGCCCGCATCCGCGTCGCGGACGTCACGGGACTCCGCCTGCAGCCGTCGCAGCCCCGCCTCCTTGATCCGCAGCGACTCCTCGATGTGATCGCTCGCGGCCTCGAGGTCGCCGGTGCGGAAGTGGCACATGCCGATGTTGTGCTTCAGGCGTGCGACACGCCAGTCGTCGTCGCCGGGCTGGTTGTCGAGCAGCTCGATGGACTTCGTATAGAAGCCGATGGCCTCCTCCGGTCGGGATCGGGAGAGCAGCAGCCCCAGCCCGTTGAAGACGCTGGCCTGTGCGGCCTCGAGCGGTCCGCGATCACGTTCGCCTGCGGTGTTCAGCAGTCGGTCGTACATGGCCAGTGATTCACGCAGGTACGCCTCCGCCTCCTCCGCGCGTTGCAGGTGGCGGTAGGTCGATCCGAGTTGCTGCAGCGAGTCCGCGATGTCCGGGTGGGGGGGGATCAGCGTGCGACGGCGGATGTCCAGGCAGCGCTGGAAGTACTCGCTCGCCTTGTCCCACCGCCCCTGCTTGTAGGCGATCCGACCGAGATTGCGCAGCGTGCGGGCGGCTTCCGGGCTGGTGTCCAGCGCTGCGTCGGGAATGGCGGCGTAGGCCCGCTCCAGATGGCGCTGGGCGAGGTCGTAGCGGTCGAAGCCGATGAAGCTCTCGCCGAGATCGTTGTAGATGCGGGAGCTGATGTCCGGGTCGTCGCCCAGGTCCGCCTGCACCACCTCCGACCACGCCAGGAGCATGTCCACCGCGGTGGTGGCCGTTGAGCCCCGCTGGACGTTCTCCGGGTCCGCCGAGGCGATGACGTTCGACGCCATGCCCAGGGTTCCCGCCAGACGCTGGTTGGCGATCGTCACCTTCGTGAACAGCACCGACATGGTGATTGCGAAGGCGATCAGGAGCAGCACGAAGCCTGCAGCCAGGGAGACGGGCAGTCGATGCCTGCGGACGTACTTCCGGAGTACGTACCACGCGTCGTCGCGGCGGGCGAGGATGGGCTCGCCGTTGAGCCAGTGCTCCAGGTCATCGGCCAGGTCGCGGACCGACTGGAAGCGGCGGTCCGGATCCTTGGCCAGGGCCATCAGGAGGATGGTCTCCAGATCGCGGTCGAATCCGGGGTCCACCGAGGTGGGGCGCGTCGGCTGGACCTCCATGATGCCCTTGATCATGTCGTTGATGCTTCCGCCCAGCTCGTAGGGCCGTTGGTCCAGCAGGAGTTCGTAGAGGATCACGCCCAGGGCGTAGACGTCGGTCCGGGTGTCGATCAGTTCGGGATCGCCGCTGACCTGTTCGGGCGATGCGTAGGCGAAGGTGCCCATGAACTCTCCGGCGGCGGTCGCCGCCATGGCCGTGTCGGTCATGGCTTCGGGACCGACGACCTTGGCGAGTCCGAAGTCGAGGACGTGCGGTTCGCACTCGTCGTCGACGAGGATGTTCAGGGGCTTGAGGTCGCGGTGGATGATGGCCCGCAGGTGGGCCGAGTTGACCGCCGCACAGACCTTCAGGAAGACCCCGATGCGTTCGCGTCGATCCGGAACGCGGCCTTCCTCGGAGCCGTCCGGCATCCGGAACACGTTCAGCGGAACGCCCTTGATGTACTCCATCGCGGTGAAGAGCCGCCCGTCGGGGGTCACGCCGCTGTCGAACACCGTGACGATGTTGGGGTGCTTCATCGACGCGACGAGTTCCACCTCGCGCTCGAAGCGCTGCTTCTGCCGCTCGGTGGTGAAGGCCGCCTGGATGATCATCTTCAGGGCGACTTCGCGCTTGGTCCGCAGTTGGCGTGCGAGGTAGACCACACCCTGCCCGCCCCGGTCCAGCTCCCGGATGATCTCGTAGCCATCGGGGGCGGGCTGCTCGGTGATGGGCGCCGGCCCCCTGACCCGGTCGCGGTTGGCCTCGATGAAGTCCGAGAGGAAGTCCTGGTCCTTCTGCAGCGCTTCGAGTTCCGCCTGCACGGAACCATCCTCGTCCCATCGGCTGAGGTACTCCAGCACGTGCGAGCTCATGGTCGCCCCGGCGGCGATTGCCTCCAGCTCCTCGTGGGTCGGCCGTGGGGGCGGGGGGGTGTCGCCGGAGGAGGTCATGGCGTCTCCTCGTCGTCGTAGGTCTGCTCGAGTCGTTCGATGATGGTGCGCAGCCGCTTGGCGGTCCGGCTCTTGGCGAGGTAGACCTCCTGGTCGGTCATCTCGAGCTCCGCCGCCACGGTCGCCACCGGGACCTGGTTCATGGCCACCATCTCGAACGCCTTGATGGTCCGGTCGTGGGCCCGGGTGGTCGCACGCAGTTCCTGCATGGCCAGCTGCAGGATGACGGTTCGCCGCTCCTGATTCCAGAGCGTCGAGCACTCGTCGTCGTCGGGAAGGGCGACCATCGCCGACTCCCCGCGGTATTCGCGCTTCACGCCCTTCTTGCGGTAGATGCCGGCGACCCGGAAGCGGGCGATGCCCACCAGCCAGGAACGCAGCCGTCCGCGTTCCCGGTCGTACTTGCCGTCGCGGTATTCCTGCAGGAACTGGACGATCGTCTCCTGGGCGACATCGATGGCATCGGATTCGCCCAGGCCGAGCTTGCGTGCGAAGGCGGTGACGATGGGGCGGTAGCGGGCGTCGAACTGAGACCACGCCGCTTCGTTGTCATGGTCGAAGAGGCCCTCGAGCAGGGCGGTCGTGGTTCGTTCGATCTCGGCCATGGGGTTCCATGGTACCCCGGGGGCCGGCTCAGAGCACCTGCTCGGCCTTCGGGTAGGCGCCATGGACGTTGAAGACCCGGCACAGGGATCGGGCCCGTTCGACGGCCTCCTGCATCACGGGATCCGTGAGGTGCGCATCGGCATCGATGAAGAACATGTACTGCCAGTTCTCGCGACCGCTGGGGCGCTTGTCGATGTGGCTGAGATTGATCCCCGCATCCCGGAAGACGGACAGCACATCCACCAGGGCTCCGGGTTCGTGGGTGGTCACGAACGAGATGGTGGTCTTGTCGTTGCCCGTCGGCAGCGCCTCCTGCATCGCGATCACCAGGAACCGGGTGACGTTGTTGGGCTTGTCCTGGATGCCGTCGAAGAGGACGTTCACGCCGTAGAGCGCACCGGCCAGCGACGAGCCGATGGCCGCCGCGTCGTCCGCGTCCACGACCGACTGCACGGCCAGGGACGAACTCGCCGTCACCACCTGCTCGACGGCGGGGAATTCCCGCTGGATCCACTGGCGGCACTGATCGATGGCCTGGGGACGGGAGGCGATCCGGCGGATTCGTTCCGCGGGGACGTTGGACAGCAGGCAGTGGTTGATCTCGATCTGCGCCTCGGCGTAGACGGTCACGTCGAACTCCTGGAACGCGTCGAGCGTGTCCGTGATGCTGCCGCCGGTGGAGTTCTCGTAGGGCACCAGGCCGTAGTTGCAGTGGCCGCCCGCGACGGCCCGGAACACCGAGTCGATGCCTCCGAACTCCGCAAACTCGACGGACTGTCCGAAGTGCCGGACCGCGGCGAGATGACTGAACGATCCGCGGGGGCCCAGGTAGCCGATCCGCAGGGCCTGTTCGAGGGAGAAGCTGCCCGACATGAGTTCGCGGTAGATGCACTCGAGGGTGTGGTTCGAGAGCGGGCCGCGGTTGAGCGACTGGATCCGGTCCAGCACCGCCCGCTCGCGGTGGGGGGCGTAGATCGGCGTGTTGGTGTCGCGCTTGGACTCGCCGACCTCGACCACGAGTTCGGCCCGTCGTCCGAGCAGGTCCACGATCTGACGATCGAGGTCGTCGATGTGCACCCGCAGTTCGTCGAGGGGGCGCGGTGTCGAGGAGTTGGCATCGTGGTCCAAAGTCATCTGGTATGGTCAGAGGATACCGGCTCGAAGGGGGACCAGCCCCGGAAGGGGACCGAAATATGACGCAAGCCACCCGACACGACGACGCCGCGGCGCTGCTGGCGCGATTCAACCGGTTGCCCGGCTGGCCCTGGCGGCGCAGCCTGCTCGTGGTCATCGGATTCGGCTTCTTCTTCTCCTTCTTCGACATCATCACCATCGGACTCTCGCTGAAGGTGATGCAGGACCAGTTCGGGGTCTCGGAGTCGGTCGTCAACTGGGCCGTCACCACCAGCCTGCTGGGGTACATCGCGGGATCGCTGCTGGACAGCCTGGTCAGCGACCGGTTCGGTCGCCGGATCGCCCTCTACATCTCCGTCGCCCTCTTCACCGTGGGCTCGATCCTGACCGCCACGGCATGGGAGTTCTGGATGGTGCTGCTGTGGCGCTTCGTCTCCGGCATGGGCATCGGAGCGGAGATCGCCTGCGTGACCACCTACATGGGGGAGATGTCGCCGCAGCGATCCCGTGGGCGCTACACCAGTGTGGCCGTGGCCTGCGGTTTCCTGGGGCTCGCCCTGGTGCCCTTCGTGGCGGTGGTGCTGGTTCCCAACTACGCGTGGGGCTGGCGGCTGCTGTTCGTCATCGGCGGACTGGGCGGGCTGGTGATCTGCTTCATGCGAAGGCACATGCCGTCGTCTCCACGGTGGCTCCTGAACCAGGGGCGCCACGACGAGGCGGAGGCGATCATCTCGGACGCGGAGGATCGGATCAGGACCCTCCGCGGGCAAGAGCTCCCTCCCGTTCTCGAGACGCCCGTCGTTCTCGAGCAGGGCGGACTCCGGACCCTGCTGCATTCGCCGCATCGCTGGCGTGTCCTCTTCTTCGGGCTGGTCTGGTTCTGCTACTACACCGGCAACTACGGTTGGCTCGAGTTGTCCAATGAACTGCTCGTCGAACGGGGGTTCGACGTCGCCAAGAGTCTTTGGTTGACGGGGGTGGCCTCGCTGGGCTTCGTGGTGGGTTCGGTCATGGCCATCTTCCTGAGCGATCGCATGGAGCGAAAGTGGTCGTGCGCCCTGCTGGCGGTCATCTGGACGATCCTGCTGCTGCTGATCGGCTGGTTCCCCTCCGAAGTGATGGTCATGGCTGCGGGATTCGTCGCGGCCATCTCGATCGCGATGATCATTCCGATGATGTACACCTACACGGCCGAGATGTTCCCCACCGTGGTCCGCAACACCGGGGTTTCGATCACCGACGGCATCGGTCATGTGGGCGGCGCATTGTGCCCCCAGATCGTCTTCGGTCTGGCCGCGGTGCTGGCGGCCAAGGAACACCAGTTCGTCGCCGCCCTGACGGTCATGGCGGGCTCCGGACTGCTGACCGCTCTGCTGCTGATGCTGGGCCCCCGATCCAGCCCAATGGCTTCACATTGAGAAAAAGTGGGTTTCCCGTCCTGCTTTCCTCCCATCTTTCGAGTGTGTGGTTGCTCGACCCCCGATCTTGGATTCAAATGAGGGATCTGGATCGCGCGGTCCCTGCATTCCCCCGAAGAGAGAGCATTCATGTCGACTCGTACCCTGCTACTGGTGATTCCCGGTTCGATTCTGCTGGCCGGGTCGCTGGCGACCTCCGTGCCTCAGCAGGCCCCCGACGTGCCCGACGAACCGCGACTGGTCGACGGTGAACTGGTCTATCCCGAAGGGGCGTTGATTCCGAAGTACCTCACGGAGACGGAGGCCCGCTGGATGCGGGCGAACCCGCCCGTTCGCGGTCTGCCGACCACGGATCCACCCGTGGGGCCGATCCAATGCGCATCCGAGTACGAGCCCATGGACGGCATCCTCTTCGCATGGGAGGGATTCACGGGCACCATCGCCCAGATGGCCGCCGCGATCACGACCACCGGCGATGCCAACGTCTATGTGGCCTGCGACAGCAACAACGAGGCCAACTCGGCGCGCAACAGCATGATCTCGGCGGGAGCAGACCCGAACCGCATCGTCACCATCGTGCGTCAGACCGATACGGTCTGGATTCGCGACTACGGGCCCCGCATGATCCGGGTGGGGGGCTGTCGGGCGGTCGTCGACCACAACTACAACCGTCCGCGTCCCAATGACGACGACTTCAACGTCTCCTTCGCCGACGTGCTCGACTTCGACTACTACCGGCTTCCGCTGTCCCACGGCGGCGGCAACTGGCACGCCAACGGAACCGGCGTGGCGGCCGCCACGCGTCTGATCAACGACGAGAATCCGGGCTACTCGGAGGCCCAGATCCGGCAGATCTGGCGGGACTACCAGAACGTGGACACCGAACTCCACGATCCGTTCCCGACCAACGTCGACTCCACGCAGCACATCGACATGTGGATGCAGATCATCGGCGACCAGGAGATCATCATCGCCGACTGGCCCAGCCAGCCCGGCAGCACCCAGGACGACATCTGCGACGAAACAGCGGACTACTACGAGTCGCTGGGATGGACCGTGTACCGCACGAACTCCTACACCAGCGGGTGGACCCACTACACCTACACCAACATGGTGCTCTGCAACGATCTGGTCATCCTGCCGCGTTACAACGATCTCGGATCCTCCTGGAACAACGGTGCCCGGAACGTGGTGCAGGCCGCGATGCCCGAAAAGACGGTGGTCCAGATCAATGCGGACAGCCTGGCCTACTCCGCCGGCGTGTTCCACTGCATCACCATGCACATTCCGGCCAACGCCGGAGGCGACGACCCGGTCGCCTACCTGGAGTCGCCGGCGGGCGGCACCTACGATCCCGGTGATGTCGTTCCGGTCCGCTGGCGCAGCGACGACGACGACGTGTTCGGCAACCGCACGGTCGACGTGCTCCTGTCGGTGGACGGCGGGGCCAGCTTCGAACCGGTCGTCAGCGGCACCGCCGACGACGGCGTCTGGAACTGGGTGGTGCCCGATGTGGACACCGATCAGGCCGTCCTGCGGGTCCGGGTGATCGATGCCGACGGGAACAGCGGGTTCGACGACAGCGAAGGGATCGTCATCGAGGGCACCGGCGTGCCGGGCGATGCCAGTGGTGACGGATTCGTCGGGGTCGACGATCTGCTGATCGTGATCGCCGGCTGGAACTGCACCGGCACGGGCTGCCCCGGCGACGTCGACGGCGATCAGTTCGTGGGCGTCGACGACCTGCTGGCGGTGATTGCAAATTGGGGTGGCGGCGCTCCGTGACCCGGGTCGACGGCGTGCTACTATGAGGTTCCCAAGGAGAACCGCATGAACGCACCCCACATGCCACGTCTGTCCGTCCTGCTCGGAGTCCTGCTCATCGTCCAGGGCATCATCTTCTGGGGCCTCACCGGATTCGAGCCGTCCCGGTTCACCGCGGCGATCCCCGCCTTCTTCGGAATCCTCATCGGTGGTCTGGGGCTGGTGGCCGGCCGGGTCCCCGCCGCTCGCATGCATGTGATGCACCTCAACGTCCTCCTGGCCCTGCTGGGCATCGGGGGCGGGGTCTCGATGTTCATGAAGGGCCTGGGCAGCGAGGAGCGGGGCGAGGGCTGGATGGCCAAGCTCATCGACCAGGGATTGCTCGCAGTCTTCTGCGGCATCTTCGTGCTGCTCTGCATCAAGTCGTTCGTGGTGTCACGTCGCAGCAAGACGGACTGATCAGTCCAGCCGTCCCTCGATCGCATACGCCAGCAGCTTCACGACCTGCTCGGGGGTGGTGGCCACCGCCGCGGCGGTCGCATCGACCTCCTTCAACGCATGCCGATGCTCCGGATCGTGCAGGACGATCAGGGGGGTTCCCAGCGCGGCCGCGTAGCCGGCATCGAAGGCGGCGTTCCATTGGCGGTACTGTTCTCCGAACCGAACCACCACGATGTCGGCATGCTTCAGGAACGTCCGGGTCCGGATCGAGTTGACCTTCGCGCCCGTGTGATCGAACCAGAACGGATCGTCCTGCTCGCCGAGAATCGCTGCGCCGCAGCGATCGCTGGCGTCGTGATCCGTCACGGGGCCGGTGAAGACCACGGGCAGTCCCGCCGCCGCGGTGCCCGACTCGATGCGTTCGCGCCAGTCGGTGTGGATCTCACCGGCCAGATACACGGTCCACTGGTGGGGTGGGGTGTTCATCGGCCGGTGCTCAGATGATCTCGAGGATCTCGTAGGTCTTGACGCCGCGTGGGAGTTCCACCCGGATCGTCTCGCCGACCCGGGCCTTGATCAGCCCGAGTCCGAGGTTCGAACTCGGAGTGACCTCGATGACGTCGTCGACGAACGAGCCGGTCATCTCGCCGACCAGCTTGTAGCATTCCTCGTTGCCGGTGGAGGTGTCCTTCAGTCGGACGGTGGAGCCCACGAAGACCATGTCGTCGGGCACCTCCTCGGTGTCGGCCACCACGACGTTGGAGAGCTTCTCCTCCAGGTCGTTGATCCGGGCCTCGTTCATGCCCTGATCCTCACGGGCCGCGTGGTATTCGGCGTTCTCCTTGAGATCGCCCATTTCCCGGGCCCGACCGATGCGGTCGGAAAGCTCCCGGCGGCGGTGAATCCGCTCCTTGAGCTCCTCTTCCAGCCGGTCCTTGTCTTCCTGGGTGATGTATTCCATTGCGATGGTCCTCCAAGGCGAACGAGCCGCACCGCGTGGGGGCGGGGGCTCGTCTGGAATCCAGTGTAGCATCCGGACTCGCGGGCTCCCACGCCCGGCATCAAACTGCACACCCAGAAGCCCGGAATCCCCTCTTGACGGCCGCTGAACGCATCCCAGTCATGGTCTCCACCTGGTCCTTCGGACTCCGGGGGCACGCCGTCGCCTGGCCCGGGTTGGCGGCGGGCGGAAGCAGCCTGGATGCCATCGTCGAGTCCTGCTGCGCGATCGAACTGGACGAGGAGATCGACTCCGTCGGCTACGGCGGTCTTCCCGATGCCGACGGTCACATGACCCTTGACGGGTGCGTGATGACCTCGCCGTCGTCGTGCGGCAGCGTCTGCTGCCTGCGTCGGCATCTGCATCCGGTCCGCATCGCGCGGATGGTCATGGAACGCACCGAGCACGTCATGCTGGCCGGCGAGGCGGCCGACGACTACGCGACCCGGCAAGGCGAGCCGGAAGCCGAACTGCTTGCACCGGCGGCGCGGGCCGCGTGGGAGCAGTGGAAAATCGACGGCACCATTCCGGATCAGATCGGAGACGATCCCCGGCCGGTCGATCAGGAGGGAAGCGGTCGTCTCTTCAGTTCGGCCCGGGAATCCGACTGGAAGCATCACGACACCATCGGTACGCTCGCCCTCGATGCTTCGGGGCGGCTGGCGGGTGGCTGCACCACCAGTGGTGCGCCGTTCAAGTTGCCCGGCCGGATCGGCGACTCTCCGATCATCGGACACGGGCTCTATGTGGATCCTTCCGTGGCCGCGGTGACCGCGACCGGAAGCGGAGAACTCGTGATGGGATGCTGCGGGGCCTTTCTCGCCGTGGAGGCCATGCGACGCGGTGCCAAGCCCGTGGAAGCGATGCTCGAAGTGCTTGCACGCATCGAGGCCGACCACACCCTCGCCCCCTCGCATCAGGTCTGCCTGGTCGCGTTGACCGCGTCGGGGCAGTACGCCAGCGTCGCCCTTCGTCCGGGGTTCCGCACGTCGGTGAGCCGTGCCGGTGGGCACGAAGCGATCGATCCGGATGCGATCCTGCTTCCGGGCTCCTGATCAACGCGTCCGTTCCAGCAGCGAACGGGCGAGCCGTTCCGCTGCCGTCGGTGCGTGGCGGAAGAAGAATGAGGGTTCGACCAGCTCGAGTTCGTTGAGCATGGGCGTCCCGTCGTCGTCCCGCAGCAGATCGACACGGCCGTAGAGCAGCGGGGGGACATCGAATCGTTCCGCCACCATCGCCATGATCCGCCGGGCCAGCCGGGATTCCGTCTCGCCCGGCTGCATCGGGGCATCGGTGGCGCCGAAGTCGTCCTGCACTCGGTAGTCCCCCGGAACGGGAGTCTTGCGGACGGCGTGGGTGATGTCTCCGTCGACCAGCATGATCGACTCCTCACCGTGCCGTTCGACCCGTTCGAGATACGGCTGCACCATCATCGATTCGGATGCGAGCCGCTCCTCGAGGAACGACTGCGCGGCGACGATCGAATCGTCCCGCACGTCGAACCGGAAGGTGGCCCGGGCGGTGGACCCGACCACCGGCTTCAGGAAGCCGCGTGTCCACCCACGCTCAGAGAGCACGGCGCGCAGCTCGAGGGTTCCACCGCGTTCCACCCAGACCGTGGGAATGGTGGGAATGCCGTCCTCGCTTAGATCGTGGAGGTACGACTTGTGCGTGTTCCACGCGATCACCTCCGGGGGATTGAAGAATCGGGTCTGTCGCGTCGTTGCGGCGGCCCACTCCACGAAGGCATCGCGTCGGTGTTCGTAGTCCCAGGTCGTCCGGACGAGGCAGACATCGAGAGATGCGAAATCGAACGTCCCGTCGTCCCAGACCGGATGATGCACCGTGGCTCCGGCCGCGCGGAGGGCGTCCTCGAGCGGGCGGTCGTCGATCTCCCAGTCGGGAAGCGTGGAGCAGGTTGCGAGTCCGATGTGCATGGTGTCCGATCCGGGCCGTCCATACTCTAGTCGCCACCCGGGCGGCGGGGGCGGGTCGATTACACTCTGGGCACCACCATGGCCGGTCTGACCCACAGTCCAGAGCACCTGCACGAGCACTATCCGGAAGGATGCGCTCGGGCCTGGATCGCCTGGTCCATTCCGGCCCTCTTCTTCCTCTACGAGTTCATGATCCGGGTGCTGCCCGGAGTGATCGAACTGCCGCTGCAGAAGGAGTACGGGGCCAGTGCGGGCGATCTCGGTCTGAGCCTCAGCTTCTACTACTACGCCTACGGCCCCATGCAGCTCGTGGTGGGCGTACTGCTGGACCGGTTCGGAGCCCGCATTCCCCTCGCCGTCGCGGCGATCGTCTGCGCCGTCGGTGCGGTCTGCTTCGCGATGGCGAATTCACTGTTCGGATTGGGGGCCGGCCGCTTCCTGATGGGATTCGGTTCCGCCTTCGCCTACGTCGGTGCGGTCTACGTTGCCACGATCTGGTTTCCGGGGCGCCGCATCGCCCTGATCTCAGGCTTCACCGTGACCCTGGGAATGCTGGGAGCGATCCTCGCCGATTCGCTGCTCCACTCGCTGATCAACGGGACCAGCTGGCAGATCGTGATGTACGGCTTCGCCGTCCTCGGGCTGCTGCTCGCGGCGATGCAGTACCTGCTGATCCCGCACCGGCCACGGTGGTTCATGGAGCATCTGCATGCGTCGCACGATTCGGAGGGGGCGGTTCATCCCGGCATGATCGCCTGCCTGAAGGAGGTGTTCCGCAATCGGCAGACGCTCCTGCTGGGACTGGTGACCGGACTGGTGTATCTGCCCATCGGCACCTTCGCGGCCCTGTGGGGCATTCCCTACCTGACGACCACGCTGGGCATCGACGTCAAGGAGGCCGGCCCGCTGGTCTCCCTCATCTTCGTCGGGCTCGCGATCGGAGGTCCCTGCCTGGGCTGGCTGTCGGATCGGCTCGGGCGCCGTGTGATCTTCTTTCCCATCTTCACCGGACTCGGGGTGATCTCGACGGGCCTGCTGCTGCTGGATCCGGGCAACGCATTTCTGCTGAAGCTGTCCCTGCTGCTGATCGGCATCGTGGTCAGCGTGCTCGTGCTCGCGTTTCCGCTCGCGATGGACCAGGGGCCGTGCTACGTACGGGGCACGGCGCTCACCTTCGTCAACCTCACCCAGATGATCATGGCCGGCGTCGGACAGTGGGTCGTCGGTGTGCTGCTCGATGTGGAGACCGGAGGCACCACGGATCCCAGCTACACCTCGGAGCAGTTCCGGACCGCCTTGCTCCTGCTGCCCGTGACGATGCTGCTGGCGTTCGGCCTGTCGTTCCTCCTCCGCGAGCCGAAGCGATCCCGCTAGCGTTCGCCAGAAAAAACCGCCTTGGTGACCCGGGGGAGGCCGCTCGGTGAGTTTGTCGATTGACTTGAATCGGTTCTCCATCACAATGAGGATGGAGGCTCACCCGTGAAGACACGTCACAGCTGGCTCGTTGCAACCGCGATCTTTCTGCTCGCCATTCCTGCCGCGTCGCAGGAGATCCGAGAACCACTTCCGGAAACGCTGACCAGCGTCTCCGTGCAGCGGATCCTGCTGCGGCCTTCGCTGCTTTCCAAACGACCGGCGGGCGCGCCGGTCGATCCCGCGGCGATCGTGGCCCTGCCGCCGTCGACCTCCTGGCGTGGCAACTGCCCGGACGAGACCCTGAGTCACTCCGATTCGGACTGGGGGCCGGGGGAGTACATCGTGCAGGCCGGCTTCGCGGAAGGCGAGAGTGCAGCGGGCTACTACACGATGCCCGCGGACCAGTTCCCCCTGCGTCTGGATCTGTTCGAGGTCCTGTTCGCAACCTCCAACGCGATCGGACAGACCACGACCCACTGGACGGTGCGGGTCTACCGGGGCACCCCGGACACCGGAGGCCTGGTCGCGGAGTTCTCCTCCGACGACATCATCCTGCCGCACCTGGTCATGCCGCCGGGAACGACCGGAACGATCCTGCAGTTTCTGGTGGACCCCCAGGATCCCGAGCAGATCTTCATCGACGACGACGGCAGCCAGGGCTTCACGATCGGCGTACGCATCGATCAGCACAACGATCCGGGCAATCCGTGTCTCGAGGCTCCGAATCCCAACAACAATGCCTTCCCGTGCACCGACACCAGCGGGCTGGACGTCGCATCGGGCAACTGGCTGGATCTCGTCACCGGGCCATTCTGCCTGTGTGGACAGAACTGGTTGAGCTTCTCATCCCTTCCGGTCATCTGCCGCCCCAGCGGTGACTGGGTCATGCGGGCCACGGTCACCCCGCAGGGGTGTGCACCGATCACCGGCGCCTGCTGCCGCGGCAACGGCACCTGCAGCGACGGCTTCACGGAGTCGGAATGCGACACCATCGGCGGCAGCTACCAAGGTGACGCGGTGGCGTGCGTCGATGTGCAGTGTCCGGCTCCGACCGGCGCGTGCTGCGTCGAGGCGACGGGGCAGTGCATCGAGGTCGACGAGGATGTCTGCAGTCTGGGTGGCGGCCAGTTCTTCGCTTCGGAATCCTGCTCGGACTTCATCTGCTTCCCGGAGGGAGCCTGCTGCCTCCCGGACGGGACCTGCGTCGAGGCCGTGACCCCCGAGGTCTGCGGGCTGGGCGGCGGAACCTTCCAGGGCAACGGGACCACCTGTGCCGGATCCGACTGTCCGCAGCCGCTGGGCGCCTGCTGCTTCACCAACGGCAACTGCTCCGAACTGGAGGAGGGTATCTGCCTGGCGTTCGGAGCGGAATGGCTGGGGATGGGCACCGATTGCACCGGCGAGGCATGCCTCGATGAGCCCTGCGACGGCGACATCGACGGAGACGGAAGCGTCGGGGTCGACGATCTGCTGCGGGTCATCGGTGACTGGGCCTGCGGCGGGGTCTGCGACGGGGACGTCGACAGCGACGGTTTCGTCGGGGTCGATGATCTGCTGATCGTGATCGGATCCTGGGGCAACTGCTCCTGAGCCCGGAAGCTCAGCGTCGGCGTCGACTTCGTACGCCGGCCATCGCCAGCAGCGACAACGCGGCCGGACCCGGCACGTTGGTCACGAAGAAGCTGAGGTTGAGTTGGGACGAACCTTCCGCGAAGTCGGCAGTGCCCGCGACTTCCCACGCCTCACCGGTGTAGGTGACGAACTGGAACATGTCCGGCACGAGCTTGTCGAGACCGAGATTCGCAAAGCTCATCGTGCCGGCGTCACCCTCCTGAAGGTTGGACCAGGCGAAGCCTTCGGAGCTCAGACCGCTCTGCCATTCGAACTGGCCGTCGACCATCTGGGTCAGGCCGAAGTCGAACCAGTTCACGGTTCCACCCGAGTCGGTGTTCCAGTGCCGATCCGCACCGCTTCCCGCCAGACTGTTGAAACCGAGTGTGGAATCGTTCAGGCCGCGGGGGGGGAGGATCGAGCCATCAAACAGATTGATCAAGGCCAGTCCATTGCCCGTATCGGCAAGAATGATCGAGATGCGGCCGGTGGTCTGGACGGCATCGTCGGCAAGTTCCTGCTGCATGAAGGCGAGGTCGTCGGCGGAGAAGACCTGGATACCGTCGTCGAGGGTTCCGGCCATGATGCCGGCACGCAGTTCGACTTCGATGCCCGGTCCCTCGATCTGAACGGTCGACGCCACGGCCTCCTGCAGGGCGAATCCCACTGCGGAGGTGGCCATCAAGGCGATCAGCCCCGGTGCCAGAATCGATTTACGTGGCATCGTTCTTCCTTCCAAGGCCCTCTGGAGGCCCAATCTTCCACTTCTACTCTACCTCCAAGCACAGTGATTTCAACGGTTTGCACCGCTTCGGAGGCCGATTTGGCATCAAAAATCGTCGATTTCGTTCCTACCGCTTGGTCACGATGCCCGCATCCGTGACATCGATGATGCCCCGGTGGTGCTGATCAACACGGCCGTGGTAGGTGTGGAACCAGTCCAGTCGCTGGATCTTGTCCTTGGACATGGCTTCCATGGGAGCCTCGCGGCCCGGCATCGAACCCCAGAGGATTCGGGTCCCCAGATCCGTCACCAGCACCAGTTGCTGTCGGACCCGGAACTCGGTGAGGTCGATCGCGGTGATCTGTTCGTACCAGCTGTGATCATCGATCGTCTCAAGAAGCAGCAGGGCGGCGGCCATGTCATCGCCCGGCCACCGATGGCCGGCGTGCTCCGGCGGCTGGTAGTTCGGAGCGATGATTTGAAGCAGATGCGACGAGTTGTCGACGCGGTATCCGTCGGGAAGGACGAATCCCTCCCGGTCGATCAGCAGGTTTCGGCCTTCGTCGAGGACGCGTGCGGCAGGTTTCAGGAATCGCCCCTCGATCTCGACCACGTGGTCTCCGGCCCGCCGTACCTGCAGGACCTCCGCGAAGCAGCCCGAGGCGATCAATGCTTCCCTCGCATTGATGAGTGCGGTTCGATCAAGGGGGGTGTGCAGCAGCCACGGTGCGGCAATGCCCGTCAGATGTCCGTGGAGGGAATCACCGATCCAGGCCGGGGCATCGACGAAGCGGATGGTCACCGATTCGGCGGGGGGGTGGGCGGTGGCCCGCAGGGCGTTCCCGCCCAGAGTCAGAGCCAGCAGGATTCCGCAACCCAGGAGCAGGACCCCGAACCACGAACTCAAGGTGCGGCGAGTACACCGGTCACCCACGGCGTGGACAAGGGAAGAAATACGTTCGATCACTGGTCGCATGCGAAACCATCCATGTGGACCCCTCTGGCATCGACCAAAAAGGCGTGGTTCCTTCATTTCAGGGGCCTCGGGACGGTCATTCGCTCCGAGGGCGGTCCTCTCGGCGGCGTTCGAACGCCATGAGGACCAGATCGCTGCAGAGTTGCTCCATGGGCCGTCCAGCGGCGGCCGCCGCCATGGGAAGGAGCGAGTGGTCCGTAAAGCCGGGCATGGTATTCACCTCCAGCATCCACGGAATCTGTTCATCGGCGATGAAGTCGACGCGGTAGAGGTCGCGGCATCCGAGAGACCGACCGATGGCCAGGGCATGGTGCCGGCAGGTCTCCTCGAGACCGGAGGGCAGATCGGGCTCCACCACGTACCGGGTGTCGTTCCGGTTGTACTTGGCCTCGTAGTCGTAGACGCCTTCGGCGGGAATGATCTCCACCATCGGAAGGGTGTGCGTGCCCACCACTCCGACGGTGAGCTCGCGTCCGGTTATGCACGATTCGACGAGCAGGCGATCGTAGTGATCGTGCATCGTGCGAATCCAATCGTCGACGCCGATGTCGTCGGCAAAGATCCGCAGGTCGATGCTGGATCCTTCCGCGGGGGGCTTCAGGACCAGGGGAGGTGCAATGGTGCGTTGCGTGGTCGCTTCGAGCACCTGCCAGGACGGAGTCGGAATCCCCAGATCCATGGCGATGTCCTTGGTGCGGATCTTGTCCATCGCGGTGGCGGCGGCATCGGCACCAGAGCCCACGAACGGCAGGCCGAGCTGCTCGAGTTCACGCTGGATCCCTCCGCCTTCGCCCCACGGACCATGCAGCACGGGGAAGAACACGTCGGTTTCGAAGTTGGCGAGTTCGGAGGCGTCCGGTTTCCCGATCACCTGCGACTCGACCACGAAGCGTCCGGTTCGTTCCAGGGCGGCCGCGACGGCGGTGCCGGACGCAAGGCTGACCGCATGCTCCTTGTCGGGCCCGCCCATCAGGACGGTCACGCGCAGTGGTCGGTCCGTGGTCATCCGGACGATCCTCCCGTCCGTTCCCAGACGACCACCTCGGGCACCAGTTGGATCCCGTGGTGATCGAGCACCCGCTTCTGCACCTCGTTCATCAGTCGGCGGACCTGCCGGGCGTTCGCGTCGGGACGGGTGGTGATGAAGTTGGCGTGCTGTGTGCTCACGGTGGCGGCGCCGTCTGACAGGCCCTTGAGCCCCGCGGAGTCGATCAGGCGCCCGGCCGCGACGCGGACACCATCCGAATCGAGGGGGTTGCGGAAGGTGCATCCGGCGGACTTGTCCGCCATCGGCTGCGAGGCCCTCTTGGCCGCCATGATCTCGAGCACCCGCTTGCGGACCGCAACCGGATCGCTGGGTTCCAGATTGAAGGTCGCGGACAGGATGATGCACTCGGGAAGGTTGCTCTGCCGGTACGAGAACTCGAGCTCGGACCGGTGGTAGGAGAGCAGCTCTCCGTTCATGGTGCAGCACTGGACGGTCTCCAGGCAGTCCGCGATGCAGCCGTAGCTGCCTCCGGCGTTCATCCGGATGGCTCCACCGAGCGACCCGGGAATGCCGGTCATCTGCTCCATGCCGGAGAGGCCCTGTCGGGACAATTCGTTGACCGTCGTGAAGATGTCCGCGCCCGCTCCGGCGTGCATCCGCTCGATTTCACCTCGGCGGTTGAAGCGATGAGAACGGAACACCTCGTCACTGAGCAGCAGGACGACGCCGTCCACACCGTCGTCGTCGACGAGGAGATTGGCCCCCTTGCCGAGGATGCGGATCGGCACCCCCGTCTCCGAGCACCTTGCCACCAGGGTCACCAGCGATGCTTCGTCGTGCGGACGGATCAGCAGGTCCGCCCGGCCGCCGATCCCAAACCAGGTCATGGCTCCGATCGGCGCGTCGGGCGTGGCCTTGACGTTCAGATCACCGAAGAGTTCCCATCGGGGTGGTCGAGTCATGCGCGCCGATCCAGGTAGTCGCGTGCCACCGTCCAGACCGGTCCGGCCCCCATGACGACCAGCAGGTCGCCGGCGACCAGATCCTCCCGGAGGAGGTGGACGATGCCGTCGAAGGAATCCACGTGCCGGGCTTCCGTTCCGCGATCCTGCAGGCGTTGAACGAGATCCACGGCGCTGACCCGCTGCTTCTCGGCTTCCGAGTCGCGCACGAAGTAGATCGGGGGGACGATCACGTGGTCGGCCTGATCGAAGCTCTCGGCGAACTGCTCCAGCAGGAACCTGGTTCTGCTGTGCTGGTGGGGCTGGAAGACGCAGATCAGCCGTTCGGGCTGTTCCTCGGCCCGCAGGGCCTTCAGCGTCCGCTCGATCTCGGTGGGATGATGTCCGTAGTCGTCGTAGACCGTGACGTGGCCGTCTCCGACAACGCGTTCACCCAGTCGCTGGGTTCTGCGGTCGAGTCCTTCGAAGGTGGCCATGGCGTCCGCGGCATCCTCCCACTCGGCGCCGAGCTGATGGGCCAGGATGACGGCGGCGGCGGCGTTGAGTGCGTTGTGGGCACCGGCCATCGGGTTGGTCCACTGGACCGTCCACATGCCGTCCCGCAGGATTCCGGTGCGTCGAACGGCCTGGTCCCACACAACCTGGTAGTCGGCTTCGGGATGGAATCCGAAGGTGGCAACGTGGCACTCCAGCGGGGGGGTGATCTGGTGCCGGTGCGCCTCGTCGTGGGAGATCAGGAGGCTCCCGCCCTCCTCGGCGGGGGGGATCATCAGGGCGAACTCCCGGAACGCCTCGATGATGCTCTCCAGCGATCCGTAGATGTCGAGGTGATCCTCCTCGATGTTGTTGATCAGAGCGATGGTCGGTCGGTGGTTGTGGAAGGAGCGGTTGAACTCGCAGGCCTCGCTGACCAGAATCCCGGGGTCGTCGGCCAGGGGGCCGCCGGGGGGAATACGCGACGCTCCGATCCGGCTGCCCCCACCGATCTGATCGCAGTTGGCGCCGATGATGAAGCCGGGGTCGAACCCGCAGGTCATAAGGATGTGGCACAGCATCGCGGCGGTGGTGCTCTTACCGTGCGTGCCGGCGATGCAGAGGGCCGTCCGGCCGTGCTGCACCATGCCGAGCCCCTCCGCGTAGGTCCTGATCCGGACGCCGCGCTGCTCCGCCGCCAGCACCTCGGGGTGATCCGGCGCAATCGCGGCGGAGATGATCATCAGATCGAGGTCATCGGGAAGTCCGGCCCCATCCTGGTTGGTTCGGACGGGGATTCCCTCGGCCCGAAGTCCTTCGGTGATCGGTGAGGAGACCGGGTCCGAACCGGAGATGTGAATCCCCATGGATTGCAGCATTCTGGCCAGACCCGACATGCCGCAACCGCCGATGCCCACGAAATCGACCCTCTGAACACCCTGGAGCGGGTCGGAGCACGTGTCAGGCACGTCGTGGTTCGTAGGGACGGGGTCGGGCATCTGTACAGTCTATCGCCGCCAGTTGCTGCATCACTGGACATTTCGGCGGTGCCGGCGGGGGGGTACACTGTCCCCCGATGTCGGATGCCCCGCACGAACTTCACGCCCAGGTCCTGCTCGTCGACGATGAGGTTGATCACGCCGAGGTGATGGCCGAAGCCCTGCGAAGGGTCGGCCATGTCTGCACCATCGTCGATGGCGCGACGTCGGCCGAGGAGGAGCTCCGATTCGGCAACTTCGACGTGATCGTGACCGATCTCTGCATGGAGACCGACACCTCCGGTCTGGACGTCCTGGCCATGGCCAGGGAGCACCAGCCGGACGCCGAAACCATCATGGTCACGGCCCACGGCGAGGTCGCCACCGCCAAGGCCGCCCTGCAGGGCGGAGCCTACGACTTCATCGAGAAGCCGCTCGATCTGGAGGTCTTCCGCAATCTGGTGAACCGGGCCTGCGAAACCGTGCAACTCCGGCATCACAACACGCAGTTGCGCGGCAAGGTCGATTCCGCCTTCGGGTTCGAGGGGATCATCGGGGAATCGGCGGGCATCCGGAAGGTGATCCAGGTCATCCGCCAGGTGGCGCCGAGCATGATTCCGATCCTGATCACGGGGGAGTCCGGTACGGGCAAGGAGCTGATCGCCCGGGCCGTCCACAACCAGTCCAAGCGATCCGATCACCGGTACGTGACCTTCAACTGTGCGGGGCAGAGCGAATCACTGCTTGAGGACCAGCTGTTCGGGCACGTCAAGGGGGCCTTCACCGGGGCCGAAAAGGACCGCGAAGGGGTCTTTGAATACGCCGACAAGGGGACCCTGTTCCTCGACGAGATCGGCGACATGCCCATGACCATGCAGGCCAAGCTGCTCCGCGTGCTGGAAACTGGTGACGTGACCCGTCTCGGGACCAACACCGAGCGGTCGACGGACGTCCGCTTCATCAGCGCCACGAACCGAGACCTCAAGACTTTCATCGACGACGAGCGGTTCCGGGAGGATCTCTACTTCCGGATCAACGGAGCCGAGATTCACATCCCTCCGCTGCGGGAGCGACGGGAGGACGTGCCGCTGCTGGTGAATCACGCAGCGGGGCGATTCGCGGCGGAACTGGAGCGGCCCGCTCCCACGTTCAGCGAACCGGCCATGCTGCGGCTGGTCGCCTACAACTGGCCGGGGAACGTCCGCCAGCTCTTCAACATCGTCCAGAAGATGGTCGTCATGAGCACGGGGCCGACGATCGAGGCCGGTGATGTGCCGGATGAGATCCGCATGAGCGATCAGGACGAACATCTGCATCTGGGTAGTCTTGCGGGCGTCGGACTCGATCGCCTCGAGAAGGAGGCCATCCGGCAGACCCTGCAGATGTCCGGCGGCAACCGGGAGCAGGCCGCCGAGATGCTCGGAATCGGCGAGCGGACTCTGTACCGGAAGTTGAAGGAATACGGCCTGAAATGAGTCCTTGGCTCTCGTGGGGTCTATTCTGATAGAATCCAGTTCACGAAGGACCGCAGTCGACCTGCGGCTCCGGATGGGAGTCCGCTTGACCAGTCCTCCTCCAACCGAATCGCCGACGGTCGAGATTCCTAGTGCGAGTCCCGGCCCGGCGGTCTCCGCCGGCCCCGTCTCCTCCCCGGTGCCCATTCCGGTGCCCGTCGAGGCTCCGGGCACCAAGCCGGTCCTCCCCCTGCCGGATGCGGTCATCAAGGGAAGCATCAACTGGCCCTACGCCATATCGATCGTCGGGGTCCATCTGGTCGCGTTGCTGGCCGTGCTGCCCTGGGCGTTCAGCTGGACCGGTCTGGTGGTCATGGTGATCGGGGTGCATGTCTTCGGTCAGGCCATCAACCTCCTGTACCACCGCGTGCTCACCCACCGCAGCTGCGTGCTGCCGAAGTGGCTGGAACACGGCTTCACGGTGATGGCCCTGTGCTGCCTCGAGGATACGCCGGCCAAATGGGTGGCGACCCATCGCTACCATCACTTGCATGCCGACGAGCACGAGGATCCCCACAGTCCACTCGTGAACTTCCTCTGGGGCCACATCGGCTGGCTGCTGGTGCAGAACAAGCGCACCCACAACATCGACACCTATCGCAAGTACGCCAGCGACATCCTCAAGGATCCCTTCTACATGAAGCTCGAGAAGAGCTATCTGTGGGTCTGGATCTACGTGGCCCACGCCGCGCTGTACTTCGCCGTGGGCTACGGACTCGGATGGGCGATCGAGGGAACGGCCGCGGGTGCACTGCAGTTCGGATTCAGTCTCTTCGTCTGGGGCGCAATCGTGCGGACCGTCGTGGTGTGGCACATCACGTGGTCGGTGAACTCCCTGTCGCATCTGTTCGGATACAAGAATCACGACACGGATGATCACAGCACGAACAACTGGCTCGTCGCCCTCCTCACGGTCGGCGAGGGATGGCACAACAACCATCACCATGATCCAGCGAGCGCCAGCAACCAGCATCGCTGGTGGGAGGTCGACATCACCTACTACGAGATCAAGCTGCTGGAGAAGCTCGGTCTGGCGAAGAAGGTGATACCGCCGCAGGCGAAGCGTCGGGCGATGGCCAAGGCGCGACGGGAAGCCAACGGCACCGATTGAAGCCCGTCCGGCTGTCCTCATTGCGTTGATCGACGATTTCCTTGATCCGCTCCCGTCACCCACTACACTGGAAGCATCCTCTTTCAGGGAGAAGGGTTATGAAGAGCATCACGGCATTTCTGGCGTCCTGCATCGTCGCATCCAGCGCCTTCGCGGGAGCGGATGTGGGCTCCTGGTCGGTCGACTTCTCGACGTCGGGGCAGCCGGTGAGCTGGACGAGTCCGGACAGCGTCCGGACCGACGGGCAGACCTACGACGTCCGCTTCGAGATCCAGTCGATCGACGTGCTGGTCTCGTACTTCGGACTCGAGTTCGGCCCCATCGACGTGACCGACCAGCTCGGTGCCGACGGGGTACAGCAGGGGACCGTCGCTGGCCCCTGTCCGATCGACTTCGGAAGCAGCTCCGTGCGGGAACCGCCCGCTCCGGATCCGGTGACCATCGCATTCGACGTCCAGCTACAGATCGACGAGCAGGGCTTCGCGTCCTACGAGATGACGAACATCGTGCTCGGAACCGCAAGCTACAACCTCGGATTCCCCTTCGGCGAGGTGACCGTGAGCCTCGAACAGGTCTCGATCAGCGGTCAGTTCGATGTCGAGGTGATCGGCAGCAGCTGTGTGGCGGACATCGACGGCAGCGGTACCGTGGGAGTGGACGATCTACTCTCGCTCATCGGTGACTGGGGGTCGTGCTCCGGCTGTGCGACCGATTTGAACGGCGATGGAACCGTCGGAGTCGACGATCTGCTCGAACTCATCGGGTCCTGGGGTCTCTGCGGCTGAGTCAGTGGTGGATCCGGATGAAGCCCGTGCCGGCTCGCACGGTCATCTGCACCTCGTTCCCATCGCATGACAGGTGGTAGGAAGGATCCGCGGCCGGATTTGAGAGGCCGCCCAACGCATCGAACAGCAGCATGCCGTCGGTCAGGTTGTCCACCCGTGCCGACACTCCGGCCGTGAAGGAGGCCCGGCCCTCGCCGAAGGTGACGTGGTATGGCTCCTGGTTGTCGGCCCGGATGATGGGGGTGTTCGGCGTGCCGCTTTGGGCCAGCCAGTATCCGGTTCCGTCCGGGGCCAGGACCACGCCGATCGGGGCGTCAGGATTCGCAATCGAATGGACCTGGGCGTATTCGATGTCGCTGCGGAGCAGCCGTGCGGCGGCATCCGTCCGGACCGAGGCGTCCGATCCCCAGGACGGAAGGGCCAGTGCGGTCGCCACCGCGAGGATGGCCAGCACCATCATCAGTTCGATCATTCCCATGCCGCGTCTCACGGTGTGGTCTCCTGCGCACTGACCATGGCTTCGAAACCGCAGGCATCGAATCCGTGGGTCAGCATCCTGCACTCCAGGGGAATCGGTCGTGGGGTCGGCTGCGAGTTCCAGTGGCGGGCCCACCGACGCTGTTGCCGGGTGGAACGACGCTGCGACCTTCTGGTTTCGTAGCTTCGCTGCCGACCGAGCTCCAGCAACTGCTCCACGAAGGCGAACGGCAGTCGATCGACTCGTTGACGTCGATGTCGGGTCGCCTTGGCATCCCGAAAGATCGTGCCCGCCCGGGGAAGGCTCAGTCCCTCGTCGAGTCCGTGGTCGTAGAGAACGCAGGTCGAGTCGTTGAGCGAGATTCGGTTCGCCGCGATTCGTCCCTTGACGACGGCTTCATCCTCCAGGACGAGATCGACCGTCCGTCCCTGGATGCAACCCGTGATGCTCGAGGTGCCGCGGATCAGCCAGGGATGTGAAGCGCCGCCGGTGCCGCCGGACAACATGATCCGGTCCGGACTGGTCCATCGTTTCCCGCCGCCGATCGACGCGTCGTCGATGATGGTGCCCCGCTCGATCACCAGGTGCAGGGTGGCGTTCGGTCGAAGTTCGATCGATGCCCCGTTCATGAGAAGCCGGCCGCCCACCTCGATCCGTGCGGATCCGTGGACGACGATTCGCGCGTTGCGTGTCATGTGCAGGTCGCCGGCGATCCGCAGCGGTTCGGATTCCCTGACGTGCAGGGTCTCTCCGGATCCGATCCGTACCGAGTCGGCGGAAGAGGATCGGCCCATCGATCTTCGCGCGGCGGCGGCTCGACTCGTCGCGGCTGGAGGCAGGGCCTCCTCCTGTCCGTCCAGCGAGAGGGTCCAGGGCAGTTCGATGGCCTCGACGTCGAATCCGGTGCTGTTGACGAGCAGGGCCGGGGACTGCGAGACGCTGTGGTAGACCGTGGCGTCGATGGCGGCGGCGTCGTCGTCGATGCTGATGCTGCGGGACCGCCCCGAGGCGGTTCCCATCGCCAATCGGCGTCCGAGGACGCTGGCGGGTGCGTCGCCCCACCTGGAGACCGTGGCCCGGTCGTTGAGTTCGATCGTCGAGAGCGAGAAGAGTGCGAAGGCCGAGACATCCGTGTCCACGCCGACATCCTCCGAGTCCTGCAGCAGCGACACGTAGGCCGCAGCGCTCTGGGAGATCGATCCCACCGTCGCGGTGGCGATCACGTGAACCTCCATGCTGTCGGCGACGGGGGGTTCGTTGGTGGTCGGGTCCGTGAGCACCAGATCGATCGTTCCGTTCCCCAACGGCATTCCGTCGAACAGTACGCCGTTGTGGTGCAGGGTTCGCCACTCGGATTCCGTCTGCATCACGGAGATCGCCAGATCGAGTCCGCTGGAGGCGACGCACCGGGCCTCGGCCGTGGCCACGACATTGCGGCCCACCAGACTGGCATTGTCCTGACTGGCGAGCCAGCCGATCGCCAATGTGGTCGCAGTGGCCATGGTCACCAGCACCAGCAGGAGGGCGATGCCGCGGTCGGATCGGGATGGTCGGCGTGTGGTCATCATCGTGTGGGCGGGTTGTGCATCCGGATCGACTCGGTGAGCCTGATTTCGACGGGGTTCGTGGATGTGAGCATGTCGAAGGTCGTCTCCACGAGACGTGATTCGAGTTCGGAGTTCGAATCCGTGTCGAACCGCAATCGGGTGACGTCGTCGGCCAGGGGTGCCGAACGCAGGAGACCCTTCGAGGCGAAGGACCGGCGGATCGACGTCCAGTCCGCGTTCGATGCATGCTCCGTATCCGTCATCGCGACGGCCGTCTGGGACCATGTTTCGGGAAAGGCGAGGAACTCCACGGTGATGCGGTCGGTGTCCTCGTCCAGTCGGATCCACCGTACTTCCGAGGCGTGGACGGAGTCGCTGTCCCGACTGTCGTCGAACCAGAGGACGAGTTGGGGCCCCTCCGCCTCGAGCACGCACCGGGCCGGCGCGATGTAGGCGGACAGACGCGACTGGGCCGTGCTGGATCGGACCAGGACGGACCGCAGGTCGTACTGCATGGTCGCATCCGATCCGAGCACGGACATCATGGTGGCGATGCCCGTTCCCACCATGGCCGTGATGGCGATGGCCAGAATGGTCTCGACCAGGGTGAAGCCCTTGCGGATGGGGGGGCGTCGACGACGGGTCATGCCTGGGGCTCCGGGATGAAGCGCACCAGTCGGGTGAGGATCCGACCGGTGGCGTCGTAGCTTTCCACGGTGACGGTGTATCCGGTCACACGGACCTGGAGTTGTTCGATCGAGTGTGCCTCCGGCCTGATCAGCACCCGTCGTCCGATCATCGTGAAGAGGGTGGGCATGCGGTCCTCGTCCACCAGGGTGCCCGGCTTCTCGTCCCAGCCGTCCCACTCCGGCAGCGAGCCGTAGGCATCGGAACTCACCTTCGCCATCAACTGCTCGGCGGCCAGACTGGCCGTGACCAGTCCCTGGGCCTCCCGGGAGTGCTGATGGCCGGCGGAAAGTGCCGACAGGATTGCGGTCACGACCGTCAGCAGCAGGGCCGACGCGATCAGGGACTCGATGAGGGTGATTCCCCTTCGGCTCGGATGGGCGGGGACTCGTGCCATGGACGGGTCGTTTCTCCGTGTGGCCCCGGGGGATGAGCGGGTGCATCCGGCCACGGGGATGCACCGCTGTCCTCAACGTCGAATTGACGGGGGGGCCACTTTGGGGTGGGAGGGGGGCGGAAGCGGAAAAAGACAATCCGGGCCGCTCCAGACCGCATGGGTTGCCCAGATTCTCAGCCGCAGGTCCGATAGGACGATAGGGAGGACGGTCCGTCCCGGGTGGCGGTCCGACCGGTCCAGATGGGATACTGTTGGCCATGCCTCTGCGGCTCTATCGCTACATCCTCTTCGAGATGATCCGGGTCATCCTCATCACCACCGGGGTGCTGGTGACCGTCATCGCCTTCGGGGCTGTGATCAAGCCTCTGGCGGGGGAGTCGCTGCTGACCGCGGGGCAGGCGGTCAAGTACGTCTTTCTCGCCATGGTGCCGATGCTGCAGTACGCGCTGCCCTTCGCGGCCGGCTTCGGCAGCACCCTTGCCCTGCACCGTTTCACCGGGGACAACGAGATCCTCGCGATGTCGGTGGTCGGTCTGAGCTACCGGGCCATTCTCGCTCCGGTGGTGGCCTTCGGCCTGCTGCTGACGTTGCTGATGGTGATCCTGACGCAATCGATCATTCCCCAGTTCTACGGGATGATGGCCCGGACGCTGGCCGGCGACGTGACGGCCATGATCGCCCACTCGGTCGAGAAGGGGGTTCCGTTCGAGTTCGAGGGGATGCAGATCCTCGCCGAGCACGTGGAGATCTACGACTCTCCGCAGGAGACCGGTGCGGACGAACGACTGCGTCTCCGGAAGATGATCGCCGCCCAGCTCGACAAGGAGGGCAGGGCGGTGACGGATGTCACGGCCGCGGATGCCGTCATCGACATCTACCGCCGACCCGGGGTGATTCTCCTGAAGCTGGCAATGGAGGATGCGGTTTCCTACGACGGGGTCTCGGGTGATCTGCGCGGATTCCCCCGGCTCGAACCCACGCACGCCATTCCGATTCCCAGTCCCGAAATGGGCGAGCCCGGTGCGATGACCTACAGCGAGCTGCTGCACGTGCGGGATCACCCCCAGGCCTATCCACAGGTCGATCGGATCCGGGAGTCGATCGCGCAGATCCTCGGCGATGTGGATCTGTCGCGAACGCTCGACGAGACCGTCGGTGCGGAGGGGGCCATCGAACTGGTGCAGCCCGGACCGATGAACCGGTCCTACCTCGTGCGGGCGGACCAGGTGGTCAACAACCGTTTCCGGAATTCTGACGGCTCCGCCGTCGAAGTCACCGAAATGAGCGGCGGCGAACCGAGTCGACGGTTCCGTTGCCGGGTGGCGCAACTCGTTTCACTGCCGGCGATGGGGATCCAGAGCAAGCAGTTCAATCTCGAACTGCTGGATCTGGTCGTGGAGGATCTGCCGGCGGCGATCCGATCCAACGCCCGCGAGCGGATCCTCGTTCCCGATGTCCAGGTTCCGGCCGTGGACGAGGTCGACTACAACGCCATGCCGCTGGAGGAGGTGGCGGCCATCGCGCAGGCGGTCGAGCCGAAGTCCCGGCAGCTCACAAGCCGGCTGAACTACCTCGACTCGAAGATCGCGGGTCTGGAGCGTCAGGTCATCAGCCGTCTCAATCGTCGCTATGCGTTGTCGGTGACCGCGTGTCTGCTGCTGGTACTGGGTGCCGTCCTGGCCATGCTCATGCGGCACGCCCTTCCGTTGTCGGTCTACATGTGGGCCTTCCTGCCCGCGTTGCTCGATCTCGTGCTGATCTCGAGTGGCAGCAGCATGATCCGGGCGGGAAGCGTTTCGGTCGGTCTGGTCATCATGTGGTCCGGCAACGGACTGCTGCTGTGCATGCTTCTGGCGTGCTACGCCCGTCTTTCACGACACTGAGGAACTTGTTTTCAGGTTGATCATCGTGCAGATTCTTGATCGATACATCGTGGTGCGGGTACTGGTGAATTTCATCATCCTGTTCCTGCTGCTGTATCTCTTCGCGGCCACGATCGATGTCATTCTGAATCTGGAGCGGTTCGACGAAGTGGCCCGGGCCCGCCTGCCCGAGGATGCCGGACTGTTCCGGCGCATGGTCGCATCGCTGGGGCTGGCCTTCAATTTCCACGGGCCGCAGTTCTTCCAGTTCTACGCCTATCTGCACGGTCTGGTTGCCATCGGTGCGGTCGGATTCACCCTGTCCCAGATGAGCCGCAATCGAGAACTGGTCGCAATGCTGGCCGCCGGCCGGAGTCTGTTCCGGGCCTCCGCTCCCATCATCTGGGTCGTCCTCGGTCTCGGTCTGCTTCAGGTGGTCAATCAGGAACTGATCCTGCCCAGACTCGCGCCGCTCCTGCTTCGCGGCCACGATCAGATCGGCATGGAGGGCACGTCCGCCTTCCCGGTTCCCTTCACAACTGATTCGCAGGACCGACTGCTCCAGTCACCGGCATTCGATCCCTCCCTCGAGACGCTCCAGACGCCATCGATCATCGTCCGCGACGATCGGGGGCGTACGGTTCAGCGGATCCGGGCAAGCTCGGCCCGTTGGGACGCGGCGCAGGATGCCTGGGTGCTCGAGCAGGGGACGGCCGTCAGGATCCGGCACGATGATTCGGGTGCCACGAGTGCATCGCGTCCTGAGCCGATCGATCTCTACCAGACCGATCTGTCGCCGGATCTGCTCACGGTCCGTCGCTTCGGCCAGTACACGGGCATGCTCAGTTCATTCCAGATCGGAAGCCTGCTGGAGAGTCCGGATGTCCAGGAGGCGGATACGCTGCGTCGCAGCCGGTACGCCAGATGGGCCACCATTCTCGTGAACATGCTGGTGATGATGATCGCCTTGCCGTTCTTCATGCATCGCGAGCCGTCGAACCTTCTGGCGCGAAGCCTGCTGTGCGCGGTCGTGGTCGTACCGATGTACCTCGTGGTGGCCACCTTCATGCTGGTTCCGCTGCCCGGCATTTCACCGGCCCTGGGCGCCTTCCTGCCCGTCATCGTGCTGCTGCCCGTCGCACTGGCCCGCTTCGGCTGGATACGAAGTTGATCGGATCAGCGATCCTCGGCGGCGGACTCGTCCACCGACCAGGCCCGGCGCAGATCGGGGTCGAGAATCCGGATGCGGGGGCGTTCACCGAGCCGACCGGCTAGCTCCGCCATCTTCAGTCGTTCCTGGCTGAGTCGGGCCGATCGCTCGAGATCGCCGCGGACGGTTTCGAACTCCACGCCGTCGGCGGCCACGATCCGTTCCACCCGGGCAATCGCGTACCGGTCCTCGAGGAAGACGATTCCCGTGAGATCGCCGGGATTCAACGGCTCCAGTTCGGTGCGCAGGGCCTGGGGCCACGCGGGATCCTCGAGACTGAAGGCTTCCATGAGACCACCGCGATCCCGACTGGAATCCATCGAATGCGCGGTCGCGATGTCCGCGAACGACTCACCCCGTTGAGTCCGCTCGAGGTGCTCCTGGGCCTCCTGCAGGGTGGGCACCACGTGGATGCGGATCACGTGTCGACGGCCGTGCTCCAGGCGGTAGAGACGTTGGACCGTTTCGGGGTCCACGTCGATCTCATCGTCGACCAGCTTTCGGAGTGCCGCATTCCGCCAGAGCAGGGCCTCGTACCGCTTCGGTCCCAGCCCTTCGTTTCGTCGCAGGGTCTGGAGCACCATCAGGGCGGTGTCCCGATCATCCGAGAAACGCTCCAGAAGACGGTTCTGCTCCGCTTCAGTATCCGCGGTGGTGATGCGCATGCTCCGCTGCTGCAGTTCCTTGCGCAAGGCCGCTTCGAGTCTGAGCTCCCGCAGGGTCTCCGCTCCGGACTGTTCGACCATGCGGCCCTTCAGATCCGAAAGCGTGACCGGATCGTCCTCGATCATGGCCACGGGACGTTCCGCGACGGTGGATCGCACCGCCGGGGCCGTCGGGCGGGCCGCCGCCGGAGCGGCCGAGGCTCGGGTGGGGACCCCAGGGGAGTGGTTGGTGGCGCACCCCCCCCAGAGGCTCTGGCCGGCCAGCAGGAGGGATGAAATCACGCAGAGGCGATGCATCGACACAGGGGACCGCGCCGGACGGGGGCTGTCAAGCGGCCGTCCGATCTCCCGGGACTGGCACGGCATGTGCATTGATTGATCCGGACACGGAAATCGGACAGGAGGTCCCCCAGTGAAACAGATCTTGAGCGGGTTGTTGCTCCCGGTGATGGTCGCGATCCTTGCGCTGAGCGCAAAAACAGCCGCAGGAACCACCGTGCAGGACCTCGTGCGGATGAAGGGGCAGGATCGGGTCTTCCTGCAGGGTCTGGGGCTGGTCGTTGGACTGGCCGGGACCGGGGACAGTTCGAAGGAATCGTGGGTCGCCGCGAAGCCGTACGCCATGCTCCTTGAGAATCTCGGGGATCCCGTCTCCAGTCTGGATCAGCTGAAGAAGGCCGATGCGTTCGCCCTCGTCTACGTCTCCATGGAGGTGCCCGCCTACGGGGCCCTGGACGGAGACCGGATCGACGTCCAGGTCGAGACGCTCTTCAATGCCACCAGCCTCGAGGGAGGCCGACTGGTGTTCTCGCCGCTGCGACTCCCCGCTCCGCACGCCGCGAATCCGCCCATCATGGCCTTTGCCCAGGGAGCGATCGTGCTGGAAGGCGACGACAAGACCAGTGGTCGCGTCCGCGAGGGCGGTCAGATGATCCGCGACATCAAGAGCAACCCCGTCTTCAACGGGCGGGTGGAACTGGTGCTCAAGGACCAGTACGCGGGCTATCCGATGGCGGCCCGACTGGCGGACATCGTCAACAGCACCTTCGAGTTCAGCGGTGTGGATCGGCTGGCCGCGGCCGAGAACGCCAAGTCGGTGCACGTACTGGTGCCGACCGCGGATCGGACCGATCCGGCTCCGTTCATCGCGGCCCTGCTGAGTACGCCCGTCGATCCGAGCCTCATCGAAGTCGGAGCCCGCATCGTGATCAACGAACGGACGGGAACGATCCTCGTGACCGAGGATGTGGAGATCGGTCCGGTGGCGGTGTCCCACGACGGATTGACCGTCACCAGCATCGCCCCCGAGTACGAACTGCTGGGGCTCGAGCAGCCGGCGGCACCGTCGCAGACGGCGTGGATCGGTGTCGATGCCCGCAAGAACATCCAGGGCCAGCCCATGCATCTGAACTCGCTGCTCGAGGCGCTGCGTCAGTTCAACGTACCCGTCCGGGATCAGATCGAGATCATCTACGAGTTGAAGCGGAGCGGAGCACTGCACGCGGAGGTCATCAGCGAATGAACGCCGCCGCCCTCCAGTCCCTCCTGTCCGTCGACCGCAGCCCGGTGCAGGGTCTGTCGACTCCGTCGGCGGACATCCCGTCGCCCTCGTCCTTCGGGGCGATGCTCGAACAGGAGTCCACCGTGCGGGATGCGGCCCGGAAGCTGGTGTCGTCCTCGCTGGTGCTTCCGATCCTGGCTTCGATCCGGGACGGCGGCCAGTTCATGCAGGAACCCTTCAAGCCCGGGGTGGTGGAGCGTCGGTTCGGTCCGCTGCTCGATCAGGCCCTGGCCGATGAGATCACGACCTCGTCGCGGTTCACGCTCGTCGATTCGATCGTCGAGCAGTTCACCCGCGAGGCGGCGGCCACCTCCACGCTGGAGGTCTCCGCATGACCGGGCGCCATCCCCACGATCCCTACCGGTCGCTGCTGCGGAATCTGGAATCGCAGGAGCAGGCCCACGCCACGATGCTCCGGGTGATCGAGGAGAGCGAATCGGCGTTGCGCGAGGGGGAGATGGACCGGTTCGTCGAGGCGTGCCGCCGTCAGCAGTCGTGCGCACTGGGGATGCAGCGTCTGGAATCGGAGCGCGAGGCGATCGTGGAGTCCTGTCCGGTCGACGGGTCGGAGCGGACCATCGACGGCATCATCGGTTCGGCCCCGGCCGAACTGGCGGATCGGCTCCGGGACTCGATCGCCCGACTCCGCCCGCTGGTCGTGCAGACCCGTCAGCGCTGCACGGTGATCCGCAACGCGGTGGCTTCGCTGACGCGTCACCTGGGGGGCCTGATGCAGGGAGTGCACGGCGTTCTGGGGCGGCCGGGGACCTACGGGCGTCTCGGTCTGATGGCGAGGGAGAACCAGCTCGAATTCAACGTGGATCTGCAGTCATGAGGACGCGATCCGGGAGGCAGCGATGAGTTACCACAGTGCATTCGAAATCGGACGCTCGGCGTTGTTCGCCTCGCAGGCCGCGATCCAGATCGCCGGCCACAACATGGCCAACGCGTCCACTCCCGGGTACCACCGACGTTCTATCCAACTGCTGCCGGCGCAGGGTGGGGTGATCGGGACCCGGATGTACATGGGCAACGGCGTCTCGATCGGAACCATCAACCGCGAGATCGACCTGGCGCTGCAGGCCCGCTACCGGGCCTCGATCAGCCGCGAGGCATCGCTGGCGGTCGACCAGCAGTTCCTGGTGGCACTCGAGACGCTCCAGAACGAGCTCGGGGAGGGCAGCCTGTCCTCGGCCATCGATTCGTTCTTCGGAAGCTTCTCCGAACTCGCCAACACGCCCTCCGACACGGCGCTGCGGACCATCGCCCTGCAGCAGGGCGAGGTGCTCGCCGCCCGAATCAGCGAACTGGCCGCGGGCTACGACGGTCTGGCTTCGGAGATCACGTCCGGTATCCAGAACACGGTCGACGCCGCCAACGAACTGCTGCAGCAGATCGCGGTGCTCAACGGGCAGATCGGGACCTACGAGGGGTCCGGCGACGAAGCCAGTGAACTTCGCGACCAGCGCGACCTGATGGTGGATCAGCTGTCGCAGCTGATCGACGTCGAGGCGGTCGAATCGGCGGGAGGGATGATCGAACTGCGAGTCGGATCGATTCCGGTGCTCGTCGGTGACAACTCGCGCGGTCTGCAGACCAACCGGGAGGTCGATTCCGACGGTGTGGTCAGTCTGTCGGTGCAGGTCGCCGAGGACGGATCCCGGCTCGAGCTGAGCGGCGGTTCGCTCCACGGACTCCTGACGCAGTACGGGGAGACGGTGGGCCCGGCCCGGGAGACCCTCGACACGATCGCGTTCGCACTGATCCACGAGGTGAACCGACTCCATTCGCAGGGGCAGGGGGAGCGGGGGTGGACCCAGTTGGTCGGCACCGTCTCGTTCGACGCTCCGAACCTGCCGCTGGCCCTGGGTGGGGCACCGCAGTTCCCGGTCACCGACGGACGCTTCACGATTAGTCTCCGGGATCCGGAGTCGGGCGAGATCGTCGATGGATTCACGATCGATGTGGATTCGGACGCGATGAGCCTGCAGGATGTGGTGGACGCCATCAACACGGGCGCTGCGGGACAGGTGACCGCCTCGATCGATGGCGACGGCCGTCTGGAACTGTCCGCATCCAACGGGCTCGAGATGACCTTCTCCGACGACTCCAGCGGCTTCCTCGCCGCGGCGGGGGTGAACACGTTCTTCACCGGATCGTCCGCCGCCGACATCGCCGTGAGCTCGGATCTGCTGGACAACCCGGAGCTGCTGGCGATCGGCAGCGGCGACGTGATCGGCTCGACCGGAACCGCACTGGCCATCGCGGCCCTGCAGGACAGCGCGAGCAGCCTGCTCGGCGATCAGGCGATCGGCGACTACTGGGCGGGATCGGTGGGCACCCTGGGAATCCGGACCGGTGCGAGTGCGGGGATGTTCCAGTCCTCCTCGCTGGTCCGGGAGAACCTGGCCGTCCAGATGATGTCCGTCTCCGGCGTCTCCATGGACGAGGAGACCATCAACCTGCTGGCGTACGAGCGACAGTTCGAAGCGGCCGCCCGCTATCTCTCCGTCGTGGACGAAACCCTCGAGATCCTGATGAACCTGGTCTGACCGATGCTCACGATCCCCACCAGTCTCGGCCGATTCCCCTCCCTGCTCGGGTCGCACCTGATGTTGCGCAATCTGCAGGGAACCCAGTCCAGCCTGATGCAGGCACAGATCCAGCTCGCCACGGGACGCAGCCTGTCGCGTCCGTCCGACGATGCCATGGCCGCCCGCTCGCTGCTGTCGCTGGATGCCGTCATCAGTCAGCGGATGCGGCATCTCGGGAACCTGCAGTTCGCAGACAGCACGCTGGCGACGGTGGATTCCACCATCGGTGAACTCTCGGACCTGCTGCTCGAGGCCAAGGGCATCGCCTCGGGCTATCTCGGATCGGGGCAGGAGGCATCGATGGCGGAGGCCGATGCAACGGCGATCGACGCCATCCTCGACCAGATCGTCTCGCTTGCGAACCATTCCCGCGACGGCCTGTTCCTCTTCGGCGGTGCCGCGACGGGGCGCAGTCCGCTGGTCGAGTTCGCCGGAGGCTGGCGGTACCAGGGAGTCGGCGAGGGGATGCTCACCGATCTGGGACTGCTGCACGATCTGCCGGTGACCATGTCCGGCGCGGACGTGTTCGGAGCATTGAGCACCCGCATCGAAGGGGATCGGGATCTGAATCCGGTCATCGAGCCGGGGACGCTGCTGGAGGATCTCGGAGGAGCGCTCGGCAACGGCGTCCAGCCGGGAATGCTGTCCATCACGACGACGCCTCCCGGATCGCAGATCACGGTCGATCTTTCCACGGCAGTCGACATGAACGATGTGCTGACCGCGCTCGAGAACGCGGTCCCCGGAGTGTTCTCACTCGGTCCACGCGGACTGGTGATCGATGCTCCCGAACAGGTCACGATGCAGGTGGCGGAACTCGGCGACACCACCCTGGGGGCGGATCTGGGGATTCTCGGAGCGTGGACCGGTCCGGGCTCCTTCCCGGGAGGGGATCTCGATCCGAAGTTGACGGAGCGGACCACGATTACCTCCCTCGGACTGTCCCTGGGCACGATCCGGCTGGAGAACATCGGTCAGGTGCATGATCTGGATCTGGGAGCCGCCGAGGATGTGGGCGACGTCATCCGGATGATCGAGGACCTCGACATCGGAATCCGGGTCGAGATCTCGGCGTCGGGCAATCGCCTGGAGGTCCACAACGAGGTGTCCGGCTCGGACATGAGCATCGGAGAGTTCGCGGGCGGGTCGACCGCGACCCAGCTCGGCATCCGGTCGATGGGCCGATCCACCTCGCTGTCCGTGTTCAACTCGGGGGAGGGAGTGGACGCACTGGAGGGGCTGACCGACCTGCGGATCATCCTGCGGGACGGTGCCGCCTTCGAGGTCGATCTCGACGGTGCAGCGACCGTGGGTGCGGTCCTGGATGCGATCACCGCCGCCGCGACCGCCGCCTTCGGGGATCCGCCGCCCCTGTCGGTCCAACTGGCCGCGACCGGCAACGGAATCCAGCTGATCGACGCCACGGGCGGCACCGGGCGTCTGCAGGTCGAGTCGGCGAACGGTTCGCTCGCGGCCGACCAGCTGGGACTCCTGGCATCGGTCGCCGATTCGACGTTGACGGGAGCCGACCGGGCCCGGGTCGAGGTCGAGAGCGTTTTCACGCATCTTTCCGATCTCAGGACCGCACTGCTGGAAGGTAACCAGGGCGCGATCGGCAGGCTCGTCGAGCGCATCCAGGACGACATCGACCGCGCGGCTTCGGCGCGGGCACGGGCCGGCCACCGCAGCCGGATGGTGTCCGATGCAATCGGCCGCTTCGAGTCACGGAACATCACCGATGAGACGATTCGTTCGCAGCTTCGCGACGTGGACTACACGGATGCAAGCATGCGATTCGCAACCCTGCAGCAGCAGTTGCAGGCCAGTCTGGCCACGACGGCCAGGATCTCGTCCCTGAGCCTCATGGATTTTCTCGGATGAGCATTCGACGTTTGAACAACACGCCGGGGCCTACGGCCGGCACCGGACGAAGGGACAGGATGTCCCCCCGAAAGCACGCAGTGTGCACGGGGACCACCCCTGGATGTGGGAGGCCGCACACAGATGGAGCGTTCACATGAACGTACAGACGACACGGTTCGGTACGGTTGAGGTCGACGACGATCGGGTGCTGGAATTCGCATCCGGACTGCTCGGATTCTCGAGCTACACCCGCTTCGTGCTGCTGCAGCCCGACGAGGACGGAGTGTTCTTCTGGCTGCAGTCGGTCGAGGCACCGGAGCTCGCCTTCGTGATCACGGATCCGCAGATCTGGGTTCCCGAATACGAGGCGATCATCCGCAAGGAGCAGATGTCGACGCTGGACCTCGATCGGATCGAGGACGCCCAGGTCTTCGTGATCGTCAACAAGTACGACAATGCACTGACGGCCAACCTGCAGGGCCCGCTGGTGCTCAACCTGCGCAACCAGCAGGCGATGCAGCTGGTCCTTGCCGACAAGCGATGGACCACCCGCCACCAGATTGCGCAGCTCACCGAGGAACGCAAGGCGGCATCGGCCTGAGATCGTTCGCGAGGCACACACACCATGGATGCATGAGGCATCCAGAGCACTTGGAAGGACCCAGCAATGCTCGTACTTTCACGACACAGAGACGAAACCATCATGATCGGTGACGACACCGAGCTCACCATCATCGACATCAGAGGCGACAAGGTCCGGATCGGAATCAAGGCCCCGTCGCATGTGCCGGTGCACCGCAAGGAGGTCTACGACGCCATTCGCCTTGAAAATGAGCAGGCGATGTCGCTTGCGGATCCCGATCTCAAGTCCACGATCACCGGGAAGGGGCGGCGCCGGACCGCGGCGAACGGAATCGCCAACCCGGTCGTTCCCCGGTCGGAGACCGCCTGATGCCGCCGCGACGGTCCGATAAGCCGCGAACGGATCCAATCGCCGACCCGCTGGGGGAGGCGTGCGGGCACCTTCGGAGGTTCTCGGACCCCGCGACGTGGGATTCAGTGCACCGTCACGGCCGCGTCGATAGGTCTACATCGGTCTGCAATCGTACGGGGGGATTCCCCGCGAAGCCGGCAGGCGTCTGGAGCAACGGATGAACAGCATTCACACCAACTACGCGTCGATGATCGCCCAGCGGTCGCTCATGCAGCAGTCCCGGCAGCTGGATCAGGCGTTGACCCGTCTGAGTACGGGACTCAGGATCAACCGGGCCTCGGACGATCCCAGCGGACTCATCGCCAGCGAGTCGCATCGATCCGCCCTGGTGGGCATCGAGGCTGCGATGTCGAATGCGGGGCGTGCGGAGCAGATGCTCAATGCCGCCGATGCCGGACTGCAGGAGATCAACACGCTGCTGCTCGATCTGCAGTCGGTGATCCTCGGAGCCGGAGACGGGAGCGCGGATCAGGACGGTGATCCGGCCATCCGTCAGCAGGAGGCCGAAGCCATTCTCGAGGCGATCGACCGGCTTGCCAACGGCACGACCTTCAACGGCCACCAGCTGCTCAACGGCGACCTCGACTACACGGTGGACGACAAGGACGTCGCCGACATCAAGTGGCTGCAGGTGCACGCGGCCCGACTGGGCCAGGGCGGCGCCTCCTCCGTACCGGTCGAGATCGATGTGCAGGTCTCCGCGGCCAAGGCGGCGGCGTTCATCGATGTCGACACCACGAACGGTTCGGGCGCGTTCTACAACGGAGCCGGTGGCTCGGTCACCTTCGAATTCAGCGGTAATCTGGGCGTCCAGCAGTTCACGTTCGCTCCGGGGACGCTCATCAACGACATGGTGGACATCATCAACTCCTTCAGCGGCGAGACGGGGGTCGAGGCCTCGGTCAGCGTCGCCAGCGAGTCGATCGTGCTGACATCCACGGAATACGGCAGCGACGCCTTCGTGGAGGCGAAGGTCATCGAAGGCGAGGACACGGGCATCCTCCACGTGTACGACGCCGATCCGGCCGGCGCCGGCTCGCCCAACGGGCTGCCCGAGTTCCGCGGTGAAGGACGCGACGCCGAAGTGCTCGTCAACGGAGTCCTCTCCGTTTCGAAGGGGCTCGAGGTGCGATCCATGAACACGCTGGTGGACATGACCTTCCAGATCACGGAACTCATGAACCTGAACCAGCGTTCGACCAGCTTCTCGGTCAGCGGTGGCGGCGCCTCGTTCCAGTTCGATGTGGATCCCCAAAGCGATCTGGTGTCCTCCCTGGGAATCGAGTCGGTCACCACGGGCTCGCTGGGTGGAGCATCCGGAGCCCTGGCCAGTCTTCGTTCGGGCAACTCCGCGAATCTCTTCGACGGAAACACGGACCTGGCGGAACGCATCGTCTCCGAGGCGATCGATTCGGTCACCATGGCCCGGGCCCGCATCGGGGCCTTCCAACGCTACTCGATCGATTCGTCGATGCGCAGCCTTCTGATCGCGATGGAGAACACCACCTCGGCCGAATCACAGGTGCGTGACGCGGACATCGCACAGGAGACGGCCTCACTGGCCCAGGCGCAGATCATTCAGCAGGCTGCGATGTATGCCCTGGGGGTGGCCAACACCCAGCCCGCGACCGTGCTCGCATTGCTTGGTTGATACAACCAGAACTTCCCTCTGAATCCGGATTGCGGCGGCCCCACCGGGCCGCCGCAATCCATTTTCCCGGGGTGGTCTGTTTACAGCAGTGAATCCATCAGCTTCTGCAGGCCGCTGCGGCCGATGGTGCCGCCCTCATCGGGCTGATCGTCCAGGGTCGATCTGTAGAGTCCGCACTGGAAGCAGATGACGTAGTCCACGGTGTGCCCATCGTCCTGGCAATGGCGAATCCCATGACGGGGGATGAAGCAGCGTCTCGCCTGTGCG
>DBGM01000046.1:0-11676 GCA_002295885.1 Phycisphaerales bacterium UBA854
CAGCAGCAGCAGCAGCAGGACCAGCAGCAGCAACAGCAGGACCAGCAGCAGCAGCAGCAGCAGCAGGACCAGCAGCAGCAGCAACAGGACCAGCAGCAGCAGGAACAGGACCAGCAGCAGCAGGAACGCCAGGAACTGGAAGATGCCCTCGAGCAGCTTGAAGACACCATGCAGCAGCTCGAGGAGGCCATCGAGAACCAACAGGATCGCCTCGACCAGAATCCGCTCGACCAGCAGGCTCAGCAGCAGCTTCGGGAACTCGAACAGTTGCAGGACCAGTTGGAGGACATGCAAGGCGAACTCCAGGAGCGACTCGATCAGCAGTCCGACTCCCCTCCCAAGGAGCAGACCGAGCAGGAACCGTCCAGCGAAGAGCCCCGGCCGGCCGATGAGAGCACCGGTGCAGGCTCCGGGGCCGAACGTGAGGACGGCATGAATCAGGACGAAGCGCAGCGACTGCTGCAGGCGGTCCGGGACAAGGAACGTCTGCGACGTCTGGAACGCATCGAACGGGAACGAAGCGGCACCCCCGTGACGGGAAAGGACTGGTAGACGATGAACATGCAGCGGATCACACACGCCATCACCTGCATCGCGGCCCTGTTCCTGACCGGCGCCCCCGCCGTCATCGCGGCCGAGGCGAGCATGCAGGTTCCCCGGCGTCAGGGCTACGTGGGGGCGAGTCTCCCCATCAAGATCATCATCGCCGATGCCCAACGGGAGTCGGATCCGGTCATGCCCCCCGTTCCGGGACTCACCATCGACCGCCTCGCCACCCCGAGCGTCTCGACGCAGGTCTCGAGCATCAATGGCGTGACTACGACGAAGCGGACCGTCGAGTGGACGTTCCTCGTCGGAGCCGGGACGCCCGGAACCTATACCATCCCCGAATTCACCATCGAGGCGGACGGCACCGAGTTCAGGACCGCACCGATCGAACTGACCTTCGTCGCCTCGGAGGCCGAAGACCTGCTTCGGGTCGAGGTATCGGGAGATCCCGCCGAACTGTACCTCGGCGAGTCCACCAATCTCACCCTGCGGATATGGATCAAGCCCTACCGCGATCTCCAGTACGGAACCGAACTCTCGTCCCGCGACATGTGGAACCGAATCGAGCCCGGCAGCAGTTGGGGGGCGTTCAGCGACATCATGGACCGACTCAAGGCCCAGCGGCAGAGCCCCCGGGGCCGCATGGTCACGGTCCCCGGTGAGGACGGCGAACAGGCCATCGCCTACCTGTACGAACTCGAGACCGAGACGTGGCCGGATCGCATCGGACCGATCGACTTCGACGACATCCGGATCTCGATGCAGTACCCGGTGAGCCTTACCCGCACTCGCGGCTTCTTCAACTCCGGTTTGTCCATCGACGAAACCCGACCCATCTCGGTCTCCCCCACCTCACCGGCCATCACGGTGCGTCCCCTTCCGACGGATGGACAGCCTGCGTGGTACAGCGGGGCCGTCGGCCGCTACGTCTTCGATGTCACCGCCTCGCCGACCGAAGTGGCGGTCGGCGATCCGATCACGGTCACCATGCGGGTGGCCGATCGCGGTCGACGCGCATCGAACCTCGATCTGCTGCAGGCCCCGGCACTGGATCGGATGCCCGAACTGGATGCCAACTTCAGGGTGCCCCGCGAACAGCTCGGCGGGTCGGTGGAGGGTGCCACCAAGGTGTTCACCCAGACGGTCCGCGCCACCAACGACTCCGTCACCGAGCTGCCCGCACTGCCGTTCACGTTCTTCGATCCCGGCTCCGGAACCTACAAGACGTCCTGGAGCAAGCCGATCCCACTGACGGTCCGACCGGCCACGAACGTCTCCACGGCGAACGTGCTCGGCGCTGGCGGCGTCCCGCCGACGTCCCGGGACCGTCTCAGCAACGTGAGCGGTGGACTGCTGGCCAACTACACCGGACCGTCGCTGCTCCAGGACCAGTCCGTAAAGCCATCCATCGGCCTGATCCTGCTGCTCATCGTGCCACCGGTCCTCTTCGTGACCGTGCTCGCCACCAACCAGTATCGTCTGCGGACGAGGGGCGACCGGGGACTCGCGCGATTCAAGACCGCGGCCACTACGGCCCGCCGCCGGCTCGAAGCGGCCACCGGAAGCGGCGAACTCGCCGCGGCGGTCACCGGATTCGTGGCGGACCGCCTCGACCAGCCGGAGGCCGGCCTCACACGAAGCGACATCCGCCGACTGCTGTCCGATCACGATGCACCGGAGGCATTGATTGCGGAGGTCGACGCGTTCCTCGCGACCTGTGAACAACACGAGTTCTCCGGCACGTCGAACCGGCCGGACGACGGCCAGTCCGATGCCGCCCGCCGATGCATCACGAATCTCCAGGGGGTCCGACTCCGATGAACGCCCGCACACCCTTCCTGCTGATCACCAGCCTCGCACTCACCATTGGTGCGATCACACCTGTGCATGCATCCGCCGCCAACCTCGACGAAGGCCAGCAACGAAAGATCCTCGAGGAGGCCCAGGCCGCCTACGACCTTGCCGCCGGAATGCTGCGGAGCGATCCCGCGGAAGCAACCCAAGCCTTCCGGAAGTCGGCCGCGAAGTTCCAACTGCTGGTCGACGACGGCATTCACAACGGCGAGCTGTACTACGATCTTGGGAATGCCTGGTTCCAGGCCGGCGAACTCGGCCGGGCCATCGCCAACTACCTGCGGGCGGAACGATTGATCCCCGACGATCCCCGCCTGGTCGCGAATCTTGAATACGCCCGATCCCAAGTCCGTCCCCAGATCACCGAAGACGGACACGAGGCCCTGCTGCGTCGGCTGGCCTTCTGGCACGACGGATGGTCGCTGCGGGCCAGGCTCTGGGGATTCGGACTGACGTGGCTGATACTCTGGGGAGCGTTGAGCATCCGCTCGCTCCGGCGCTACCCTGGGTGGAACTACCTCGCGGGGACCGCGGCCGCCTGCTCACTGCTGCTGGGAGTGTCCGCGGCCTGGGACATCGGAATCGATTCGGGCCTGCGTCGCGGCGTCCTCATCGGCGACCAGGTCATCGTCCGCAAGGGAAACGCGGACAGCTTCTCGCCCCAGTTCCAGGAACCCATCAACCGTGGAGTGGAGTTCGAAGTCCTCGAGATCCGCCCCGACTGGCTGCACATCGAACTCGGCAACGGAGAGCGGGGCTGGATTCAGACCGACGATGCAGAGATCGTTCAAATCGAAACCTCCGATTTCATGCGTACCGCAGTGCGGAACGGAGGTTCCGCTCCGACAGACTCGACGACTGCACTGAACTTCGGAAGCGGCTGACTAGCGGGGAATCGTGGCACGCAACTCCGCGGCCCGATCGCGATTCCCAAGGGACTCCTCGAGAGCCGCCAGTTCCTCGATCACCCCCGACCGCTTGGAACTTCCGATCTGCTCAAGCACCTCGATCGCCGCTTCGAAGTCCCGCCGGGCCGACACATGATCTTCCAGGCCGCGATGGGAACGTGCCCTGACGTTCAATGCCATGCCCTTGAGGACGGGATCGTCGGCCCGTCCGATGACCTCGGTGCTGCACGCGACTGCATCCTGCCATTGCTCGAGTCCCATGAACGCACGTGAGAGGTCATGGCGGGCGTAGAGGGCCTCGCTTCCCCACGGCGATCCGTTGGTGACGTGATCGGCAATCACCATCTCGAGCACCTCACTCCCCTGCTCGAATCGGTCGAGATTGATCATGGCCTGTCCCAGGCGGGCCCGCGCCCCGAGCACTGCGGAGATGGTGCGCTGCTCGTCGTCCGAGAATCGATCGATGATGCGCTGGAGTTGGGAGATCGCCTCTTCGGAACGCCCCATGGTGTCCAGAACCACTGAAGCACTGACGCCATGAATGACTGCTGAGGTATTGCGCGGACCCTTGAGACGCACATACTCGTCCTCGATTCGCCGAAAGGCCCTGAAGGCTTCGTCGAGGCGACCGTCGTGGTATTCGAGCATGGCCTGATTTCCAAGCAGATCAAGCCACTGCTCGGAATCGATGCGATCGTGCTCCACCAGTCGACGTTCAGTCTCGGCCAGCACATCCCGGGCCTGTCCATGATGCCCCAGCGTCAACAGGAGATGGCTCTTGGTTCCCAGTGCATTGATCGCGTGGGGATGTGCCTCGTGCAACCGTCCGCTGTTCAGATCGATGACCTCGTTGCAGATCGCCAGCGCCTCGGACGTCTTGCCGTCGTACGAGAGAAACAATGACTTTTGATTCAACCCCGTAGCCAGCACATGCTCGCGATTGAACCTGCGGGCCTCGAAAATGGCTCGATCAAGATGATGGACAGCCTCGTCGTACTTGCCCTGCGCCCCCAGTACCGACCCCAGATTGATCATGTAGGAGACGCGGTGAATGTTGGCATCATCGACCAGATCGTTGACGGAACGCAATCTGGACTCCGCCTGGTCCTGACGGCCAAGAGCGGAATCGACCATCGCCAGCACGTTCTGGGTACCGAGGGAATCGGGGTGCGCTGCCCCCAACTGCTCGATCTGGCGACCGTGGATCGATTCAAGTTCGGACTGGACGTCCTCGAGTTCCGAGGCGTCCACCGACAGGTCCGTATCGACCATCGCGACCAGGAAGGACAGTCTGAGCATCGATTCGGATGATCCATCCGACATGTCGACCAAATGGCGAGCAGCTTCGAACTGCTCGCGGGCCCGCGCGTACTCACCAAGGTTGTAGTACGACTCGCCGAGATTGGTCCGGACCCGTGATTCGAGTTCCGGCTGGCCAGCGAACTCGTCCGACACCACCGCCACCGCCCGGTCGATTGTCTCGCGAAACGGACGGTTCGCCAGGAATCCATGCCCGTCCACTTCTCCGGTTCCGGGGTCCACGGCCCGAAGAAGGTGCGTGGACATGAAGTCGTAGAGCCGGTTCTTCCGCTCAAGCTCCGTCCGTGCCTCGACCGTCGCCTGCTCGGCCCGCTGCTCCGCCTCCAGAGCGACCCTGGCCTGTTCTCGCGCGAGGCGTTCCGCATCCAAGGCACGACCGAGCAGCACCGAAACGAGCACGGTGCTGGCGACCAGCAGAAGAAAGATCCCGGCCAGACCGACAAAGGCGCCGGTGTGTCGACGGGCGAACATGCGAATCTGATAGACAGCGCTGGGCCGACGCGCCGTGATCGGTTCATGATTGAGATATCGCTCGATGTCCTCGGCCAGCGCCAGAGCCGATGAATACCGTCGGTCCTTGTCCTTGACCAAGGCCGTCAACAGGATGGTTTCCAGATCGCCCCGGACCATCGCATGGGACCGACTGGGCCTGGCCGGCACCTCCTGCTGGACGATCCGGGCCGCCTCGGCGAGGGAGATCGAAGACAGGTCGTAGGGAAGTTCGTTGCAGACGAGTTCGTAGAGGACCACGCCCAGGGCGTACACATCGCTGCGTACGTCAAGATCATCCGGATCGGCGTCGAACTGCTCAGGACTCATGTACTGGAGGGTGCCGATCAGACTCCCGACATCGGTCTGCAATGTGGTGGCGATCTGATCGGAATCCGTGGCCCGAGCCACACCGAAATCAATGACCTTCGGATTGCCCTCTGGATCGACGAGGATGTTGCCAGGCTTCAGATCGCGGTGGATGATGCCCTTCTGGTGTCCGTGCTGCACGGCATGCAGCACCTTCACGAACAGTCGCAATCGGTCCGTGGTGCCCAGCTGCTTCTTGTTCGCATACTGGAGAAGCGTTCGGGGACTGGGGACGTACTCCATGGCGAAGTACGGCGTGGACCATCCCTCCCCCTCGTGCACACCGAATTCGTAGATCTGGGCGATCCCATGGTGACGAAGGCGAGCGAGCACCTGCGATTCGAATTCGAAGCGTCGGAGCTCGCGGGGCGAGACGAGCCCGGGCTTGATGATCTTCAGAGCCACCTTGCGACGAGGCATCTCCTGCATGGCCTCGAACACCACGCCCATACCGCCTTCGGCGATCTTGCGACGGATGCGATAGCCACCAATGCGATCGGGAAGTTCCGCCTCGATACCCGAAGAGAACATCCGCTGCGTCGGAAACGAATCGCCGGGCGTGGGACTTGGCCTCTGATCCGGATCTGAGTCGTGCATGCGGAGCTCCGGGGTTCATTGTACAGACCCGTTGGAAATGCGAACGGCCACAAAGAAACCGGCCCGACGCTGACGCGCCGGGCCGGTGAAGTGACTCTCTTGCGGGTCGAATCAGACGCCGCAGTTCCAATCGGAGATCACCAGTAGAAGATCCGTAACGGTGTACGGCTTGCCCCAGTTGGCGATCACGAAGAGCAGGTCGGCGATGTTGGTCTGGCCGTCATCGTCGAAGTCTCCATCGCAGGCGGCAAGACCGCATCCGATGTCCTCGCACGCCTCGCCCTGGAACCAGCCGTTGCTGGTGGGATCGGTACCGAGGTTGTTGCACTCTTCGAAGGTCTGGTTGTCGACGCAGTAGTCGCCGGTGGTCTCGCCCACACAGCAGGCACCGGTCGGCTCCTGGGGAATGCAGTCAAGGTTCTGCGCTCCCGGCGTATCGTCGTCGAACGAGTCGAAGGCTCCGATGGTCCACTCTCCGGACCCGGCACACCGGTAGACGTGGCCGGGGACGAATCCATCCACGGTGGGACCGACTTCGGCCTCTCCGTAGTAGGCGTCACCGGTGCCGTCGTTGGTCTCGACCAGGGACACCGAATCGATCAGTGCGAGCCAGGGCACATCGCTGTCCAGCACGCCGTCGTCGTCGCTGTCGAGATCTCCGAACCCGCCCGTGTAGTTGCCGACGAGCAGATGGGTGACGTTGTCGCTGTTCTCGAAGTTGACACTGGCGAACTGATCGACGCCATCGGAAATGAGCGTGAACGAGTCTTCGGCCACCAGGAAGTAGCCGCTGTCTCCGATGACGCCCGAGAGTTCGATGACGGCCTCGACCGATCCGGCACCGCCGGATCCGTCACCGATCACGATGTAGGAGATCCCGGCGAGGTTGGTGCCGACCGGACCCTGCAACTCGAAGTACTCGTCGGAATCCGATCCCGGCTGGTCGATCCGGATCTCGCTGATCCGAAGTCCCTCTGGGACGTCGACTTCCTGACAATCGGGGACGCCGTTCTTGTCGCCATCGAAGTTGTCGTCTTCGCCGGGACAGATGTCGCAGGCGTCGCCGTTGCCGTCACCGTCGCTGTCGGCCTGATCGGCATTGGCGTCGTCGGGACAGTTGTCACAGATGTTGCCGACCAGGTCGCCGTCGCCGTCGGCCTGGTTCGTGTTGGCATCGTCGGGACAGTTGTCGCAGACGTCGCCGACGCCGTCCTCATCGAAGTCGGCCTGATCGACGTTGGAATCGTTGGGGCAGTTGTCCTGGTCATCCGGGACGGTGTCTTCATCGGCATCCTGCACGCCGGCGTCCAGCACATTGATCGTGCCGACCATGCCGAAGGCGCAGTGGGCGCCGACCGTGCAGAGGTAGTCGATCCGCTCCGGTGCGTCCTCGGAGACGACCCACTCTGCGGTGGGGTTCGAGGAGGTGATCAGAACGTCGAAGTACTCTCCGGATTCGGCGCAGTTGTCGATGTCGCCGTCCACGGCGTCATGATTTCCACCCTCCCAGATCCACTGAATCGTGTCGCCGATGTTCACATCGACCGTCTGAGGGGTGTAGTAGAAGTTGCCGGCGTAGATGACATGGACGACTGGCTCGGAGCTTCCGCCCTGCCAGGTGCCCAGGGGGACCTGGCTTTCGCAGGTACCGTTGTCGCTGCAGCCGTCCAGCGCATTCGGGCCACCGTAGGTGAAGTCGGTGTCGACGAAGGCCGTACCGTTGGCACCGACACCGTCGACCCGATAGGCCCAGCTGTCCAGGTACTCCCAGGTCGTCCCGTTGCCGTCGACGTCGATCTGACCGAACGTGTCGATGACCGTGTCACCGAAGAACAGTTCGACCGCGTCATCGCCGTTGATGCCCATGGCCCCGGTGGTGTAGTTGGGAGCGAAACCGAAGTAGGTCTCAAAGTTCGAGGCCTCGGACGTGACGTAGATGAAGGTGCCGGCGGAAACGGAATCAGCGGGGAAGCCGAACTCGTTGCCGTCGGTGCCACCACCGTTGTTGGCCGAACCGATGCCGTATTGGCTGAGATCGGGGATGTCCTCGAGCACGTAAATCTCGACGCCCTTTGGGGTTCCGCCCGAAAGCGGACCATCGAAGGCGGCTGTGATGACCATCTGGCCTGATGCGGCGGTGGTCATGAACGCCAGGCCGAGCACGGGGGCTGCGGCACGAAGCAGCATGGATTTCATTGATCCTTCTCCATCCAGTGGCATCGGTCGGATTGGACCGATAGCCCGTTTCTTGCTCCACTCCCGGGTCGGCCGGTGCCGGACCCTGAGTTCAAAGGTACGCGATCACCTGCGGGAAGGAAAGAAAAATGGGGCCATTTCACGGGACTGAGACGCCAAAAATCGACTTTCGGGTCGTTTTTAGACCTGTTGACAGTCCCAATCGGAAATGACGAGGAGCAGGTCTTCGATGTCGTAGGCGACACCCCAGTTCTCGATCACGAACAGCAGATCCTGCACATCGGTGCGACCGTCGCCGCTGAAGTCGCCTTCGCACGAGGGGACTTCGATGACTTCCACGGACAGCACCAGCATGATCGAATCGGACTGCTCACCCGACAAATCCTCGTCACTCGTACTGACGGTCAGATTCTCGACGTAGACGCCCGGCGCAGCACCGGTGGTGTCGAACGTGAAGGGGATGGAAATGGATCCCGCCCCGAGATCCGAGGCAGCCGCGCCGACGAATGCGTAGGGAGCTTCCGGTGACTCGATGTCGTCGAAATCCAATCGGGCCTGCAGCGATTCGTAACCGTAGTTGAAGAGGTCCACGGAGATGGGATGGACTCCGCTGTCGGCATCGAACTGGAATGTGAAGACCCTGAAGTTCTCGTCGTTGAGGGATGAGAAGGACGGAACCGAATGTCGAAGAACCGTCCCCGTGGTCTCGAGGACCGCAGGGACCTGCTGGGTCCCCTGGTCCGGAGAATCGATGGTCATTTGTCCCGTCGTGACACCGACGGCAGTCGCCGGAATGCTCAACGAGACCAGAGACGGAGAAGCAGAAGATGACACCGAGCCCGATTCAACCACCCCGTCGAGCATCCCGGTCCCCGTCGCGGTCCAGTTGAGCGGAGCACCGGCCTGGGGAATCTGGACATCGACGGCATTGTCCACCGTCAACAGCACGTCGATCAATCCACCCACGATCACCGGGTCGAGGATCGGTTGCAGGACGCAGGACAGCACGGCCGGCTGGGTGTAGGCGGCCAGCACCGGAAGGTGATCGGAGGCGTCGTGCAGGGCGTCCGCAAGAGAATTGGATCGCGGTGTATTTCCTGCAAAGTAGGAGTTCGGCCCGTCGTTGATGGCCACGTCGTAGTGATTCCCGTCGTTCCCCAGGGGCCGCAGGGTCCCGTCGATGTAGTCGATTCCCACGCCGTCCTGCATGGCTTCGTTGAACAGCTGGAAGTCGAACCGGTCATCCAATGAGCCGCCGATCAGACCACCACCCGCGCTGGCCCGAGGAGACTGCGTGTGCTTGTACGCATTGTCCTCACCCGACCATGAACCGTTGCCGTAGGGATCGATTGCCCGCATGGGGCCGTCGGAGACCAGCAGTTCATAGGCTGGCTCACCGTTGTTGTAGATGTTGTAGTCACCCGCGTAGATCACGCAGGCTCCGGCGGGCAGCTCCTCTGCATTCCCGAGGAGCCATTCGACTCCCTCACGGCGCTCTTCCTGGTTGGCCGAACCGGTGCTCGCCTTGAGATGACTCGAGTAGATGTAGAAATCGCAGACGGGATTGGACCCGAGGAGACGAACCTGCCAGCGATCACTGCGACGCCCCGCTCCCGTGTACTGGTCGTCGTGCCCGGAAACGACCTCGACAATGAGATCGGAGCGGTAGAACATTGCCTGCGCTCCGCCGTAGTTGTCCTCGTTGCTCGAGGTGTAGGTCCCCTGGGAGTATTGCGGGCCCAGCAGCGAATGCAGGTCCTCGACGTTGTCGGTGTCGACTTCCTGGAAGACCCACACTGCGACCGGAGCGGTGAAGCCGGGATACGGATCCGCCGAGGCCTCAGCCAGGACCTCTTCGATGGCGTCGAAGTCACCACGAAGCTGGGCGATGTTCCAGGAACCGACGACGATCTGTCCGGCGGCGGTATGGACCGCAGCTCCGAACGCCCAGGACAGGCAGAGCAACGCAGCCATGACATGATTCGAGGTCTTCTGCACCTCGCACCTCCTCCACCCGCCGACCCACGTACAGGCCCCCCGGAACGCACATTTCAGTGTATCCCGGTCCGGCTTGATACCAAGTGTTTTTTCAGGTGCTGGCCGGTGCGGCCGGATTCCAGCGGTTCCAACCGCGGATATTGAGGCCCAGGAGGACCAGATTGCCGACGACGCCGGGGATGCTCTCCACCAGGCCGTTGAAGGCGATGAAGCCCGCGGCGGCGATCATGCCGAACACGAACCCCTCTCGCTTCTGATTCCCGAGCAGCCAGATCGACACGAACATGCAGATCACGGCCACGAGGTCGATGAAGTAGTGCTGGGAGAGGGTTTCCAGGATCGGCACAACATTGCTCCGGTATGGGCGCAGGAAAAACCCCGCCGTTGGGCGGGGTTCAAGGATGAGCTCCAAGAAAGGTGAACAGTTTGGTTCGCTCCCTCCGACGTCTCGCGACGAAGGAGACCGGACTAGATCCGGACGAGCATATGCTGACTTCCCGGTGCAGATCGCTCTGCAGGATGTCGTTGGTTGATTCGAACGATTATTCGCTCGAAGACAACGACACCACTCCGGGTCTAAGGAAATCCCTTAGAAAGGAGGTGATCCAGCCGCAGGTTCCCCTACGGCTACCTTGTTACGACTTAGTCCCAGTCACCAGCCTTGCCGTGGGCACCGTTGAGATACGGCGACTTCGGGCACTGCCAGCTTCCATGACTTGACGGGCGGTGTGTACAAGGCTCAGGAACGTATTCACCGGGGCGTAGCTGATCCCCGATTACTAGCGATTCCAACTTCATGGAGGCGAATTGCAGCCTCCAATCCGAACTGGGGCAGGTTTTTGCGATTTGCTCCACCTTGCGGTATTGCGTCGTTCTGTACCTACCATTGTAGCACGTGTGCAGCCCTGGGCATAAAGGCCATGCGGACTTGACGTCGTCCCCACCTTCCTCCGGTTTAACACCGGCAGTCTCGCTAGAGTCCCCACCATTATGTGCTGGCAACTAGCGACAGGGGTTGCGCTCGTTAAGGGACTTAACCCGACACTTCACAGCACGAGCTGACGACAGCCATGCAACACCTGTGTACGTTCCACCCGAAGGCGTGGCTCCCCTTTCAGGGAGTTAATCCGTACATGTCAAACCCAGGATAAGGTTCTTCGCGTTGCTTCGAATTAAACCACATGCTCCACCGCTTGTGTGAGCCCCCGTCAATTCCTTTGAGTTTTAGCCTTGCGACCGTACTCCCCAGGCGGTGCACTTAACACTTTTGCTTCGGCCGGGATTAGTGTCAGAACTTCCCCGACCTAGTGCACATCGTTTACGGCGTGGACTACCGGGGTATCTAATCCCGTTCGCTCCCCACGCTTTCGTGTCTCAGCGTCAGAACAGGCCCAGT
>DBGM01000046.1:11844-12325 GCA_002295885.1 Phycisphaerales bacterium UBA854
TTGCGACCGTACTCCCCAGGCGGCACACTAAACACTTTTGCTTCGGCCGGGAGGGCGTCAACCTCCCCGACCTAGTGTGCATCGTTTACGGCATGGACTACCGGGGTATCTAATCCCGTTCGCTACCCATGCTTTCGTACCTCAGCGTCAGGACGAGCCCAGCGGCCTGTCTTCACCTTTGGCGTTCCGATAGATATCTACGCATTTCACCGCTCCACCTATCGTTCCGACCGCCTCTACTCGCCTCAAGACTTGTGGTTCACCCTGCAATTCCCCGGTTGAGCCGAGGGATTTCACAAGATGCCTACAAGTCCGCCTACGTACGCTTTAAGCCCAGTGATTCCGATTAACGCTCGGGCCCTCTGTATTACCGCGGCTGCTGGCACAGAGTTAGCCGGCCCTTCCTTTGGGTCTGGTCATTTGTTTCCTGAACCCTGACAGTGGTTTACACCCCGAAGGGCTTCATCCCACACGCGGCATT
>DBGM01000038.1:0-3086 GCA_002295885.1 Phycisphaerales bacterium UBA854
GTGGATCTCTACAACGAACCACGGGCGTAGCGTCCTCACCGGCCGGTCCCGAGGCACGCTTTCGGGCCCATCCGGGCGGACCGGACGCCTTCCCCCCCCTGCGGCTTGACGAATCCCCCCTCGGGCGATGTATCATGCTGTCCACGCAGGAGTTGGAGCAGTTCCGGGGGCTCTCTTCTGCGGCGGTCGTGCCGGAGAACACGGCCGGTTCATTGGAAGAGAAACGGAGCCCCCGGATGTCAACCCGCCTGAAGACCGTCGTCGCGGCTGCTGCCGCATTCCTGCTCAGCGTTCCGGCCCTGGCCGAAACGTACACCGTGCCGACCAGCAAGTACCCCACCATTCAAGCGGGGCTCGATGCGTGCAACGTCAACGGCGACGAAGTCGTCGTCAACCCCGGCATCTACTTCGAGACCAACCTCGATTTCCAAGGCAAATCAATCCTTCTGCGATCGAGCTCCGGAAACACAGTGACGATCATCGACGGTCAGGGCAGCGGCACTCTTCTTCGATTCGTGAACGGAGAGAACGACGAGGCCATCGTCGAAGGATTCACAATCCGGAATGCTGATTTAGCAATTGAAATCAGCGATTCCTCCCCGACAATCCAGGACTGCAAGATCATCAACTGTGGCGCAACCAATGGAAGTAACCGAGGCGGAATCAGATGCACCGGCACGTTCTTCGTCCAAGTGTTCGACTGCGAGTTCAAGAACAACTCCTCTGACACACAAGGTGCCGCCATCTATGGGCAACAATCGGGAGATGGCAGCCAAATTTCTGTATCAAACACCCTTTTCTTTGCCAACGACAGTGACAGCGGCGGGGCAATCTACACTACTGGCGGAGTTTCACTCGGCATAGACAACTGCATCTTCCTCGACAACAAGTGCGTTGGCAATCACAACGGTGGCGCCATTCATATAGGAGGCGGAACTGCTTCGATTGCAACAACCCAGTTCGACGCCAACTACATAAACGCCGGCGGCTCAGGAGACTATCCTAAAGGCGGTGCGATCTATCTCAGCAACGCCGACGCCACCATTTCGCAATGCAGTTTTAATGGCAATTTCATATATGGAAATAGCAATCACTATGGCGGAGCCGTCTACGCAACCGACTCCAGCCTCAACATGCTCTTCTGCGACTTTGACGGCAATGTCGTAGCCCAAAATCACAGCTCAGCCGTATCAGGCAACTATTGGGGCGGCGCACTATTCTTGAGAAGCACATACGGAACGATTGATCGCTGCAACTTCAGAGACAACTCTTCCCGCAACTTCGACTCCGACTACAGAGGCGGAGCAGTGTTTCTGGAAGACTACAGCGGCCCACTCTTCCTCGACTGCATATTCCAAAACAACAGCTCGTGGGAAGGCGGCGCAATCTATTGCCAAAGCCAGTCCACCCCCGTCTTCTTCAACTGCCAGTTCTCAACCAACTCCGCAAAATACGGCGGAGTCGCCTATACATTCGGCACACCTGTATTCAATAGTTGCAGCCTGGCTGACAACCTCGCCTCCCAGAATGGCGGTGCCATCAAAAGTGTTGGCAGCGGCGGATCCATTCCCACCATCAGCGACTCCCTGCTGTGTGGAAACGGCATTGATAATAGCGACCCCTTTGTCGTCGACCACATCAACGGCACCTGGTTCGACGACGGCAACAACACGTTCGCCGACTCATGCGGCGACGACTGCAACGAAAACAACCTGCCGGACCTCTACGACCTGCTGCTGGGCATCAGCCTGGACTGCAACGGCAACGGCATCCCCGACGAATGTGACATCGAAGACGGCACCGAATCCGACTGCGACGCCAACGGGATTCCCGACAGTTGCGACATCGCCGACGGCCTCTACGCCGACTGTGACGGCAACGGCGTGCCGGACCAGTGCGACGAGGACTGCAACGGCAACGGCATCCCCGACGCCTGCGATCTGGCCGATGGCACTGCCCCCGACTGCAACGGGAACGGTATCCCCGATTCGTGCGACATCGCCGCCGAGACCTCGGTCGACTGCGACGGCAATGGAATCCCCGACGAATGCGAGCCGGACTGCAACTCCAACGGCATCACCGACGCCTGCGACATCGCCGACGGCACGTCGACCGACTGCAACGCCAACGGGATCCCCGACGAGTGCGATTTCATCGACGACTGCAATGACAACGGTGTTTCCGATGCCTGCGACATCGCCAACGGCGACTCCAGCGACAACAACGGCAACGGTGTACCCGACGAGTGCGAGTGCCCCGCCGATCTCAACGGCGACACGTTCGTGAACGTCAACGACCTGCTCGCCCTCATCGGAGCCTGGGGACAGAGCGGCCCTGAGGACCTCAACGGCGACGGAAACGTCGGCGTCGACGACCTTCTGGCTCTCATCTCGGTCTGGGGCCCCTGCCCGAACTGAGTCGATCCTTCAACCCGAAACAAACAGCCCCGCACCGGAGACCGGTGCGGGGCTGTCGTCTCAAGAGCGGGTGAACGGACTCGAACCGTCAACATTCAGCTTGGAAGGCTGACGCTCTACCATTGAGCTACACCCGCATTCCTGCAGGATAGCACATCCCCCCCACTGGACGCCACGACCCATTCCAGCCGACAATCACTCCATGCTGCTGAGGCATTTCCACATCCAGCAGGCCGATCAGGCCGACCACGACGCCGCCAAACCCGCCGGCCACGCCCTGGGCAAGGCCGCCGTCAAGTGCGTCGCGGGCGCCGCCGTCCTCGGCGGCCTCTTCCTGCTCATCCACTTCCTCGAGCCCTTCATGCCCGACCTTCGGGCCTGGGTGAAGTCGCTGGGCCTCTGGGGACCGCTGGTCTACTGCGTGCTGTTCATCGTGCTCACCATGCTCTTCTTCCCCGAGTCAGTGATCGCCATCGCGGCGGGAACGCTCTTCGGCTTCTGGATGGGGATCCTGTGGGTCGTGGTCGCCGGCACCATCGGTGCCATGCTCATGTTCCTGCTCAGTCGCAAGCTGCTCTACGAGCCGGTTCGACGACGCATGGAACGGCACCCCAAGCTGATGGCCTTCGACGACGCCGCCGGCAGGGAGGGCTTCAAGCTGATGTTCCT
>DBGM01000038.1:3274-10686 GCA_002295885.1 Phycisphaerales bacterium UBA854
GGTCGCCGGCACCATCGGTGCCATGCTCATGTTCCTGCTCAGTCGCAAGCTGCTCTACAAGCCGGTTCGACGACGCATGGAACGGCACCCCAAGCTGATGGCCTTCGACGACGCCGCCGGCAGGGAGGGCTTCAAGCTGATGTTCCTGCTGCGATTGGCCCCCGTGAACTACTCGCTGCTGTGCTACATCCTGTCGGTCTCTTCGGCGAAGTTTCGGCCCTACGCCCTGGCCTGCCTGGGCATGTTCCCGGGCAACATCTCGACCGTCTACTTCGGCTTCACCGCCCGCCACGTCACCGAGGTGGCCTCGCACCAGACCAGCACCAACTGGGTCAAGGAAGTCTCCATCTACGCCGGCCTCGGGTTCGCCATTCTGGCCAGCGCCGTGGTGGCCCGAATCGCCATGCGGGCGGTCAGGAGGATGCAGGACCCCCCATCCTCCGACCCGCAAACCGATACCACGGCCTGATTTCCGGCCAGAAAGCCCATTCACTCATTGCCAGCATGGCATACGGGCAGTAGGTTGAAGGTTGGAGAGACGGGCCATATCGGCCCCTATGGAGAAAGATCGAGATGCTCACCAAGACGCTCGCCATCGGCGCGGCCACTGCCGCGATTGCCTGCCCCCTCACCCTCGCTGCTCCGATGAGCCCGGCCCTTCCGGTCCAGGCGATCGAGATCGTCGAGATCCCGCGACTCGATTTCGCGGCCATCGACGCCGAAGACCACCGGCGACTCGCCGAAGGCGAACCCTACCGGTACGCGATGCCGCACCCGGTCACCGTCAGCCCGGCCAACGCCGGCACCTGGGAACGACTCGACGACCGCACGCTCATGTGGCGTCTGCGAGTGATGTCCACCGACGCCACCTCCATCAACCTCGCCTTCGAACGGTTCGAACTGCCGGCCACCGCGCTGCTCTCCATCGCCACCACCAACGGCGACGTCGCGATCCGGCCCTTCACCGCCGACGACAACAACATCCACCGCCAGCTGTGGACCCCGCCGGTCCCCGGCGACGATGTGGTCATCGAACTTCAGATCGACGACAAGGACCGCAACTTCGTCGAGGAATCCCTGATGCTGACCAGCGTCAATGTCGGCTACCGTGGGTTCTACGACGTCGCCGCGGCGCCCAGCCGCTCCGGCTCGTGCAACTACGACGTGGCCTGCTCGGAAGCCGACGAATGGCGGGATGAGATTCCCTGCGTCGCCGCGATCTCCACCGGCGGATCCCTCTTCTGCACCGGCTTCATGGTGAACAACGTCCGTCAGGACGGCACCCCCCTGTTCATGACCGCAAACCACTGCGGCGTGAACTCCGGCAACGCCCCCTCCCTGGTGGCCTACTGGAACTACGAGGACGACTTCAGCGATCCGCTCGACTGCCCGGGCAGCTCCAGCGAGAACGGCTCGCTCGACCAGTTCACCAGCGGCTCGACCTTCCGTGCTTCCGGGGCCGACTCGGACTTCACCATCGTCGAGTTCAACAGCGCCCCCGACGAGGCGTACGGCGTGGCCTACTGCGGCTGGGACGCCCGCGATCAGATCACCGACTGCTCGGTGGCCATCCACCATCCCAACACCGACAACAAGCGCTGGTCGATCGACTACGACGCAAGTGAGATCTACGGCTACAACACGCCGGGCACGACCCACCTGCGGATCATCGACTGGGACCTCGGAACCACCGAACCCGGCTCCTCCGGCTCCCCGCTGTTCGACTGCACCACCCACCGGGTCGTGGGACAGCTGCACGGTGGCTACGCCGCGTGCGGCAACGATCTCGAGGACTGGTACGGACGAATCTCCGTCTCCTGGAACGCCGGACTGAGCGACGTGCTCGACCCCGACGGCACGGGCACGCTGTTCGTCGACACCCTCGGCAAGGGCCTGTCCCTCGATCCCGCCGTCGACGTGCTTCACTACGGTGAGGTCGGCGGCCCCTTCACCGAAGACAGCATCGACTACACGCTGACCAACAACACCCCGGACCCGGTCCAGTTCCGCGTGTCCACCGGTGGCAGCTACGTCCTGAACACCAACGGCAACACCTTCCCCGTCAACGGAACGCTCGATCCGGACGGCGGCGAAGTCGTGGTCACCGTCTCCCTGGGATCCACCACGTCGGGTCTCGCCGCCGGCGTGTACACCAACACGCTGGTGATCGAGGACGTCACCAACGGCAACGCCCGTGAACTGGTGCACACCCTCGAGATCGGCCAGACGAACTTCTCCACCACCCCGGAGAACGACTTCATCGCCGGCGGCCCGCTGGGCGGCCCCTTCCCGGGCACCCAGGCGTACGAACTGACCAGCCTGCGGCCCTCGGACATGACCGTGCAGGTCACCTCCGACGTGGACTGGATCTCGATCAACGGCAGCGACAGCGCCAGCATCCTGTTCGAGAACGAAGGCCAGTCCAGCACGGTCGTCATCGGCTTCTCGGCCGCCGCCGCCGACCTGCCCAACGGCATCGTCACCGGCACCGTGACCTTCGACAACCTCGAAGGCGACGCCGGCGACACCACCCGCCAGGTCACGCTCGACGTCGGACGCTTCACGTACGCGGCCGTCGACACGCCCATCGCCATCAACGACAACTCCACCCTGACGTCGGACATCGTCGTGAACGATGGCTACTGCATGGGCGACGTCGACGTGGTGATGGACATCTCCCACACCTACATCGGCGACCTGATCGTCGACCTCACATCCCCCGAAGGCACCACCGTCCGTCTGCACGATCGGACCGGCGGCAGTTCGTCGGACATCGTCACCACCTACGACGACGACGGCGACGGCACGAACCCCGACGGACCGGGCACCCTCGCCGACTTCGACGGCGAACTGGTCTCGGGCACCTGGACGTTGACCATCTCGGACAACGCCGGAGCCGATACGGGCGCCCTGAACAACTGGTCGCTCAAGATCGCCTCGACGGGCGAGACCTGTCCGCCGGCCGCCTTCGACCAGTCGGTCTACACCGACGTGGACGCCGATCTCGACATCGTGCTCGAGGCCGCATCCCCGGAGGGAGGATCGCTTTCGTACACGATCACTTCGCTTCCGAACAACGGCATCCTCACCCATCCGACCCTGGGCCAGCTGAATTCGGCCCCGGTCACCCTGCCGTTCTTCAGCGACACCGTGAACTACAGCCCGGATTCCGGCTATCTGGGCAGCGACCTGTTCACCTTCCGGGCCAGCGACGGCATCGATTCCAATGAAGCCGCGGTCTCGATCCAGGTCGGATCCATCCCGAATCCGGACGAGTGTTCCGGAGCCGCAGTCGTCGGCAACGGCGTGTGGGACTTCGATACCACCGGCGCTAGTACGGACGGACCTGGCCACGGGGACGCCTGCCAGTTCGACGGCCAGACCTACCAGGACATCTGGTACCGGTACGTGGCCTGCGGCGACGGTGAACTCATCGTCGCGACCTGCGAGGATCTCGGAGGCAGCGCCGACTACGACACCGACCTGGTGGTCTACGACGGCACCAACTGCGGCGACCTGCAGCTGCTGGCCTGCAACGACGACTCCGACCTGCCCTGCGGCAGTTTCGAAGGCGGCTACAAGAGCAGCATCTCGGTCAACGTCGTGGATGGCAACGAGTACCTCATCCGGGTCGGCGGATTCGCCGATGGAAACGTCGGAACCGGCACCCTGCTGGTCGACGGACCCACCGGAGTCTGCGGCGAGGTCTGCGAAGGCGACTTCAACGAGAGCGGCGTCGTCAACGTGGACGACCTGCTGTTCGTCATCAGCAACTGGAACGCCCCCTTCACCGTGGACGACCTGCTGCTGGTGATCGCGAATTGGAACTCGAACTGCCCCTGAGCGGCTCGATCAACCCAAGACTGCACCGAAGGGGTCCGCCACGGCGGGCCCCTTCGTCATTGACGGGAATCAGTCGGTAGCTTCGTCGGCCGCCTCGAAGTCGGGGAGCTGGAGGAGTTCCTCGGAGCTCGATTCAGGAAGCGACTCGACGTCCCGGAGCTTCCGTTCCATGGCCCGCGTGCGGACTCCGGTCTCCTGGATGGTCTTCTGGGCGGTACCGAGCTGCCGACGCAGCTTGTCGAGGACATCGCCGAACTTGCCGAACTCGGTCTTGACCGCCCCCAGCACCTCCCAGACCTCGCTCGAACGCTGCTCGATCGCGAGCGTCCGGAAGCCCATGCGGAAGGCGTTGAGCATCGCGGTCAGCGTCGTGGGTCCGGCCAGAATGATCCGATGCCGGCCCTGGAGTTCATCGAGCACGTCGGGACGACGGAGCACCTCGGCGTAGAGCCCTTCGATGGGCAGGAACAGGATGCCGAAGTCGGTGGTGTGGGGAGGTGAGATGTACTTCTCCCGGATCTCCTTGGCACACAGGAGGACGGCCCGCCCCAGATCGGTGGCGGCCTTCTCGGCCGCATCGCGGTCCGCGGATTCGATGGCATCCTGCAGTCGGAGGTAGTCCTCCTGCGGGAACTTCGAGTCGATGGGCAGCCAGACCTGATCGATGGTGCCGTCGCGGGGGCCCGGAAGCCGCACCGCGAACTCGACGTGATTGGACGAGCCCGGAACGGTCTTGACGTTGCGATCGAACTGATCGGGGGTCAGCACCTGCTCCAGAATGCTCTCGAGCTGCACTTCCCCCCAGGTCCCGCGGGCCTTGACGTTGCTCAGGACCCGCTGCAGATCTCCGACCCCCTCGGCCAGCCCCTTCATCTCACCGAGACCGCGGTGCACCTCCTCGAGGCGCTTGCTGACCTGGGCGAAGGACTCCCCGAGCCGCTTCTCGAGCGTGCCCTGAAGCTTCTCGTCGACGGTGACCCGCATCTCCTCGAGCTTCTTCTCGTTGCTGGCCTGCAACTGGGTCAGCTGGGCGGACTGGGTGGCCGCCATGGCCTTGATCGTGGTGACCATCGTTTCGGACGCCTGGCCGAGGCTGCGGGACACCTCTTCACGAAGCTCCTTGGAGGAGGACTCGCGCGAAGCACGGGCCCGCTCGAACTCGTCACGCATGCGACGCTCGAACTCGGTGGTGTCCGCGGTGGCCGTCAGCTCGGGTGTGCTTCCACCACGCCGCAGCAGCACCAGATTGGCGACGGCCAAGAGGATCAGGAGAACGACGAGGACGAGCAGCGTTTCAAGCATGGGGCAGCCAACAGCCTACCCGCTCGCAGGACGTGGGACCAATCGAACCGTCGCAGCCGATCAGCGGCGACGACGTCGGGCGGCGAATCCGATCGCTAGCAGAGCGATGGCTCCGGGAGCCGGCACCAGCTGCGGGGCATCGGGGGACATGAACACCCAACCGTCCATCGATCCGTCGGAGACGAGGCGGGAGTCGACCCCCACCATGGATGACACCCAGGGATCGCCCATCGAGTCGCTGGTCCAGTAGTGCCAGTAGTCTTCGATACCGTCCTGCCAACCGGCCCCGGTGCCCCAGTCGTAGTCGTCGAAGGCGGTGATCCCCATCAGGAACACGCCCCATTCGCTGGTGGAGTAGTCGAGGGCGAAGCCGTCGATCTCGTCGGCGATGGTGGTCATCAGGTCCCAACCGGTGGTGCCTTCACCCTGCCAGGAGACTTCGAAGAGGTAGCCGTTTCCGTTCTGGAAATCGATCTGGACGGTCGAGGTGTTGAGACCGGTACCGACCTGATAGGTGTCCATGATCGCAGCCTGGGCGCCGGTGGCGCAAAGCAGCACGGAGCATGCGGTGAAGAACTTGTTCATCTGCCTTTCCTTTCATCCCGAATCGCGCGGGTTACACAAAGTTCATGCCCCCACGGATGCAGTCGTCGGCAGATGAGTGCCGATCGACCCCGGTTCGCGTCGGGGGCGGTCCAGCCAGATCCCGGTATCCCGACTCGCCGCCCCTCCCCGGGGCAGCTCACGGTGACGCGTTCGCGACGGATTCACACCGCCTTCCCCGCGATCCAGCGTGGTAACTGTACCATTTCGACTCCGGATTGCAACCTAAGCACCTGACCCGCATGGATTTCGCACAAGTTGCCCAGATGCCGGACGCCGCAGATCAGGTGACGGATGGCTCAGTTCGAGCCGACCGACTCCAGTTCGGCGTCGTCGGATGCACTCCCGAGCAGAATGGCCAGCCAGCGAAGATCGTCCGTGTGCTCCAGCAGGATCTTCACCACCATGGTCAACGGAACAGAGAGCACCATGCCCACGGGGCCCCACACCCATCCCCAGAAGACCATCGAGAGGAACACGACGAGGGTGGACAAGCCGAGCCGACGCCCCATCATCTTCGGCTCGAGGATGCTTCCGACGGCCGTGTTGATGATGAGATACCAGACCGCGACCACGACCCCCCCTCCGATTCCATCCAGAATCAAGCCCAGCACGATCGGGGGGATCGAGGCGATGATGGAACCGAGGGTGGGAATGAAGTTCAGAAGAAAGGCGAGAAGCCCCCAGAGCACCGGGTAGTCGACTCCCATGAGCCAGAGGAAGACCGTGGAGGTGACGGCCACGATCAGGCTGCACTGGGTCTTGACGGCCAGATAGACCCGGAGATCACCCAGCACGCTGGAGGCCCATTCCACATCCTCATCGGGATTGCCGCTGATGATACGAAGCTTGCGGGGCAGGACCGCGGCTTCGGCCAGCACGAATACGACCGTCAACATCACCAGAACCGTGTTCGAAAGGACGGTGGCCACCGCAGACAGCCCGCTACTGAGCAGGCCGGTCAGCTTGGAGGAGTCGAACTGCTCCCGGATCTGGGCGGGCGACACCGCCACGTCATGACCCGCCAGCCAGGCCACGATGTGGTTCACCGGCTCCTGAAGCTCCTTCTCGTATTCCGGCAGGCGGGCCTGGAAGCTGCTGATCGAGGAGGTGACCACGAGTGAAAGAACCACGAAGGCGACGAGAACAACCAGGAAGACCGTCAGGACCGCAGCCCAATCGGGTAGCCCCTTTCGTTGCAGCCAGGTCACCGGAGGGGTGCAGATGACGGCCAGAAACACGGCCACCAGAATGGGCAGAATGATCGCCGAAGCCGCCTGCAGGCCCGCAATCAGCACCACGATGCATGCAATGATCAGGAGGATTCGGAGGCTGGCCGGCAGAGTGGAGGTGGTTGGCATATCCCTCATATCGGCGATGAGAGGCCGCAGGGGGCGAGAAAAACATGCACAACAAGCCCAAGAATGGGGTTTTTAGCCATCTATTCCTTGGATACATGCAGGCTGGCAATATACTAATATTGCAATTTGTCGCACGAATGTGCCATTGGGAGACCTTTGAAGGTAGCCTGCACTGGGGCGGCGGAACGGGGTTTGTTTCACACCCCGCCTGAACAATGAGCCAACTCTACGGGAGTGGCGAACGATTACCTTGGTATCCCCCACATCTGGAAACTGAACTATGAAGAAGCGAGCATTCACTCT
>DBGM01000038.1:10805-10957 GCA_002295885.1 Phycisphaerales bacterium UBA854
CACACCGCCTGGCTGACCTACGCCGCCAGCAACAACGAGGAATTCCCGACCCCCTCCCACATCGACCGTCTGGCCCACCCCACCCTGGGTGAGCAGACCGGCTTCGGTGCTCCGGACTGGCGTCTGAACACCACCATGCGGATCTACTCCGC
>DBGM01000038.1:10996-11379 GCA_002295885.1 Phycisphaerales bacterium UBA854
ATGAAGAAGCGAGCATTCACTCTGGTTGAACTTCTGGTGGTCATCTCGATCATCGGAATTCTGATCTCCATCCTCATGCCGGCCCTCGCCGGCGCACGGGCCTCCGCCCGTCAGCTCGAGGATTCCAAGCGAGCCTCCGGACTCCACACCGCCTGGCTGACCTACGCCGCCAGCAACAACGAGGAGTTCCCCACCCCGTCCCACATCGACCGCCTCGCCCACCCCACCCTCGGTGAGCAGACCGGCTTCGGTGCCCCGGACTGGCGTCTGAACACCACCATGCGGATCTACTCCGCGTCGATCATGGCCAACCTCTTCACGAGCAAGGACATCGTCTCCAACTCCGAGACGAACCCCATGGTCACCGTCCGCGAGTACCTCTA
>DBGM01000038.1:11709-52365 GCA_002295885.1 Phycisphaerales bacterium UBA854
GACGTGTACGATCCCAACGACCAGGCCGACGACATCCACTGGATGGACATGAACGAGGAACTGAGCCTCACCGGCCCCGGCTGCAACTTCTCCTACGCGATGTCGGCACCCTTCGGTGATCGATTCGACGACGAGTGGGGCGCCGGCGGCAGCAGCGGCATCGCCATGCTCGGAACCCGTGGGCCCGAGTATGGCCAGCACACCGACGCCATGGACGATGAAGGCCACTTCACGTACCAGATGCACGGCAACAAGGACAGCTGGTCCGGCAACATCGTCTTCAACGACGGTCAGGTCCGCTACATGAAGCACTGGCTCGACGCCACCGTGACCTTCAAGGATCACAACGGCTTCAAGGAAGACAACCTGTTCAACTTCGACTGCACCAGCCAGATCTCCTGCACACCGTTCGGCGGCGACACCTTCCTCTGCATCGTCAAGGGCGATCTGGGCGGAAGCGATGCGCAGAACACCCCCGAGTTCGAGCTCGAGTGGGACAACAAGGACTGACCCTCAGGGGCACCGAGGCACCAACCCCATGTCAAATCGACTCGCTTCACTGAGCCAGGCTGCAGCGACAATCCTGATGGGCGTCGGGGCCGCGCACGGTGCGGAGCGAACCGTGCTCCTGGAACAGATCACGGCCACCTGGTGCGGCCCCTGCCAGTCGGTCGGCCGAGCGGCCCTCAATCTGATCCAGGACCACCCGAACTCCCTCACGGGATTCCAGGTGCACGGCAGCGACTCCTACACCATCGCCTGGGGAAATACGCGAATGGCCTTCTACAACACGGCCGGGTCGTACCCCAGGGTCTGGCTCGACGGCACCCGTGAACAGGCCGGCAACTTCGGAAACGACGCCGCCAACTATGCGAACCTGCAGACCCTGATGAACCAATGCCTCGATGTCCCCACCGACGTCACCATCGCCACGACGGGAGTCGAATTCGAGACCAACGAATACCGGCTGACGTGCAGCATCGGTGTCGAAACGGGCGGATCGGCACGGACCATGAAGTTCCACTGCGTCCAGGTGCTCAACTACTATCCCACCGGCTCCCACTACTACAACTGCCTCATCCAGGCGAACGACGCGCCCACCATCACCGTCCAGCCCGGTGAGACCATCGACGTCGAGCACATCTTCACACTCTCCGGTGCGTCCGCCGAAGACAAGGACAACGTCGCCTACATCGCGTGGCTGCAGAGCACCACGGCCCCGGCTCCGTCCCAGGTCTACAACGCCGACTTTCATCAGCACATCCGGATTCCTCCCGTCTCCGTCACTGTCCCCGGCGACTATCCGACGATCTCCGCGGCCATCGAGGACGTGAGCGAGTACAGCACCATCGGCATCGCTCCGGGCACGTACTACGAACGGGTCGATCCGCAGGGCAAGAACGTGACCCTGCTCGGCCTCGGCGGCGCCGAGGCGACGATCATCGACGGAAGCGGCGAGGGCACCGTCGTCACGCTGCTCAACGGCGAATCATCCGAGATGGTGCTGGACGGCCTCACCATCCGAAACGGGTTCAACAGCCTGACCGGCGGCATCAAGATCGACGGCACGCCGGTCATCCGCAACTGCATCATCCGCGACCAGCGTGCCAACCAGCTCGTGAGCGGAATCTCCAGTGCATCCAGCCCGGGACCCACCATCTCGAACACCTGGTTCTGCAACAACGAACACTCCGACATCTTCGGCCCGTACGTGGACGGAGGCGGACTGCTGTTCACCGACAGTTGCGACGCAACTCCACCCTGTCCGGGAGACTTCGACGGGAATGCAGCGGTCAACGTCAACGACCTGCTGACGGTCATCCAGGAATGGAACGACCCCTACACGGTCGACGACCTCCTGACCGTCATCGCCCACTGGGGCGGAACCTGCCCATAACCCCGCCACCCACTCGACACCCCCGCCGACCAAGGGCCGAACGGGGCATCGCCACGTCCCTCCGGCGTTGATTCGAGGGGGGACGCCGCCCTGGCCGACAACAGAGACAAGCCCTCAGCCAGGACCAGCCCATGCCATCCCTCCGAACCCGCGCCAATGAGATCATCTTCGGATCGGATACCACCGCCGGCAAGGCGTTCGATCTGGTCCTGCTCGTGGCCATCGTTCTCAGCGTGATCACGGTCGTCCTCGAAAGCGTGCCTTCGATCCGCGCGGAGCACTCCACCGCCATCGACGTCTGCGAATGGGTCTTCACCGCGATCTTCACCATCGAATACGCCGTTCGGATCTGGTGCGCAGCGTCCGCCCTCCGGTATGTCCGCAGCTTCTTCGGCATCGTCGACTTCCTGTCGATCATTCCGACCTACATCAGCCTCTTCATTCCCGCGTCCCACACGCTGCTCATCGTGCGTGCCCTTCGACTGCTCCGGGTGTTCCGGATCCTCAAGCTCGGACGCTACATGAAGGAGGCCTCCGTCCTTCGTTCGGCGGTCGCGGCCAGCCGCCGAAAGATCGTGGTGTTCCTCCTTGCCGTCGGCATCATTCTCGTGATCGCCGCCTCCGCCATGTACCTGCTCGAGGGCGAGATCAACGAGCAGTTCGATTCGATCCCCAAGACCCTCTACTGGGCCGTGGTCACCATGACCACCGTTGGATACGGAGATGCCACCCCGATCACCGTGCTCGGCAAGTGCCTGGCTGCGATCATGATGCTGATTGGATACAGCATGATCATCATTCCTACCGGCATCCTCACGGTCGAGATCTCGCACGCATCCCGGAACGTCGACAACGGATGCCCCCTGTGCATGGACGGGCGCACCAATCCGGGTGACCGCTTCTGCCGCGGCTGCGGAAAACTCATGAACTGAACCGGCGATCCCCGGGGGTCAGCTTTCGGGTTCCGCGCCGTTGCTGCGGGCGACCTCGGTGTAGACCCGGTTGATCCGGTCCTGAAGCGGAAGCTGCAGGACCAGGATGGACTTGAAGGTGACCAGTTGGCGGGCGACTTCGTACGTCAGCACCCCCCCGTTCTCCTGCAGCATGGGATCGAGCCCCGAGACCACGATTCCGCGGAACACGGCCTCGTTCATCTGGGCCGCGTTCTTGCGACGAGCGAGAACCTCCTCGCCGACCATGTCCCAGGAGAGGCCCGAGATGCGATCACGGAGATTGCGCTCGAAGATGTCCGCCGAAGCGTCGTTGCCCGGACCGGCGATCTCCCAGGCATCGATGAGCGAGCCCATCACCTGACCGGTCATGAGCTGCTTCACCTCGCTCGTCTCGATGGAACGGATCCGTTCGATGATTGCCCGCGCGTCCCCGTAGCGGCCCTGCAGGACGGCGATGTTCATCTGGACACCAAGGAGCTGCTTCATGCCCTCCGGGTCCTGGATGTCGTAGGCAAGCATGTCGGCCGACATGTCCCTGGCCAGCGGCACCGCCAGGGCGTCGAAGGACGCATCGGACTCCATCAGCTCCGAGGCACTGGAGTCGATGGTGTAAGTGCGGACGGGCAGTTCTGCGAGGCTGCGGATGGCGACTCGGTCAGGCCGGGCGGGTTCCCCGTCGCCCGGCTGCCCGACCGTGGCTGTCCCGGGGTCGGACTGGATGTTCACCGGTGCAGGCGAATCCACCGCCCCGGCGTCCTTCGGGGCGGCCGCCGGGGGCGAGCTGGCACAGGAGGCAAGCAGTGCGACGGCGATCAGTGACGACGGGCGGCTGAGGCATTTCATCATCTACAACCTATCGGTCAAACGGGATCCATCCATTCAAGTACCCAAAAAGAACCCGGCCCGGGGCACATGACCCGGGCCGGGGAATCGTGTTCTTGATCACCAGCCTCAGGGGCAGGTGGTGTTCCAGTTCGCAATGACCGTCAGGAGATCATCCACCGTGTAGGGGTTGTTCCACTGCTGGATCACCGCGAGCAGGTCATTGACGTTGACCGAGGCGTTTCCATCGAAGTCACCCGCACACACCGGCTCGGAGTCGCCGTCGACACCCCAGATCTGGAAGTTGTCGATGTTCCAGCCGGAGTACTGCCAGGAACTGTCGGTGGTTCCCATGACGAAGCGAACGTAGACCGTCGGCTCGCCGTCGGCGACGCCCGAGATGTCGTACTCCTGCTGCGACCAGGACGAATCCGCCACCTCACCGGTGTTGGTCCAGACCGTGCTCCAGTTCTGATTGTCGGTGCTGATCTTGATCCATGCGTGGTCGTAGAAGTCCGTCTCGACGTTGAGATAGCGATCGAACTTCATGCTGGTGTCCGTCAGGGAGGAGCAGTCAATTGCTCCGGTGGTCACGTTGACCTCGGACAGGCTGTTCTCGTAGTCGCCGTTGGGGTTGTAGTTGACGCAGTAGGCGCCGTCGGCCCCTCCGATCGGATCGGGGTTGCCGTACTGCCCACCGTTTCCGGTGGGCGAACTCCAGCCCCAGAGACCCTCGTAGGTCCAGCCGGGGTTCGTGTCCATGTTCCACTCGTAGACCGCGACCGGCACACCGACCGTGATGTCGACCGGCTTGGTCGTCGTACCGTCGTTGTTGGTCACGTTGGTGAAGGAGACCGTACCGGCGTAGTTGCCGTTCCCGAGGGTCGCGGCCACGGACTGATCGACGGTCGCAACGACCTCGACGGAGCCGCCGACCGGAATCTGACCGGACAGCTCGCCGCTGAGCGTGAGCCAGGAGACGTTCTCGCTGACGCTGTAGTCGAGGGGATAGGCCTCGTAGTTGTTGAGGACGAAGCTGGTCGACTCCGGAGCGAACGGGCCTCCCAGGGGGCCTTCGCTGGAGAGTCCCGAACCGCTGACCCGCATGCCGGTGGGCGGCTGGGCCGTACCGGAGATGACCAGCGAGGCGTCGCCGAAGATGATCCACGTGTCGAAGATGTCGACGCCGGACTGACCGTACGCGTCCATCATGTTGACGCACCCCATGGCACACAGGGCGCCCATGGTGAAGTAGTCCTCGGCGACCATCAGGTCGACCATGGCATCCTGGCCGCGCATCGGCTCGTTCCAGTACTGGTAGATGGTCGAACCGTAGTGCACGACGGACCCGGTGGGCTGACCGTTGTGGGTGGCCCACTGCGTCTTCTCGGCGAAGCAGTCGCCGCTGTAGTTGTATTCTCCGACCACGCACCCCACGGTGACGACGTACGGCAGCATGCCGGTGTTGGTCAGCTGATCCACGTCGGCATTGCCCACCGGAGCTCCGTTGGACCAGCCTTCCTGCCAACCGTGACCGGTGTACTGGATGTGGCCCACGCCGGCGTTCCAGCGGTCGATGAAGTCGGAGACCGAACCGCTCGGCTCGGACTCCTGATGCCACTGGTCGACCTTGTCCCAGCCGAGGTACTTCTGGCCGAGGTTCGTCATGTGCTCGTGGTCGTACTCGCCGTCGTCGCCGGGGCCCTCGTTCGAGCTCGCGCCCTGTGCGATCTTGTACTCGTCCTTCAGCGTCCACTGCTCGGTCTCGTACGTGATGGTCCGCTGGACCTGCGTGTCGATCTGGGCGTCGTTGTTGCCGCTGAAGCGTCCGATGAGAAGGTCCGGGTAGTTGTCGTTTCCGGCCTGCTTGGTGTAGCTGGGGTCGGACAGACCACCGGCCGAGACGGTGGCCGGGATATGGACGGAATCGCCGACCAGGAGGACATAGACCATGTCGCTGCTGTTGTACATGTCGCCGATGTAGGCGTGGACCTGGGACCAGGTCGTGCCGATGCTGCTCATCTCGACGATGGTGGTCGGGATTCCGATGGATTCCTTGTGCTCCACGAAGGGCTGCATGTTGTCGACGAACTGGGGCGCCGAGATGATCAGCATGCTTCCCTCCTCCATGATCGGATTGGATCGCAGATCACGGTGGTAGTTGAGGAAGTGCTTGGAGTAGATGGCATGGAAGGCGGATCCGCCGTCGTGCTTGCTGCTGCCGTAGGGCATGATGTTCGTTCGGCTGACCCCGATGTTGTCGACACCCACGGTGATGTTCTTCCAGACCCGGAGCGTGCCGGTCGCGGGGTTGTACTGGAAGGGGTTGACCCGGACCGTGATGCCGCGCATCGAACGCATGATGTACGGATCGGAGAGCTCCACGACGTCCGCCGGCCAGAAGGCGTTCTGGTCGTACACCGAATCGAAGGTGTACGGAACGTCGGACGGATTCACCGTCCGGACGATGCTGCCCTTGGAGGGAACGATGTCGATGCCCTGGATGTCCTCGTAGTCACCGGAGATCAGCACCGCGTCCATGTCCGCGACGGCGGGAATGACCACGCTGCGGGAGACACGGGGAAGGGACGGGAATCCCGCATCGAGACGGTTCACCTCGCCCGGGAGGGTGATCGAGGTGTACGCGTGTTCACCAACCTTGACGGTCTTCTGCTGAAAATCTTCGAAGTCGTAGTGAAGAACGATGCTCTTGGAGTCATCCTGCAGGACATCGATGTTCACGGAATCGGCCGCAAGGGACGCGCAGGCCAGACCGATGGTCAGGCCAGCAACCAGAAGACTCTGGGGTGTAGGACTATGCACTTGCTCTCTCCAGTACTGTTCGGTGGTGACTCAATGCTGTGCACCCGGTCGCCCGAATGCATCCCCCCAGCACATTCCTGTGATGCTTGAGAGTACCCCCTGCAGGGGCTCGAACAAGCGAAAATGAGCCTCCAAATGCCTATTCGCGGCTCTTTTCGAGTCATCGGAGGACACCAAAGGCGTTTCCAAGCCCTGAGGGTGGCATAACAGCCGTCTTTGGCTCATACTGAGTCCGTAAAGTGGGACGATTCAGCGTCCCTCCTGACCGAGAGATCACCCATGAAACTCCCCCTCATCTCCTGGATCCTGGCTGCCCTGACCACCCCGTCCCTGGCGGCGACGATTCAGGTCCCCCAGGACCACCCCAGCATCCCCCAGGCGGTCCAGGCCGCATCCGATGGAGACCTGATCCTGGTCGGGCCGGGCACATGGGCCCAGTCCGTCAATTACCGCGGACGCGACATCACCATCCGATCGACGGACGGCCCCGAGGTCACATTCATCAATGCCGACCCCGGCCGGGCCTGCGTGATCATCGCCCAGGGCGAAGCCGCGGTCCTGGAAGGCTTCACCATCACCGGCGGATCCGGCATGCCCTACCTCGGCAGCGTGGCCGGAGGCGGGATCTACATCGAAGCGTCCAATCCGCAGATCCGCAACTGCATCATCACCGGGAACACGGCCGACTTCGGAGGCGGCATGCACATCGCCACCGGCAACCCGGTGGTCGAGCAGTGCGTGTTCAGCGACAACGTCTCGCTGTCCAACGGCGGTGGAGTACGGATCCACGACGACTGCTTCCCCACCTTCCGCGACTGCACCTTCACGAACAACCACACTGGCGACTTCGGGGGCGCGATCGCCTACGGCAACGACAGCTCCGGAATCCACGACCGGTGCATCTACGACGGAAACACCGCGGACATCCGTGGGGGAGCCATCTACCTGGGATGCGACTGCAGCGCGGCCAACGTCATGCTCTCCGACTTCTGCAACAGCGTCCCCGACCACATTGTCGGCGGTTGGAACGACCTCGGCGGCAACGACATGTGCCCCGTGTGCGGCAACGACATCAACGCCGACGGCACGGTGGGAGTCGACGATCTCCTGCAGGTGATCCAGGCCTGGGGCACCTGTGCCTGCATCGAGGACATCAACGGCGACACCTTCGTGAACGTGGATGACCTGCTCCGGATCATCCAGAGCTGGGGCAACTGCCCGGGCTGAACCCGAGTCAGTCGGAACCCAACGGACGAATGCGGATGTTCCGATAGGCGACCGGTCCGTGATCCCCCTGCAGCCGCAGCGGGCCCACCGCGACCTCGCCCGGATACCCCCCACGGGTGGGACCGGTCAGCTCCACATCCTCGTGGATCACCCGGCCGTTGTGGACCACCCGCTCCAATCTGGCGTTGGCGATCTTGGTGCCTTCGGCGTCGAACTTCGGGGCCCGGAAGATGATGTCGTAGGTCTGCCACTGGAACGGCTCCCGCGAGGCGTTGACCACGGGGGGATGCCCCTCGAAACCATGCGGCTCGCGACCTTCGTCCCATCGCTCGTAGACTCCCCCGCAGTCACCGGCCTTCGGCTTCTCCCGGCCGTGGCTGTCGAGGATCTGGATCTCGTACCGACCCTGCAGGTAGACGCCGGAGTTGCCCCCCTCGACGACCATGAACTCGAGCTGAAGCTCCGCGTCGCCGTGTTCGAAGATCGAGACGAGATCACCGTGCGGACCGGGCCCCTGATTGACGAGGACCCCGGGCGCTTCGGCGGGCGCGGCCGGGTCGGACGAATCCAGATCAAACGTGCGTGGTTGGACGTCGTTGCGACGGACCTCGGGCACCATGCGCCACCCGTCGGCATCACGCCACGCTGCGTCGACATTCTCATCGGAGGCAAGGTCCATCCAGCCGTCGGCGATGACCCAGAGAATGCCCTGTCGGAGGTGCTCCCGGAACGCCGGTTCCGCGAAGTGCTCGTCACCGTGGCCACGACCGGTGTAGAAGGAGGATCCTCCGTCGCGAACCTGGCACCAGACGATGGGATGATCGCCCTGCATCCGTTCGCCCTCGTAGCTTTCGTGATCGAGTCTCGCGAGCACATGCACCTGGCCGCGGGGAGAGGTGCGGAAGTCGTACCACTCGTCGACGCAGGTCCAGGTTCCCGGCAGATGTCGCATCGCGGGATGGTAGCGGTCCTCCACGATCACATCGGCGGACTGGATCTGGGGATGGCTGGTGAAATAGGCGCCACCAAGAAATGTTCCGTACCAGGGCCATTCGTATTCCGTGTCGGCCGCAGCGTGGATGCCGACCAGCCCCCCGCCGTCCCGGTACCAGGCCTCGAAGGCACGCTGCTGCTCGTCGTCGAGGATGTCCTGGGTGGTGTTGTTGAACACCACGGCGTCGAAGGACTTCAGGCGGTCGGGCGTGAACCAGGAGGGATCCTCGGTGCACTCGACGGTGAATTGATCCCCTCCCATCGCACGGATCGCCTCCGCTCCCGCTTCGACCGAACCGTGGCGGAAACCATCGGTCCGCGAGTACACCAGCACCCGGGGCAGCGGTCCGGCCTGCAACAGCGTGGACACGGCGATCATCGACAGCAACATGACATGCTCCTCACATGGACACCCATTGCCCACCGGCTTCCGAACTGCGGACGACGGCGGAGATGAACTGCATTCCGCGACGACCCTGATGCACATCCGGGTAGTCGCAAGCGGCTCCATCCCGAATGGCCCGGACGGCGGCCAGATAGACGTTGGCGAAGGCCTCGATGAACGCCTCGGGGTGCCCGGCGGGCAGCCGGCACGCCTGCATGGCGGCGTCGCACAATCCCGCCCCCCCGCGCTGGTAGACCACCTCGGGCCCCTCGAGCGAAGTCACGAGCAGGCGGTCCGGGTCCTCCTGATGCCAGTTCAGACCGCCTCGGGTGCCCCAGACCCGGATGCGAAGGTCGTTGAGGGCTCCGACGCAGACCTGGGATGCGACCAGCACGCCGCGGGCCCCGCCGCGGAATCGGAGCAGCACATTCGCATCGTCGTCGAGGCGACGACCGTCCACGAAGCTCGTCAGATCCGAGAGCAGTGATTCGATCTCCAACCCGGTGACGTCGGAAACCAGCTGCTCGGCATGGGAACCGATGTCGCCGATCGCCCCTCCGGCACCCGAACGGTCCGGATCGGTGCGCCAGTCCGCCTGCTTCTGGCCGGTCGACTCCAGATCGGTGGCCAACCAGCCCTGGTTGTATTCGACCACGACCTTCCGGATGTCGCCGATGGCACCGGTCCGCACCAGATGGCGGGCCTGCTTGACCATCGGGTAGCCCGAATAGTTGTACGTGACGCAGAAGACGACTCCACGCTCCGCAACGAGGTCGGCCAGCGATTCCGCCTCCTCGGTCGTGAGGGTCATCGGCTTGTCGCAGACGACATGGAACCCGGCCTCCACGAAGGCCCGGGCCACCGGGTAGTGCATGTGGTTCGGTGTCACGACCGACACGAAGTCGATCCGATCGGCTTCTGGCCGGTTGCGCTCCGCCTCCAGCATCGTCTCCCAGTCGGGATAGCACCGGTCGGGATCGAGCCCCAGATCGCGGCCGCTCTCGACCGACTTCTCCGGCGTGGAGGACAGCGCTCCCGCGACCAGAACGATCTCACCGTCCAGGGCGGCAGCCTTGCGGTGCACGGCCCCGATGAACGCATCGCGACCGCCACCCACCATTCCCATGCGCAACGGTCTCTGGTACGTGGTCATTCGGTTCATTCCTTGGAGAAGGCGTCGTCGAAGGCCGCCCCGGTGGTCCGGAAGGAGATGGATCGGACGTAGTCGCAGGACTCCTGCGCACCGTGCTCGCGGTGCATGTGCGGGTCCTCCCATTCGACCGACAGCGGACCGTCGTAGCCGACCCGATTGAGGGCGCGGATGATGCCGTCGAAGTCGACATCCCCCCGCCCCACGCTGCGGAAGTCCCATCCCCTCCGGTGATCGCCGAAGGGCAGATGCGAACCGAGCACTCCGGCCATTCCGTCGTGATTGACGGTCACGTCCTTCATGTGGGCATGGACGATCCGGTCACCGAACACATCGATGAACTTGACGGGATCCACTCCCTGCCAGAGCAGGTGACTCGGATCGAAGTTGAAGCAGAAGGCCTCGTGGTGCCCCACCGCCTCGAGGGCGGTCTCCGTGCTGTAGATGTCATACGCGATCTCCGCGGGATGCACCTCGAGGGCGAATCTGACTCCCACCTCGCTGAAGACGTCGAGAATCGGCCCCCACCGGTTGGCGAAGTCGTCGAAGCCCTGCTTGACCTGCTGCGGGCTGGTCGGTGGAAAGAAGTACCAATCGGGCCAGATTGAACTGCCGGTGAACCCGTTCACGACCCGGACTCCCAGTCGGGCGGCGGCCCGTGCGGTGTTCTTCATCTCCTCCGCCGCACGCTCGCGGACCCCCTCCGCGTCGCCGTGCCCCCAGACATGGTCGGGAAGGATCTGATGGTGCCGCTGATCGATCCGGTCGCACACCGCCTGTCCCACAAGATGATTGGAGATCGACCAGCAGGTGAGACCATGGGCGGCCAGAAGATCGTGACGTCCCTGACAGTAGTCGTCCTCCGCGAGAGCGCGTTTGACATCGAAGTGGTCGCCCCAGCAGGCGAGCTCAAGGCCGTCGTAGCCGAACGATGCGGCCTTGGCGGCCATTTCCTCGAGGGGCAGATCGGCCCACTGGCCGGTGAAGAGGGTGACTGGTCGATGCATGGATGGGCTCCTCCGGTGCCCCGCATCCTACAGCGCGATACCGCGGGGGCGGAAGAATGCCGACGGGCCGGAGCACGACTCGGCGGCTAATCGACGATCCGGACCCCCTCCACGGCGGTGCGTTGGCGGAACAGATCGCTCAACCGACGCGTCATGGGCCCGACTTCTCCGGAGCCGATCAGGTGACCGTCGATCCGGGTGACGGCGGCCAGTTCCCCCATGGTCCCCGTGCAGAAGACCTCGTCCGCTCCGTGCACCTCCTCGAGGGGAATGTCCCCGACGGCATGCTCGATGCCGTCCTGCTCGCAGAGTTCGAGGACCACCGACCGGGTGATCCCCTCGGGACAGGACCGCGTGGTCGACGTGGACACCACCGAGTTCCTGACGATGAACACGTGCGTGGCGTTGGTCTCGGCCATGAAGCCGTGCTCGTCGAGCATCAGGGCATCGTCGGCCCCGTGTCGATTGGCCTCGATCTTGGCCATGATCGACTGCAGCAGATTGCAGGAATGGATGTTCTGGTTGAGCATGTGCGGCGGAAAGCGGCGGATCGTGCTCGTGATCAGGGACAGACCGCCGGTGTCGTAGACCGGATCCTTGAACTCGGCGAGCACGATCAAGGTGGGGCCGGATCGGTTCAGCCTCGGGTCCATGCCCGACGTGACCTTGAGCCCACGCGACAGGGTCAGCCGGATATGCACCCCGTCTCGCATCCCGTTGGCCTCGAGCGTCCTTCGAATCTCCCCGATGATGGATTCGTCGTCCGGCACCGTCTCGAAGGCCACTGCCTCCGCCGACCGCCGGAGCCGGTCCAGATGTTCGTGCAGCCGGAAGATGCGCCCGTCGTACACCCGAAGGCCTTCCCAGACCGCATCACCACCCTGGACGGACGAATCGAAGGGACTGACCCCCGCCGCGTCGCGATGGGAAAGTGTCCCGTCGATGTTGACCAGGAGATCACGATTTCGTTCGTCGTACCGCTGCTGCATGACGGTGCTCCTCGTTGCTCTACAGCCGGTACCGGTGCAGATGCTCGTACTGTTCCTGGCACGCCGCCACCAGCGACTCCAATTCCCCGGGCACGTCGACGACCCCGGAACGCGGGGCGTCGAAGCCCGTCGACGCCTCGACGGAATCGTACCACCAGGGTGCCCACGCTCCGTCGCTGTCCCGGGGGCCCGCCGACCACGAGAGCATCGACTCGTCGAACTCGACCCCCACGGCTTCGCAGCACCGACCCAGCACACCCCGGGGATCCGACAGCACGTCGGAGGCATCGAGGACCGGCGGCACGACACCCGTCCGCTCGTGCACCTCGTCGAAGATCGCCCGCTGCTGGGGCAGGCCCGTATCTTCGATCGAAGGATTCGGCGTGCGGGCGTGGAGGGAGGCGACCATGGAGCGGGGGTCGCGGATCAGGAAGCAGTTGACCACCGATTCCATCCAGGTTCGATCCATGTCGGGAAGAAGATGGTGCGTCATGTGCTTCTGGTAGAAGACGCGGACACCGGGAGGAACCGGACCGAGCAGGGAGTCGACGACCCGGTCGCAATCGGCATCGTGCACCGCGAGGATCTCGTCGCGTCCCGGATGCGGAAGCCCGGTTCGAACGAGGTAATGGGCGTAGAACGGCTCGTCGATCACGACCGTGTCGGGCCGATTCTCCCAGGAACGCATCATCGCGGTCGAGATGTTCCTCGGACCGGACCACATCGCGACGCGGACGCACATCAGGCGCAACGCCCCAAGCGATGATCCGTCGGCCTCTTCGCGACGTACGAGGTGCGGATCAAAGCGGCCCGTACCGACCCGGGAACCTCCGCAGCAGATCACGACGCTGGGCGTCGGCCAGATGATCCCAGCCCAGCGATTCGAGTAGTTCGAGACGGATCTCGTACAGCTCGCGATCGTGTGGATGATCATCGATGCGGCCGTCGATCAGTTGCAGAGCGGAGGCCTCCCGCTCACGCAGCCGCTCCCGCCCCAGAGCGAGCCGCCACCCGTCCTTGCCGGACGCCGGATCACCCCATTCATCGAGTTCCGCCCAGGACGCCATGAAGGCATCACGTTCCTCGTCGCCGCCGCCATGGGCCTGTTCCAGCCGTACGGAGGCACGGACCCGCAGGGCATCGATGAGATGACTGCGGGCGGCATCCATCTCGGCCATCATCTCCTCATCGACGTCCTCGCCGTCGTGCTCACGACCGTGCCAAGCCGCAAGGGACTCGACGTCGATGGCGGCGATCAATTCATCGGCGGCCTCCAGCGTGGCGTCGCGTCTGGCGTCGTCATCGAGCGACTCGTCGTCGCCGACCCAGTCCATCCGGGCCGCGAGCACATCGAGATCCTCGGGATCAGCATCGAGCCGCATCGCCACCAGCGCGTCGAACTCGTCGCGCTCGGATTCGTGATCGAACTTCGACAGGTGCTTCACCTGGGCGGCGGCGATGGCCTCCTCCAGACGCTCCGTGGTGCCCGGCTCGTCGTCCTTGTCCTTGTCGGCCGACTTGGGCTTGGGAGCGGGCACCGCGGGCTGCGCGATCACCATTCCGATCGGCCATCCGTCCGGGTCACCACCGGAACCGACGGTGTCGCTCTGCCGCGAGCCGAAGCGGATCGTTCCCATCAGCATCTCTCCCGGCTCCCCGGCCTTCGACTGGGCCGAGAGGGAGGGAGCGGCGATGTAGAGCGGCGACGATTCACCGTGACGCAGCACCCGATCGTCGAAGCTTCCACCCCCTCGGAAGGCGTCATCCGGATGCGACCGGATGCGAAGCGAGATCGCGGAATCAAGACGTCGGTCGAGGCACAGCGGGAACTTCGAAAGCCGCTCCAGTTCCGCCGGGTCGTCGTGCCGCACATGGAAGACGACGTCGTACTTCCCCTTGTCGAGCTTGTAGAAGGAATCTCCCACGGTCGCCATCACCAGCTGCTTGGACTTGTCGTAGACCAGGATGAAGGTCGACTCGTAGTCCCTCGTGGCCGGCAGCCCACGCTCCCAGATGCGGACCGAGGCGTCCTTCTTCAGTTCGAACTCGTAGTTGGCGACGAGTTCGTGGATCCGCCGGCCTTCCGGCAGTTCGTCCCGTCCCGGAGACAACGGCTCGATCCGGCGATCGGTGGACTGGATCCAGGACCGAGCGAACCGCAGCGAAGCCGATGGGTCCAGCAGCTCACGTCCCAGCGGCGCCCGGACATCGACGGTGGTCACCCGGTGATTGCCGTCGAGCACGATCGGATCCGCCTCGGGTACGAGCCCGTGGGCGGTGACGGTGATGTCGACGACGCCTTCCTCGAGGCTGGACCAGTATTGGGCGATCGCCAGCTCCATGGTGCGGCCGCCGATGGCGGGAATGCTCACCAGTTCACGGGCATCGTCCTCGAACCGCACGTATCTTCGCTGGTTCGCATCGGTGAACGGACGACCGTCCTCGAGCTGCGTGGCGTGCACCACGAGCGTCCGACGCTCCTCCTCGTCCAGGCGTTCGAGCTCGACGTCGACCCAGGTCGTTCCGTGGGGCAGGTCCAGATACCACCGGTAGATGTCGCCGGGTGAGAACGTCACCCGCTCCTGCAGCGTCCAATCGTTGCCCGCGTCGAACGGCACCGTGCGGAGCACGGTCACGGGCAGCGATGCGATCGGTCCGGCGTCGGGGTCCCCCGAGTCGAACACGTGCACCTCCGCGAAGTGGCTTCCGGGCTCCAGGCCGGTGGGATCGATCCGCACGTCGAATCGCTTGCCTCCGGCGACGAGCATCATGGTTTCGGGAGCGTCGATCCAGTCGACGGTCGATTCGAAGCGAAGCGGCTTCTCGAACTGCGCCTGGCGTATGCGGTCGGATTCCCGCGGGAAGACCGGTGAAATGGTGGCGGACACCGTTGCGATGCGGTCCTGCTCCCACGATTCTCGCAGATAGACGCCCCGGCCGGCGTGGCGTCCCATGGTCTCGATCTCGTACCGGACATCGGCGTCCCCGGGATCACCGTGCTGCTGCAGCCAGTCCCAGGCGGCGGGAACGTTGATCAGCCCCGCACCGAGGCTGAACCGGTCCATTCCCGGCACCGGACGGGCGGTGTTCTTGACGGCTCTGCGCATCAGGTGGGGAGTCCATGTGCGGCCCTCCTGCTTGAGCCCACTGCAGAGCAGTGCGATGGATCCGCACGCATTCGGAGATGACATGGAGGTCCCGTTCTTCAGCGCGTGGCGACGAAGCGTCCACATGGGCATGGGAGAGACGGCGCCGCCGGGAGCACTGATGTCGACTCCCAGATCGCCGTCCGGGGCCGGACCCCGACTCGACCAGGTGTAGAGCAGCGAGTCGTATGGCTCGCGGAACGAATACTGGTCCCGCATCATCTCCGGCGTGAGCATGGCCCCCACCCCGATGATCTCCGTCGTCGTACCACCGGGCGTACCCACGGTGGAGAGATTGGGGCCGCTGTTTCCGGCACTGGCGACGAAGATGACGCCGTGCTCGTTCACGATGTCGCGGTACAGGTCGATGATTCGGCCATGATTGGGGAACCCGGTCGATCCGCCGTAGGACATGTTGATCAGGTCGCAGCCGTTCTCGAGGACCGCGATGAGACCACGTACCTCTCCGGTGCCCAGCGACGTCGAGCCCAGACGGGTATCACCGATCTTGACGGAGACGATCTTGGCACCCGGGGCGATGCCGTCGAGTTCCGGCTGCCCCGGGAAATGGGCCGCAACCGTGCCTGCGACATGTGTCCCGTGCGATCCCGCGTCGGCCACGATCGACAGCAGATCACCGTCCTCGTAGATGTTGATGGCGTAGTTGAGCAGGTCGGTGTCGCCGAACGTGCTCCAGCGGTGCTCGATGGAGTAGTCCTCGAGCAGGTCCTCGTCGTCGAACATCCCGTCCTCGTCGCGATCGACCACACCTCGCCAGTTGGTTCCGTCGTGGAAGACGATACAGTCGTACATCGGCCCCGGATCGTCGTATCCCTTCGCAAGCGATTTGAGCTGACCAAGTCGGGCCTCGAGCTCCTCGCGGTGCCGCCGATCGTCCTCCGTCTCCTTCGGGTGGTCGCGGCGGAACGCCTCCAACTCGGCCGAGGCATCGGCCTCGAGTGCACGGTGCCGGAGATCGAAGTCCTTGCGACGCTCCTGCTTCATCCGGCCGACCAGATCTCCCGGGAAGATCACCCACGCGGATGCGATGCCGACCCGCCATTCGCCGGTCGGATTCCCCCACGACTCGGGAAGATGCAGGGTCCGACCGGAGAGGCCCTCGATGGTGCGTTCGTCCGACGCCTCCCGGATGGTGCTGGTGTCGACGTCGCCGCTGCCGGTTCCGTCGACCACGTCGACGATCTTGGTCTCGCCTTCGGTCGTGAGCTGCAGTCCTGGTGCACCAGGATCAACTCCGGTGTCGAAGATGGCCACCACGATGCCACGACCGTCGGCTTCCGGACGGGAGGCAAGGAAATCGGATGCTCCGGTCTCGATCTTGGGCTGGTATTCTCGAAGGACGGGCTCGGCCGTCACTTCCGAGACGGCGGTGGTGTCCGTCGTCGCGGGGGCAGGGTCGGCCGGTGGAGCCTTCGCCGCGGAGGCCGTTGGGGATGCGGTCGGCGCGGAAGCACAACCGGTGAGCAGCAGGGTGACGGCGATGAATCGGGTACGCATGGTTCCTCCGTGGTTTCAGTCGGAGAACGCATGGTAGCACTGCCGCCCGGCTGCGTCGGGAGGCCTGGGGTCAGAAATCCATCGGTGTCTCGTGCTCGACGTCATCGAAATCCGGATTCTTCCAGTTCGGCTTGCGGAGTGCGTAGACCACGAACGGAACCGCCAGGGCGAGCAGGAAGAACAGGATGGTCAGCAGGACGAACAGGCCGTGGTCCATGGGCATGTTTGCATCGTCGGGCGGCGTGAACAGCACGAAGATGCCGAAGGTCCCGAAGACGGCCCCCGTGCCGGCGACGAGCCACATGCCTGCGTTGCCTCCGGGTATGCGGAACGGGCGATCCACGTCGGGGCGCGTATAGCGGAGCACGATGGCGGAGATGAACATCAGCACGTACATCACGAGATACAGCTGGGCGGACATGACGGTCGCGATGTAGAAGACGCTGTTCATGTCCACAAAGGCGTACAAGAGGCACAGCATGGTGACGATGGATGCCTGCAGGAGCAGGAGATTCTGCGGCACCTTCGCCTTGTTGACCCGCTGGAACGCCGGGGGAATGACGCCGTCCCGGGCGGCGAAGCGGAGCGTCTCGACCGGCCCGATGATCCACACGATCATGTGCCCCACCATGCCCAGCAGGACGCAGAAGGCCAGCAGCGGCATCCAGCCGGTGAGCCCGTAGAAGCTCAGGAACGTATGGAACACCTGCAGCGGACCACCGGCGATCGCCTCGTCGCCGCGGGGCACCAGCACCGCCACCGACAACGCCCCCAGCATTGACACACCCAGGACCAGGATCATGGAGATGAACAGCGAGGCGGGAATCGCGCGATTCGGATGCTTCACCCGCCGGAAGTGAACTCCGTTCACCTCCAGACCGGACAGGAACGAGAACAGGGTCATCGCAACCGCGACCTTGCCCCAGGTGGAGAGATCCGGCACCAGCTGCTCGGCCTCGAAGGACATCTCCGACGGCTGACCGTCGGCCAGCCACCAGACGGCGAAGAGGATCGCCAACGCCGTCGGCACGAAGGTGCCCACCCAGAGACAGAGCGAGGTGATCAGGCCGCTGAGCTGGATGCCGAAGAGGTTCATCAGGGTCGATCCCCAGAAGATCCCGATCACGGCGGGCACCGTATACCACTTCTGATCACCGAGCTCGGGCGCAAAGACGTCCGCCGCCGCCAGGGCGCAGACGGCCAGGACGCTGGGGTACCACACGACGATCTGAATCCACTGCATCCAGCTGGCGACGAAGGCCCACCGGACCCCCAACGCCTCCTTCACCCAAGCGTAGACTCCGCCTTCGCGGGGGAATCCGACTCCGAGCTCGGCCGCCACGAACCCCACCGGAATGAAGTACACGAGGCCGAAGAACAGGTACCAGGTGATGAGCCCGAGGCCGAACCCGGCCATGGTGGGAAAGCCTTCCAGCCCCACCACAATGGCCGTGTTCATCATCGCCAGAACGAACAGCGACAGGACACGGCCCGACTTCGGATTTGCGTGCGATGCCATCACGGCCCAGACGGTACCCGACCCCGCTCGTTCGTGCAGAGACGATCCCGGTCGTATAGGCTGAGGCCATGAGCAGCCCCATCAAGATCCTCGCCTTCAGCGGCAGTCTCCGCGCAGATTCATGGAACCATCGCCTCGTCGAACTGGCCTCGAATGCGGCCCGGGCCGAGGGAGCAAGCGTCGACGTCATCCGACTCCGCGACTACCCCCTGCCCCTGTTCGACCAGGATCACGAGGACGCCCACGGCCTCCCCGAAGCGGCCGTCGAACTCAAACGAATGTTCCTCGAGCACGACGGATTGCTGGTCGCCTCACCGGAATACAACGGGTCCTACAGCGCAGCTCTCAAGAACGTCGTCGACTGGATGACGCGACCCCACGACGGCCGATCCGGACTGGACTGCTTCCGAGGAAAGGTCGCTGGGCTGCTCTCCTGCTCTCCGGGACAGCTCGGCGGCATCCGAGGCCTGCCTTCCCTGCGGCACCTCCTATCCAGCATCGGAACCATGGTGGTCCCGCATCAGGTGGCCGTCCCGGGCATCCACGACGAACTCGACGAATCCGATGTCCTCAGGACGGAACGGGTTCAGGAAGCTGTCGATCAACTCGGCCGCGAGGTGGTGAGGATGATCCGGGGACTGCGGGCCGGCTCATGAGCCGACCAGCATTCCGGCCCGCTCACGGACCTGCTTGATCATTCCGTGCAGACCGTTGCTTCGGGTCGGACTGAGATGCTCGTGCAGACCCAGCTCGTCGAAGACGGATTCGATGTCGAACTCCACGATCTCCCGTGCGGTGCGACCGGCCACGAGCACCACGACCATGGCCGCGAGCCCCTTGACGATGAAGGCATCGCTGTCGGCGTGCAGAACAACGGGCGATCCACCGCCCGACGACTCGCGGAGCGACACCCAGACCTGGCTTTGGCAGCCGTGCACGAAGTTCTCCTCCGTCTTCTCGGCGTCCGCCATCGGTGGAAGCTTGCGGCCGAGATCCATGATGAAACGGTAGCGATCCTCCCAGTCGTCGAGGAACCGCATCGCCTCCATGAGGTGATCGACGGTGATCGGGGCTCCATCCGCGGGCTCGTTCATGTGACATCCTCCTGCCGTGCGGCGGAAGCGGGCCGGAAGGCCACCAGAAGTTCGGGATCGGTCTCGAGCCACGAGCCGCCGATCAGGTCGATGCAGTACGGCACCGCGGCAAAGACCGCATCGAGGCATTCGGAGATCGCCGCGGGCTTCCCCGGCAGATTGACCACGAGACAGGCGCCGATGATCCCCGCCGTCTGCCGAGAGAGAATCGCGGTGGGGACGCTGCCCAGCGAGACGGCACGCATCTGCTCACCGAACCCGGGCAGCATGCAGCGGCACACCGATTCCGTGGCCTCGGGCGTGACGTCCCGTGCCGCGGGACCCGTGCCCCCCGTTGTGACAATCAGACTGCAGGACTCGGCCAGCTCGACAATGGCCGCCGCGATCGCATCCTGCTCATCCGGCACGAGCCTGCGCTCCGGCCTCCACTCCGAGATCAGGACCCGATCCAGCCAGGATTCGATTGCGGGACCTCCGCGGTCCTCGTATTCGCCACGACTGGCCCGGTCGGAAACGGTCAGCACGCCGATGATGGCCGTATCACTGGTCATGCCACCAGTGTATGGTGCCTGCCGATGGAACGATTGAATTTCGGTACGGGAACCCCCTGGGAAGAGACGGTCGGCTACTCACGTGCGGTCCGGGTCGGCCCCCACGTCTTCGTCACGGGCACGCTTGCCGCCGACGAGGACGGCCGGATCGTCAGCCCCGATGCGGCCGTGCAGACCGACTTCATCTTCAGGAAGATCAGGCGGGTCCTCGAGGAGGCCGGCGCGGGGCTCGAACACGTGGTGCGAGTCCGCATCTACCTGCTGACGCTCGACGACAGCGAGGCCGTGGGCGAGGTCCACCACCGCTGGTTCGGGGGGATCCGCCCCTGCACCACGATGCTGGCGATCTCGGATCTCTTCACCGACGAAGGCCGGGTCGAGATCGAAGTCGACGCGGTGATCCACGAATGAAACGACCCGCCGTCGGTGACGGCGGGTCGTGATTTCGCAGTACACCGGATTCAACCGCCCCAGTTGGCGATGACTTCCAGCAGATCGTTGACATCGAACGGGTTGCCCCAGTTGGCGATCACGAAGAGGAGATCCTCGACGCTGATGACTCCGTCACCATTGGCATCCCCCGGCAGCACCGAATCGTTGCAGTAGGCGTCGGTGATCAGTACGGCATCGATTCCGGCCTCGACGATGGATCCGTCATTGAGATCGGACGCCGTGAACCGGAGCCTGAACTCGTCGGTCGGCGCGAAGCCTGCGACTTCATCGAGGTCGAAGCTCGCCCTGACCCAACCCCCGCTGACACCATCACCGTCAGGCCCGACGACCTCGAGGGTCGACCAGCTTCCGCCGCCGTCGATGCTGTACTCGACGACGAAGATGTCGTTCAAGGGATCGGCGCCACCGCAGTTCGAGCCGTTGCTGTACCAGCGAGAGTAGGTGAGCACGCTGAACTCGGTCGCCGTCATGGCCGGCGAGGTGACCGTCGTGCTGCCGTCGTCGATGTCCTCGTCGTAGGAGCCGTTGCCGGTCACGAAGCACTGTCCGGAACCGTCCGCATCGAACGCCGGCTCGCAGCGGTCGTTGCCCCACTGGGGAGCACCTCTGGACCACATTCCCGTTACCGCATCACCGGTGACCACCCAGCCGGATTCAACCTCGAAGTCCTCGTCCACCACCATGTCGATGCCGGACAGGGCCTGAGCCGAGTACACCGAACCGGGGGCCGCGAACGGGCTGGTGGTGTAATCGCCTTCGGTGGTCTCAATGCTCACGTACCACTGCACCTCCGCACCGCAGTCGAACTCCGGGAACACGACCTCGTAGAAGGAACCGAGCAGATGATTCACGGGGTGCTCACTCCAGGTTCCGCCGGCATAGCGGACATGCAGGGTCGCCGTGTCGGGATTTGCGTCATCGGGACCGCTGATGCTCAACGGCATTACCTGTCCCCCGGTGGGTTCGATCAGGGCCGGACGCCCCGAGGGGAACTCGAAGCTGAGCCCGACCGTGGCGATGGCGGCCTGCAGCGCCTCCCAGGCGTCGATCATGCCCCAGCCGTAGTCGTTGTCCTTTCCGGGCGAACCGAGGTCAACGGCCGTGTCGTAGATGATCTGCTTGATCACATCGGGCGGCAGATCGGGATTCGCCTGACACATGATGGCCACCACGCCGTTCACGTGAGGTGAGGCCATCGAGGTGCCGCTCAGATTGGTGTACCCGCCGCCCGGATACGAGGAGTAGGTGGAGACTCCCGGCGCGCTGATGTCGGGCTTGATGGCCACCGAACCGTCCGTCGTGCAGTAGGTGGGACCACGGGACGAGAAGCTGGCCACGGGCCAACTGCTCGAGGCCGGATCGATCGCCGCCACGGCACACGAACGATACTCGTCGGTGGCCCGGTCTCCCGGACGACGAAGTCCGGAGCTGCCTTCATTGCCGGCCGAGAAGAGCACCACGACCCCGACGAGCTCGCAGTTGTCGACGAAGGACCAGAAGGTCTGGTCGCATTCCGGGTAGCCATGGGCGGTGATCAGTCCCCACGAGTTGGAGCACACGTTCGGAACGTCCCACGAAGTGGAGGGATCACCATCGGGATCGGCGAACCATTGGAAGGCCTCGATGGCGTCGGAGACGGTCTGCTCGATCCCGCTGCGATCGATCGAAGCGGATGCGATCCACTGGGCACCGGGGGCGACGCCCACGGGCTCGCCGGGGAAGCCTCCCACGACGCTTCCCATGCAGTGGGTTCCGTGCCCACCGCTGTCGTACGGCGGGAACTGGTTGAGATAGGGGTCGTGCCACGCCCACTCCTGCGCGTAGCCGGGTTCGTTGCCGCGCCAGCGGCTTGCGAGAGCGGGATGGGTCCCGTCCACGCCGGTGTCCATGTTTGCGACCACCACCCCGGTCCCGTCGAAGCCGGCAGCCCAGCATTCGTCGGCACGAACGGCGTAGATGCCATCCGGCGAGACGGCACCGCGAAGAGCGGACGCAGCCTTGACTTCCACTTCATCCTCATCGATCGGGGAAACCAGCTCGATGGGGTGATCGAGGTACATGATCATCACGTCCTGATGTTCCGCCAGCTGCTGCAGTCCTTCGACGGTCGCCTCGACCTGCACGGCGTTGGCGATCCAGAAGGTCCGATGGGACTTGACCTCACCATCTGACTGCAGACCTTCGATGGATGCCAGCAGATCCGCCTGAGTCGTGGAGGCAATGTCCTGAAGGAGCTCGACGCCCAGCTGATGACGATGAGCCCGGGTGGCACGCTCCAGCATCAGCTGCTGGTTGACCGTGTCGTAGTCGACCTGGTCGTGCAGATACAGAATCGCCTTGACCGTGTCCTGGCCGGCGTTGTTCATGGCATTGCGAAGGGACGGATCGATCTCGGCCGCTCCGTGCACGGATGCGGTGGAAGCGGCCAGGAGAACGGAGACGGCAAGAAGTCGGGTGGTCATCGGGCAGGTTCTCGAATGGACCGGACTGCCGACCGGCAGCACGATCTGGATGTGAGCGGCATCAGACCATCGTCGTCCGGGAGATGCGACTCATGATTCCCTCTGCGGCGGCAGCCGGGGCTGCCATCAACTCGTTTCAAGGTAACTCGGAAAGTATCATGGTGTCGCGAATTGACGGGTGAAGAGCTGGAAATATCGGCCCTGTCTCTCCAGAAGCTGCTCATGGGTCCCTCGTTCGACGATTCGACCCCGATCCACGACCAGAATTCGATCCGCATTCCGGACCGTCGAGAGCCGGTGGGCGATGATGACCGAGATCCGCCCCTGCAGCACCGCCTCGATGCCATGCTGGATCTGCTGCTCGGTCTCCGTGTCCACCGAGGACGTCGCCTCGTCCATGACGAAGATCTGCGGATCGGCCAGGACGGCCCTGGCCAGGGACACCAACTGCCGCTGCCCGGTCGAAAGCAGCGAGCCGCCTTCACCCACCTCGGTGTCGTAGCCCTCTTCGAGCCCCGTGATGAAGTCGTGGGCATCGACGCGACGGGCCGCCTCCTCGACGGCCGCCGCATCGACGCCCGCGCGACCGTAGGCGATGTTCTGCCGAACGGTGCCCGCAAAGAGATGGGGCACCTGGAGCACCACACCCAGATTCGACCGGAGCCAGTGCAGGCTGCGTCTCCGGTATTCGACTCCGTTGAAGAAGATTCCCCCACCGGTCGGCTCGTAGAACCGGCAGAGCAGGTTGGCGATGGTGCTCTTGCCGCCTCCGGTGGCACCGACCAGTGCGATCGAATCACCGGCACGGATGTCCAGATCGAATCCTTCGAGCACCGGTTCCCCCTCCACGTACGAAAAGCCCACGTCTCGGAACTCGATGCGTTCGATCCGTTGGTCGCCCCCGTCCCATCCCTCCGGTGCATCGGGGTCGTTGATGGCTGCGAGCCGCACCAGTTCACGAACTTCCTCCGAATCCCGGATGGCCGGTTCCGTATCGAGCAGATCCTGGACCCGCTCGGCCGCGGCCTGGGCGGCCTGGAGATCCGTGAAGCGCCGGGCCAGCTCCTGGATCGGCATGAAGAAGTTGACCGCGTACTGCATGAATGCGATCAGCATGCCGAGCGTGAGGCCGCCGGCTTGGACGTCCATCCCGCCCCGCCAGAGAGCTACGCCGACCCCGATGCTCCCGATCGAGAGCACCATGGGGAGGTAGACCGCCGATTGGAGCGAGTTACGAAGCGACCAGTCGTGCATGTCGCCCGAGAGTTCCTGGAACTCGCCGAGGTTCTCCTCTTCCCGGACCAGGGTCTTGGTGGTCCGGATTCCGGAGATGGATTCGCTGAAGTTGGCGGTGATCAGGGAGTTGGTCCGCCGCATCATCCGGGAGCTGCGCAGGATCTTGTGCTGGAAGTACAGCGTGGTACCGACCAGCAGCGGCACGATGCAGAGCACCGCCAGCGCCAGCTTCCAGTTGAGAAGGAACATCGCGATGATGATGCCCCCGATGAAGCTGGTCCCCCAGAACAGATCCAGCATGAACCACGGCATCAGGGAGGACACCTTCATGCAGTCCGAGGTGAGTCGGGACAGGATCCAGCCCTGGGGTCGCGTGTCGAACCAGGAGAACGAAAGCTCCTGGAGCCGGCCGAAGCTTCGCGTCCGCAGGTCGTAGGCCACCCCGGTCGAGACACGACCGGCCAGCATGATGAAGCACCAGACGATGACGCAGGTGAGCACGATGACCATCAGATAGAGCAGCCACCAGGTCATGATCTCCTCGCCACCGCGTTGGTCCACGATCGAGTCGATCACCAGCCCGGTGATGAGCGGCATCAGCGTGTCCATTCCCGCCATGCCGATTCCACTGGCGGCCAGACCGATCATCGAACCACGGTACGGACGGGCGTGACCAAAGATGCGACGCCAGAGTCTGGTGTCGATGCGCTGCGGAAGCTCGTGCTCCTTGACCATCAGGTCATCCACCGTCCCCCTCCTTTCCGTCGGGGGACTGGATCGTCCACAGCCTGCGATAGAGCCCCTCCACCCCCACCAGCTCCTGGTGGGTGCCGTGCTGCACGATTCGCCCTTGGTCCATGACCAGAATCCGATCCGCGTGCATCAGGGTCGCGATCCGGTGGGCGATGACGATCGTGGTCTGGCGGTGGTGGCGACGTCGCAACGCCTCGAGGATCAGCGACTCGGTCTCCGTGTCGACCGCACTGAGGGCATCGTCGAGGACCAGGATATCTGGGACCTGGAGCAGCGCCCGGGCCAACGCGACCCGCTGCCGCTGGCCACCCGAAAGGGTCACCCCCCGTTCGCCGACCGCCGTCTCGTACCCGTGCTCGAAGGCCTGGATCGAGTCGTGGATCTCCGCCGCCGCCGTCGCCTCGTGCATCTCGTGCTCGGCCGCGGACGGACTGGCAAGGAGGATGTTCTCCCGCAGGGTCTTCGAGAAGAGGAACGGCTCCTGAAGCACCACCGCAACGCGGGCCCGGACCCGCTTCCGGCCGATGCCGTTGAGCTCCTCGTCGCCCAGACGGATCGAACCGGTGTCGTAGTCGTACAGCCGGAGCAGCAGGTTGACGATCGTGCTCTTTCCACAGCCGGACGGACCGACGATGGCCAGCGTCTCACCGGGATCGACCGCAAAGCAGACCTCGTGCAGCACCGGCGACGACTCGCGGTGCGAGAACGTCACCCCGTCGAAGACGATGCCGGAACCGACCGGTTCAGCGTGCGCGATGGGCTCGGACATCGATTCGACCGGAACGCCCAGAATCTCGCGAATGCGGTCGAAGGCCACGGTCGCCCGCCCGAGATCCGACAGGATCCGACCCATCTGACGGACCGGCCAGATGAACATGGTCACCGCGGTGATGAAGAAGTAGAAGCTGCCGATCTCCAGTTCACCGTGGACGAGCAGAATGATGCCCACTCCGAGCACGATCGCCTTCTGCAGCATGCACATCAGGTCCGAGATCGACCAGAATCGCGCCATCAGCGCGTAGAGCTGGTAGTCGAGATCGCGGTGCGTCGCATTGCGAGCGTCGAACTGACGGATCTCGTAGTCCTGCCGGGCGAAGGCGCGGACCACCCGGACCCCGGAGAGGTTCTCCTGGATCGCGCTGGTCATCCGCCCTTCGGCCTCGTCCTTGAGACGGAAGAGCGAGCGGACCTTCTTGAAGAACAGCAGCGAGAAGGCGGTGATGAACGGAATGGTCACCACCGCCGCCAGGGTCATCCAGGGATCGATCAGCAGCATGAGGGGAATCGGCAGCAGCAGCAGCAGGCACGCACGCCCCACCTCGACCATCTGATTGGCCAGGAACATGCGAACGGTGTCCACATCCGATGTGCATCGCTGCACGAGATCCCCGGTCTCATGCCCGTCGAAGTAGTCGCAGGGTAGGTGCTGCAGCCGGTCGTAGACGCGATCCCGCAGCCGCAGGACCATTCCCTCGCTGGCCTGAGCCGACCAGCGGCCCCGCAGGTAGGTGAACGCCCCGGCGAGAATCGACAGCGACGCCACCACGAGCCCGGGAACCCACAGGGCCCCGGAAAGGAACTCCGCCCCGCCCATTGCGGGCACTAGCAGACGGACGAAGACGGAAGGACGTCCCGCCTGCTCCGGATCGAGAACACCGTCGATGACCACCTGTGGAACGAGCGGCACCAGGTACAGAAGCAACGACGACACCAGAAGGGCCCCCAACGCGGCGGCATACCGCCGGCGGAATCCCTTGGTCAGGCTCCAGAAGGTGATCGTGTCCTTGGACATCACGAAGGCACGGTGAATGCAGACGGGAGACGAATGAATCGCCTCCCGTCGGCTGAAACCTGCACGTCACTCAATGCTCAATCCTGATCGCCGTGATCATGGTGATGATGGTGATGATGGTGGTGCTTCTCTTTGTCCTTGTCCATCTCGTTGCCAATGATGTACCCAGCAGCGGCTCCCACCCCCGCTCCGATGAGCGTGGATCCGGTGTTGCCACCGATGGCCTGCCCGGCGAGTGCACCGCCGCCGGCGCCGATCAGGGCCCCGCTCTGAGCATCATTTCGGCAACCACCGACGAGGAGGACCCCACCGATGATGCCGAGGGCACAGATACGACTGATTCCGTTGGTATGCGACATGTCGATCTCCTTAGGCATTGTTGTCCCGCATCGTACACCAGTCGGCTCCCGGCCCCGCGGGGAAGCACCATTTCCGGCCCGGATGTGATACAACCACGGCGTGGAAAGCACCCCCCGGCAATCAGATGTCGACGAGACGACTCCGCGAACGGATCTGACCCCGCGTCCCGGAAGCACCGGCTCGCTGCTGGCCCTCGTGGTCCTGGTGATCGGCGCGGCCGGCATCGCCTTCGCCGGCATCTTCGCCAAGCTGGCCACCGATTCGGGATACCTGGGGCCCCTCACGACGGCATTCTGGCGGTTTGCCATCGCAACCCCGATCTTCATGATCGCGCTGTGGATACTGCCCGCTCGCAAACCCCGGCCGCTGGACCGCGGCATGATCAATCCGTTATGGCTGCTGCTCCCGGGGCTGCTCTTTGCCGGCGACATGGCGTTCTTCCACACCGCATTCGCACACACGACGGTCTCCAACGGAACCCTGCTGGCCAACCTCCAGGTCTTCATCGTCGGCTTCGTCGCCTGGTGGCTGCTCAAGGAACGCTTCCGCCCCGCCTTCCTCGCGGGTCTCATCGTGGCCTTCGCGGGAATCTGGCTGCTCCTCGCCAACGACGAGGCCACGCACTACGCCAAGAATCCGATGCTGGGGAACATGTTCGCGATCGGAACCGCATTCTGGTATGCAGCCTACTTTCTCGTCGTGAAATGGCTGCGCAGGTGCTTCCGGGCCATCGAGATCCTGACCGTCAGCACCATGATGGCGACCATCGTGATGTTCATCGCGGTGGTATGCATCCCGCAGGAGAAGAACCACCTGGTGCCTTACTTCAACGAAAGCATGCCGGAGGAGTTCAACAAGGCCTGGGCCTACCTGATCCTGCTGGCACTGGTTCCGCAGTGCATCGGACAGGGATGCATTGTCTGGGCCCTTTCGAGGCTGCCGGCCAGCTTCTCCGCGGTGGTGCTGCTGCTGCAGCCGGTCTTCGCCGCTTTCCTGGGCTGGTTCCTGCTGGCCGAACTCCTGAACAGCTGGCAGATCGCAGGCAGCATCGTGGTGCTCGTGGGCATCCTACTGGCCAAGATCGGTACACGATGAGCAGGATTGAACCGCTTCAGTTCATCGAGGCCCCGCCCCTGCGATCCGACGATGGACCGCCACCGCTGCTGATCACCTTCCATGGCTACGGAAGCCACATGGGTGACCTCCATGAACTCCGACACGCCTTGGACCCCAGGTTCCATGTCGTCAGCGCCCAGGCTCCGATCGACCTTGCACCCTCGGGCATGCCCGGAGGCTGGGCCTGGTTCGACCTGATCTTCCAGCCCGGGCAGGGCATCGGGTACGACTCTGCCGGAGCGGCCCGGGCCGTCGAGGCGGCCGATGCGTTCATCCGCGACACCATGCAGCGACTGGAGACTCCGGAGGACCGCCTGTACCTGATGGGCTTCAGCCAGGGATCGATGATCGCCCACGCCCTGCTGCTGCACGGGACACGACCGCCCGCGGGTGTCGCCGCCTGCTCGGGACGCATGGTCGACGAGGTGTTCGCACAGGACACCCCCACCGACCGCCTGGACGGTCGCGACCTGTTCGTGTCGCACGGACGGTTCGACGACGTGATCCCCGTGGAATGCGGGCGCGGCATTCGGGACTGGTACACCGACACCGGAGTACGCCTCGAATACCACGAATACGACATGGCCCACGGGATCGATCCGAACTGCCTCGCCGATCTGCAGTCATGGTGCACACGAACCCTCGACGCCTGATCGGGTCAGACCACCATCAGGTAGAGCAGGCCGCACACGACCAGGATCACCGCCGCGATCGCGACGATGCCCCAGCACCCCAACTTCCCCTGCTTCGCTTGCTGCTCCGGTTCTGTCACGGTTGGATCCTCTCGGTACCACGGAATCATCCATCCTCTGAGGACACCCGTCAACCGGGGTTCTATACTGTGGCCTCGACTGCAACCGTATCTCCAGCAAGGAATCGAACCCCATGGCCTACTCCCTCCCCGATCTCCCCTACGCCGCCGACGCGCTCGAGCCGCACATCGACGCGACGACCATGACCATTCACCACGACAAGCACCACGCCGGCTACGTGGCGAAGCTCAATGCCGCCCTCGAAGGCCACGATGCCCTTGCTGCCATGCCCATCGACCAGCTCTGCAGCAGCCTCTTCGACGTCCCCGAGGACATCCGGACCGCCGTACGCAACAACGGCGGAGGACACTACAACCACAGCCTCTTCTGGTCGATCATCGGCCCCGGGGGCGGGGCCCCCGGCGGTGATCTGGCCGCGGCCATCGATTCGGCCTTCGGATCGTTCGACGGATTCAAGGAGCAGTTCGCCGCCGCTGCCGCAACCCGATTCGGGTCCGGCTGGGCGTGGCTGTGCGTGAAGGACGGTGTGCTCTCCGTATGCTCGACCGCAAACCAGGACAACCCGCTCATGGGCGAGGAATGCGGTGGCACGCCGATCCTCGGACTGGATGTCTGGGAGCACGCCTACTACCTGCACTACCAGAACCGCCGGCCCGACTACATCGAAGCCTTCTGGAACGTCGTAAACTGGAGCGAAGTGGCTTCCCGCTTCGAGGCCGCCAAGGGCGCCGCAGTCTGATCGACGATCCGACGACCACGACCACTCGAGGGGCCCGGAACCACCGGGCCTCTCTGCTTTTACTAGATCGCGATCCCGACCACCCGCAACAGCAGGAGCAGCAGTCCGTACAGCACCAGCATCACGACGATGGACACCAGCAACGCGAACCAGAAGCCGGATCCGGCCTTCACCAGGGCAGGAAAGACCAGGAACATCGGCAAGGTCGGGAGCACGAGCCAGAACGTGGCGGTCGAATACCCCGCAATCGAGTCGACATCCTTGCCCTCGGCGTGCATCCAGATCATCGAGATGATGGTCACGATGGGCAACGCTCCCAGCAAAGCGGCCGCGTGCAGGCTGCGCTTGACGAGTTCGGTGATACCGGTGATCAACGCTGCGTTGACGGCGATTTTCACGAGTGTGAGCATGAATCGGTCTCCGTGGTCCTTGCCTACACGCCCAGCCTACACGAAGTAGACTCCACGTCATGTCGACGACAGACACCATCGCCATCGTGCGACGCGTTCCCGATTCGATCGGATCCTGCGAACTCACCCACGTCGATCGCACCCCGATCGATCTGGCGAATGCCCACCGACAGCACCAGCACTACGTCGAAACGCTGTCCGCACTCGGATGCGAGATCATCACGCTTCCCCCGCTCCACGACCACCCCGATTCGGTCTTCGTGGAGGACCCCGCCTTCGTCCTGGACGAAATAGCCTTCATCGCCCGTTCGGGCGCCGAATCGAGACGGGGGGAAGCCGAGACTGTCGCCGACGCACTTGCCGCCCATCGGAGATGCCACCGCATCGAGGCCCCTGCATGCATCGACGGAGGGGACGTGCTCCTGCTCGGCCGCACGCTCTACGTCGGCCTCTCCTCCCGGACCAACGCCGAAGCCCACCGCCAGCTCCGAGATGTCCTCGAACCGATGGGATACGAGGTACGATCCGTCCCCCTACACGAATGCCTGCACCTGAAGACGGGCGCGACGGCCATTGCGGACGATGCGGTGCTATTCAATCCGGCATGGGTTCCAGCGGACGTCTTCGAAGGCCTGCGGCGGGTCGAATGCCATCCGGACGAACCCTTCTCGGGCAACGTGGTTCGAGTGGGCTCGACCCTTGTCGCTGATTCGGCGTGGGAACGCACCAATCGGCGGCTCGTCGATTTCGGATGCGACATCGCAGAAGTCCACCTGGGTGAACTCACCAAGGCGGAAGGATCGGTCACCTGCTCGTCAATCGTCTTCCGGCGTGTCGACTGAAGGACGCTCCGCCTGCGCCTCGAGCAGCGTGATCGCATTGCTCGCCCTCCGCTGGGCCGGGGCGATGACCAGTTGCGCGATGAGGACGGCCACGTACATCACACCGATGACGGCCTCCACGATCGAAACGGACCGGGCAAAGGCGTTGACCGGGGTGATGTCGCCCAGCCCGAGCGTGCTGAGGCATACGAAGCTGTAGTACAGCAGGTCACCGAACGGAATGTCGCTCTCGGCTACCGGCTCGACGCCGTGGAGCTGGAATGCTTTTGGATCGATCTGGATGATCACGGTGTAGACGATCGCGAAGGTCACTCCGATCAGCATGTATCCGGTGATCCCGCCGTAGACAGGATGATCCTTGAGGTCGTCGCGGACGAAGACCGACCGGACGATCAAGAATGCGCAGTAGCCGTAGAGTGCGACCGCCGCCGAAGAGTGGATCCAGAAGATCAGGCTCCCTGCCACATCGAAGTTGTCCACGAAGTCGAGCACGAGGAGCGATGCCACCAGCAGGAACAGGCACAGCCTCGGCCATCTCCGCCCCTCCAGGATCAACGCTCCGGTGATGGGCACCAGGGCGAACAGCCATCGGGCCAACCACGAAGGAAGCTCGTTCGCGGGGCTCTCAAAGACCGGGTAGAGCAGAAGCAGGAGGAACAGGGACACCATGAGGGGCATCGAACGCCCCTGCATATGACGCCAGAAGCCCCGAATCGGTCTAACCGCTACGACTGATTGGTGATCCATTCCCACACCGTGTGTCATCGGTGCACCGGGGCCGATGACTCCAGAAGAGTGGTGAATCGTCCGGTGTCCTCCTGACCCTTGACGAACCTCCAGATCGTGCATGTACACTACGAGTGCCGAATAACCGCATTCGGACATGACCACTCCTGCGAGGCCACCACACCATGGAAGAGCATTCAAACAACGACACGGGACTGCTTGGCGAATTCAGCTGCCTGCTCATCATCGTCGGACTGATCTGGATGATGATCCCCGGCACCGTTGCGATCACGGACGGGTGCCTGTGCGTCACCCCCAATTACATACCGCTGATACTCTTCGGAGCGGGAGCGGCCGGCGTACTGCTGCTGAGCATCGGCACCGCCCTGCGACGCGGCTGAGACGAACTCCGGGCACCTTCGCCTTTTTTTCGTGCATCGCGTCATCCACCGGTACACTGAAGGAAGATCGTGAAAGGCAACTCTTTAGTCGCTCGATGACCAATCACCAACCATTCCGTCGCTTCGCGTTCACGCTCGTGGAGCTGCTCGTTGTGATCGCAATGATCGGCCTCCTCCTGGGAGTCCTGCTCATCACGCTCGGAACCGCACAGGATTCGGCAAGGACCGCAACCGATCTGTCCAACCAGTCACAGATCATCAAGGCCAATCTCAGCTTCTCGATCGACAACAAGGGACGACTGCTCCATCCCCGAACCCTCTTCGATCCCAACGAGGGGGACCTGAATGCGGACGCCAATAGCAGAATGTGGGTCCGGGATTCCGAGAGCGGACAGATACCCGATGCACCGACGGGCATCGGAGCCCTGCAGGCTGGCGCCGCATGGGAGTACATCGGAAACGAGGACTCCTACCGCTCACCCCTCGACCCCACTCTGCGGATGCGCAGCTACTCGCTGAACTCGCTGGTCGGAGTCAACAACGGCGCCGACGACTATTCGGGCTACGCGCAGAACCCGCCCCCGAATCTGGGCGTGAACTACCTTCCCTGCCCGACGCTCTCCCGGGTGCCGCAACCGGCCCGCACCATGGGATGCATCACGGAGCAGGACGTGGACCATGCGAACAACTGGAACGGCTTCCTCGTCCACACCGGCCTGCCGAACGTGAACATTCCCCAGTGGGCTGATGCACCGGCCTGGAACTGGAACCCGGGACGCGTGACCATCGGATTCATGGACGGGCACGCCGAGGTCTACACAATGAGCGACTACGAGAATCTGAGCGAGGCGGTCCAGAATCACAACGTGATCTACGACGGCCCCGACTACCAGTACTTCCGCAGCATCATGCTGCCGGGACGCATCGAATACTGATCCCCCTCAGCCTGCGCTCCGTGCGGCGGGCTTCGGACGCGAGAACACCAGACGCGTGTCATCGCTCGCCCGCGTATCGCAGCGATACCCTTCAAGATTGAACTTGCGGAGTGCTCCGACCGTGCGGGGCCGGTGTTCTGCCATCCATCGTGCCACCAGACCGCGGGCTCGCTTGGCATGGAAGGAGATGAACTTCTCGGAGCCTCCGCTCCGCTGCAGGAACGTAGTCTGGACGACCTCGACTCCCAGGCCTTCGAGATCGACGGCCTTCGAATACTCGTCACTGGCCAGGTTGACCAGGACATCGGCCTTGATGGCCGCCAGGTCCTTGCGGAGTGTGCGGGTGATCGCATCGCCCCAGAACTGGTAGAGGTTGGAACCGGCGTCGGTCGGAAGCTTGGTCCCCATCTCCAGACGGTACGGCTGGATGACATCCAGCGGCCGCAGCAAACCGAAGAGCCCACTGAGGATCCGAACGTGATCCTGGGCCCACTCCAGGGAGCGGGCGTCGAGGGACCATGCCTCCATCCCCTGGTACACATCGCCCCGGAAGCAGATCGCAGCCGGCCCCCGGGGGTTGCTGCGAGAACCGAAGTCGTCCCATCGCTTGGCATTGAGCTTCGCGAGCTTGTCGGAGATGGACATGAGCTTCGAAAGCCGGGCCGGGCTGTACCCTTCGAGGGTCGCTGCCAGCTCCTTCGTGCGGGCCGCAAGTCTCGGCTTGGTCGAGGCGACTCCGGCGGGAATCGAATCCATGTCGAGCGTCTTGGCCGGTGAGAGAATCGCAAGTAGTCCAGTCATGACGGAAGCATACTCCAGCAATGCGTCGGGCGATGCACCCGGACGGAATCAATCCTTCGTCGCCGGTTCCGGCTTGTCGATTCGCAGGTGGTCGAAGAGCCGGTTCTCGATGTCGTAGGCGAAGAACTCGAGCGTCCGGCCGTTGACCCGCACCATGCAGTAGTGGTGGCCCCGCCGAACGGTGTTGTTGAAATCGGGTCGGACCGGACCCGGTGTCTCGAGCCCCCCGCCACCGCCGCCGGTGATCGTGTACACCACGCCACCGTCGTCGACGACACGCCCTCCCTCGATCGGCCAGGTCCGCTCGTAGCTGTGGATGTGCCCGTTGAACACCACATCGACGCCGTGGCGGTCGTAGAGCGTCGACAACTGCCGGGCCCGCAGGTCGCCGCGCGACCCCCGCCCCGTCCAGGTATCGCCGTAGTCGTTCTCGTCCGATGAGTACGGGGGATGATGGTGGACGACGAACTTCCAGCGCGCATCCGAATCGGCCAGGGCACCGTCGAGCCAGACGTACTGCTCGGAGCCCGGGTCCACATTCCGATTGGTGTCGATCATGAAGAAGTCCGCGTCCCCCTGGCTGAAGCGGTAGTAGTACTCCGGAGCCGGCAGCGAGAAGTACTTGTAGTAGTGCCGCGCGTCCTGCTCGTGGTTTCCGAGCACCGGATACATCGTGACCCGCCCGAGCAGACCGTTCATCCCGGGAAAGAATTCGTCTGTCCAGTCGCCCTTGAGCGACCCCGTGCCGGTCAGGTCGCCCGGATGGACGATGAAGCCCGGTCGCTGTCCCCAGATGTGCCCGGCGATGCGGCTCGACACCGTGGGGTTGTCCTGCGTGTCGCTGATGATCGCGAAGGTGATCGGGGTCCCTCGGGGAGCCGCGGTCTGGAAGCTGAGGACCTCCGACTGGAGCGACTGCCCCGTGTCGTCCACGAGATCGAGCTGGTAGAAGTACGGTTCATCCGGACGCAGCCCACCCAGCAAGACCTCACCAAGCATGACGGGCTCGACGATGGGCGCCTGCCGGTCGAACTCGGCCGTCTCGCCGAACCGCACCATCCCCGTCACGGGCCGGGTCGTCTCGAACATGATTCGGATCGAATCCCCGGTGGCGAACTGCAGAAAGGGCGGGACCTGCCAGCCCAGCACGTCCGAGACCGGTCGCTCGGGGGGTCGCCGTACCGGCAATGCCGCCCGGCTTGCATGGTGCGAGAACTGGCCCTGGATCCAATCGGGCCCGGCCGCCATGTCGTACAGGCGGACATCCATGAGACGACCCACGTGGGGATGGAACTCGTTGTCGTCGAGGTAGCAGGCCAGCGACACCGGCGCCGTCTCGGGGTAGAGCAGATCACCGGACTGCTCGGTCGTCTCCGCATCGAGTTCGCCGTTGACGTAGAGCCGGGTGGCGGTGCCGTCGTAGGTCGCGACCACGTGGTACAGACGACCTTCCTCGTACGGGGTCCGGCCCGTGAGGTAGGTCATCCTGCCGTCCCCGTCGTCGGCGCCGACGGTCGCGATGCCGAACGTGAAGTGCCGGTTGTCGTATCCGAGCACCCAGCCCTTCTCATGGTTCTCGTTGTCCTGGATGCACCCGAACACACCGCCCCACTGGCGAGGCGTGGTGACCGAGAGCCAGGCCGAGACCGTCAGTTCGCGTCCCGGCAGCATTCCGTCGAGCTCCGACAGGTCGGCGGCGACGACCAGCCGGTCACCTTCCTCCATTTCCGCACCACCGCCCTCGGTTCCGGGCACGAAGCGGAGGGGACGCTGCAGGGCGATGTCCGGTCCGACCTGAGCCTTCAGGACGTCGCCGGCAACGGACTCCTCGTGGAGCGGATAGGCAAGCAGCGGATCCGGTCCGTCGTGGAGCAATAATGCAGCAACGACGAGGGTGAGAGTGGTCATGGCCGCAGAATAGCGCCGCACGCCTCCACTGACAAGACGTCACGTCCAGCTCAGGGAATCCACCACAACGTGGCCAGGACGGCCCGGTGGTCCGAGGGCCACGGATCGAACTCGATGTCGCTGTTGGGATCACCCGCATCCCCCAGCACCACGACACTGCGCGGCAGGAGGTTGGACGAGACGTGGATCATGTCGATGCGGTCGAGAATGGTCGTGGGCTGTGCCGCCCGCGGATCGTCGAATCCGTCGGCTCCCCAGTTGCGGCGTCCGCTCGAGCCGACCGCGTACCGCGGCGTCCAGGTGTGCCCGGGATCGGCGACCTCGTTGGGCCGGACGGTGCGGAAGGCGTCGATCATCGGCACCAGTTCGGCATCCGCCGCGAGCCCGAGTTCCCCGCGGTACGCCTCGGGGTTCGCAAGCATGGAGGTCCCCTTCCAGGCGATCTCGTGCCGGATGGGCGTACCCGTGGGATTGTCGACCCAGCGGTCGTCCCCCTGTTCGGCGTAGCGAGCGGTCCAGTCCAGATGCGACGGCTCGTTGAAGTCGCCCCCGACGATCACGGGCAGACCGGCCGCCAGCGACGGCTGCACGCTCCGGTAGGTGTTCCCGTAGATCTCGCCCTTGTCGACCATCGCCAGGATCTCGGACGTGTCCACCAATTCACCCGCGAGCAGCTTGGTCTGCATCTCGTACGGACCGTACGGGTACGGCGGCCAGTGGACGTTGTGCACGACGAACGGGCCGGCCGGATGCATGATGCGTGACGTATCGACGTCGATGGCCTCGATCGGCCAGCGGGCGTAGACGGCCTGCCCGCGCGAACCACCGCCGCGTCGCCGCCAGGCGGGATCCGATGCCTGCAGCAAATCGATGATGCGCTGCTCGCCCCCCTCCTCCTGCACGAGGACGACGTGCGGATCGACCCGCTCGATCGCCGCTGCGATCGCGGCGTGCCGGGGCTTGCCGGCCAGCGGGCTGTCTCCGTCGGGGCCCGACCCGTTGCCGCCGGTGAGGATGTTAAAGGCCAGAACCCGGAGCTCGATGGGCTTTCTGGACGGAACCACCGCACCCTTGCGCCACTGCAGGTCGACCACGACCGCACCGTGGTCGGAGGGGAACGCCCGCTCGGGAATCGCGATGGCGCCGTCCTCCCATGGGGTGGGCAGCACGGTGGCTCCGATCGGATGGAGCGTCCAGTCCCCCGTGGGCCGTTCCGGATTCTTCAGATAGACGCGGTCGATCCGCTCGAACCCCTGGGGCGTGTCGTCGGTGCCACGGAACATCGGCGACCAGGTGATGCCCGGTTGCTGCACCGGATCCGGATGCACGACGCGGAACGCATCGCTGAAACCCGCATCGTGCATGGCGATGCTCACGGGCAGATCCAGATTCCGGCGACGCTTGAACACCCGGGCCGTGTCGTCGGTCCAGTCCAGATGCGAGGGGGTGTTCCAGTCGCCGCCGACGATGACGGGGATGTCGGCCTCGAGCTGACCGGCCTCGCGCAGATGGGCGATCAGCGACCTGGCCTGCGGCAGACGGTTCGATCGCACGTCCTCGGCCGCGAGCAAATCGGCATCGGACATGTCCGGGTTGTCACGCAGCTCGTAGGTGATGTACGCGCGGTAGTCGAGCCAGATGCTCCAGGCAAGGAACGAGCGGCCCCCTGCATCGGTGAGCCTGGCCCCGACCCCGTGCCACGGATGATGGAAGAACGTCGCCTCCATCTCCAGCGGTGTCAGAACGCACAGGTGCGGGCTGTCCGACTGGTGGTAGTTCCATCCGAGCTGCTCGGACAGCCACTTGCCAAGCTTCGGGCGGTCTCCGTCGATGTCGTAGCTTTCCTGCATCAGGATCACGTCGGGATCGGACGCCTCGATGACGGCCAGCGTCTTCTCGGGACCGCGGTCGACGTCGTTGGATCCGTGCAGCACGTTCCACGCCATGACGCGGAGGGAATCGGGAGCGGGCGCGGACGCCGAAGCAGTTCCAAGCACGGCGGAAACGACGAGGAGGGCGAGCATGGGAGTACCTTTCGGTTGCAGCCGACCACTCAGGGCCGCATGAAGAGATAGACCAGAACATACAGCAGCAGCTGCATGACGGACATGATCAGAGCAACGAACAGACCACGCCCCGACCCAAGAGCCGGCACTCCCAGCCGGCGTTCACAGAATCCGGACGTGACGACGAAGCGGTACATGAACACGCTGACGACCGCGTTGATCAGGGGCAGCACGACGAAGGAGACGCCAGCGGCACCCGACCCCAGGACGGCCAGAAGCAGGAAGACCACGAGCAGGGTCAGCATGGCCCCCACGAACATGACCATGGCACACGTACTGCAAGCGGCCCGCATCGATGCAGCCCCCCCCGTCGCCCACACCAGGAGCGACTGGAGCATCCAGCCCTGGACGATGGCCAGCGACAGGATCGAGATGCCGACCTCCACCGCCCGGCGAAGGTCCGGTGTCAGATCCAGGGCCAGCCGCGCCCCGACGAGTGCGATCAGAAGTGCCACCACGATTCGCATCGGACTTCCTTCCGTTTCCCGGGCGGCTCAACCGCCGAGATGACGTTCCCCGCGCTCCCGGGCGAGATCGATCTGGTGCTGCCGCTGGGCGAAGTTCGCCTTCTGGACGTCCGTCGTGCGTTCGTGGCACCAGGCGCAGGAGACCCCATCGACGAAGTACTCCGATTCCCGTTCCTTCGGCCCCACCGGGCGGCGACATCCCCGACAGAGTTCGTAGTCGCCCTCCTTCAGGCCGTGTCCCACCGAGACCCGCTCATCGAAGACGAAGCACTCGCCCCGCCACAGGCTCTGCGGCTCGGGAACCTCTTCCAGATACTTGAGGATCCCGCCCTCGAGATGGAAGACCTCCTCGATGCCGGCCTGCCTGAGGTACGCGGTGGACTTCTCGCACCGGATGCCGCCGGTGCAGAACATCGCCACCTTCGGCTTCGCCCCGGGATCCACGTGGTGGTCAAGCCATTGGGGCAGTTGGCCGAACGACTCGATGCCCGGATCGACCGCCCCTTCGAACGTGCCCAGTTCGACCTCGTAGTCGTTGCGGGCATCGATGACGAGGACATCCGGATCGCGAAGCAGTTCGTTCCACTCCCCGGGCTTCACATAGGTGCCCGCAGAACCCGACGGGTCCACCCCGGGAACGCCCATGGTGACGATCTCCTTCTTCAGGCGGACCCGCATCCGGATGAAGGGCGGTTCGACGGCGGTCGACTCCTTCCAGGTGAGGTCCGCGAGCCGGGCATCGGCACGAAGGAAATCGATCACGCCCATGACGGCCTCGCGGCCACCGGCGATGGTGGCGTTGATCCCCTCCTCCGCGAGCAGGATGGTGCCGCATGTACCGAGTTCGTCGCAGCGGTTCGCCAGCGCGTCCCGAAGCGAGACATGATCCGGCAGCGGCGTGAACTTGTAGAAGGTTGCGACGAGAAAGGCGGCCATTGCATCTCCGAAGACGCACCCATCCTACCTGCGGGCTGCCGTATCCGCCCCGAAACCGCATTGAGCCGGTGTTGATGGCTTTCGTGTTGAAATCAACGGTGGACAGGCGAGAATCATGGTGAGAGCAGTCCCCATGCATACCGCAGCATTCATCCTGGCGATTGCCCTGCCCACCAGCACCATCGAGGTGCCTGGAGACTTCCCGACCATCCAGGAGGCGATCGAAGCCGCCTCCGACGGCGACACCATCGAGATCGCCGCCGGCACGTACCACGAGCACGACCTCATCCTCCAGCAGAAGGCGATCACCCTTCGGGGCTCGACCGGCCCCGACGGCATGCCCTTGACGACGATCGACAGCCTCGGACTCGGGGACAACGTCATGGCCTTCTTCGGTGAGGGAAACGATACGGTCGTCGAGCATCTGGTCTTCACCGGAGTCGCCGGCGGCGACTGGGCCGCGGTCACGATGTTCCACGCCCGCCCGACGATGATCAACTGCACGTTCGTGGGCAACGAGACGACCGGCATCGGCGGCGGGGTCTACAACCTCAACGGGGCACCGATCTTCATCGACTGCCGGTTCATCGACAACACCGCCAACTGGGGCGGCGGGTACGCATGCTGGGAGACGGGGCAGCCCGACCACCCCTCTTTCCTTCGTTGCACCTTCTCGGGCAACTCCGCGGTCCTCGGAGGCGGATTCGCCAATCTGCGCAGCAGCCCGACCCTCGTCGAGTGCTTCTTCGAGCACAACACCGCGACGGAGGACGGCGGCGCGATCCTGAACGAGGGCGATCCCTGCTGCGAACGCTGGTTCGGCGACGTCCTGGTCGACTCGTGCGTGTTCGACGGCAACACGGCGGCCGGCTCGGGCGGCGCCATCTGCAACCGCACGTTCGGCACGTCCACCATCGTCGGATGCACGATCCGGAACAACGCGGCCGGCCTCGCGGGCAGCGCCGTGGCCAGCAGCGATCCGACCATGGCCATCCTGACCGGCAGCACGGTGTGCTCGAACCTCGGTACGTTCGAGCAGATCGAAGGCCCCGCCGATCTCGACGGCTCGAACTCCATCCGGGACGAGTGCCCCGTCACGTGCAGCGGTGATGTGAACGGCGACGGCAGCGTCGACGTGACCGATCTGCTCGCGGTGATCGCCGGCTGGGACGAGCCCTACGACGTGGGCGACCTGCTCACGATCATCGGCGGCTGGGGAACCTGCCGGTGACTCCGCGGCGAGTCCCCGACCGGGATTCGCCGGGCCATCAACAACGAAATGCGATGGAACGACCACGCCAACGAGGAACCGTTGGACCGGGTGGCGAGCGTGTCCGTCCACCAACAAAGGAACCCCGCCGTGAAGCGGGGTTCGTGGTTCGGAAGTGGGCCATACTGGACTTGAA
>DBGM01000021.1 GCA_002295885.1 Phycisphaerales bacterium UBA854
CTGGACGATCTGCAGTCGATCCCGATGGATCGGATCGCGCCAACCGCACTCGCACTGGTCGACCAGATTGCGGTTGCCGATGGCACGCCACCAACGGACGAGCACCAGATCGCCAAACTCCTCGTGCTCCCAGGAGCAGATGACATGGCCGCGCCGGCCACGCGGCAGATCGTCGTGCCCGAGGGGTGCGTTGACGAGGAGTTCCACCTCGTCGCCGACTGCGAACTGTTCGTCGCAGTGGCAGAGCACCTCGCCCGCGCACGTCTCGGAGGAACAGGGCGAACGATCACCGCCCCACTCACCTCCCCGATCGAGGCAATCGGCCTCGGGCAGCGGCTGGCACTGATCACCGAGACAGCAGGCCCCGACCTCATCGATCTCCCGCCAGCCGGGCAGCAGGTTCTCGCAATCGACGATCCAGGTCTCGAGGACATGGATGCCCAGATCGTTCAGCCCGTTGCCACGATAGACACCGCAATCGCAGAACCAGGTCGGATCCCGACGGTCCCGGGGATCATTGGGCGCATGGTCGCGGAATCCCTCCCAGGCCACGGTCACCCGATCCCAACCGCTGGCGTCGGCGCAGAGCACCACACCGCGGGCCCCACGAAGCAGTTCCGGACGTCCGTTCTGGACGGCACCGGTCCGCCCGGGATTGTCCACGAGCAGCGTGACCCGGTCCCCGGCCCGAAACTGTCCCCCGCATTTGCAGAGCGGCTCATCGTCGAACGCGCGGACGCGGCAATCGACGTCGTCGCAGGTCACCGCTTCACCGAGCCACTCGCCGTTGCACTCCGCCTCGGTTGCGATCCGGCATTCGTCACCGGTGCAGCAGGCTCCCGTCGGATCCGGATCGGGCTCCGGCGCGGCCTCCGCCGGCGGTTCCTCGACCGGCTCCACGCAATGACCGACGGCGTCGAGGATCAGGATCAGATCGAGACCGTCGACCTCGCAATCGGCGTTGAGATCCTGCGGCGGCTCCGGACGCCAACCGAAGAACTGGAAGATGAACTCGTGGGCGTCCTGGATGTCGACCACTCCGTTGCCGTCCAGATCCGGACAGTCCACGGGCTCGCCGCAGCCGCACAGGTCGGGCATGCATTGGATGTCACGCCCGAGGAACTCGCCGCCGCGATTCAGGCAATCCGGCTCGAACATCGCCAGGCAGTGATCACCGAGACAGCATGCCCCATGGCGAAGTGCCGGACCGAGGGCCAGGGTGTTGCACCTGACCCACCATCCCTTGCCGTCACTGTCGATTCCGCCGCATTCACAGAAGTGGTTCAGATCCCGACCGCCGTTGTCCCAGTCGAAGAAACCGACCTGCACCCACTTGTCGAAACGAGGATTGCCGCACAGGACCTTCCCTTCGGATCCCGCAGGCAGGTTCTCGGCCCGGTTGGGGTTGTCCACCAGCAGGTGGACCAGATCGCCGGCCTCGTATTGATGGTTGCATGAACAGAACTCCCCGTTGAGGGGAGCCGCGTCCGAGCCGCCCGCGATGCCGGCCACGGCCAGCACGCCCGCGAGGGCCCACATTGAGTTGAGTTGCATCTTCATTCTCCAGAGTGACAGGAACCCTGCGCGTCCTGCAGGGCCCCCTACGCCACCGGAGACGGGCCGTGAACCGGTTTCTCAGATTTCGGCGGTTCCCCATCGCTCCCGAATGACCCGGGCACGGTGGTTGAAGACCTTCAGCTGATCACGCTTGACGAACAGGGCGTGCGCCAGACGGCCACCCGGGACCCGGTACTGCACGTGATCCTGGATCAGAGTCGATCCACCCTCGTCGACGAACGCGTGCTCATGGACCCAGGATCGGAACGGCCCCTTGGTCTGGATGTCGACGAAGCGGTGCGGCGGCTCCCAGTGCTGGATCAGACAGTCCCATTTGATGGACACGAAGCCGTAGACGGTCAGCAGGCAGTTGACCGTCGCGCCTTCCTTCATCTCGACCTCGCCCTCGTTGAGAATCCTGAACCCGACATGATCCGGAGTGAGCTCCTGGAGATTGCGTGGATTCGAGAAGAAGGTGAACACCTCGTCGATGGGACGGGGCACCCGCACCCGGGAGAGGAGTTCGTATCCCCCACGGGTGCGCACGATGGTGGTCGGAAGTTCCGGGATGCCCACGGCCAGATCGGGAAATGACGCGTCCATGATTCAGTCCTTCGTCGTATCCGGGCCGGCCGTCGCGAGGAGGCCGTCGATGCGATCCGTGACTTCAACGGCCGTCGGCTTCACGCTGGATCCGAAGAAGGCCACCGCATTGCCCTGCTGATCGACGAGGTACTTGCCGAAGTTCCACTTGGGCAGCACGCCGGTCGACTTGGCGAACTCCGCGAAGATCGGCGACTGACCGGATTGGTCCGAGACGACGACCTTCTCCATCACGGGGAACGTCGCGCCGTAGTTGACGCGGCAGGTCTGCTCGATCTCGTCGGCTCCCCCGGGCTCCTGCCCCCCGAAGTCGTTGCACGGAAAGGCGATGACGCTGAAACCACGGTCCTTGTACTGCTGATGCAGCTTCTCCAGACCCGTGTACTGCGAGGTGTAGCCGCAGTGACTGGCCACGTTGACCACCAGCAGCACCTGCCCCTCGAACTGACCCAGATCGACGTCCTGGCCACGCAGGTCCCGGCAGGACTGGGCGTGGAATCCGGCGTCGGAGGACGGCGGAGCATCGACGACGCGGGAATCGCAGCCCGCGAGGACGAGCGACATGGGCCAGAGGTTCAGCAGGAAACGCATCCAGGGGGTGACTTTCACGGCGATTCTCCTTGTTGACCGCTCATTGTATCCCTGCCCCCTTGGGCTGGCACGCACGGAGCAACGGAAATCGGGCCGGGAGGCCCCCGGTTCAGCCCTTCACTCCGGAGGTCGAGATGCCTTCGATGAACGACCGCTGGGCGAGCAGGAACAGCAGGAGCACCGGCACCACCATGATGGTGCTGGCGGCCATCAGGAGATTCCACGGCGTCGTCCCGAGGCGGGACATGTAGAGCTCGAGACCGAGGGCCAGGGTGTACTGGTCCCGATGGGTCAGGAAGACCAGTGGCCCCAGGAAGTCGTTCCAGACGTACATGAAGTGCAGCAGGGCCACCACGAGGATCGCCGGCAGGGACAGCGGTACGAGAATGCGGAGCAGGATTCCGAGATGTCCGCAGCCGTCGATGCGGGCCGCCTCGTCCAGTTCCCGTGGAATGGTGAGGTAGAACTGCCGCAGTAGGAAGATGCTGAAGGCGCTGCCGAACCAGGCCGGGATCCACAGCGGCATGAACGTGCCGATCCAACCGAGGCTGCGGAAGATCACGAACAGCGGCACCATCACCACCGGAAACGGGATCATCATCGTCGCCAGGAGCACGAGGAAGCAGGTGCCCCGTCCCCGCCAGGGCACCCGGGCGAATCCGTAGGCGACGATCACGCTCGACACCACGACGCCCGCGACCGACAGCAGCGCGATCACCAGGGTGTTCCGGAAGTAGAGCGGAAAATCGACCGCCCCGTCACCGAGGACCGAACCGTAGTTGGCGGCTCCGTCCCGCACCGCAGCCGCCGGCGACGCGGGCAGCAGCAGCCCCGATTCGCTCATGGCCTGCTCCGCCGGCTGCAGCGAGATCGAGGCCATGTACAGCACCGGCAGCACCGCGATCACGGCGCACAGCGCGAGTGCGAGGTACATGCCCGCCCGCCCGAATCGACCCGCTCCGGTCCCCGCGATCATGACACGGCTCCCCGGTAGAAGACGAATCGACGGCCGATCAGCAGCAGTCCGATGGTCAGCAGGAGGATGGCCAGGAACTGGACCACCCCCAGCGCACTTGCGTAGCCCATGTCGCCGTAGCGGAAGGCCGCATCGTAGACGTACATCGACCAGAAGTAGGTGGCCCGGTTCGGACCGCCCCCGGTCATGATGTAGGGCACCACGAAGACCTGCGCCGCGTTGACCAGTCCGATGATGACGTTGAACAGGATCACCGGCGAGATCATCGGCAGGGTGACGTGCACCAGGCGCCCCCACCATCCGACCCCGTCGATCGACGCGGCCTCGTGCAGATCCCGCGGGACGTCGCGCAGCGACGCCAGGTAGATCACCATCGCCGGGCCCACGACCCACAGATTCATCAGGATGATGGCCACCATGGCCCAGGTCTCGTCGGTGAACCAGCCGGGCCCCCGGAGACCGGTCGCTTCGAGACCGCGGTTGATCACACCGAGTTCGCCGTCGTACATCAGCTTGAAGATCGTGGCCAGCGCCACCAGCGGCAGGACCGACGGGGCGAACACCGCGACCCGCCAGAAGGCGATGAAGCGGGCGGGCCGGGACAACAGCATGGCCAGGGCGATCGAGACCACGGTGAGCAGCGGAATCGTGATCACGATGTAGACCAGGGTGTTTCGGGTGGCGGCGTGGACGACCTCGTCGTGCAGCATCCGCGTGTAGTGCTCCATGCCCACCGCAACGGGAGCTTCCAGCAGCGTCCAGTCGGTCATCGAATACCAGACCCCGAGCACCAGCGGCAGCACCGTGAAGCAGGCGAAGCCGATCAGCCAGGGGGAGATCCACAGCAGTCCGGTCATGGTGCGCTTCCACGTCATGGACCGGTTCCGAATCGCGGCTGGTTCCGCCGCTCCCGGCGGATCCGGGCCCGCTCGAGCTGGGCCTCGACCTCCGACTGCACCTCGGCCAGCACCGTGGCGACGTCCTCGTCACCGTTCCAGATGCGGTCCACTCCCGCCGTCAAGGCGGCGTTCAGTTCCGGCCATCCCGCCAACGGAGGCGTGCCGAAGCCGTTGGGGCTGTGCAGGATCGCCTCGTGGGCGGCGATCGAATGGTTGGGATGTTCAAGACGAAAGGACTCGGAGACCTCCATCAACGGAGACGGTTTGGCGTGGAGACTGCTGACGAGCTCGACCATGTCCTGCCGCTGGGTGAAGGCGATGAACTCCATGGCCTCGTCCGGGTGCGGCGCACCACGCGGCACGACGAGGATGTCGCACTCGATGGGACCCGCGGGAGCCTCCGGCGAACCCACCGGCCCCGGCAGCGGCCAGGCGGCCCAGTTGAGTTTGGGCGCCGACTCCGCGATGACCCGCGCCATCCATGGCCCCTGGATGGTCATCGACAAACGGCCGGTGAGGAAGTTCCGGTACGGACTCGGATTGTCGGTTGGCGCGGACTGGAAGCGACGCAGGGCATCCCGCCCGTAGCGACGCTGCCCCCGCTGGAACCAGGTGAAGGCCTCGACGTTCTCGGGCGAGTCGATGGTCGCGGTGTCGGTTTCGACGTCGTAGAGCTTCCCGCCGAAGTAGCCCGGCCAGCACCAGTGCCACCACCCCGGATCCATGTGCAGAAAGCCGGCCTGGACCACTTCGCCGTGCTCGACGATGCTCAACGGTCCGACCATGCGGTCAAACTCCTCCAGCGTTTGCGGACGATCGCCGTCACCGCCGGACAGACCGGCCCGGTCCAGATGATCGAGGTTCACGTACAACGCCACCGAGGAGCAGGTGTTGACCCCCGCGAGCTGACGGTCGCCGTCGAACACCAGCGGACGCACCGCGGGGGCATAGGTCTCCGCGGTGATCCCGGGAAGGTCCAGCGGCAGGATTGCGTCCGCCTGGGCGTAGAACGGCAGGTTGAAGCTCCAGAGGCCCAGCACATCCGGCGGTGCCCCACCGGCAATCGACAGCATCGCCTTCTCGTCGATGCTGGACATGGTCAGGTAGTTGACGTGAATGCGGTCCTGCGATGCATTGAATGCTTCGACCACCCGCTGCATGGCGGCCGCTTCGGTCCCGGTCCACTTCTCCCAGTAGTTCAGCACGATCCGGTCGTCCGACCCCGACGTGGACGGCCGCGGCCCCAGCAGGGCGTACCCCACGGCCACCAGTGCAAGCACGCACAGGAGCACGGTTCGAACCAGGCTGCCCGGAGATTCCCGCATGATGTGCACGGTACCATGCGGGACATGGCCTCCGTTGAACTGCATGATCTCGGCAAGACCTACCCCGGCGGCACCCGGGCCGTCGACGCATGTTCGCTCACCATCCGGGACGGCGAGTTCCTGGTGCTGGTCGGCCCCTCGGGCTGCGGCAAGTCGACGCTGCTGCGGATGATCGCGGGCCTCGAGGAGCGGACGGACGGCTCGATCGCCATCGACGGCTCCGTCGTCGATCGCGTACCGCCCAAGCAGCGCGACATCGCCATGGTCTTCCAGAACTACGCCCTCTACCCGCACATGTCGGCGCGGAAGAACATGGAGTTCGGTCTGAAGCTTCGCCGGATGCCGCGTGTAGAGCGGCGACGCCGGGTCGAGGAGGTGGCCGGACAACTGGGGATCACCGAACTGCTCGACCGGAAGCCCGGAGCGATGAGTGGCGGACAGCAGCAGCGGGTCGCGCTGGGTCGGGCGATCGTCCGCGAACCGAAGGTCTTCCTCTTCGACGAACCCCTTTCGAACCTCGATGCCAAGCTTCGTGTGCAGATGCGGGGGGAACTGAAGTCGCTGCACCAGCGCGTCGGCACGACCTCGATCTACGTCACCCACGATCAGGAGGAGGCGATGACCCTCGGTGATCGGGTGGTGGTCATGCACGGCGGGCGGATCCAGCAGTGTGGCCCTCCCCTGGAGGTCTACCGACGGCCGGCCAACCGGTTCGTCGCCGGGTTCATCGGCGCCCCCACCATGAACTTCATCGAGGGACGCATCGACGACGGCCGGTTCCGCTGCGACGCCTTCGAGGTGCCGGTCGGCGCGCCGGCCGGCTCCACCACGCTGGGCATCCGTCCCGAGCACCTCGTGCAGGACGACCGCGGCCCCATCGAACTGCAGGTCCGCGTCAGCGAACCGCTGGGCGACGCCGTCGATGTGGTCGGCGACTGCGGTGGCCATGAACTCGTGGCCAGGCTGCGACGCATCGAACCGCCCCGCCCCGGCGACGTGCTCCGCCTCGCCATGGAGCCGGACTCGATGCATCTCTTCGACGA
>DBGM01000006.1 GCA_002295885.1 Phycisphaerales bacterium UBA854
AGCACATGGCCGAACAGCTCTTCGAGCACATCCTCAAGTTCGCCGGCTACGGGTTCAACAAGTCGCATTCGACCTGCTACGCGATCATCGCCTACCAGACGGCCTGGCTGAAGACGTACTTCCCGGTGCAGTACATGGCCGCCCTGCTCACCTTCGAAAGCGGCGCCAAGAAGACGGAGGACTGGGCTCCGTACCTCGAGGAGTGCCGCCACGTGGTTTTCCCGGACTCGACGACCGACGAGGTGCACGAGGGCATCGAGATCCGACCGCCGGACATCAACATCTCCCAGGCCAACTTCACGGTGGCGTGGAACGACGGCGAGGCGAAGACACCCAACACGGGGCACATCCGGTTCGGGATCGGCGCCATCAAGGGGGTCGGACAGTCCGCCATCGAGAGCATCCTGCGGGAACGGGAGGAGGGGGGGCCCTACGAAAGCCTGCACAACCTCTGCGAGCGGTTGTCGTCGCGCACCGTGAACCGGTCGACGATCGACGCCCTGATCCAGGCCGGTGCACTGGATTCCCTGCACGGCATGCGGCAACGGGCCTCGATGATCGCTGCGCTGGAGGACGCCATCGCGGCGGGACAGCGGATGGCCTCGGACCGTGCGGCCGGACAGGAGACCATGTTCGGCATGTTCTCGGAGAACGAATCGGACGATGCCGCGGCCGAATCGTCCCTGCCCGAGGTCGAGCCATGGGACCGGATACGGACCCTGGCCGCGGAACGCGAGCATCTCGGATTCCACATCTCCGGCCACCCCCTCGAATCGTTCGAGACGCTGGTCAGCGCATTCGCGACCGGAACGATCAACGAAGCGGCTGCAGGAAGCCAGGACCAACCGGTGATCATCGCGGCGCTGATTTCGCACCTGCGGACCAACATCATCCGCAACGGACCCAAGGCCGGGGAGAAGATGGCGGTGCTGACGCTGCAGGACCGGATCTCGAGCATCGAAGGGGTGCTCTTCTCGGAGTCCTACCGACTGAACCTCGATCGCATCCGGGCCAACGAGGTCGTCTTCGCCGAAGGGCGGATCGACAAGAGCAGGGGCGAGCCCCAGCTCATCGTGGAACGGTTGTTCACGACCGACATCGCCATGCAGTCGCTGGTGGGGACGCTGGAGATCGATCTCGCCGCCTCGGCGACGATGGATCCGGCGGCCCGCGAGGAATGGATGGCCGGAATCGCGGAGATCGTCCGGAACACGGACCGCATCGATGAACCACTGGACTTCCAGCACCACGCGGAGATCGTGCTGATCATGCCCGTGGACGGAAAGCGCGTGTTCATGCAGTCGCGGACCAAGGTCGTGGTCGACGAACACCTGCTGACCCGACTGCGCGAGGCGATCGGTGATCCCAAGGCGGTCCGCATCCGGGGTCGTCGTCCGTCTCTGCCGCAGCGGCGGCGGAAGTGGACGAAGAAGCGCCAGCAGGTCGGAGCCTGATCAGGCCGCCTTGTCGCCCCAGCCCCAGTCGGACTCGTCGCTCCGTTCGGTCGGCCACTCGCGGTTGGAACGCTTGTGGACGCGCAGGATGCGGCCGAGCTGCTCGGCCAGGATGTCCCGAAGCGCATCGAGCATGCCGGCCATCTCGTCCGTGAACGGCGTGCTGCGGTTCCGGAAGAGGGTCACGATCGCGAGGCAGTGGTCTCCACTGTTGCAGGTGAAGGACACGACCTCGGAATCCTCGAAGAGCGAGGAATCGACCCCGTCCTGCTTGGCGAACGAGTCGGCGTCCTCGAACTTCATCAGCGCGTCCTCCTGCTGCATGGGGCCGCAAAGCATGTCGCCGAGCCGTTCCAGGGAGGGCATGATGTTCCGGTCCTGCCACTCGTAGTTCACGAAGGCGCCGATTCCGTACTCGCCCTCGGCTTCTCGGAGATGGACCACACCATTGGTGGGACCGACCTTCTTGAGGATGTACTCGAGGGTGGTGCGCAGCATGTCCTCGACGTCGAGCTCCTGTCCCACCAGCGTGCGGAACTCGGTGGTCATCTCGACCGTCGACATCTGGTCCTTGATGTTCCGGTAGGCGGAGGCGAGATCGCTGCACAGGACATCGACCTGCTCCGACATCTCGTTCTTGGAGGCACGGAGCGTCTCGCACGCATCCATGAGTCGCTGCAGACGCTGTTCCCGTCGGCGGTGCGAACGCCCCTGCGACACCACACGGTTGATGCGGATCGGAAGTTCGTCCATCGCCCCGGGAAGGTGCATGTAGTCGGTCGCTCCGTTCCGCACGGCCTCGATCGTGGTGTCCGCATCGGGACGACGCGAAAAGGCGATGAAGCGCATCCAGGGCCAGCGCTCCCGCGCCTCTGAGATGAGCGACAGCACTCCGGATTCGACCGTGGTGTCCAGCAAGACGAGATCCGTCTCTCCGGTCTGGAGGAGATCCCAGCCCGAGGCGCGGGTGTCGGCGACGGCGCACCGGTGTCCGGATTCCAGAACCGTGTTCCGGATGGCATCCGCCGAATCCGCGTCGGAGGTCACCACGAGCACCGATGCGGGTCCTTCGACCTGCGGCATCGTGTGATCCTGTTCGAACCACTGGGCATCGGAGTCTGACTTGATCTTGTTCTTGTGTTCCATGTGTTCCTGCCTTGTCCTGCCAGGCATTCACCTGGTTCCTGCATCGGCGTCCTGACGCCGTGAATCCATCGTTCGTTCACCGCAATCCCCCGACGGGGCGTCGCGGTGCTCTCCACGTGCTACGACCCGAACAGGCCGTGCAACTCGTCCAGAATCCTCGTGGCGTCGATCTCGCCCGCGATGCAGGCGTCGACGCCGTTTCGAATCAGTTCGTCCGACCGTCCGCACTCGTCGTGACCGACGAACACCATCAGTTTCGAAGCGGAACCCCTGCATTCGTCGAGACGGCGTCGGACCGCGACCGGATCGATCCGGTCGAATCCTGATCCGATGACCACCAGATCCGGCTGGTTGCGTTCGAGTGCGATCCCCGCCTCGAACGCATCGTGGGCGATCGCGAATTCCGCCCTTCGACCGGCACCAACGCCTTCGACGATGTCGCCGGCCCGAACGGGATCCTTTTCCATGATGAGCAGGGTCGGTGTCGACGTGCCCAGCACATCGACGGACATTCCGTTGTCCCGCATGAAGACGATCAGATCCTCGCGGGGAATGCGCCGGAACCTCGATCCCGGAACACGGAATCCGTTCAGACGTCCGTTGTCGAAGCAGCGGATGATGGTCTGCTGCGATACGTTGCAGAGTTCGGCGGCCTCACCCGTGGTGAAGATCTGCTTCTGATCCAGCGGCTCGCGCGTCGATGTTCGCCTGGTCATGTCGTACCTCCTTGGCTGACGGGGGCGCGACCGGTTTCAACCGGCCAGTTCGCCCGCCTTGCCCGCCTTCACATCGACGGAGCAGGATGGTCTCTTCAGCGCAAGGGATACTTGCCACCCCAGCCTGATCGGGACAGGCCGCACAGACGTCACAGAGTGAACCGGATCCCCGTTGCGGGGTCGTCAGGGGGGTCAGACCCGCTTCCGGGCCTCCCACAGGCTGACCGCCTCGGGCACCCGCGGATAGATCGGAAGCAAGGCGTGCGGGTCGTCGGATCCGGATGCCGCATGCCGTTGCCGCACGAGTTCGAGGCAGGCTCCGGCGTCCCACTGCGGATCCTCGATGCCCCAACCGGCCACCGCCGCCGCATCCCGGATGGACTCGGGAAGATGCTCGTCCGCAACCAGAAGTCCGTGGCCTTCGAACCAGTCTCCGGCGTCGGGTGCGGAGACGAGGGTTCCCGCACGATCGATGCGCCATCCGTCACCGTCACGAACGGTCCCCGTCAACCATGCATCGCCGCCCTTGCCGGCCAGCGCCACGACGGCGGTGGAGATCGACGGATCCAGCGAGGCCGAGACGACCAGAGCGGACGGAACGCCGTAGACGGGAATGCCGAGCGTCCAGGCGATGGTCCGGGCCGTGGCAATGGAGACGCGCAGTCCGGTGAATCCTCCGGGACCGATGGAGACGCCGCATCCGGAGAGTCCATCCCGGCCGATCCCCGTCTCGGTGCACAGCCGATCGATGGCCGGAAGCAGAACGTCGCCGTGTCTGGTACCCGCCTCGAATCGATGCACGTGCGCACGGCCGGACGGATCGGTCAACGCGATGCCCCCGATACGCTGCGAACATTCGATGGCGAGCAGTCCCGAGGTCACGTTCCACTCCCGTCGGGCATTGCGATCGACTGCAGTCGCACCGCAGCCCGGAGCAGGCGCTCCGGTGACGGTTCGTCCTCCAGATTCCAGTCGATGACCACGCCGTTGGCCCGATCGCTGTTGATCGCGATCAGCTTCGGACCATCCTGTCGAATGCCCTCGGGAACCGACTGGTGCCCGATGCAGAAGGTTCGGATGTTCCAGCGACGGGCCAGCGTTTCGAGCTGCTCGTCCTCGTGTCGTCGCCCCCACGTCAGCAGGTAGATCGAGGATCCGGACCCTTCGTAGTCGGCCGGATTCAGGGGTCGTTCGAGAATCTCGGGTTCGAACACGCCCATCCGGTCGACGGCGGGAAGCGAATGGCTGCAGAGCAGTCCCGGTCCGGTCCGGACGGCCAGCGGCATCGCGGCGATGAATGCATCGATGGCTTCGGTGACCCGGTTCGATTCGTCGCCGTAGACCCAGTCGACCGCATCCTGGAAGAAGGCCACGCTGTTGCCTGCACCCTTGCTCACGGCCCGGCGGGTGAGTTGGGCGAGCTCGTGGTTGCCGAGCATGACGTGGACCTGATCGGGAAATGCGAGGACCACTTCCGCCACCCGGGCCAGCATGCGGTAGGAGAAGTCCATCCCGTTGAGCAGTCGGTCGCCGTGGATCAGTTCCTGGAGCACGACATGGTGTTCGGTGGACTCCTCCAGTCGGGCGAGATGCAGGATCCGGTACCAGTGATCGAGATGATCGTGCAGGTCGCCGCTGATCAGCAGTCGACCGTGACCGGGAAGCTCGACGATCGGTCCCGCGCGGTGGGCGGCGCCCAACATGGCTTCCGCCGCGGATCGGAAGAGCTCGACGGCAGCCTCGTGATCGTTGAGATCGACGCGCGAGCCGCTCACGTCGTCTTGCCGCCCCGGGATTTGAAGATCGCGGAGGACTGACCGATGCCCTCGCCCTTGCGGACCATGCCGATGTCGTGGATGCGTTCCCAGGCGCTGGCCGCGTTCTCGGGCGAGTATTCGATTCCGATGGACCGTCGACCCAGCGACCGGGCCACCGTGCAGGTGGTTCCGCTGCCCGTGAAGGGATCGAGCACCAGGGAGTCCTCGTTGGAACAGGACAGGATGACCCGCTCGAGATAGACCTCCGGAATCTGGTTCTGATGGTTGTGGCGACGTTCCTTGTTGTTGCCCTGGATGCGTCCCCAGTACTTCCCGTACCAGACATCCATCGGCACCCGCATGCCCTTGTTGGTGTCCTTGGCCATGGTCCGGGCATCGCCGTAGATGCTTGCGCGGTCCGACTGCTCGAGGATGGTGTCGGGATTCCAGATGCGGTTCTCCGGATCCTTGCAGAAGTAGAGGGCGTGGACCTTCGAGGTGATGAAACCACTGTGGCGGCACTGACCGAAACGGAAGTGCCAGATGCACCAGTTCACCATGGTCAGGCCGCGCGACTTCAGATGCACCACGATCTCGGCGGCGGTATCGTCGGGAATGTTCACCCAGAGGCTGCCGGAGGGCGACAGCACGTCGATGCAGGCATCGAGCCATTCCTTGGTGAACTGTTCGTAGGCCTGGCGAGGCATGGAGTCATCCCAGGCGCCGTAGTTCACATCCCAGTTGAAGGGGGGATCCGCGAAGACCAGATCCACGGTGCCGGCCTCGGGCAGGGATCCGAGCACCTCCCGGCAGTCGCCGGTGTAGAGCCGCGTGTCCGGATCGGAGGCACGGAAGGCTGCACCGTCCGGGGCCGCGGGTGCGGTGTCGTCATCGAAGAGATGGGGAGCTGATTCGGCCATCGTGCTGTTGTACCAGAAGCAGGGGCGCGGTCCTACTGCGTTCCGAAGATGCGGTCTCCGGCGTCCCCCAGACCGGGACGGATGTAGTTGTGCTCGTCGAGGCATCGATCGAGGGCGGCGGTGTAGATCGGGACATCGGGATGTGCCTCGAGCAGCCGACGGACACCCTCGGGAGCCGCCACGAGACAGATGAGACGGATGTTGCTGCAACCGAGTTCCTTCATCCGGTCCAACGCGAAGGCGGCGGAGCCGCCGGTGGCCAGCATGGGATCGACCACCAGGACCGGACCGTCCGCGATGTCGGGCGGCATCTTCTGGTAGTAGGGGACCGGTTGACTCGTCTCCTCGTCGCGGTACACGCCCAGATGACCCACCCGGGCCTCGGGAAGCGTGGAGAGGATCCCGTCGGTCATGCCGATGCCGGCCCGCAGAATGGGGACCAGCGTGATCGGATGTTCCAGGCGATGCCCGGTGGTCGGCTCCAGCGGCGTCTCGACCTCCACCTCCACCACGGGCAGATCGTGGCAGACCCGGAAGGTCATCAGGCCGGCGATCTCGTCGAGCAGACGACGGAACCGCTGGGGAGGGGTGGATTCATCCCGGATCCTCGTAAGCCGGTCCTGGATGACCGGGTGGTCGAGGATGGTCAGATTCGCGAAATCGTCGTGGGCCGTGGGCATCCACCAAGTGTATCAGTCGGGCTCCCAGCCCCCCTGAAGGGGCCTCCAGATTCAATTTCGATGGAGAACGAATGAACCACCGGGAACCCCCCGGGGGACTCCTAGAATGGTCGGTCCGAACGGGACTCGATGCGGGCTCCCGGCCGATAATCATGATTATGCAGTGCAGACCATCCATCTTCCGACGAACGATCCGACCCGCCCTGGCGGCCCTGGCCGCGTGCACCGTCGGAGGCTGCTACGCCGGCTTCGACACGATCGACGATCGGGTGGACGATCTGCTCAGCGAAGCGAGCGGGGAACTCGGTCCGGAGGGGGCTCCGGCCCCGGTCGTCGACGCCTGGGGACACATCACCGTCGACGAGGAGATGCTCGACGAGAAGAACCCGCCCACCTTCAATCCTCCCGCCAGCGAGATGGAGTACGTCACCACCTCCGCAACCGACGCCGAGCAAGTACTGCACCGGCTTCAGACCTACCAAGCGATGGAGGAGGGTGCGTTGGAACTCGGGCTGCAGGAATCGCTCCTGTTCGCCTTCAAGAACGCTCGAGAGTTCCAGTTCGCCCAGGAGGAGTACATCCTCGCCTGCCTGAGCCTGCTCATCGAGCAGCACCGGTGGGTGCCCCGGTTCTTCGACAACCTCACCACATCCGTCATCGCGGAT
>DBGM01000027.1 GCA_002295885.1 Phycisphaerales bacterium UBA854
GAGCTCCGCGAGCGCATGTTCGAAGAGTGCTTCGCGATGCCGACCGACGGGTCCTATCCCGACTACAAGGCCGCCGAAGAGCGTCGCTCCCATGCCCGCGAGGCCTTCCGCACCCTCGAGAAGAAGACCACCCGGTCCCTCGTGGTCAACGAGCAGATCCGGGCCGACGGTCGTGCGATCGACGAGGTTCGTCCCCTGCACATCGAGACCTCCCTGTTCCCGAGGACGCACGGCAGCTCCCTCTTCCAGCGTGGAGAGACGCAGAGCATCGTGACCTGCGTGCTGGGAACCGGTCGTGACGAGCAGATCGTCGACGGCCTCATGCCCGAGTACGCCAAGAAGTTCTACCTGCACTACAACTTCCCGCCGTTCTGCGTCGGGGAGGCGGGTCGGATCATGGGTCCCGGCCGTCGTGAAGTCGGCCACGGAGCCCTGGCGGAGCGTTCGCTGATGGGAATCCTTCCCGATCTCGAGACGTTCCCCTACACGATCCGTCTGATCAGCGACATCACCGAATCCAACGGTTCGTCCTCCATGGCCTCCGTCTGCGGCGGCTGCATGGCGCTGATGGACGCCGGTGTGCCGATCAAGGGCACCTGCGCGGGCATCTCGGTCGGTCGCTTCAGCGACGACAGCGGCAAGGTCGTCCGCGTGACCGACATCATCGGCGAGGAGGACTTCTTCGGCGACATGGACTTCAAGGTCTCCGGCACCCGCGAGGGCATCACTGGCATTCAGCTCGACCTCAAGGCCCGCGGCCTGTGGTTCGAGGAGATCGAGGCGATCTTCGAGCAGGCCCGCACGGCCCGCATCAACATCATCGAGCAGATGGAAGCCGCACTCGCCAAGCCGCGTGAGGACATCTCGATGCACGCTCCGCGTCTCATCCAGGTCATCATCGATCCGGACAAGATCGGCAAGCTCATCGGACCCGGCGGCAAGACCATCCGCAGCATCCAGGAGCGGACTGGTGCCACGATCGACGTCGACAACGACGGTACGGTCACCATCGCCTCCACCGGCGGCGAAGCGGGTCTGGCGTGTCAGGCCGAGGTCGAGGCACTCTGTGCGGAGATCAAGGTCGGAACCATCTACGAGGGCAAGGTCGTCTCCACGAAGGACTTCGGCGCATTCGTCGAACTCGTTCCCGGAACCGACGGCATGTGCCACATCTCGGAGCTGGACAACGGATTCGTCAAGTCGGTCGACGACGTCGTCAAGGTCGGTGACATGATCAAGGTCAAGGTCATCAACGTCGACGACACCGGTCGCATCAAGCTCTCCCGCAAGGCCCTGATGAAGGACGAAGAGACCGTCGAGGCCTGAGTGACATCGACGCTCTTCACGTGATGCGGACCAGGAGGATGCGATGATCCTGCTGTGGCTGGGTCTCGGAGTGGTGATCGGCGTGGTGGGAACGCTCCCGCTGCTGCTGATCCTGCTGCGCCGTGCCGTCCATCGGGCCCGCGTGGCCGAGGGGGAGGCCCGGCATTCCCAGCGACTGTCGGAACTCGGTTCGATGACCAGCGGTCTCGCCCACGAGATCCGCAACCCGTTGTCGACCGTCGGGCTCAATGCGCAGCTCCTCCACGAGGATCTGGCGTCGCTCGACCTGGACGACGGCGAGCGTGATCGTCTCATGCACCGCGTGGATGCTCTGGCGCGGGAGGTGGATCGTCTGGGTCACATCCTTGGCGACTTCCTCGACTTCGCCGGGCGCGTCAAGCTCGATCCGCACCGGTGTGATCTGCGGACGATCGTGGAGGAGTTGATCGACTTCTACCATCCGCAGTGCGATCAATCGGGCGTGGTGCTGCGGTTCCACGCCCCCCCCGAACCGGTGGAGGTGCGTGCGGACGAGGGGCTTCTCAAGCAGGCGCTGTTGAACCTCATGATCAATGCGACGCAGATCATGGAGCGCGAGTCGGACGGAGACGGTCCGGCCGGTGAGCTGATGCTTCGGATCGACGCCGATGCGGAGTCCGCGCGGGTGCACGTGATTGATACCGGTCCGGGCATCGAGGAGTCCGATCGCGAGTCGATCTTCCATCCCTACGTGTCGCACCGGAAGGGGGGCACCGGACTGGGGCTGCCCACGGCGCGTCGCATCGTCGAGGAGCACGGGGGCAGGCTGCACGTCGATTCGGTGCCGGGAGACGGCAGCGACTTCGTCCTCACGCTTCCCCGCGGGTGAGTTCGCCGTTCATTCGCTGAGCAGGCTGTCGCTCTCGACCACCGCCCGTGCGACCTCGATCAACGACCGGCGGTTGTTCCGGGCCTGCTTCTGGAGCATTTTCATCGCCTCGGGCTCCTCGATCGACTTCCGCTTCACGAGGATCCACTTGGCCTGTTCGATGATCTTGCGGTCCTCGAGGCGTTCCTTGAGCCCCTCGATCTCCTCGAGCTGTTCGCTGGAGTCGAGGAACCTGGCCCAGGCCACTTCGATGCCGACGCGAAGCTGGTCCCGGGTGACGGGCTTGAGGATGTATCCGAAGACGCCGGCATCGTTGCTCGAATCGACGTACTCCCGGTCGGAGTAGGCCGAGAAGATGACGACCGGGATGGACAGGTCCTGGAAGATCTGCTCCGCGGCGGAGAGGCCGTCGAGGCCCGGCATCTGGATGTCCAGCAGGGCCATGTCCGGCTTGAGGGTCTTGCACAGTTCGAGGGCGCTCTTGCCGTCGCCGGCGGGGCCGATGACCTCGTAGCCGAGCTCCTCGAGATTGTTCTTCATGCCCATCGCCACCAGGTGCTCGTCATCGGCAACCAGGAGTCGGCGCGGACCGTCGTGATCGACATCATGCGTCATCGGGGTCGTCCTTCGTGGAACGGGTTCCGCCTTCACACATGGAAGGTCGGACGACCAAGTGTATACCGAATGGGGGTGCGGCGCCGTGGTGCGACGTTCAATCGAGGAAATCGCCGTCCTTGAGCCGCTGGGGGACGTAGACCTCGGACACGTAGGAGATGTCCTTCGTGATCAGCGATTCCACTTCCATCTTGAAGCCGTTGTTGAGCATGGTCTTGATCTCCTTCTTCCACGGACGCTTGTCCGCGAACCAGGGGTAGTCCATGATCTGCTTGGCCCGCGTGATGTCCCGGTCATTCAAAGCAATCTTCACATCACTCGTCAGCTTGCACCGGTCGTAGTCCTCGGCACGGATGCCGATGAACTTGGCGTCCGGGATGGCCATCCGCTGGGATTCGAAGGCGAGATTGATCGATCCCTGCTTGATCACGCTGTAGATGTAGTGCCCCCAGGGATCGCAGTCGAGCAGGCAGTACACCGGAATGTCGAGTTCCTTGTGCATCCGGTGCAGCAGCCTCCGCACCCCGCGGGGCGGCTGGCCGGACCCCTCGGTCAGGATGCAGTTGTGCTTCTCCCAGAATCGATCCTCGTTGAACCGGCTCCAGACGGTGTCTTTCTCGACGTGGAGGATGAAGTCCGCGTTGCAGTCCTTGAACTGGATCACGCTGGGTTCGCAGATGCTCGGGATCGCGTAGCCGCCGGTCCCCATGCGTCGGCAGTCGATCTCGTCGCCGTTGTCGACGACGGTGATGTTGCCGACCATCGTGCCCCGCTTCTTGGCGAAGACGTGGAGTTCCTCGCGAAGCCCGTCGATGGTGACCTCCAGATCCTCCAGGATGCCGTCGGACTCCGTCTGTTCGTTGAACGTCTTCTCGTTCGTGCCCTCGATGGTGTGCAGCGACATGTAGTACATGCCACGCAGGCTGAGGGTCTTCTCGGCTTCGATGAGATCCCGGCATCCCTTGGAGACCAGCAGCATCTGCATGAACTTGCGGGCCTGACCGACATTGAAGAGCTCGCGGTGCTGGGTGCTGGATCCCATCTCCAGGATCCGCTTCCGCGCGTTGTACTTCATGTTGCTGACGCTGCGGATGGGGATCTCGATGCTGGGTTCGCGCTGGGCGAGCCCGTCCTTGGCGACGGACTGGGCCAGCGAGGTGATCTTCCCGATGGTCTCCTTGTCCCGCTGCTTCGAGACCACGCCGCTGCGTCCGGTGGACGCCTTGCGGCTCGACTTCTTCTTGGCCGTCTTCTTGGCCGTCTTCTTGGTTGTCTTCTTCTTGGCCATGGTGGATCGACTCGATTCAGGAGGATCGCCTTGAGGTCTTCCTCGACTTCTTCTTGGTCTTCTTCCGGGTGGTCCGCTTCCGCTTCGCGGGGACGAGATCGTCCTGGAACAGGCCGTCCGGCTCGGGGGCGGCGTTCGGCTGCCGGTCCGCGAGGATGATCACGTCCTCGTCCTGTTCGAGCTTCCGCGCTCCGACGACGTTGCCGTCCAGATCGAGCTTCTGATCGGCCTCCTTCGTCTTGCGGGCGGCCTGCTTGAGCAGCGCGTCGTAGAGCTTCTTCTGATCGGTTCCGGCCAGAGCGTGGCAGCTGGTGGCGATCTCTCCGATGTAGCGTTCGAAGATGCCGCGCCGCTCGGACTGCTTCTTCATCTGCTTGCGACGACGGAGGTACGTTCCGAGCTTGCGGCCGCATTCCTGCAAAGCCAGTTTCATCTCCTTGCGGATCTCGTCGTAGTCGGCGATGGCCTCCTTCGACTCGCTCGTGAAGGGCACCCAGACGCTCGCCATGTGGACCAGCACGACCAGTGGGCCGACCGGCAGGCTGTTGCGGGGCTGGGCGAGCCCGTAGTTCTTCCACGACGTCTCGACCACGGCCTTGAAGGAGCTGCAGGCGGACTGCTGGTAGAGCAGGGGCACCCGGTTGGCGAACCGGAGGATGCGGGCGGATTCGTCCGCACCGAGGTTGCCGCCGAAGGCGATCGCGACCTCCATCTGGAAGGGATTGCCGCGGTACACGGTGGGTGGACGGGTGGCGGCGGCGAAGAACTCGGCCTGGACCTCCTTGAGCAGTCCCGCCAGCAGGGCCCGGGATCCGATCGGAACCAGGCAGTCCGTCGGTGGCGCCATGATGGACGCCTCCTGGATGGCCTTGTAGAGACATTCCGCCTCGGCGTGCCCCAGCTGACTCACGCGGGTACGCGGCGTGATCGTCTTCTCGGACAGCTTGTCGGCGGTCTTGGCCAGTTCGCTGGCCTTGCGTTGGCCGACGCGACTGAACTCGTCCTGCAGGAACGCGCTGAGACTCTTGGACTCAGTGCGTTCGAGCATCTGGATCAGGGTGCCCAGTTCGATGCCCTTGGGATGCGGCTTGATCTCCTTGGCTTCGTCGGGAAGATCCTCGACCGCACGGGGGAACTCGATGGTCTCGTTGGTCGGGGTGACCCAGGTGATCTGGGCGTGCGGATTCGCGATCGCGGTCTGCTCGAGGTACTCGTCGATCGATTGGCGACCCTTCTGGTATCGCCCCTCGAGTTCGATCATGACCTGGGTGCCGGTCCCGCCGGGGAACAGGCTGTCCTTCTTCGGGTCCTCCTTCTCGCTCACCACTTCCGCACGGTTCTTGGAGGTGTCGATCTTGAGGACCACATCCTGGGGTGGCTTGCGACGCGACGTCTTGGAGACGATGTGGACCGGCTTGCCCGTGGTCATCAGGCCGTACATGCCGGCGGCGGAGATGCCGATTCCCTGCTGGCCGCGCGACATCTTCATCCGGTGGAACTTCGAACCGTAGAGCAGCTTGCCGAAGATCGATTCGATCTGGGACCGTACGATGCCCGGCCCGTTGTCGCGGATGGTGAGCTTGAAGCGGGATTCATCCTTCTGCAGCAGCCGCACGTGGATGTCCGGCAGGATGCCTGCTTCCTCGCAGGCATCCAGGGCGTTGTCGACGGCCTCCTTGACCGCGGTCAGCAGCGCCTTGCGGGGATTGTCGAATCCGAGGAGATGGCGGTTCTTGGCGAAGAACTCGCTCACGGAGATCTCGCGCTGACCCTTGGCCAGCGTCTCGGCGGTGACGCGGCCGCTGGTCGACCCCTTCCGTGCGGTCTTTTTCTTGCGAGTGGTGGTGGGCATGAAACGTCCGTGTTTCGCACAAGATAGCGTCGAAACGGGGTTCCGTGCACAACTCGACGGTGGGGGTGGCATCACCGGCGGCTGGTCGGTATGCTTCGCGGCCTGAACCAGGAGGAACTCGCCATGGAAACCACCCTCATCATTCTCAAGCCCGATGCCGTCCAGCGTGGTCTGATGGGCCGGATCATCTCCCGCTTCGAGGAGAAGGGCCTGCAGATCGTCGGAGCCAAACTGATGGTCATCAGCCCGGAGCTCGCTCAGAAGCACTACGAAGCCCATGAAGGCAAGCCCTTCTACGAGGGACTGGTTCGCTTCATGACCTCCTCACCGGTGCTGGTGCTGGGCGTCCGTGGAATCGGAGCCATTGCGATCTGTCGGGCCATGATGGGGGCCACCTTCGGTTCCCAGGCCGATGCCGGTACGATCCGGGGCGACTTCGGCGTCTCCAACAGCTTCAACCTCATCCACGGGTCCGACAGCCCGGAAGCAGCCGAGCGGGAATGCGGCCTCTTCTTCTCCGAAGGAGAGCTTCTGGATTGGGATCGGGCCCAGGAGGGCTGGATCTACGACTGCTCCGGCGAAACCCCGGAATAACGCCCGGCGGGTACCGAAATCCCTCCAGACACGGTTCAGTGCCTCCTGTCCCGTGGAGAGGCCATTTCCGTGGCCTGGAAGGGGTTTGATGGCCCAAACGGACAAAAACTGACCGAAATTTCGGTTCGGCGGCGAACAATTTCGCCTGGCGAGCGTTTGTTCAGTGGGATGTTCCGACAGACCGGGTCGGAACGGGGATGCTCGGGCCGTGCTGCAGGCACGGAAATCGGTCATGGTGGTGGATTCCGCGCGAATCCATCCTCCAGTGGCCCCGAGCGGCGGATTTTGGGCTTCGGCCCGCAGTTCGCATCCCCAGGGGTCCGGGAGAAAGGCCTTCTCCACATGAGTACGGTCCGACGTCGTAATTCCGATTCCAGCCGCACCAAGGCACGTTCTCCTCGCAGGGCCAAGACCAAACGGGCTGCCAAGGCCGATGCGGCATTGGCCCAGACCATTCTCGACACGCCGATGGACTACGTGGACCACGAGCAGTTCCACGTCCGCGATGCCAAACGCAAGATCTTCGATCGTGCCGAGGACGTTCCCTCGCCCGACACCACGTGGTACCGACCGCTGGTCGACGACGTGATCGGTTCGCGACCCAGCGAGTCGTCGACACGGTCCAGTGTCGTGCTCACCGGGGCCCAGGAACAGGTCATCTTCATCCAGTACAACTACAGCCGTTTCCGGGTCGCACGACTCCAGGAACGCATCGGAACGCGGAAGCCGACGCCGAAGCAGACCGAGGAACTCATCCACTGGTATCGACTGTCCAGAACCCTCCGGGATCAGATCGCCGAGACGAACCTGGCGCTGGTGCTGGCCATGGCCAAGCGGTCGCGTTCCAAGGACGTCGACTTCAGCGATCAGATCAGCGAAGGCAACATGGCGCTGCTCCGCGCCGTCGACAAGTTCGATGCCTCCCGTGGATTCAAGTTCTCGACGTACGCCTGCCGGGCCATCCTCAAGTCGTTCTCGCGGCAGGGGATCAAGGCCACGAAGTACCGGCAGCGGTTCCCGACGGAGTTCGATCCGTCCCTCGAGACCAGCAACTATCCGGAGGAGCGTCGGCAGCTCGACGAACGGGAGCGGGCCCAGGAGGTCAAGCAGATCGTGCTGGCCAACGCAGCCGATCTCACCGACGTCGAGCAGGAGGTCCTGCACCATCGATTCGGCTTCGACGCCGGTCGGAACGGCAAGCCGCTGACGCTGGCCCAGGTCGGAACTCTGATCGGCCTGACCAAGGAACGGGTCCGCCAGATCCAGAATCGGGCCCTTCTCAAGCTTCGAGAGGCCGTGGAGTCCCGTTGCCTGCCCCGCAGTGACCGCCGCTCGAACGACATGGGAGGCTGGCGAATCTCACCGAATTGAGCCGGTAGCCCCCGATAAAAGCCGCACCGGGCCCTGTGGGGGGTTCGGTGCGTCCTTTTCAGCGACCAGGGCTCGACCGGCCGATGGTTCTGCTGAATGATGCATATGCGGATTTCAGCACTATGAGCACGAACGGAACAGATCGATCTGGAGCCGGCGGGGAAGGCGTATCGCTTCCCGTGGTCAACGACCGTGCGTCGCTGCCGGTGATGGAACGGTCGCGAATGGGCCGTCGTCGGGCGATCGTGCTGCTCATCGTCCAGCTGCTGATCATCGTTCACGTCGTGATCTGGATTCTCAGTCGGGAGTTCGGCTGGTTCGGCGGGGTGACGGTCACACCCATCGAGCCGTCGGAAAGCATGGAGTTCGTCAAGCGCGGCACCATCAACGCCGGTCTGATCTTCTTCGTGCTCGCACTGCTGTCGACCCTGATCCTCGGCCGTTGGTTCTGCGGATGGGGGTGCCACGTCGTGCTGCTGCAGGACGGCTGCCTCTGGATGCTCCGCAAGATCGGCATTCGCCCGCGTCCGTTCCGTTCCCGACTTCTGATGTGGGCGCCGCTGGTGCTCGCCCTGTACATGTTCGTCTGGCCCGCGGTGCACCGGATGCTTCCGTTCCTGCCCGGCCAGGATGCGCCCTGGGAACTGGGCCTCCATCTGACCACCTCCGACTTCTGGAAGACGTTTCCCGGCGTCTGGATCGGCATCGTCTTCCTGTTCATCTGCGGTTTCATGACCGTCTACTTCCTCGGCGCCAAGGGATTCTGCACCTACGGCTGTCCGTACGGCGGCTTCTTCGCGCCGCTGGACCGGTTCTCGCGGGGGCGGATCCGGGTCACCGACGCCTGCCACCAGTGCGGCGACTGCACGGCGGTATGCACCTCCAACGTGCGGGTGCACGAGGAGGTGGGGACGTGGGGCATGGTGACCGACGCCGGGTGCATGAAGACGATGGACTGCGTCGACACGTGTCCCAACGATGCGCTCTACTTCGGATTCGGCAAGTCGGCGGTCAAGCCGGAGGCCCGGCGGGAGCCGAAGCCGCGCCGGTGGGACGTCTCGATCACGGGTGAGATCATTCTCGGGGTGGTGTTCCTGACCGTCTTCCTCTGCTTCCGGGGTGCGTACGCCTCGGTGCCGCTGCTGATGGCGATGGGCATCGCCTGCGTGCTCACCTTCATCTTCTTCCAGAGTTGGCGGCTGATTACGGACGACAACGTGCATCTGCACCGGCTCCGCATGAAGGTCCAGGGACGATTCCGCTTCTCCGGCGCGGCCTATCTCATCACGGCGGTCCTCCTCGTGGGCTTCACCCTCCAGACCGGAGCCGTGAACTGGATCGGACACATGGGGATTCACTCGGCCCGCGAGGCGATGGCGACGATGGGGCCGTCCGGCCTGAGCGAGTCCGGTCGTACGTACGCGGAATCCGCTCTGGCCCGTTTCGATCTGGCCCGATCGATCGGACTGACCACGGATCCCAACCACGACGTCGATGCCGTTCAGATGCATCTCCTGCTCGGGCATTCCGCGGGCGTCGAGGAGCGCATGCCCCGGTTGCTGAAGCGGTTCCCGTTCAATCTGCAGGTCCGCAATCTGGAATTGGACTATCGACTGGCCACCAACCCGGTCGGAGTCGAGGCCTACGTCGAGGCGTTGGCGGCGGAGGACTCCGAACTGCGGCCGCTGCGGATCCGGATCATGGAATGGCAGGTGGGGCGGGGTGAGATCGCCGCGGCCGAAGACTACGCCCGCATGGCGCTGGTGGCGGACCCCGAGGACGATGAAGTCCGGCTGCGGCTGGCGATGCTGCTGATCCGCACCCAGCGTGTGGCGGAGGGGGAGGAGAACGTCCGCCGCTACCTCGAGACGGTCCAGGCCAACGGCAAGGCCTGGGCCCTGCTGTCGGAGGCGTTGGCCTTCCAGGGCAGGATCTCCGAGGCGGATCGGGCCATCGAGCGGGCGCGGCAGCTGGATCGCAGCGCGATGGTCGCCCAGCAGGCGATCATGCACTATGTGCAGACGGGACGCCCGCAGCTGGCCCAGGCGATCCAGAACGATCTGCGTTCGGAGCGATCCGACTAGTCTTCGCAACGGCAGAGCACGTCGTGCACGCAAGCCGCATCAGGACAGTTGCGAAGTCGTCGGCGTACATCGGGATCGCCGAGTCGACGGCTGATCGCGCCCAGCGCCTGGATGTGCAGTGCGGTGTTCTCGGTTGGGGAGACCAGCAGGACGACGAGGTTGACCGGCTTGCCGTCGCCGGCCTTGAAGTCGAGCGGGGGACTCGCCGTGCCGACGGCGGCCACGATGTGATCGACGTGTCCGCAACGGCCGTGGGGGACGGCGATGCCGTCGCCGATGCCCGTCGAACGCTGCTGTTCCCGCGCCCAGACCGCATCGACGATCGGACCGGCCGCCTCGATGCGTCCGAGGGACTCCAGCCGGTGCACGAGTTCCGTGATCGCCCCCCGGACATCCGTGGCCTGCAGCGGATGCACGATGCAGTCGGCGGTGATGAAGTCATTTAGTGCAAGCATGGCGTCTCTCGGGGGATTCGGGGAGGGAGTCTAGTGACCTCCCGTCCGGATGAAAAGGGTCGATCGTGGAATCAGGTCCTCAGCAGCGCGACGTAGCCCCCGTCCCGGTAGGCGCTCGGTGGATCGCCGGGCAGGCCGGTGGGAAGGACGGACGTCTCGTGCACCAGTTCGTGACCGTGCCATTTCGTCAACCACCGGTGCATGGCCTCGTTCTCCTGGGCCTCGAGGCTGCAGGTGATGTAGAGGATGTGGGCGTTGGTGTTCAGGGTGGCGATGGCGTCCGCGGTGATCTGGCGCTGCAGATCCACCAGGTCCTGCAGTCGTCCTTCGTTGAAGCGGATTCGGGCTTCCCGTCGTCGGGGGAGCACGCCCGTGTTCGAGCAGGGAACATCGAGCACCAGAAGATCAACTTCACCGCGAAGCCCCCGGGCATCGGAGGGCTCCATGACCTCGATGTTCCCGATGCGTTCGGCGAGTCGGTCCAGATCCTCCATCCTCCGATCATCGGTGTCGGAGACGATCACGCGACTGTCGGGATGGCGACGGGCCAGTTGGAGGGACTTGGTGCCGTGTCCCGCGCACAGATCGAGAATCACCTTCGGATCCAGCCCGTCGGCGACGGGGACGGCCCGGGCGGTGGTTGCATCCTGCACGATGGCGTCCGGATGTCGTTCCAGCACCTCCTCGAGCGAGGCATCGCCGGCCAGCACACCGAACCCCGGGGCCTCGTGCGGCAGCAGCGCGTCGTCCCGGCCCGCTCCGTGCACCACGATGGGCGGTGCGCAGAGTCCGTGCAGGGCGATCCGGAACGCCTCCTCGCGTCCCATGGCCTGCTGCCAGCGCTGCAGAAGAACGGTGGAGTGACCGGTCTGCTCCGCCATGCGGTGGAGCGGATCCTCGTCGAACACGTCTTCGGTGAGTTTCCAGCCGCCGCCGTTGCTTCGCAGCAGCTGGTCACGGGCGGTTCCGTCGGCGTGCTCGACCGGTTCGCCGCGCAGTTCGATGATTCGCCGTAGCACCGCGTTGACGAGGCCGGCCGTGCCGCGTCGACCACCGGAACGCTTGACCCATTCGACGGTCTCGCCCACGACCGCATGGTCGGGGACGCGATCGAGCAGCAGCAGCTGCGCGCCGCCGGACAGCAGAGCGGCCTGCACCATGGGTTCCAGACGGTCCCACGGAGTACGCAGCGCCGAGTCGGCCAGCGTGCGGATCGTGAACCACCGGGCCATGGCTTCGTTGACGATGGCCTCGGCCAGTCGACGGTCGCGCGGCTCGAGACTTCCTGCGGAGATCGGACGGGGGAAGACGGACGGGTACGCGCGGGCCGCGTCCAGCAGGTGTCGGCATGCGACATCCCGGGCCGACGACGTCGGGTGGGCATCGGATTCCGTCATCAGGCGCCGACTGCGGCCTTGAGCGCGTCGGCCTTGTCCGTGCGCTCCCAGCTGAAGGTGCCTTCGCCGCCTTCACCCGGCTCGCGGCCGAAGTGACCGTGGGCTGCGGTGCTGGAGTAGATCGGACGCAGCAGGTCGAGGGTCGAGATGATGCCGGCCGGCGTCAGATCGAAGACGTTGGTGACGGCCTCGGCGAGGGCTGCTTCGTCGACGGTCGCGGTGCCCTGGCAGTCGAGGTGGACCGACGTGGGTTCGGGCACTCCGATCGCGTAGGACAGCTGGACTTCGCATTCCTCCGCGAGTCCCGCCGCCACGACGTTCTTGGCGATGTAGCGGGCCATGTAGGCCGCCGACCGGTCGACCTTCGAGGGGTCCTTGCCGGAGAACGCGCCGCCGCCGTGCCGGCCGCGGCCGCCGTAGGTGTCGACGATGATCTTGCGACCGGTGAGTCCGCAGTCGCCGAGGGGGCCGCCGACCTCGAACTTGCCGGTGGGATTCACGTGGACGGTGATGTCGTCGTTCCACCATGCCTCCAGGACGGGCTTGATGACGTGTTCGGTGATCTCGGCGTGGAGTTCATCCTGGCGGTCGTTCCACTCGGGACCGTGCTGCGTGGAGAGCACCACCGTGTCGATGCTCTTGGGCGTGCGTCCCTCGTACAGGACCGTCACCTGGCTCTTGGCGTCGGGACGAAGGTGGGGGACGGTGCCGGCCTCGCGGACCTCCGCGTGCCGGGCCACGAGCTTGTGGCTCAGATCGATGGGCAGCGGCATCAGCGAGGCGGTCTCGTTGCAGGCGAATCCGAACATGAGCCCCTGATCGCCCGCTCCCTGCTCCTTGTGGAGTCCGGCTCCCTCGTCGACGCCCTGGGCGATGTCGGGCGACTGCTTGTCCAGCGACACGAGCACGGCGCAGCTTTCGGAATCGAAGCCCATGGCGGCATCGATGTAGCCGATGCGTCGCACCGTCTCCCGGACGACCTTGGGAATGTCCACGTAGCCCCCGCAGGTGACCTCGCCGGCGACCACGGTCATGCCGGTCGTGACCATGGTCTCGCAGGCGACACGGGATCCCGGATCCTCGCTCAGCATCGCATCGAGGATGGCGTCGGAGATCTGATCGGCCATCTTGTCGGGATGCCCCATGGAAACGGATTCGGAGGTGAAGAGGTAGCTGCGATTGGACATGGGGGGGCTCGCAAGGGGTTGGAAGACGAGATCCGGAACGGGCCGGAAGGGTGAGACGGCATGGTAGTCGCAGCCATGTGTCGCCTCAACCGAACCCGGTTCGTCGCCCGCCGGCGGGTCCGGTCCGATCGCTTTTTTTTGTTCGACGCTTGCCCGCGGGTGCTCCGGGGGAGAGGATACTGAAGGCCCGATCGGTGCAGGAGAACCATGCATGCCAGTACAGATGGAACTCGCGAGGATCTTCATCCGCGAGATGACGGACATGCAGGTGATCGAGCTGCGCGAACTCGACGGTGATCGATCGTTCCCCATCGTCATCGGACTTCCCGAGGCGTTCGCCATCGAGCGTCGCCTCAAGGGGGTGGACGTGCCGCGTCCGCAGACCCACGATCTGCTCGCCACGACGATCGGGCAGCTCGGCGCCCGGCTCGATCGGATCGTGATCCACGAGCTCCACGAGGGAACCTTCTACGCCATGCTCTGCATCGAGCAGGACGGCCGCGAGATCGAGATCGACTGCCGCCCGTCCGACGCGATCGCACTGGGCGTCGCGGAGGAGGTGCCCATCTACGTCAGCGAGCAGGTGCTCGATGCCATCGAAGAGGAACCGACGGACGACGCGCCCGACTCCGGTGCGAATCCGCTCGACTGGGATTGACGGCCACGACATGTCCGACATCACCCCCATGCCGCCGATGCGGGACCAGGTGCAGTTCGAGGGTTCGATCAAGGATCGCCCCGAGGACTTCCTCGTCTACGAGATTCCGATGTACGAGTCCTGCGGCGAAGGCGAGCATCTGTACGTCCGGATTCGGAAATCGGGCGTCTCCCACGACGAACTGATCTCCATCGTCGCCGCTGCGTGGTCCGTGCCGGTGCGGGCGATCGGCTTTGCCGGCATCAAGGACACCAGGGCGGTGACCGAGCAGACGCTGTCGATCCACCTGCCGGATTCGGACCGTGCTCCGACCATCGACGACGATCGTCTGGAGGTGCTCTGGACGGACCGGCATCGCAACAAGCTGCGTCGCGGCCACCTGGCCGGAAACCGGTTCGTGATCCGGGTGCGGGGCATCGATCCGCTGCGGGTGACGGACACCTGGTCGCGACTGCGCGTCCTGGCCGACCGCGGCGTGCCCAATGCCTTCGGACCCCAGCGGTTCGGACGTGCCGGTGACAACCACCTGCTCGGCCGGCTCCTGCTCCGGGAAGATTGGAGCGCACTGGCCGCCCGGCTGGGCGACGGACGCCCGGGTCGTCTCGAAAGCAGGGTGCGACGAGCGGTCGAAGAGGGCACGAAGCCCGAGCGGGCATGCCGCTTGGTGCCGGGCCGGTTGCGTCGCTTCTGGAACGACGCGCTGCAGTCGGCGCTGTTCAACGCCGTGCTCAGCGAACGCGTCACCCGGGGGGACTGGAACCGGCTCCAGGCCGGTGACGTGGCCTGGAATCACGAGACCCGACGGACCTTCGTGGTGGGGGACGAGGATCTGCAGGACGACGCGACGATGGAGCGGATCGAACGGGGCGTGCTGGTCCCGACGGGTCCGATGTGGGGCCGGGCGATGCGCTCGCCGGGCGAACCGGTCGCAGCTCTCGAACGCGGCGTCGCGGATGCGCTGGATCCCGAACTTGTACCGCTGCTGGTGGATGCCGGACGCTCGCGCGGCGATCGTCGCCCGCTCGTGGTCCCGTTGGCACACGCCTCGGTGCAGTCCGAGATGGACGAGCACAGCGGTTGCATCACGGTCCAGTTCGAACTGCCGCCCGGGGCCTACGCAACCACCGTGCTGCGCGAGCTCTTCGGTGATTCAACGGTTGCGACGGGCCTTGAAGAAGTCTGACAGCAGCTGGGCGCACCGCGGCTCGAGCACGCCGCCCTGCACCTGGACGGCATGGTTGAGCCGTTCGTCCTCCGGAATCATGTAGAGGCTTTCGCACGCTCCGGCCTTCTCGTCCCAGGCGCCGAACAGCAGCCGGCCCAGACGTGCGTTGACCAGCGCGCCGGCGCACATCGGACACGGTTCGAGCGTGACGGCCATGCTGTACCGGTCGAGTCTCCAGCCTCCGATCCGCCGGCCCGCCTCGCGCAGGGCGACGATCTCGGCGTGGGCCGTGGGATCGTGGTCGTGTTCACGGCGGTTGCTGCCGGTGGCGATGATCTCGTCGTCGTCGTAGATCACCGCCGCGACGGGAATCTCACCGTCGCGACCGGCGGCCGCGGCCAGTTCGATCGCGTGCTCCATCATGGCGATGTCCCGGGGGGACGGCCCTGCGTCGGTCACGGTCGCGGCTCCGCATCCCCGGCGAGTCGGGAGGCCGGGATGAACTGGAGGATCACGACGCCCAGTTCGTAGAGGAGGTACAGGGGAATCAGCATCATGAGCATGGACATCACATCCGCGGGCGTGGTGATGGCGGCGACCAGGCCGCACACCAGCAGGGCCCACTTTCGATTCCGCTTCAGCAGTTCGGTATCCACGATTCCCAACCACCCCAGCAGCACGATCACCAGCGGCATCTGGAAGGCCACGGCGATGCCCAGCAGGAGGATCAGCACGAAGTTGATGTAGCTCGTGAGTCGGAAGGCCTGCCAGATCGCGTCCGTCCCCTCCAGCGGAAGCTGCAGGATGCGCAGGGTGTTCTCGACCTCCGGTTCGGAGACCGCGATCTGCAGCGTGCCTTCGGGCATGAGGACCCAGGCGTCGCCGGCGGCGGGAGCCGTGGGCTCCTCGGTCACCAGCGGCAGGCTGCCCAGTCCTTCGGTGGTCGCGGTGTCCGGGGCGACTTCGATCAGGTTCGGCCTCGCTTCCAGCGAGCCGCCGATCACCATCAGGACCTCGAGCATCAGCGGCAGCATGACGAAGTACATCAGCAGGATGCCCGCTGCGGTCAGGACGGCGCTGCCGGGAACCAGGAAATGCACGAACCGGCGTTCGCGCGGATAGAGGCCGGGACCGATGAAGAGCCAGGCCTGCCAGAGCAGCCAGGGAAGCGAACACACCAGGGCGGCGATGATGCTCACCTTGATCTTGAGCAGCAGGAACTCGGGAGGGCTCAGGACCTGCAGCTGCTGCGGGAATCCGTAGGCGAGCTGCACGCTCTGCAGCGGGGCCATGAGCCAGAGCAGCAGCCAGTCGCCCGCGAGGAAGAACAGGATCGCCAGCGGGATCGGGGCCACCAGTGACATGATGATCCGCCGCCGGAGTTCCTCCAGGTGATCGCCGAAGGCCATTCGGTACTCGTCCGGGTTGTGCGGCATGTTCGGCATGGAGGTTCCGGGGTCTGTGCCGGGGTCGGGGTGCGACTTGTCCGGCATCACAGGGTACCAGCCCTGTACCTCCATGGCCCCCGGGGGTAGGCTGGCCCATCATGCCCGGCGGAAAGGACTACTACGCGATCCTGGGTGTCCAGCGAACGGCCTCGGCGGACGAGATTCGCAAGGCCTATCGCTCGCTCGCCCGAAAGTACCATCCCGACGTCTCCACCGAGGCGGACGCCGAGGATCGGTTCAACGAGGCCCAGCAGGCCTACGAAGTGCTCTCCGACGAGGAGAAGCGGCGGGCCTACGACCAGTTCGGCGAAGCCGGCGTCGGGGCCGGAGGCGGAGCCGGGGGCTGGTCGGGCTACGGCGGTGGCGGTGGTGGTGGTGTCGATCCGGACCGGTTCCAGGACATCTTCGAACAGATGTTCGGAGGCGGTGGCCCCTCGCCCGGCGGCAATCCGTTCGGCGGCGGTGGAGCGCCCCGACCGAGACGCGGGGGGGACGTCACGTCGAGCATGACGGTGACCTTCCTGACCGCGGCCCAGGGTGGCGTGGAGGAGATTCGTCCGGACGGCACAGCGGTCGAGGTGCGCATACCGGCCGGCATCGACGACGGCGGAAAGCTGCGGCTCCGTGGACGCGGACAGCCCGGTCTGCACGGCGGCGAAGCCGGCGATCTCATCGTCACCGTGCACGTGGGCGCTCATCCGGTGCTGCGTCGCGACGGACTGGATCTGATCGTGGACGTCCCCATCACGCTGGCCGAGGCGGGACTGGGGACGGTGGTCCGCGTTCCGCTCCTGAAGGGATCCATCGAACTGAAGATTCCGCCCTGCACCTCCAGCGGAAAGCGGCTGCGGGTTCCCGGCAAGGGGATCGAGGACGATCGCAATCGCACCGGGGATTTCTATGCGCAGGTGCAGGTGGTGTCGCCCGACGAACTCGGGGATGCGGCCCGCTCGCTGCTGCAGCAGCTCGCCGACGAGCTTCCCGATCCCCGCGCCGATCTGCCCGGCATCGAATCGGTGGACGAGTCGTGACATCCGACGGAACCCCGGCTGTGGTGTTGGTCTCCGGCGGCCTCGATTCGGCCACCGTGCTCGCCATCGCCCGTGATCAGGGGTATGCCTGTCACGGCATCAGCTTCGATTACGGACAACGGCATCGGTTCGAGCTCGATGCGGCCGCGGCCGTCTGTCGTGCCGGTGGCGCAGCGTCGCACCGCGTGCTCCGGATCGATCCCGCGCCGTTCTCGGGATCGGCTCTCACGGACGGGGGGGAGGTGCCCACGGGACGCAGCGATCGGGAGATGGCCTCGGGCATTCCCGAGACCTACGTGCCGGCACGCAACCTGGTCTTCCTGTCGATGGCGCTGGGTGTGGCGGAGGGGCTCGGAGCCGTGGATGTGTTCATCGGTGTCAACGCGGTCGACTATTCCGGCTATCCGGACTGCCGCGGGGAGTTCATCGAGTCGTTCCAGCGGACCGCGAATCTGGCCACGCGGGTCGGCGTGGAATCGGAGGCGGTGCGGGTGCACGCGCCGCTGCTGGAGCTCACCAAGGGCGAGGTCATCCGCCGCGGGATCGCGTTGGGGGTGGACTACGGCCTGACCAACACCTGCTACGACCCGGGAGAGGACGGTGCGCCGTGCACGGAGTGCGATGCGTGCCGGCTGCGTGAACGCGGATTCCGGGACGCCGGGCTCGAGGATCCGGTCAGACGTCGATGTTCTTGACGTCGAGCGCGTGGTCCTCGATGTAGGTGCGACGGATCTCGACCTCCTCGCCCATGAGGGTGGCGAAGAGTTCGTCCGCCTTGGACGCGTCGTCGAGCGTGACCTTCAGGAGCGTCCGCTGCATCGGATCCATGGTGGTTTCCCACAGTTCCTCGGGGTTCATCTCACCCAGACCCTTGAACCGCTTGATCTCGATGTTGCGTCGCCCGACGTTGCGGAGCGAGTCGATGATCTCGGGCACGTTGGCGACCTCGACCACGGTCTCCTTGTCGGTGCCCGCATCGACGAGCCAGGCGAACTTCGTGGGCATCACCTCGCCGGTGACCGCCTCCTCGTTCACGAGGCTCCACTGGTCCATCGTCAGGCCGTATTCGGCCAGTCGGTCGATGATGGCGTCGATCTCGCGATTCTCGTGCAGTTCGCGGAGCGTGGCGGGCTGGTGTCCGTTGGTGATGGCGGGTTCGCCCGCATCGAGCACGAGATCGTGCTCGTCCATGAACGCACCGGCCTCCTGCTCGGTCCAGCAGAGATGTTCGCCGTCGATCCAGGACACGCGCCAGGAGGGCAGGGTGCCCCGCTCGGCCCGGAGGGCGAGCAGGTCGGCGAAGTCGAATCCCCGTCGCTGGGAGATGGTCACGAGTTCCAGCATCCGCGTCAGCAGCTGCACGGCCTGCTGGAGTCGGTCTCCGCCGAGTCGGCTGGCCTCTTCGGTGCAGGACTCGTCGCGGATGACGAGCTCCGAGCTCTGGAGGGCGAGTTCGGTCAGCTGGCTGTTCATCTCGCCCTCGTCGATCACGTAGTGGCTCTTGCGACTGCGGGTGATCTGGAAGAGCGGGGGCTGGGCGATGTAGATCTTGCCCTGGCGGAGCAGCTCCGGCATCTTGCGGAAGAAGAACGTCAGCAGCAGCGTCCGGATGTGCGAACCGTCCACGTCGGCGTCGGTCATGATGATGATCCGGCCGTAGCGGAGCTTCTCGATCTCGAAGTCGCTGTCGATGCCGCACTGCAGGGCCTGGATCAGGATGCGGATCTCCTCGAAGGCGAGCACCTTGTCGATGCGTGCCTTCTCCACGTTGAGGATCTTGCCCTTCAGGGGCAGGATGGCCTGCGTGTCGTGGTCGCGTCCGCCCTTGGCGGAGCCGCCGGCGGAGTCGCCTTCGACGATGAAGAGTTCCGAGCGGTCGACGTCGTTGGTCACGCAGTCCGCCAGCTTCTGGGGCATGCCGCCCGATTCGAGGGCTCCCTTGCGCTTGATGAGTTCGCGTGCCTTGCGGGCCGCTTCTCGGGCCTGGGCCGCGAGGATGGCCTTCATGCAGATCTGCTTGGATTCGGTCGGATGCTCCTCGAGCCAGGAGCCCAGATGCTTCGACACCGCCTGGCTGACGAACTTCTCCATCTCCGGGCTCAGCAGCTTCTCCTTGGTCTGGTTGTTGAACTGCGGATCTGGCAGTCGGACCGAGAGCACGCTGGTGAGTCCCTCGCGCAGGTCGTCGCCGGAGGGCGTCAGACCCTTGAGCAGGTTGCGCTTCTTCGCGTAGGAGTTGATCGCCCGGGTGAGCGAGGTCTTGAAGCCGGAGGCGTGGGTGCCGCCGTCCGGGTTCACGATGTTGTTCGCGAACGCGAGCATCGTCTCGTTGGTGGCTTCGGTGTACTGCATCGCGATGCTGCAGCCGATGCCGGTCTCGTCGTCTTCGGCTTCGATGACGATGATCGGACTGACCGACGACTTGGTGCGGTTGAGATGCTCCACGTAGCCGGCGATGCCGTTCTCGTAGCAGAAGGTCTCGTCCTTGGTCTCGCCCGACGAGTCGACGCGTTCGTCGATGAGGCGGATCGAGATGCCGGAGTTGAGGTAGGCGAGTTCGCGGAGCCGGTGCTCCAGGGTCTCGTAGCGGAACTCCGTGTCGGGAAAGATTTCGGGGTCCGGCTTGAAGCTCAACCGGGTGCCCGATTGCCGGTCCGAGCCGCCAGTCGGGGCGTCGATCTCGTGCAGCGGCTTGACGACGTCGCCGCGCTCGAAGCAGATCAGGTGCACCGCGCCGTTCTTGATGATCTCGACTTCCGTCCATTCCGACAGGGCGTTGACGCACTTGACGCCGACCCCGTGGAGACCGCCCGAGACCTTGTACACGCTGGCGTCGAACTTGCCGCCGGCGTGGACCTCGGTGAGGATGACCTCGACCGCGGGTCGTCCGTCGATCTGTGGGTTCTCGTGCTTCATCGGATCCAGCGGCATGCCGCGACCGTCGTCCGTGATCGAGCAGGACCCGTCGACGCCGATGCTGACGGTGATGGTGGTGGCGTGGCCGGCCATCACCTCGTCGATGGCGTTGTCCACGCCCTCGTAGACCAGATGGTGCAGGGCGTTGAGCCCGACGCCACCCACGTACATGCCGGGGCGCTTGCGGATCGCCTCGAGGCCTTCGAGGACCTGGATCGAGTCGGATGTGTAGGCCTGCTGCGGCTCGGTGGGTTGGTTGGCCATGGGTGGTTTTCAGCCTCTGGAGGGAGATCGGGCGTGGCCCTTCATTCTACCAGAAACCACCGGTTTCCACCGCTCCGAAGGCCGTTCTGGGGGCCTTGGAAACGGCGAAATTCGGGTCGAATTTCGGGCCGAATTTCGGGGCGGATCGAGGCCCCCGAACGGCCCCGGATCCTCGTGCGGAATCGAGTGTTTTTCACTCGTTCGTCGACGCCCGCTTCGTCGACTCAGGGGATACTGCAGGAGCGGGTGCTCACGCGTCGATAGGGCTGGTGAGCAGTTAGCAGAGGGAGCCATCACCGTGCAATCAGACGTCACCCCGAGGACCTTGAACCCCCTCGGGATCGATCCGGTCCTCGAAGCCTGCTCGACCCGTCGACTCTTCCTGCTGGGATCGCTGGCCTTCCTCGCCGGCTGCAGCACGACCGGCACATCGTCGAACGATCTTCCGGGAGTGATCTGGTCCGAGCAGGGCCCGGTGGCCATGCCCGCCCCGTCCCGTCCCGCAACGCCCCGGACCGATCCCGGCGTCATTCGACGATCGTCCTGGGCCAAGGGCAATCCCATTCCCGCGAACATGAACCGCATGGTTCCCGTCAAGCGGATCACGATCCACCACGACGGAATGGACGCCTTCACCAGCACCTCGCGGTCCGCGGCCGCGGCCCGGTTGGAGAAGATCCGTCGGTCGCACCTTCGTCGGGGCCCCCAGAAGTGGGGGGACATCGGCTACCACTATGCGATCGACCCCGCCGGACGCATCTGGGAATGCCGTCCGTTGACCTGGCAGGGAGCCCACGTGAAGGATCAGAATCCGGGCAATCTCGGGATTCTGGTGATGGGCAACTACGACCGCCAGTCGGTCACCACGGCCCAGAAGCAGGCCATCGACCGCTTCGTGACCGTTCAGCTGCGGCAGTACCGTCTGCCGGTCCGCAATCTGCACACGCACCAGGAACTGGCTCCCACCGCGTGTCCGGGGCGGTCCCTGCAGGCCTTCATGGTGCAGTCCCGGGCCAACGGCACATTCGCCTGATCGCGGGTCGCAACGCTCCCGCCGGGCTACCATTGGGACATGACCACCTCGGTCCGAGTCAACTTCAGCCGACCCTTCGCGCTGTTTCCGCTTCCGGAGACGGTGCTGCTGCCCCATACCGTGCAGATGCTCCACGTCAGCGAACCGCGCTACCGCGCAATGGTCGATCGCGTCCTCGATAGCACCGGACAATTCGCCCTCGCGACCTGGGACCGGGCGTCCTCCTCGAGCATCGCGATCCGTGATGCGGTCTGCCTCGTGCAGGTGATGCACCACGAGAAGGTCGACGGCGGTTACGAGATCATGCTGCACGGTATCTGCCGCGCCCGCATCGTCGATCTCGAATCCGAACAGCCCGACCGCGCGTGGTGCGAGGCGCGACTCCAGCCGCTCGAGCAGCTGGGGGAGGATCTTCCGCCCATGCAGGGGCTGCGCGACGAGCTCTACGGCCTGATCACCGGCGGCAACATCGGTTCGCTGAACCGGGTCGAGACCATCGTCGACTGGTTCCAGCGCAAGGATGTCAGCACCCATACGTTGCTGGAACTGATCGGCTTCACCTTCATTCAGGACAGCGAATGCCGCTACCGCCTGCTGGCCGAGCCGACGATCGACGGTCGCACCCGCATCATCCGCAGCGAGCTGTCGCAGCTGGAGCGGATGATCGGTCTGGCGCGGCGACAGCAGCGCGACGATCTCGATCGCGGCATCATGCCCAACTGAATCAGGGTTCGACGGTGGCGCCGGTCAGCCGGCGTCCGGCTTCGTCCGGCCAGCGGACCGCGTGGGCGATCCGTCCGGAGGCGCCGACCTCCGAGACCAGGACGTGCAGCGAGTCGCCCCGGAGGTCGTCGGCGGTTCCATGCAGCTCGAACCAGTGGGTGACGGTGTCGCCGGCGTCGATCTCGAACCGCACGGTCGGCGTGGTGGACACGCCGGTGCCGGCGACGGCGGCTTGGATGCTCCGGCGTCCGGTGCCGCGGTTGGTGGCGCGGAGTTCGACCCGCAGTCCGTCGGGGGTGCTCCATTCCCGGAATGCCAGTTCGATGGAGGGGAGTCCGACCTCGACACGGCAGCGCACCGGCAGCTGGATCGGATCCGGTCCGCCCCGTTCCAGCACGCCGGGGAGCGACAGCGGACCGGGGGGGAGGGGCCCGGTCACGATCACGTCGACGGGCACCCGTCGCGTCTCGCCCGGAGCCAGCACGAGCGGAATGCGTGCCGGGTCGAGCTGGGTCGTCGATTCGTGCTCGAAGCGGAGCACGCCTTCCATCGTCGTGGACCAGGGGTTGGTGATCTGCAGTTCGTGCCGGTGACGCATCGGTCGCGCGATCAGGGCGGGAGGATCGATCACCAGATCGCGCTGGAAGCGGATCCATTCGTTGTCGGCGCCTTCGACGAACTGGAGACGCTCCGGATCGAACGACAGTTCGTGCGTGCCTTCATGCGGAGCCAGTTCCCGTGCGTTGCCGTTGTCGTCGTGGAGGACGATCGGACGGCGACCCAGCGTCGCGGTCGCGGTGCCGATTCCCCCCGCGGGAAGCAGCAGTCCTGCACCGCCGCCGTCGACGGGAGCCAGGTACCACGCCTGTCCGCGGTCGCCGATGGGAACGCCGCCGCCGTAGCGACGCCCGGAGAGGTGCTGCAGCAGCGTGTGCAGTCGCGCGGAGGCCGGCGTGGGTTGGGTGCGTCCCCGTGCGTCGATGGTCCACGGTGGCGCGATGCAGTGCGGTCGTCCGTCCTTCCACGTCTCCAGCAGTTCCGACGGTTCCGCGGCCGCCGGACCGGTCGGTGGCAGCACCGAGGCCTGCGGGGCGAGTCGGGCCAGGCGGGCCTGCAGCCGTTGTGCCGCCCGTTCGTGCATGGTTCCCTCGCCGGGGAGCGTCCAGCGTGACACCGCCTCGCCGAAGGGGATGATGGATCGATCCACCACCGGACCCCAGGTGGCTTCATCCAGCAGGATGAACGCGGCGACCTGATCGTCGTCCAGGGCATGTCGGCCCGCCCACTCCGGGGGGAGGCGATCGAATCGGCAGATGATCGTGCCGCCGCGGTCGAGCAGCCGACCCATCCGGCGTCGATGCTTCGGATGTTCCAGCAGTCCGGTTCCGTCCTCCAGCAGGGCGGGGATGCTCACCATGCCCACGCCCAGCGCCTCGACCAGTTCGAAGTCCCGGTCCGTCGGCGGGCCGGCGAACTCGAGACCGATGGTCGGCGTGGGGGCGGTGGGGGGCGATTCCGGAAGCAGCACGAAGTCGGTCCGGTCGGTCCGAACGACCTCGTCGGAACCGAGCGTGCGTGCCGTGAGCACCGCCCGGTACCAGCCGTTGTTTGGCAGCATCGGCTCGATCCAGGTGTCCAGCGGCTGATCACCCATCGTGCCGTGGATGCGGTCGACGGTCTCGCCCCGATCGTTCTCGATGCGGAGCGACCAGTCGATCGGTTCGGTCGCGGGATCGTCGATGCGCAGACGCAGCATCGGCGTTCCGGGTCGGCGGTGGATTCCGGTTCCGGTCGCGTCGTCGACGCGCACCGTGGGCAGCTGCGTGACGGCGAGATCGTCGAACCAGGCTCGCCCGGTGATGTCGGCGGTGCGTCCGGTCCGGTTCCCGCTCCGGTCGTCGGGCTGGATCACGCGGCACTCCAGCACGAGGTCGCGTGCGGTCCGGTCGAGTCCCGACACGATGACCGAGAGACGTGTCCAGTTCCCCGACGATTCGACGGGACGACTTTCGACCACGGTGCCGGGGATCGGTCGGCCACGCTCGTCGACCAGCCAGGCGGCGAGGGTCGTTTCGGAGCGGAGGAGTTCCTCCGTCCGGACCCATCCGGACACCTCGTATTCCGTGCCGGTCCGGATGGGGATGCGACCGACGTTCGTCCGGGCCGCCATCGAGTGTCCGTCGACGTCGAAGCGGAAGGCGAACCGGCCGGAATGGAACACCGAGTCGTCGGGTCGCATCGTCCCGAAGGAGGTGAAGCGGTCCAGACCCAGTGGGGTGCAGCGTACGAATCCCAGGGGCATCTCCAGCCGCAGGCGGCTGGATTCCTCGAAATCGAATCGGGTGCTGATGCGTTCCAACGAACCGGGTCCGGACGGATGATCCGGGGGGTTCGGAACGCCGGCGGTCGCGCCTTCCAGCACGAGGCCGGCCAGGATCGGCAGCAAGGCGGGCATCAACCATCTTTATCGGTCGATTGGCCGGAGACCTCCACGTTTGCCGATGGGTGATTGTCGATCAGTCGCGAAGAAGGGACCACGGGAAATGCACGAGATCAAGCGTCTGCTGCTGATGACCATCGTTCTCGCCGCCGCCGTCGGCGGCGGCATCTGGTGGGGCTTCAACGATCGCCAGGAGGCGAAGATCCGCGACCTCGAGGCCCGCAACGTCCAGTTGGCGGACCGGCTGGAGGAACGTTCGGAGATGCTGGAGCGTCTGGGTCGGGAACGGCGGCTCGGACTGGTGCGGGTGCTGGACCAGACCCTGGTCGGGGGAGCGGTCGAGTCGACCACCTTCGAACTGATCGAACTGGACGACGACGGCAGCGAACTGGCGCGGCAGTCGTTCTCGGTGCCCGGTGACGTGGTCTTCATCGACGCCCAGACCGTGAAGTTCCGGGCCGACGACGTCGCCGGCGGCCATCCCTTCCGGGGTCGCACGCTGGTGCTGCTGCGGCGGGTCTATTCGGACCGGATGCCTCCGGTGGAGGGTCTGCCGATCGATCTGCCCGGTGCGGTGCCGCCGGGGTACGCCTCGGAGACCGTGGGTCGGTTCGAGCAGGGCATCTGGGAGCAGTTCTGGGGGCTCGCCCGGGATCCGGAGGCCGCCGAATCGCTCGGAATCCGTGTGGCGCAGGGGGAAGCGGCCTACAAGCCGATGCAGCCGGGGGACGTGTTCGAACTCCGCGTCGACGCGCTGGGCGGCATCAGCCTCGTCCCGGTGCCGCCGCCGACGGAGCGGCCCCGGGATCTGCACGACATCGCGTCCGTCTCGGATCGCTGATCCCCGGGCACGGGTGAGGGCTAGAATGGCCTGATGCCCAGCCGTCCTTCACATACTGCGAGTCCGTCGTGCGCGTCCTGATCATCGGTGCGATGGGACTGGTCGGTCGTCGGGTGCTGCTGCAGCGCCTGTCGCTCGGCGATCGCGTCACCGTCATGTCGCGAAACGCCACGCGGGCCCGACGGATGCTGGTGGCCCTCGGTCTGACCGGCATCGACATCGTCGAGGGTGATCCCGCCGTGCCCGGGCCCTGGCAGGATGCGGTCAGCGGACACGACGTCGTGATCATGCTGGCCGGTGCGGGGGTGGCGGATCGACGGTGGACGCGCCGCTACCTGCAGACCATCCGTGACAGTCGCGTGGACGGAACCTACCAGGTGGTGCAGGCGATCGAACGGGCCGAGGTCCGGCCCTCGCTGCTGCTGTCGGCGTCCGCGGTCGGCTACTACGGCGATCGCGGTTCGGTGCTGACCGACGAGCACGGACCGGCGGGGGACGACGTGCTCGCCGACATCTGCACGCACTGGGAGAACCAGGCCATCCGCGCCGAGCCGCTGTGTCGCGTGGTGCGCATGCGCTTCGGGGTCATCCTGGACGCCAGTGGCGGCGCACTCGCCAAACTGCTCCCGATCTTCCGCAAGGGACTGGGGGGTCGTCTCGGATCCGGGCGCCAGTACATGTCGTGGATCACCTGGCACGACGTCGTCGGGTCGATCGATCATCTCATCGCCCATTCGGACGCACGCGGCGCGTTCAACATCGTGGCCCCCAACGCGGTCACCAACCGCGAGTTCACCGCGGCGCTGGCCACGGTGCTCAACCGTCCCGCATTCATGGCGGTGCCGGGGCCGATGCTCCGGCTGCTGGCCGGCGGTTTCGCCGACACCCTGCTCACGGGGCAGCGGGTCTGGCCCGCGAAGCTGATGGAGTCGGGCTACGAATTCAGGCATCCGGCCATCGAGGGTGCCCTCGCCTCGGTGCTGAACATCGATCCGCCGGCGTCCGCGCCCGTCTCACGGGCCCGCACCGCGCTGCGGACCATGCCCGAGGACATCCGGCTGGTGGTGCTGGACATCGACGGCCTGCTTCCTGATTCCATTCCGGTGCGCACCACGCTGACCCAGTACGCGTCCGGTTCGGCGCAGGTGGTGCTGGCCACGAGCGACGGTCTCGAATCGGCCCGCCGGTTCCAGCAGCGGTGCGGCCAATCCTTCCCGATGATCATCGGTGACGGCGGCTGTCTGCTGTCGGCGGACGGGGACGTACTCGGCGCGCGGGTGCTGTCGACGGAGATCACGGAGGAGCTCTGCCGCGCCGCGTGCGCGCAGGACGATCCTCTGGCCCTGACGTTCGAGACGGTCGACGGTGCCGTGCAGCGCAGCGAATCCTCGCCCGGCGGTTCGCTGTCGGCGCCCGAGGGCGTCTTCCGCATCCGGGTGGAAGGGGACGAGGCGCCGCGGGTCCTGTTCGAGTCGGGGATCCGGGATTCGCTCTGGAAGCAGCGTCGCATCGCGCTGCATCGCGCGCCCAACGGCGAGCTCGAGATCATCCATCCGATGGCGGATCGCGGGATCGCGGTGCAGGACATCGCCCGGCGGACGGGAAGTCCGCGTGAAACCGTCATGGGGGTCGTTTCGTGCGACCGGAGTGCGGGTCTGGCGGAGTGGTGCGGGTTTACGGTTGCTCTCGGCGACGCCTCCGCTACCATTCAGGATCTGGCGGACGCCACGACCGAGGCCCACTCGGTGGAGGGCCTCGCCGAAGCACTTCGATCCTGGATCCGACGCGAGGATCCCTGACTGCAGGGGCAGGCATGACCAGTTCCGACCACGAACCGACCGCGACGGCCGCGTCGTCCTCTGCGCCGGCGCCGGCGATCATGACCGGAGACATCTGGATCGACGGTCAGTGGGTGGATGCGTCCGAGGCGACCATCAGCGTCTTCGATCACGGTCTGCTGTACGGCGACGGCTGCTTCGAGGGGATCCGGATCTACAACGGCCGGATCTTCAAGCTGCGTTCGCATCTGGAGCGTCTCTACGCCTCGGCCGACCGCATCCGACTCACCCCCGCCTACGACATCGACACCATCGAGTCCGCCACCCGCGACGCGGTGCGTCGCAACGGCCTGAAGGACGGCTACATCCGCGTAGTCTTCACGCGCGGGGCGGGCACGCTGGGTCTGCATCCCTTCCACTGCCCGCGTTCGTCCGCGATCATCATCGCGGCCGACATCACGCTGTATCCGGAGGAGATGTACGTCGAAGGCATGCCGGTGATCGTCGCCAAGCGGCCGCGCATCCCCATCGCCTGTCTCGATCCCGAGATCAAGAGTCTGAACTACCTCAACAACATCCTCGCCAAGGTCGAGGCGATCGACGCCGGCGTCCTCGAGGCGATCATGCTCAACACGGAGGGACTGGTCGCGGAATGCACGGGGGACAACATCTTCGTGATCAAGGACGGCCGCATCTCGACCCCCGACACGTCCGCGGGCATGCTGCACGGCATCACGCGCCGCTTCGTGATCGAGGAGGTCGCGCCCGCACTGGGCTATGAGATCGAGGAACGGGCCCACCGGCTCGAGGAGCTCAAGGCGGCCGACGAGGTGTTCCTGACCGGGACCGCGGCCGAGGTGATCGGCGTCTCGACCATCGACGGTGATCCCGTCGGCGGCGGCAAGGTCGGTCCCGTGACCACGGCCCTGGTGGCGGAGTTCCGTCGTCTGACCCGCGAGGGCGCCTGCGAAGGTTGAATCGACACTCAGTTGCGCTGCACGGTGAGCTCGACCGCCTGGTCGTTGTCCCCGCCGGTGCCGCAGCCCGCATCGTTCTGCACGTGGAGGCGGTCGGCCCGCTGCGACGACCAGTCGTCGACCATCAGGTCCGGCGACTGCGGCCGCTCGTGCAGCTTCAGCATGCGGTAGGCGTTGTCGCGCTGGGCGGGGGTGAAGCCCGCGGTGCGGATGAGATGGCACAGCAGCGGTTCGCCGAGGCAGTAGGTCGTCCCCGCTGCGCTGACCACGTTCTCCTCCATCATCACGGAGCCCATGTCGTTGGCGCCCCAGGCGAGGGCGGCCTGTCCGATGTGGGGTCCCATGGTCACCCAGCTGGCGCCGATGGAATAGATGTTGTCGAGGTACAACCGGCTCAGCGCCTGGTTGCGCAGGTACTCGGAGGCGCCGGCCATGCGGATCCGCCGTCCGTACTTGGGGTGGTCGCGCTTGTCGCCGGTGCCGTCGAGTCGGGCCACCACGTCGCCGGGGAAGGGGGCGTCCATGTCGTCGCCGCTGCCTTCGCCCCACTCCGCGCAGCGTCCCAGCGGCGTGTTCTCGCGCTGGAAGGGCCAGGAGATGAAGGCCATGTACCGGCCTCCTCCGTCGAGGGCGAAGTCGGAGATGCTCTCGTCCTGCCAACGCCGCACGAGCTCCATGTGGTGGATCCGGTCGGCCACGCCCTCGATGTGTCCGAACATCATCGTGGCGGAGGTATTGAGTCCGAACTCGTGGGCCACCCGCATCACGGTCAACCAGGACTCGGCGTCGCACTTGCCCAGTCCGATCTTGCGGCGGACGGCATCGGCGAAGATCTCGCCGCCGCCTCCGGGGACGGATTGCAGTCCCGCATCGACCAGCGTCTTCATCACGCCGCGCAGCTTGTCGGCGAGCGTCGCGCCCGGCGGATCGAAGAAGTCGATGAATTCGATGAACTCGGGCGGGCTGAACGCATGGACGTGGACCTGCGGGAACCGGTCCGTGATCGAGGACAGGAGCTCCACGTACCAGTCCAGCGGCAGTTCGGGATTCATGCCGCCCTGCATGAGGATCTGGGTGCCGCCGATGTCGACGAGCTCCTGGATCTTCTGCAGGATCTCCTCGTACTCGAGGGTGTAGGCATCGTCCTCGTGTCCGGTGCGTCGGAAGGCGCAGAAGGTGCACTTGGCGGTGCACACGTTGGTGTAGTTGATGTTCCGGTCCACGACGTAGGTGCGGATCCGGTCGCCGTGCAGATGCCGGCAGCGGGCGTCGGCCCAGTGCCCCAGCTCCTGGATCGGCATCTCGCGGTGGATCCGCAGGGCCTGCTCGGGGGTCAGCCGCAGGGAGCCGGTGACCACATCCTCGAGGACGGCGGCATCCAGGACGTCCGCATCGGGTCGGATTGTGGCGATCTGGGCCATCTCCTCAGTGTACCGGGCTGCCGGTTGCGGGGCTCATCGTGCTTCAAAGAAGCGCTGTTCGGACCCGTGGGGATCGATTCCGACCCGGGCCTGGCTGCCGCAGCCGGGGCATCGCCCTTCGTAGGCGGTGCCGGAGGCGTTCCGGTAGAGGCGTCCGTACGCGTGGCAGCACCGGTACCAGATCGACAGGAAGGGACGTTTCGGGCCCTTCTGCGGCCGTGGCCCGGCGGGGGCGGGCAGCCCCCGGATATCGACGATGTCCGGTCTCGGTTCCATCCCGGACAGTATCGGTCGGACGAGGCCGACCGCTTCCGATTGGGGGGTCAGCGGCAGCCGTGCTCGACGCGGTGCACGAGTTCCCGAAGCTGTGCGAGGTGCGCTCCCACCGTGCCCTCGAGTTCCGCGGCCCGGTCGGCGGGAACCAGTGGAAGGTTCGCGTGGACGTTCCAGGCGGCGGTCCGTCCGGCGGCTTCGACCAGCACCGCCGCGGCGGCGAGATCGCTCTTGAGCATGGGGTTGGTGGTTCCCAGCATCGCGACCAGGGTGTCGACCAGGTCCCGGCACAGCGTCAGGGTGTCCATCGGCGGCCGCATCGCGCCGTCGACCGCATCGTCCCACCGGGCGGTGCGGTCGGGATCGTCCTCGGGAAGCTTCATCAGACGGTTCAGCGCTTCGTAGCCGCGGGCGTCCTCGTCGGCGAGTTCCAGGGCCCGCTCCGCGCCCCGCCGCAGGTGGGCGAGCCGGGCGTCATTGTCGGTCTCGTGTTCCGCGAGCGACTTCCGGCCGAGCGACCAGTTGATCACCATGGCGCCGAGTCCGGCGCCGACCGCAGCGGTCACGGAGGCGGCGGCGCCGCCGCCGGGGGCGGGGGTGCGTGCACCGAGTTCCTCGATGAGTCGGGTGAGGGTCGAGTCGCCGAGTGATGACACGGTTCAGCTCCGGATGCGGGCGTCGAGGTTCGTCTGCAGCGACCCGACGGCCAGGTCGATCTGCGGATCGACCTCGTCGTGGGTCAGGGTGCGCTCCGGGTCCCGGAATCGGAGTCGCAGCGTGAGCGACTTGTGTCCAGCATCGATGCCCTTGCCCCGGTACACGGTGACGTACTCGATGGCCTCCAGGCGATCGAGCGCGAGCGACTGCAGCTGGGACTCGACCTGCTGCCAGGTCGTCGCTTCGGGCACGATGACGGAGAGGTCGCGTTCGATGGCGGGGACGTTGGGCAGTTCGTGGGCCTGGTAGTCGGGCGGCCAGGTCGAGAGCAGCACGTCGAGATCGAGTTCGGCGCCCAGCACGCCGTTGTCCAGGTCGAACGACCGTTCGATGTCCGGGGCCAGTCGCCCGGCGGTGCCGAGCACGCGGTCGTCGACGACGATCGTCGCGCCCGGTGCGTACCACGGGTGGGTGTCGTCGGGCCGGAACTCGACGCGGGTGCCGTAGCCTCCGAGCCGTTGCGCGAGAGCCTCGACGATGCCGCGCAGCGGCCGCAGTCCGTCGTCGTCCCCGTCGAGGTCCATGAGGAGACCGATCCGGTTGGTCTCCCGGTGCGCGGCGCCTTCGATCTCGAAGGCGGATCCGATCTCGTAGAGCCGCAGGTCGGATGCACCCCGGTCGCGGTTGGTCCGTCGAACGCGAAGCAGGCTGCCCAGCAGCGACGGCCGCAGCATGCTGTCGCCGAAGTCGCCTTCGTCCTCCAGTCGCAGCAGCTCGGTGCCGGGCACGAGGAAGGGGGTCGCGAGTTCGAGATTCACCAGCGTGTGGGACACCGTCTCGATGAATCCTTCGCCGGTGAGCAGGTCGTTGACGGCCCGCTTGCCGGTGACGCGGGGCTGCGGGGCGGCGAGACGCACCGGAATGGTCTCGTTGACGGGGAGATCGTCGTAGCCCTGCATGCGGGCGACCTCCTCGATGAGATCGATCTCGCGGTGGATGTCGCCGCGGAAGCAGGGGACGGTCGCCTCGATGGTTCCGCCGTCGATCGTGGAGCGGAATCCCAGTGCGTCGAGCAGGGTGAGCATCCGGTCGTCGGCGAGTTCTTGGCCGAGCAGGTCCCGGCAGCGTCCGGTCCGCATGGAGACCGCGTGCAGCGCGGGCAGTTCGGCGCCCGCGGCGATCACGCCCCGGCACAGTTCGCCGCCGGCCGATTCGAGCACGAGTCGGGCCAGCCGTCGGGAGCTTTCGTCGACCTGCAGCGGCGAGACGCCGCGTTCGAAGCGGAAGCTCGAGTCGCTGCTGATGTTGTGCAGGCGGGAGGTGCGCCGGACGAGCACGGGATCGAACGTGGCGGCCTCCAGCAGGATGTTACGGGTCGATTCGGTGACCGCGGAGGCGGCGCCGCCCTTGACGCCGGCGAGGGCCACCGGCTTCTCGGCGTCGGCGATGACCAGTTCGCTGCCGGTGAGGGTGATCGGCTGGGCGCCGTCCCCCAGGGGCAGGAAGGTCTCGCCTTCCCGGGCGAAGCGGATCTCGATGCGTCCGCCGGCGAGGGTGTCGAGGTCGAAGGCGTGCGTGGGTTGTCCGAGTTCGAAGAGCACGAAGTTCGTGGCGTCGACCACGTTGTTGCGGGGGATCTCGCCGCGGGCCTCGATGCGCCGGTGGATCGCGTCGCCGCTGGGGCCCACCTCGATGCCGCGAATCACGCGGGCGGTGTAGAGCGGGCAGGCGTCCGGAGCCTGGTTGTCGATCACGATGTGCGTCTCGACCGGCTCGTCGCCTTCGGCGGCGTCGCAGTCGGGCGCCCGCAGGGTGCGGCCGCTGATGGCGGCGATCTCGCGGGCGAGTCCGAGGTGGCAGGTGCAGTCGCCGCGGTTGGACATCATCTCGAAGTCGAGGGCGACGTCGTCGTCGCGTTCGAGGCGTTCCTCGAGGGGGAATCCGGCGGCGGTCAG
>DBGM01000024.1 GCA_002295885.1 Phycisphaerales bacterium UBA854
CGCTACCTGACCACGCCCGACGAGCGATCGGCCCGGTTCGCGATCTGGACCGGCGGCCTGCTGGCGATCCCCTCCAGCATCCTCTTCTTCGGCCTGGGCACCCTGTTGTGGGTCTGGTACCGGACGCACCCCGAGTCCCTGGCTCCGCTGGGTGCCGTCGACCAGATTCTGCCGTGGTTCATCGTGACCCAGCTGCCCACCGGGGTGAGCGGACTCGTGATCGCGGCGATCTTCGCGGCGGCCATGAGCAGCATCGACTCGAGCATGAACTCGGTCTCGACGGCCTGGACGACCGACTTCCATCGCCGCTTCCGACCGGAGCTGGACGACCGGGCGGCGCTGCGGGTTGCCCGGTGGACCACGGTCCTCTTCGGCATCGTCGGCACCGCCGCCGCGATCCTCATCGCCACCCTCGACGTCCGCAGCGTGCTCGATCTGTGGTTCAAGGTGCTGGGCCTCTTCGCCAGCGGACTGTGCGGCCTGTTCATCCTGGGGATCTTCACGCGGCGACCCGGAACGGTGGCCGCGATCAGCGGACTGGTCACCAGCGCCGGAGTGAACTTCGTGATCGGGACCTGGACCGACATCAACGTGCTGCTGATCGCCGGCTTCGGGATCGGGGCCTGCGTCCTGACCGGCGTGCTGGTCGGTCTGGTCCTGCCCGGGCGGGGGGACACCGAGGGCCTCACGATTGCCTCGCCACCGCCGGCCTGAACCCGGGCGGAGTGCTACACTTCCCCGGAAGAGAGGCCACGGGCACCACCGGCGGTCGACGACCCCGGAAGCCCCCGCACCATGACCACGATCTCGACATCAGATTCCCTCACCCCCTCCAAACGTGGAGCACGGCTGATCGTGTTGATCTCCGTGGTGCTTCCCCCGCTCGCCCTGGTGGCGGTGATGTGGCTGGCGTGGGGCCGCGGCTTCGGGATGCTGGATCTGGCACTCTTCCTGGGCATGTACCTGATCTGCGGCCTGGGCATCACCATCGGGTTCCACCGCTACTTCAGCCACAAGTCGTTCGACTGCCCGCGGTGGGTCAAGATCATGCTGGGGGTGTTCGGATCGATGGCGGTGCAGGGGGACCTCTTCTGGTGGGTCGCCGTCCACCGGAAGCATCATCAGCACAGCGATCACGAGCACGATCCGCATTCCCCGCACGTGGGAAGCGAGAGTCGCATCAAGCGGTTCGTCCATTCCCATCTCGGATGGCTGTTCCGGATCGAAAGCCCGGACACCACGCGATACGTGCGTGATCTGATGAAGGATCCCGACCTCTGCACCATCTCCCGCCTGTTCCCGCTGTGGGTCGTGATCAGCATGGGGCTGCCGGCCCTGCTGGGCGGTCTGATCAGCGGAACCTGGATGGGCGCCCTGACCGGCTTCCTCTGGGGCGGACTGGTCCGCGTCTTCTTCGAGCATCACGTGACGTGGTCGGTCAACTCGGTCTGCCACATCTGGGGCGCACAGCCCTACGACAGTCGCGACCACAGCCGGAACAACGTCCTGATCGGAGTCCTGGCCCTCGGAGAGGGATGGCACAACAACCACCATGCCTTCCCCACCTCCGCTCGCCACGGCCTGACCTGGTGGCAATTCGACGCCAGCTGGATGCTCCTGAAGGCGATGTCCCTGGTCGGCATGGCGAGCAATCTGAAGACGCCCTCGGCCCAGCGAAAGCAGCGGGCCCTGGCCAGCCGACCCACCGACGAATTCGCTTCCTGACTGCTCTGTATGGGCTGAAATCCGGTCCCGAGGCCGATTCCCGAGCCCCCAAGGCCGCTTCGGCCCCGGCTCCCAGAAAGTAGGGACGATCTGGGTTCCCGTGGCCCCGGTCTCGTAGACGCAGTCTCGAAGGGGACCATATACTGGCCGTTCGGATTCCAGGAGTGCTTCGGTCCCGAAGACTCGCCCGGGTCCGGACAACAAGGGAAAGATCCCGAGGTGAACTGAGCAGTCGGATTCACCGACGGATTCCTACACGAAGGAAACACTATGACCCGCGGTACGTTCCCCATCATGTGCATCACCGTCAGCCTCCTCGGCCTCACGGGCTGCAATCCAACGGATGTCAGCGACCAGGCCCTGGCCTCGAACCTCACACCGGAACTGAGTACGGTCGGCAGCACCAAGTCCGACGTGTTCTGGAACGACCACATCATCTACGACCTTCAGGGACGCGAACTCGGGGATGACTGGCAGTCCTTCTGGCTGATGAAGTCCCCGTCCAAGCTCAGCCCGTATCCGATCATGGACCTGTCCCAGCCGCAATAACGCCGGCAACCAGCGAACATTCCCCAGGGGCCGCAGCATGCTGCGGCCCCTGTTGCATGGACCGAAGACCGGCTCCGATCGTCGGGAGACGGCTATCATGGACAGCCAATCCTTCGGATCCCGCGCGTCCCACCGATCGGGGTCGGCGACGCGGCTCCCGGATACGATGATGCCGTCAACGGAGGCATGCAATGAGAACGAATCGACTCCTCACGCTGGCGGCGGGCACCCTCCTGCTTCCCCTGCTCATCGGTTGCGACCGCACGACGACAGACCACGGTCACGCCGAGGATGCGTACGTCGCTCCGCCGACCAACCGGGTCGACATCCCGGCCGCAGTGCGTTCCAACCTTGGCATCACCTTCGCCACCGTCGAGCGGCGACGGGTCCGGGAGACGCTGCGGATACCGGGGCGGTTCGAGTACCTGCCCACGGCGATCCGCGAGTACCGGACGATGCTGCCGGGACGCGTGGAATTGCTCGTCGAGCAGTTCGAAACCGTCCGGGCCGGCACCGCCCTCTACCGTATCGACTCCCCGGCCTGGCGTGAACTGATGAAGGAAATCGCCGAGACGAAGTCGACCATCACCCAGCTGCAGGCGACGGCCCTGTCGCACGAGAATCTGTTCCTCGCCCACAAGCTCCAGGAGGAGAGCGTGCTGGAGAACGTGGTGATCTGGTCCGAACGGATCGCGACGCTCGAGACGCTCAAGAATCCCAGCAGCGAGACGAAGCGGGAGCTCGTCACCGCGCGGGCCAAGCTGTCCAAGGCCCAGAGCCGGGTGGCCCAGCTCCAGGAACTGGCCGCCGAACACCAGATCGAGCAGGACCACAACCGGGCCGCCCTCGATGCGGCCCGCGCCCATCTCGATCTGACCTTCGAGATGGCCGCGTCGCTTTCGGGTCTGCAGATCGAGGACCTGCTGGTCGTCGACCGGACCATCTCCGGCGCTCCACCGGCCTGGCTGACCATGAACACGATCGAAGTGCGGGCCCGGACCGCGGGCATCGTGGAGTCGATCGGCGTGACCAACGGCGCCTGGATCGACACCGGGGAGAACGTGGTGACCACCGTGCAGCCCGATCGGATCCGCTTCCACGCCTTCGGGCTCCAGAGCGACCTGGGCGTCCTGCGGGACGGATTGACGGCCACGATCGTGCCTCCAACCCCCACCCGGTCCGGCACCGCGATCCCCATGGACCAGACCATGGAGGGCATCGTGCAGCTCGCACCGGCCGCCAATGCGACGGACCGCACCATCGATCTCTACGTCGTGCCCGACCTGCTGGCCGAATGGGCCCGCCCCGGCGTGGCCGGTCAGCTCGAAGTGGTCATCGACGAATCCGGCGCGACGGAACTGGCGATCCCCCTCGCCGCGGTGCAGCGTGACGGACTGGTGCCGGTCATCTTCCGCCGCGCCCCGGACAATCCGGGCCAGGCGATCCGCCTCGAGGCCGACCTGGGACTGGACGACGGACGCTGGATCGAAGTGCTCAGCGGCGTCGGCGAAGGCGACGAGATCGTGCTGGACGGCGGATTCCAGCTGATGCTCGCCACCAGCGGGACCATCCAGCAGGGCGGCCACTTCCACGCGGACGGCACCTACCACGAGGGAGAGCACTGAGTCATGCTCAAGGGCCTGATCCGCTTCTCGCTTCGGCACGCATCGCTGGTGGTGCTCGCGTCCCTGCTGCTGACGGGATACGCGGCATTGCGTCTCCCGAACATGAGCGTGGACGTGTTCCCGGAGCTCAACGCCCCCACCGTGGTGATCATGACCGAATCGGGCGGACTCGCCGCCGACGAGGTCGAGCAGTACGTGACGTTTCCGATCGAGTCGGCCGTCAACGGCATGACCGGCGTCCGCCGGGTCCGCAGCGCCAGCGCGATCGGGCTGTCCATCATCTGGGTCGATCTCGACTGGGGGGCCGATCTCTACGACGCCCGACAACTGGTCGCCGAGCGACTCGCCACGGTGCGCGAACTGCTGCCCGACGACGTCGAGCCGTTCATCACCCCCATCACCTCGATCGCGGGCGAGATCATGCTTGTCGCCCTGTCCTCACCCTCGGGGACGGCGACCCCGATGGAACTCCGCTCGTACGCGGAGTTCGATCTCCGGACCCGCATCCTTGCCGTGCCGGGCATCGCCCAGGCGGTGGCCATCGGGGGCGAACTGCCCGAATACCAGATCAACGTCGATCAGGAACGGCTTCGCCTTCACGGTCTCACGATCTCGGACATCGTCGAAGCTGCCGGCGGGGCCCACAGCACGGCCAGTGCGGGATACCTGCCCGATGTCGGCCACTTCGAACTCCCCATCCGGCAGCAGAGTCGCGTCACCGGCCTCGACGACATCGCCGACACCATCGTCACCTTCCACGACGGCGTGCCGGTGACGATCGGCGAGGTCGCCGACGTCCGCCTCGGACCCGCGATGAAGCGCGGCGAGGCGGCGGAGTCGGGCCGCCCCGCGGTCATCATCTCCATCCAGAAATCCCCCGGAACCAACACCCTCGCCCTGACCGAACAGCTCGATGCCCTGTTCGATCAGATCGAACCCACGCTGCCCGCCGGCATGGAACTCAACCGCGACGTGTTCCGTCAGTCGCACTTCATCGATCGGGCCGTCGGCAACGTGACCTCGGTGCTGATCGAGGCGATCATCATCGTGACGATCGTGCTGATCCTGTTCCTCATGAACGTGCGGGCCACCGTGATCACCCTCACCGCGATCCCGGTCTCACTGGCGATCGCTCTGCTGGCGATGGACGGGATGGGCATGGGGCTGAACGTCATGGTGCTGGGCGGACTCGCGGTCGCGATCGGGGTGCTGGTCGACGACGCGATCATCGACGTGGAGAACGTGCACCGCCGGCTGCGCCAGAACGCGGCGCGTCCCGACGGCTCGCGACGCACGGTGCTGGACGTCGTCTTCGATGCGAGCAACGAGATCCGACCCGCGATGGTCTTCGCCACGGTGATCATCGTGATGGTGTTCGTCCCGCTGCTCTTCCTCCAGGGACTCGAAGGCCGGTTCTTCCGTCCGCTGGCGCTGACCTACATGATCTCGATCCTCGCGTCGCTGCTGGTGGCACTGACGCTGACCCCGGCGCTGTGCCGGCTGCTGCTGCGCGGACGGACCGGAGGACACGACGGCGACTCGTGGCTCGTCCGCCACCTGAAGCGGCTCTACGAACCGATCCTGCGTCGGGCCCTGGCCGTGCGACGCTGGGTGCTGGCGGGCGCGGCGGCGATCACGCTCGCGGCCCTGCTGCTGGCGGGCAC
>DBGM01000025.1:0-1072 GCA_002295885.1 Phycisphaerales bacterium UBA854
GGACTGATGTCGCGCGGCGAGACCTTCCTTCTGCGGTACCACGCCAAGGGAACGGCCGGAATCGATGCCGCGGCCACTCCGGCTGGACTCGAGGCGGAGGTGCTTGCTCAACCCCGTGAAGACGGGACACTCGCACTGACCGTACTGTTCAATGGTGAACCGGTCGAGAACGCCGAGGTCGTCGTTCCGAGCGAAGGGCTGGAGGCGAAGACGTTGACGACGGACGACCAGGGTCGAGTCGACATGAGGATGCCGCAGACCCCCCTGTTCTCGATCCGAGCCATGGTTCCAGAAACCGCCAGCGGTGAACACGGCGGCAAGCCCTACGAACTTGTTCGCCACTACACCACCCTGACCGTGCACGCCCGTCCCGACGTCGGCCCGAGCGATGGGCTGGCCTGGTCGGTGCTGCACGATGCACGTGATCGCTGCGCCGAGTTTCCGGTCGCAGGAGCGGGCTGGAATGCACGCGTCACCGGTTCACTGGGAGACGAAGCGGTGGAAGAGTCGATCGCGCACGACGCCGGAACGGACCTCGCCATGCTTGTTGCGCCCCTTCCCGACCCCGCGTCCACGACAGCGGCCATCGCCCTGGCCCCCGACCGGACCGCCGATGCGGGCAGCGTGATCACCATTCCCGACCTCGGACGCACGTACACCATCCGCGATCGCCGCATCGAATCGATCGAGGAACGCCACGAAGGCCGATCCAGACGGATCGACATCCTCGACTGGAACAAGACCAACGACGGCCGACTGCTGCCGGTTCGGGTGCAGATCATCCGGTTCGGAGTCGACGGCGGCATCGAGCAGGTTGCCGTCATTGACCGCGGTCACGACGAACTCGAAGGGGTGCACGTCCCCGACACGCACACCGGCCGGATCACGACCGGAGCGACGGATACCACTGCACTCTCGCTTCGCCTCGGCGACATCAAGGTCGACGGACCATCCTGATCGATCAGTGGTGGAAGCCGCCGGTACCACCTTCGGTGGGCTTGTTGTCCGGCCGTTCCTCGAAGTAGGCGATCGCCCGCTTGATGTCCTCGAGCAGCATGTTCGAGATGTCCAT
>DBGM01000025.1:1467-5979 GCA_002295885.1 Phycisphaerales bacterium UBA854
TACGCGGGGACCAGCCAGCCGCGTTCGCGCAGCTTGTCGGCGATGTCGTAGAGCGTGAAGCTGGCGGTCTTCTGGTACTCCTCGTTCATCTTCCAGCAGAACACCGGAATGTCGCTGCCGTCGGTGATCAGATCGAAGGGCTCCAACGCCCCGATCTGCGAACTGAGATGCTTCGCAACGTCCTGACTGGTCTGATGGATACGGCGGTAGCCGTCCCGTCCGAGCATCAGGAAGTTGTAGTACTGCCCCAGAATCCGGTTGCCGGGACGTGAGAAGTTGATCGAGAGATCGATCATGTCGCCGCCGAGGTAGCTGACGTGGAAGATGAGTTCCTCCGGCAGATCCTCCTTCTCGCGGAAGACCACCCAGCCGACGCCGGGGTACACTAGTCCGTACTTGTGGCCCGAAGCGTTGATCGACTTGACCCTCGGAAGCCGGAAGTCCCAGACGAGATCGGGCTGGAGGAACGGAGCGACGAATCCACCGCTGGCGCCATCGACATGGATCGGAATGTCCAGGCCGGTCTCCTCCTGATGCGTGTCCAGTGCGACGGAGACCTCCTCGACGGGCTCGTAGCGTCCGTCGAACGTCGATCCCATCACGACGACCACCCCGATGGTGTTCTCGTCAACGAGCTTCAGCGCCTCTTCGGCGTTGAGGGTGAAGCGATCACCTTCGCAGGGAACCTCGCGAGCCTCCACGTCCCAGTACCGGCAGAACTTGTGCCAGCACACCTGGACGTTTGCGCCCATGATCAGGTTCGGCTTCGCGGTCGACTTTCCTTCCGCCTCCCGCTTGGCCCGCCATCGCCACTTCATGGCCATGCCGCCCAGCATGCAGGCCTCGCTCGATCCGATGGTCGAGGTGCCCACGGCATTTTCGTGATCGGGTGCGTTCCAGAGCTCGGCGACCATGCGGAGACATCGCTGCTCGATGTCCGCGGTCTGCGGATACTCGTCGCGATCGACCATGTTCTTGTTGAGCGACTCCATCAGGAGCTTGGAACCGTGTTCGTCCATCCAGGTGGTGACGAAGGTCGCAAGGTTCAGCACCGAGTATCCGTCGAGGGTCAGTTCGTCCTTGATCACCTGGTAGGCGACATCCGGACGCATCCCCTCCTCGGCGATTCGATACTTCGGGATTTCACGGGTGATTCCGCGCGCTGCAAAGGTGGGAAGCAGGACGGGGTCGGATGCTGGCCTTGAATCGCTCATTCTGTGTTCTCCTGATATGAGGTGATACGATATACCAACGACGATGCGTCATGGGTGGCCACGGAATCGGAAAATCCGCCCGACGTCCTTCAGGCCCCCCTCTCTCCGGACATGGACCCATGAAGCTCCACTGGTGCGAACTCCCGCAGGGCAACTTCGGAGACGATCTGAATCCATGGCTGTGGCCGCGACTGCTGCCGGACCTCGCCGACGCGGAGGGGCCGGAGTTCGTCGGCATCGGAACGCTCCTGCACCGGCGACTGGAACGTGAATCGGTGGACCGGGTCGTGTTCTCGACCGGAGCCGGGTACTCGCGTGCCCCGCGTCTCTCGGACCGGAATCGGTTCTACGCCGTCCGGGGGCCGTTGACGGCCCGCGCCTGTCGACTGGAGCCGGACCGGGCCGTGACCGACGGAGCCGCTCTGCTGCGCCTCGCCGGTCTCACGGGCGATCCGTCGGGCCCCACCGGCTTCATGGCGAACCATCGCACCCTCGGCGGGGCCGATTGGAAGCAGGCGGCCGAGTCGGCCGGACTCCACTGGATCAGCCCCCGACGATCGGTCGAGGACGTCTGCTCGGAGCTGTCACGGTGCGGCCTGCTGGTGACCGATGCCCTGCACGGTGCGATCGCCGCCGACACGCTGCGGGTGCCCTGGATCCCGCTGCACACCTACTCGTTCATCCTTCAGTTCAAGTGGCGGGACTGGTCCGCCTCCCTCGACCTGCCGCACGACCCGGTCCGCATGCCGCTGGTGTGGCAGGGACCACTGCCTGCGGACCATCGCATCAAGCATGCAGTGCAGCGCAGCATCGCCGCGGTCGGTCTCGGAGCGGGGCATTGGGCCCGCAAGCCGCTGGTGCGAAGCGACGAACGGGGAACGGAACGACTGGCCGCCGCCCTGGAACGGGCCGCGCGGGAGCGCCCCCGACTGAGCGGGACCGACGTGCTGGACGAGCGGGTGGATCGGCTGATGCAACGTCTGACGCAACTCGCACGCGACTGCGGACTGGGTGCGCCGGAGTTCGATTCGATCCCCCGGGATCTCGCGTCGCACGCTTGAAGATTGGTCGAACGGACTGCGTGCCCCAACGCTCTCAATCCGCGCAAAGCGACGTTACTTCGAAGAAGAATCGGTGAAACGCAGTGCATCCGTGCGTTGACCGAATCGTATGTTCAGACAGATGAACATGATTCCCCACCTACCGTTTCTCGCTGCAGCATTTCTTGCTGCGTCATCGTTCGGTTCGACGGTCGACTACATCGACAACGGACGCGGACCGGTCCCCCTCCACATCCCGTCGGACTACGACGGTTCGGAGCCCCTGCCGCTGGTCGTCGCCCTCCACGGCTACAACGACCCCGGGGTCGACGGCTACTTCGACTTCGTGCCGCAGGTCGACCAACGCCGGTTCCTGTACTGCGCGCCGGAGGGCACGGTCGACGCCTTCGGGAACTTCTTCTGGAACGGAACGGATGCCTGCTGCAACTTCCTGGGCAGCGGGGTCGACGACTCCGGATACCTCCGGCAGCTGGTGGAGCTGATCCAGGCCCAGTACGCCGTCGACGACCGGAGCATCCACTTCACCGGCATCTCCAACGGCGGATTCATGTCGTACCGGATGGCGTGCGACCACGCCGACCTGATCGCCTCGATCGTGCCCCTCGCGGGCACGACCTACGGGGACGCCTCCGACTGCACGCCGCAGGAACCCGTCCATGTGCTGCACATCCACGGCACGGCGGACTCGACGATCCGCTACGACGGCGGGTGCATCGTGTTCAACTGCTACCCCGGCGCCGAGGAGTCGGTCTCCATGTGGACCGACTACAACGGATGCGATTTCGTCCCCACCGACGGCGGCCCCGCCTTCAACCTCGATTGGAGCGTCGGAGGCAACGAGACCAGCAGCACCATCTACGAGCAGGCCTGCGCGGACGGCGTCACCGTCGAGCTGTGGGAGATGGCCGGTTCGGAGCACGTTCCCAACTTCCGTCGCGGCGGCGATCCCCGACTGGACAATCTGTATGCGAATCGGGTCATCGACTGGATGCTGGCCCATCGCAAGCCCGGCGGCGGCGTGTCGTGTCCGGCCGATCTCGACCGCAACGGCACGGTGGACATCGACGACCTCCTCTCGGTCCTCATCGCCTGGGGAAGTGGCGATGCCTCCGGCGACGTCGACGCCGACGGCCTGGTCGGAGGCGACGATCTGCTGCTGGTGGTCGGATCCTGGGGCGCGTGCCGCTGATGCCCAACGTCTGGTAACCATGCCCGCGGCCGGTCCGGGCCGATCATTTCTCCATTGGCCCAGATGGGACTGGCATGTCGATTGGGCGGTCCTATGCTGGAGGAATGAAACGCATCTCCACGCTGTGCCTGTGTCTGGTCGCCTCCTCCGCCGCGGCCGACAACATCGACTTTCCGCACGACGGCCTGACCCGGCAGTACCGGCTCCACATTCCCGCGGACGCGCCCGACAACGCCCCGCTGGTGCTCGCGCTGCACGGCTACAGCGGCAACAACAACGAGATGATGAACAACTACGACTGGACCGAGCTGGCCGACGAGCGGGGGTTCGTCGTCGCGTTCCCCAACGGCACCCGTGACATGTGGAACAACCGGTTCTGGGACGTCGACTACGCCTTCCACGGCGACTACGACATCGACGACGACGGATTCCTCTCCGCTCTGGCCGTCCATCTGCAGACGGAGTACGGCCTGGATCCGGACCGCACCTTCGTGACTGGATTCTCCAACGGAGCCGAGATGTGCTTCCAGCTGGCGTGCCGCGAATCGGAGACCTTCGCGGCCTTCGCACCGGTGATCGGCATGATGCTGGATCCGCTGTTCAACAACTGCGAACCCGACGTCCTGCGTCCGATCCTGTCCATGAACGGCACCGCCGACAACGTGACCCTGTTCGCCGGCGACATGAACAACACCGGCGGCTGGGGCGCCTACCACTCGATCCCCGACACCATGGCCCTGTGGGCGAACATCCTGGGGACGACCGGTTTCGTCCGCACGCTGCTGCCCGACACCGACCCCTCCGACGGCAGCACGGTGCGGCTGGACGTGTACAGCGCTCCTCAGAGCGGACCGGAACTCTGGTACTACCTCATCGTCGGCGGCGGCCACGACTGGCCCGGCCAGTCGGGCAACATGGACATCAACGCCACGGTGGAGGCCTGGAACTTCTTCGACCGCCACGCCGGCGGCCCCTGCACTCCCGGCGATCTGGACGGCGACGCGTCGGTCGGCGTCGGCGATCTGCTGCTGGTCATCTCCGAATGGAA
>DBGM01000025.1:6366-6645 GCA_002295885.1 Phycisphaerales bacterium UBA854
CTGCGTGGCCCGCGGCGGCTGCTGCCTGCCCGACGGATCGTGCCGCTACACCGACGACGAGGACTGCGCCGAGCTGGGCGGCTCGTGGCGCGGGGACGGAACCTCCTGCGTCTCCTCCGGCTGCCCCGAACTCGGAGCGTGCTGCCGGGACGACGGGACGTGCAGCGTCCTGCTTTCCGATCTGTGCAGTGCATCGGGCGGCTCGTTCCGCGGCCCCGGCACCGACTGCTCGCAGGTGGACTGCAGCCTGACGTTCAACGACGAATGCGTCGATGCCCT
>DBGM01000005.1 GCA_002295885.1 Phycisphaerales bacterium UBA854
ACGGGAAAATTCGATGGTGAGGGGCAGCGGTGGGCGGTGGCCGCTGGGGCTCATTCGGCGGGGATTTGCGACTCGCTGCGATCTGATGTCGTTTCGGCGTCGGTGACCGGCTCGTTGTTCAGCAGGGCAAAGAACGAGAGCACGAAGGTCGACAGCAGCAGGGTGCTATACCCCCTGGAGGGCCTCAGGGCGTATATCAGTGCCCACATGACCGGTGGTGGGAAATGAAGCGTGCGCACGCTGATGAGCAGGCCGGTCTGTCTTACAATTCACGTGCCCAAGTTCGGGCATGTTGGAGCTGCCAGGCATGAAGTCACTGTTGAGAACAGCAATCTACATGATGATTGGCGTTGTGACTGCTTTTGTAGTTGCCTATTCGGTGTCTATCAGTATTGGACGATTTACGAATGCAATCGTGGTCATGGACGCTTATGTTGTCATTGATAATCTTGACCCCACAGGTTCAGGAGGCTATGTAGATGCGGAGATGATGGGCTCATTTGATTTATCGACATACTTCGTTCACTGGACAGAATCTGAGGGCCAAAGTTTGTCGCGTTGGAGCAGATTCGATCACCCCGGTGTTTTGGCATTCAATAATGAAATAGACTTTTCGAATTCACGTGAAGCTCCGTCATGGTTGCCTGGCCTTAAATGTAGCGTGCGAAATCTTGATAATGCTCCGCATGTCGACATGTTGGGTATGACCATCGATCCCAATTGGCCTATTGGCGATTTAAAGCCTGAGCAAATATTAGTTTGGCTTACTTCGTACCTTGAGCGTCTCTGCAATTATGAAGCTGGTGTGGTGGTCCGAGATGCTAAGTCTCAAATCTTTAGTCCGCAGTTTCTTGAGATAGATCAGGCCAGAGAGTATTCCAATAATCAAGTCATAAGAGACCCAATTTATGAGTTGGCCACTAACATTCCTCAGCGACGAGTATCTTGGGAACTCGTCTGTACAGCGAATGGGTTGACGCCGTGGAATTGGATCAATCCATTTTCATCTACACACGTTTCAGATCATTTCAGGCAACGTGACGTCGCATTTGCAATCGACTTGTCGTTGTGGGGTGCCTTGCTTGGAGTTTTGGCCTGTTGGCGACGTCTAATTTTGAGAGTGCTTCGAGCGGCGTTAAGGGTTGGTAGAAAGGCGGCTTTAGTCTCTGCCAAAGCGAGTTCTCATCTTGATGAAAAGCTTGACAAGTTGAACAAGTAGTCCTGCTCGTCTCTGTAATCCAGATATCAAAAACAAAAACGCCGCCCCTTTCGGGACGGCGTCGGAAGTGGAGCCGGGGGGATTCGAACCCCCGTGCCGAAACAGTCAGCAAGCCGCGTCTACATGCATAGTCACCAGTTGAATCTCGGCCTCATCACCGCTCGGTGACCCACCATGCGAAGAAGCCATGACAGACAGTTGTCTTATTCCAAGGAGGAATGTCAGCGCCTTGGAACCAGCCCGATGTCAGCGGGGCGCGCCCTATCGGGCGTCGGGCGCGACCCGTCGCGGACCTAAATCAGGCCGCGAGTGCGTACTGCGTGTTGGCAGTTAAAGGTTTGCATCCTTTTTACGTGGCCCGGATGCTCCACGACATGCAACGACAGGCCTTCCCTGCCCGGTCGAAACCAATCGGCCCCAGTTGTCAATGAACCATGACAGTCTACCCGCGATCGAAGGCGGGGCAGCGGACAATGTCCGGATCGACGGGGATCAGGCCAGCGGGTTGCCGAAGTGCCCTTCCATCGCCGGAACCGACTCCTCCAGGATGTTCAGCAGGATCCGGCTCGGAGCGCCCGTGGCGGTCACGTGGTGGATCAGCGAGGGATCGTAGTGGGCAAGGACTCTGGCCGTCTCGGCGTGGAACACCTCGAAGCGACGACGGATCACCGACTCGTCGGCGTCGTCCGGTCGGTTCTGGATCTCCGCCCGGCGCTTCATGCGCTGGACGAGTTCCTCCTCGTCATCGCAGATGAGATGGATCACCGCGAGCACTTCGATGTGCTCGTCCAACGTCTCGGCCTGAGCCGGACTGCGCGGGATGCCGTCCAGCAGGAGCACGTCCGCGCCGGGCAGGTACTTGTTGGTGTCGATCAATCCCTGGACGTACTGACGCCACAGACGACAGGTCAGTTCGTCGGGAACCAGCAGGCCCTGATTCGAATACTTCAGGAACTCACGGCCAAGTTCGGAATCGCGGTCGAGCCCGCGGAACATGTCGCCGGTCGCAAGGTGGCAGAAGCCGGGGACCTTGCCCAGGATCGCACCCTGCGTACCCTTGCCAACGCCCGGTTGACCGAAGAGGAGGATGGCTTTCAGCTTTTCTTTCATGGTGCTCCCGCGCGTCCGGTTCGCGGGCCGGACTTCCCGGCTGCGTTGCGGAGGCGACCAGTATGGCGTTCCCCGCCACTTCGGGCAAGCCGGGATCTGGCGGGCCGGGGGCGGGGGGCCTAGGCTGTGGGCATGCAGGGACTGACCCGAAGATGGAAGCTGGGGGAGGGGCACCGTGGGCCCGCGGGGGAATCCCTGCTGGCGCGGGTGCTTGCGGTCCGGGGGCTCGACGATCCATCTGCGATCGAGGGATTCCTGACCCCCAGCATGGGCGAAACCCACGACCCCGGGCTGCTGCCGGGGATCGACGCCGCGGCCGTCCGCCTCGTGGAGGCCGTTCGCAACGGCGAGCCGGTCGTGATCTACGGCGACTACGACGTGGACGGAATCACCGCCACCGCCATCCTCTGGCATGTGATCCGGACCGTCGCCCCCGATGCTCCGCTCCGTTCCTACATTCCCCATCGCCTCGAGGAGGGGTACGGACTCAACCCAGACGCGCTGCGGACCCTCGCCGCCGAGCAGGCGGCCGTCGTGGTCTCCGTCGACTGCGGCATCACGGCCATCGACGAAGCGGAACTCGCCCGCGAACTGGGCGTCGATCTCATCATCACCGACCATCACACCCCGGCCACCGACGACGAGGGCAATGTGGTGCTGCCTGCTGCGCACTCCATCGTGCATCCCGGACTGCCGGGGGGGGCCTATCCCACCACCGATCTCTGCGGAGCCGGGGTGGCGTTCAAGCTCGCCTGCCGCTTTGCGCGGACATGGTGCGGCTCCGAACGGGTGAGCACCGCGCTGCAGCACGTGCTCACCGACAGCCTGTCCCTGGTCGCACTGGGCACCATCGCGGATGTGATGCCGCTGACGGGTGAGAATCGCGTGCTCGCCGGACTCGGCCTCCGCCGCATCCGCAGCACGAAGCTGGCCGGTCTGCAGGCGCTGATCGAGGCCAGCGGCCTCGCCGGGGAGGACATCGACACCGAAGGGGTCGGCTTCCGACTGGCTCCGCGGATCAACGCCGCCGGGCGGATGGGGCACGCTTCCGAGGCCGTGCAGCTGCTCACCGAGGCCGACGGTGACGAAGCCGAATCGATCGCGGCCGCCCTGTGCACGCTGAACGACGAACGCCAGTGCACCGAACGCGAGATCCTCGAGCAGGCGATCGAGATGGCGAAGGCCGCGGGCATGACCGAGCCGGGACGCCGCATCATCGTACTGGCGCACCCCGACTGGCACGCCGGAGTGCTGGGTATCGTGTGTTCGCGGCTGGTCGAACGCTTCGGGCGACCCGCCATCCTCATGCAGGAGGTCGACGGCCTCTGCCGCGGGTCAGCCCGTTCGATCGACGGCTACTCCATCCACGAGGGCCTCACTGCGTGTCGCGAACACCTCGTTGGGTACGGCGGACACGCCGCCGCCGCAGGTCTGTCGCTCGACGCCACCCAGCTGGGAGTCTTCACCGATGCGATCACCGCGCACGCGAACGCGGCAATCAGCCGCGAGGATCTGGTGCCCTGGCTGGTGATCGATGCGGACGCGGCTCTGTCGGAGATCGATGCGGGCCCCGTCCTCGAGCTCGACCGTATGGCACCGTTCGGGCGCGGGAACGCCCGGCCGCGCTTCCGCATCCGGGACCTGCGTGTCACCGAGATCAAGCCGATGGGTCGTGACAACAGTCATCTTTCCCTGCGACTCGCCGGGGACGGAGGTCGCGGCGTCCGAGCCGTATGGTGGAAGCAGGGAGAGCGGGCCGATGCCCTGGCCGACGGAATGCGGGTCGATGTCGTGGCCCGTGCGAATCTGAACCGGTGGCGCAACAACGTCACCGCCGAACTGGAGATCCTCGACCTGGCCCCCGGGTCGTCCTGATGCACCCATGCTCGAATCCACGCTGCTTGTCGTTCTGACGCTCTTCGCCCAGTCCCCGCTGGACTCCCTTCCCGCCGCCGGCGATCGAGCCGTCGCCGTCACCGGTCTGGTGGAGGAGGAGATCGTGATCGCCGTGGATGCCGCGGGGGTCCCGTGGGTCTCCGCCGACACCCTCGACGGTCTCTACCAGGGCGAGGGATTCATGCACGGGCAGGACCGCTTCTTCCAGATGGACCTGATGCGCTGCTACGCGGCGGGGGAGATGGCGGCGCTGCTGGGGCCGCCGATGCTCTCCATCGACCGTTCCCAACGTGTGTTCCAGCTTCGACGCGTGGCGGAGCGTGCCTTCGACGCCCTGCCCGATGCCCACCGTCGCCACCTCCAGATCTACTCCGACGGCGTGAACGCCGGCCTCGCCCAGTTGGGGGGATCACCCCCGGAATACCTCCTCCTCGGATCGGTTCCGAAGCCGTGGACGCCGGTGGACAGCCTGCTCGTCCTGCTCGCGCTGGGCGACAACCTGTGCGGTGGTTCGACCCGGATGGAGATGAATCGCAGCGACGTGCTGCGGTACGGTTCGCCGGAGATCGTCGAGTTCCTGTTCCCCGCCGTGCATCCCGACGATCGGCCCATGATGGACGAGGTCCCGGAGCCGCTGCCGTCGCTTCCACCGTGCAGCTCCGCCGTCGATGACGGCCTCGGCTGGGGACCGTACCACCGTGCGCCGGTGGTGCTCGGATCCAACGCCTGGGTGATCTCCGGTGCACGCACCGAACACGGAGGGGCGATGCTGGCCAGTGATCCGCACCTGGGGATCACGGCCCCCAACACCTGGTACCGGATCGGCCTCACCGCTGCCGCCGGTTCGGAAGCGGCCTGGCCCGCGAACGGTGCGGGGGGGTCGGAGGATTGGTGGGTGTTCGGCCTGAGTCTTCCGGGCATGCCGGGAATCGCCATCGGTACCAATGGGCACGTGGCCTGGGGATTCACCAACTCGGAAGTGGATACCCAGGATCTGGTCCGGGTCGAGGAGCATCCCACCGATCCCTCGCGGTACCGGATCGGCACGTCGGACGACGGAGCACCGATCTACGAACCCTACGTCTGGGACGTCGAGACCATCGAGGTCGCCCGGGCCCAGCCCGAGGAGATGGACATCCGATCCACCCGCTGGGGTGCGATCTGGAGCGGGGACCGCTTCGAGGTCCCCTACGCACGGAAGTGGTCGCTGACGGAGCCCGGCGCCTTCGACACCGGAATCCTTGATGTGGCCCGGACCCGCACCGCGGGCGAGGCCCTCGATGTGCTCGCGCAGTGGGGCGGCCCGCCCCAGAACGCGATGGTGGCCGACCGCAGCGGCGACATCGGCTGGACCATCACCGGCCGTCTGCCCGATCGCATCGGACACGATGGATCGCAGCCCACGGCCTGGCTCGACGGCACGGGCTGGAATGGCTGGCTCGACGAGACCGTCCGGCCGCGGGTCGAGAATCCGGAGTCCGGTGTGCTCTACAGCGCCAACAACCGCATGGCTTCGATCGATGTCGCCCGGCGTCTCGGCCGGGACTGGGCGGCCCCGATTCGGGCCCGCCGCATCGGAGCGATGCTCGACGGGGACGGCGTGCTCACGGAGTCGGATCTTCTGGCCATGCAACTGGACACGGCGATGCCGCATCTCCGCCCGTTGCAGGAGCGGCTGCTTGCCGTCGTGCCCGACGACGACGCCGACGAGTCCGTGCGACGCGCGCGGGCCTACGTCGCATCGTGGAACGGGACGGCGGGTGCGCAGCAGACCGGCTTCCGTATCCTCGTGCTGGTTGATCGCCGACTCGCCGACGAGATGCTCCGGACCCTGGCCCCGGGCGTGGCGGAGCGGGGCGTCCGCATCGATGCCGATCCGCTGCGCCGCCTGCTGGAGGCCGAGGCGATGGAGTGCCTGCCGGATCGCCACGCATCCTTCGACGCGATGTACGAAGCGGCCTTCCGCAGCGTGGTGAACGAACTCGTCCGGCAGGAGGCGGACGGGGGCGGACTGGACATGCCGTGGGGTCAGGTCAACGCCAGCCAGTTCCTGCATCCGTTCTCGCGCAACACCCCATGGGGCAGTGCGCAGCTGAACCTGCCCGCGCATCCGCAGGCGGGGCACCCCAATTCCGTCCGCGTCGCGCATCCCCGCTTCGGGGCCAGTGCGAGGCTGGTCGTGGCGCCCGGTCGCGAGCAGCACGGGATTCTCCAGACTCCCGGAGGGCAGAGCGGTCACTACCTGTCGCCGAACTACCGGGACCTGCACGGGGCATGGGAAGAGGGTGCGCCCGCGCCGCTGCTGCCGGGTCCGGCGAGTTCGGTCATCAGGTTGCAGCGGGCCGTCGGCCCCTGATTCCGGCTACCAGGCTTCCAGTTCGCCGGTCAGGACCTCGACGAGATCCTTCATCGTGACGATGCCCACCGGACGGTTGGCGGCGTCGTTGACGACGGCGATCGTCTGTCCGGCGGTCCGGAGCGACTCCAGCGCCTCCGGGACGGAGGTCGTCGCGGCCAGGGACAACGGAGCGGTCATGAGGCGACGCGTGGACTGGTCCGGATCCAGCAGGATGTCGAGCACCGACACCACACCGATGACCCGGCCGTCGTGTTCGAGCACCGGCCGTCGTGTGTAGTTGTGGCCCTCGAGGGCATCGAGTCGTACGTCCCCGCGGAGGTCCGCGGCCAGTGTCCGCACGTCGGTCCAGGGGACCATCTCGCCGGTCACGTTGAGATCCTGCATGGCCATGGCACGGTCCAGCAGCGTCACCTGGGATTCGCTGAGCACGCCCGCATCGACCCCTTCGCGGAGGAGCTGGGCGAGTCGGTTCTTGGAGCTCGACACCATCGAACTGGAATCGGTGCCGGTCAGCTTGGCCACCGCCGCGACCAGCGGCACCAGGCCGACGGCGGTGAGCACCCGGCTGGTGGCCCGGAGCACCGGCGCGCCGCGGTAGGACCAGCGATCCGTCTGGGTTCGCCAGAGTTCCTTGGGGAGGACCTCGGCGAAGATGAACAGCAGGGGAATGAGGATCGCGGCGTTGATGAAGATGGTGCCGACGGGGGAGATGCCGGCGGCGTCCAGCAGTCCGGTGATGCCGAAGCTGCTGGCGTAGTTGGCGATATTGTTGCCAAGGAGCAGCACGGTCAGCATCATGATCGGTCGACCGATGATGCGTCCCAGCCAGGCGGCGTTCCCGTCGCCGTGTCCGGCGCGCACCGTGAGTCGGACCCGGTTGATCGTGTAGAGGCCGGTTTCCATGCCGGAGTAGAACGCGCTCCCGAGCAGACCGACGAGGATTAGCACCGCGAAGAGGATGGCGGCCATCGGCGTCATGATCCGTCCTCCTCACCCTGTTCGAGGGTCAGCAGCACCGTGACGACCTGGTCGTGCTCGACGTGGTGCACCTCCATCCGCACGTTCGCCAGTCGCGCCACGTCTCCGGCCTCCGGCTTGCGGTTGAGCAGCTGGGTCACCAACCCGCCGACGGTCGCGGCCGGGAGGAAACCGAGCGTGACGCCGAAGAGATCGATCCAGGCCGTCGATGCGGCGTTGCCGTCGACGATCCACTGGTCGGGCCCGATGGACCGGGCGTGGCGGGTCTCGGTCGCATTGGGATTGTCGATCTCGCCGACGAACTGTTCGACCACGTCCTGCAGGGTGATGAGACCGGCGGTGCCGCCGTACTCGTCGACCGCGATGGCCATCTGCGTGCTGGTGGTGCGAAAATGATCGAGCACCTTGTCGAGGGTGGCGACTTCGGGAACGTAGTTCGCGGGGGACATCGCGTCCCGGAGGTCGCTGCGGCCGTGGCGAAGATTCGTGAGCCAGGTCTTGACGTGCAGGATGCCCGCGATGGAATCGGGGCTCTCCTCGTGGATGGGGATCCGGGTCAGGCGCGTCTGGCGGACGAGGGTCCGGACGGCATCCTCGTCGGCGTCGATCGGCAGGCTCTTGATTCGCGTCCTGGGGATCATGGCCCGGCGAACGATCGTGGATCCGATTCGCAGCACGTCGCCCAGTCGCTGCTGTTCTCCGGCGTCGACGATCCCGTCTCGTCCCGAGAGTTCGACCAGGGCCTGCAGCTCCTCGCCGGAGAGTTCGTCCACCGACTGGTCCGGGACCGCAAGTCGACTCAAGGGGGTCACGATCAGACGGTCGATGGCGATCCACAGCGGCCTGAGTCCCTGGAACAGTGCGAGCAGGATGGGTGAGACGAACCGCAGGTAGCGCTGCCGGAAGACG
>DBGM01000009.1:0-10664 GCA_002295885.1 Phycisphaerales bacterium UBA854
CAGGACGTCGATGATCCGTCCCTCCTGCAGCAGTTGCACCGTGGCCAGGCAGAAGGCGCTGAAGGTGGTGTACGCGCCGAGAAATCCGGTGATGAGCAGGGCGGAGACGATCTGCAGGGAGGCACGCATCCGGAGCACGTCCACCGCGGGCAGGGTGGGATCTCCGTCGGGCCACCACGCGCGATCGTTCAGTCGGCGGGCGTGCGGAAGGTCGGCCAGTCGACTTCCACCGCTGCGGTTCAGGGAGCCCTCCAGCCGTGCGAACACGATGCCGATCACCAGCGAGCCGCTGACGTTCAGGATCACCAGGGCGAGGAAGGGAGGCAGGCCCAGCACGCCGTGCATGAGGGCCATCACGCCGTCCCGCGACAGGGTGCCGAGTCCGCCGCCGACCGCGATGCAGAGCAGGATGGGGAGCCATCGCTTCATGCCAGCCCTCCCCCCAGAACCAGCCCGCCCCAGGCCGCCAGCGTGGCCATCGTCACGCTGAAGATGACGTTGAATCCCAGGTGCAGCGGTCGCTTGTAGAACAGGAACAGGTTGTCGAGACTGAAGGTGCTGAAGGTGGTGTAGCCGCCGCAGACGCCGGTCACGAAGAGAAGCATTCCCATCCGGGGCCCCTGCGCGTCGCGGAGATGCTGGACCAGCGTCTGGTACTTCGTGAGATCCAGGAACTCGAGTCCCTGCAGCAGGCCGAAGCTGAGGCCGATGAGGAAGCTGCCGGCGATGTTCACGAGCAGGATGGCCATCCAGCCCGGCATCGACGTCCATCGTCTGGCCGCCTCCTGGCAGCCGAAGCGACCCAGGGCGCCGATGGCGCCGCCGAGCATCACCACCAGCATCGAGGCGATCAGCATCATCCCGGTGTCATTCCTCGTCCGTCACTTCGACGGGGGTGTCGATGGTGGGCAGGGGGAACACCTCGCTGGGCACGTGCTCGGCATCCATGATGCGACGCATGTCCGCGACGATGTCGGGATTGGCGGCGGCGACGTCGGTCGTCTCGCCGGGATCCGACTCCAGGTCGTAGAGCACGATGGTGTCGTCGCCCTGCTTCAGTCTCAGACGCAGCGCCTTCCATCGTCCCTTGCGCACGGCCTGCTTGTTGACGTATTCCCAGTAGAGATGCTCGCGGTCGACCGATTCGGCGCCGCCCGAGAGGACCGGCAGCAGGTTGCGGCCGTCGTGGCCGTCGGGCGCGTCGAGCCCGGCCGCGGCGCAGAGCGTCGGCAGGTGGTCCTGGAAACTCGAGGGGACGTCGCTGACGGTGCCGGCGGGGATCCGGCCCGGCCACCGGGCGATCATCGGAACCCGGATGCCGCCTTCGTAGAGACTGCCCTTGAGCCCGCGCCACGGACCGGTCGAATCGAAGAACGCCGCATCGACGCCGCCGGCCCAGGTCGTTCCGTTGTCGGAGGTGACGATCACGATGGTGTCGTCGGCGATGCCCTCCTCCTCGAGTGCGGCCATGAGTTGTCCGATCTCGCGATCCAGCCGGGTGATCATGCCGGCGTAGGCGGCGTTGGGACGGCCGTGGGGGATGTAGCCCTTCTGGCCGAGGTACGGTTCGGGATCCCACTCGCGCGGATAGGCCTCGGTCTCCTCGTTGGGGACCTGGATCGCCACGTGGGGGATCAGGCTCGGGTAGTAGATGAAGAAGGGTTCGTCGGCGTGGTCGTGGATGAACTGCACCGCGGCATCCCGCATGACATCGCATGCGTAGGTGCCCTTCGACCATCGATCGAGGTAGGCCTGCTCGGACTCCAGCGGCTCGGCGATCTTCTCGTGGCCGGTGTGGTAGGGGTTGCCGAGTTCGAGCTTGTCCTCGTTCCTCCAGAGATGCGTCGGGTAGAAGTTGTGGGCCCGTCGCTGGCAGAGGTAGCCGACGAACTCGTCGAAGCCCTGCTGGTTGGGGTGTCCCTCGGTCTCCGGCCCACCGAGTCCCCACTTGCCGTAGCAGCCGGTGGCGTAGCCCGCCCGCTTGAAGACCTCGGCGATGGTGACTTCGTCGTCCGGCAGGGGGTACTGGCCCTCGGGTTCGGTTTCGCCCCAGCCGCCGTTCTCCCAGTTGGCCCGCACGACGGCGTGGCCGGTGTGCTTGCCGGTCATCAGCACGCACCGCGAGGGGGCGCAGACGGTGCTGCCCGAGTAGTGGTCGGTGAACCGCATGCCTTCCCGGGCGAGACGGTCCATGTTCGGCGTCCGGATCTTCCGTTGTCCGTAGGCTCCCACCTCGTTCCAGCCGAGGTCGTCGGCCAGCACGAGGATCACGTTCGGCGGACGCTCCGCCGGAGGGCTGCTGCAGAGGAGCGTGGACAGGACGGCGATCGAACCGAGCATGGGTCCACTCTACCCCGGATTCCGTCGGACGCCAGCGAATGCGGAGTGCAACGATCGGCCCGGCCCGCGATGGTGCAGACGGGACCCCGACTATTCGACGAGGGTGAATCGACCGGAGGCCAGGTCGTAGACGCCGCCGACGACCTTGCAGCGGCCGGCGTCGACCGCTTCGGAGATCAGCGGGGAATCATCCAGGATCCTGCGAACGCCGTTGCGCACGTTGATCTCGATCGCCGTGGAGAGACGATCCTCGGCGCCGCGGGAAGCCGCGGTGGCGGGGAGGATGTGGGTGACCAGATCCGGGAGCCCGCCGGGCAGGGCGGTCACGTCGTCCTCGTGCTCGATCGCGGCGTGCACCGCGCCGCAGCCGCTGTGCCCCATGACCACGACCAGCGGGGACTTCAGGATCCCGACGGAATACTCGAGGCTGGCGATGATCTCCGGCGTGGGCAGGTTGCCCGCCACGCCGCAGACGAAGAGCTCGCCGATGGTCCGGTCGAACACGATCTCCGGTGCGACCCGGGAATCGGCGCAGCGGATGACGGCGGCGAAGGGACTCTGCCCGGTGGTGGTGCGTTCGCGGGCCGCGGGGTGATCGTGGGGGACGGCCGCGTTCTCGATGAAGCGGCGGTTGCCCTGCATGAGCGCGTCGATCGCCTCGTCGGGCGTCCGGATGGCCGGCGGCGGGGGGGAGTCGGATGTGGATGCAGTGCTCATGGGGATTGCGTCGACTCGCGGTGGATTCGGTGGCAGATGATGCGCATTCCATATCGGATGGCAAGCGAACCTCCATGTATTTTTCGGTTCAATGGCATAATGCACCCATGACGATCTCCGAATCCGATGTCGATGGCGTGATTCTGGTCCTGAATCGCAGGGTGCATCCCGGCCGCGAAGCCGCCTACGAGCAATGGCGGCAGCGGATTGCGGAAGCCGAACGGGCCGCACCCGGGTTCCTCAGTCGCGAGGACATACCGCCGCTTCCCGACGGACAGGACTGGCATACCTCGATCATCCGGTTCGAATCCGCCGCGCTCCTCGACCAGTGGATCGCGACGCCGACCTGTCGCGCACTGCTCGAAGCGGTCGAGCCCCTGTGCGGGGACGTCGCGAAGTCTCGGATCACGCCCGGATTCGACGGCTGGTTCCCGCCGACGGATGGGGCGGTCGCATCCGGTCCGCCGCCGTGGAAGATGACCCTCGGTGTCGTGCTTGCGCTCTACCCGTCCATCTTCCTCATCTCGTGGATCTTCACCAGTCGGGTGGACTGGGCGTTTCCCGTGAAGCTGCTGGTGAGCAACCTCCTTGCTGTGGCCTGCGTGTCGTGGATCTCCATGCCGTTGGTGCGCAAGCTGCTCGGGACCTGGCTGGGGCCTCGTAACGCCGTGTCGCTGCGCCGCGACATCGCGGGGACGGTGGCCATCGTCATCGGACTGCTGGCGATGCTCTGGATCTTTCTGCAGGTCCCGATGGACTAGCGATGGCAACCGATTCCCACCGCCGACGGCGTTCGATGATCTCCGGGGTCCTGGGGAATCTGCTGGAGTGGTACGACTTCACGGTCTACGGATTCTTCGCCGTGACCATCGGTCGGGTCCTGCTGGGCAGCGGAGACGACGGAGGCACGCTGGAGGCGCTGGCCATCTTCGCCATCGGCTTCATCGCCCGTCCCTTCGGGGGTGCGGTGCTGGGGTCGATCGCGGACCGCTTCGGACGTCGGCGGGCCCTGATGCTCAGCGTGCTGGGGATCATCGTTCCCACGTTCCTGATCGCACTGCTGCCGACGCACCAGCAGATCGGCGCGCTCTCGGGCATCCTGCTCCTGCTCCTGCGACTGCTTCAGGGCATCGCCGTGGGCGGTGAGTTCACCGGCTCGATGGTCTTCCTGTCGGAACTGGCGTCGCGGGGGCACCGGGGCCTGGCGACGGGGTGTTCGGTGGCCACGGCCATGGCCGGCATCCTGCTGGGCGGACTCGTCTACACCCTGCTGAGTTCACTGATGGAACCGGCCGCGCTCGAGACCTGGGGCTGGCGCATCGCCTTCCTGCTGGGGGCCGTGCTCGGGCTCGTCACCTGGTTTCTGCTGCAGTCGGCGGAGGAGACGGAGGGCTTCGTGGACGAGGCGGCAACCGAGTCGCCCGTGCTGGCCTGCCTGCGGGATCACTGGCGCACCATGCTGCGGTGCGTTATGGTCCTCGCGCTGCCGGCGGCCTGGTGCTACGCGGTGACCGTCTTCGTGGTGGTGGTGCTGCACCATCGCCTCGGCAACGATGCGGTGTTCGCGGGGGCCATGGGATCGATCGCCGCCGGCATTCCCATCGTCTGCACCCCGCTGTTCGGCGCGATCTCGGATCGCGTCGGTCGGCGTCCGGTGGTGCTCGGCGGATCGATCGCGGCCCTGCTTCTGGCGATTCCGATCCTCGCGCTCGTGGACCACGCCGCCACCGGCGTCGTGGTGCTCGCCGTCTCGCTCGGAGGCGTGGTGCTGGCCGTACTGCAGGGCGGGACCGCGGTGGCCCTCGTGGAGCAGTTTCCGGATCGGGTCCGGGCCACGGGAACCGGCCTCGCCTACAACGTGACCTATGCGGTTGCCGGGGGCACGCAGCCGCTGCTCGCTCTCTGGCTGGTCGACGTCACCGGTTCGTACCTCGCTCCCGGAGGGGTCCTAATGGTGCTGGCGGTGCTGTCGCTCGTCGCGCTGCGGTGGACGCCGGAGACGGCATTCGACGATCAGGCCTGATCGACTTCCTGCATCGCCTCCCACTCGTGGGCGGGGATGTCCTTGATGGTCAGTTCATCCATCAGGAGCTCGAGGCACTGCATCTTCTTGACGTTCGAGACGATCAGCGACATCCGCCCCTGATCGATGATCTCCTGTCGCACCTCCTCCGGACGTCGCCCGAGATCGGCTGCCATGGCGCTGATCTCGGCTGCGACCAGCGGTTCGTACATGGAGACCTGGAGTTCCTTGGAAAGGAGGATGAGGATCGCATTGCTGGCGTTCTTGATCCTGGCTTCGGCCGTCCATTCACTAATGCTGCCCCGGACCATTGCCTTGACGTCATCAGGTGAGTGGCCTGCGGCTCTTGCTTCGTTGCCGGTTTGGTTGATGCGTCGCTGAACCATGCCTTTGATCACGTGTTCAGGCACATCGACGCTTACGTGCTCTTCCAGGGCTTGGAAAAGCTGGTCGACCATGGTGATGGCCTGATCGCGATCGAACTTGGACTGCATCGACAACCGTATCTGCTGCTTGAGGATCTTCTCGCTCGGGCTTCCGTAGAGTTCGACGACTTGTTCGATCGATGCGGGCTCGATTCGCTGGATTTTCAGGCACTCGAGATTCAGCGTGCAGTGCTGCCCGTGAAGTGGCGAGTCCTCGGGCATCTCGAAATTGAGGGTGTAATTCGATCCCGGAGTCAGTTTCTCCAGATGCTGCTGGAAGTCAGGAATGGGGAGGCCGGCGATGAGTGTCGGCTCACCCGGGGCGGGAGCCAGAATCTCGAGTGCCTCGATGGTGGAGGCCTCCTTGGACTCCTCGGTAACGATCTGCAGATTGCAGGTGATGATGTCATTGGGCTGCGTGGGGCCGTTGCGGTCGAAGCGTTCGCCGTTGATGAGGCACTGTTGATCCATCTCCGTATCGACCATGGACTGGGTGATGTCTCGGTTGGGGCGGTACAAGGTGATCTTGGACCACTCCGGCCACTGGATCTCGGGAGGGATGTCCAGGAAGACCGTGAACGCGAAGGGTTTGTCGATCTGGGCGATCGGCGGTGGGCCATCGAGCTGAGGTCCCCATACGGAAACGAAATTCTGCTGAGCGATGATGTGCTGGATGCATTCCTGAAGCAGTTTGCCCGAGACCTGTTGCTCGTTGATCTCGTGCCCCTGTTTTTTGAGCTTCTTGAATATCCGCTTGATTGCACGAGCGTCGAGTTCCACCCTGGTACTTGTGAATGCCTCGTTCGATTCCAGAGTCGTAACTTGGACTGCGTCCGTATCCAGCAGCAGGAACTTCTGTTGTGAAGGCGTTTCAGTCATGCGTGCAGTTCTCTTCTCTGGAGGGACGATTGGAATTTTTGTATAGTATACAAGTTGATGGAACATCAAAACAGAACAAAAATCCTGCAGTCGCTCAACGAACTCAAGAAGCGCAAGCTCTGGATCATGGCTGAAGAGCAGTGCCTTGGTTATCTGGAATCAAACCCCGGTGATGAAATGGTGAGGGCGGAGCTCGCCGAGGTCTACTGGAACGTGAACGACTTCGGCCAGTGCTTGACCATATACGAGAAACTGCTCGAAGAGCACCCTCACAACAAGTCTCTGATGCGACAGGCCGCTCTCGCCGCAATGCGATGTGGAATGGTTTCATCGGCATTGGCCCACGCCAAGGCCTATCGGGATGTGGTCGGAGACACGCCGGAATCGATTTCGCTTCGCCTCGAAATCTACGAGCGAAACAACATGGTCGCTGAAGCCAAGGAGATGCTTGGCGAGGCCACCAAACTCGGGGTCGATCGACCCGCCTTGGATTACTACCAGTCGAGGATTCTTCTGCAGGACAAGCGCTACGACGACGCGATCGATCTCATGCGCACGATCGTCAGTCAGGAGCGGTACTCCAGCAGCGATGAGATTCTCGCCCAGTTCTGGTTTCTTCTCACCAAGGCCTACGACCGTACCGGCGAGTACGATCTTGCCTGGAGTGCGGCGGAATCCGCTCACAACAGCACGACTTCCCGCTGGCATCAGAAGGGGTGGGATGACCGGGTTGAGAGCATTCTCAATACATTCGATCGGGAAATGGTCGATTCGATGGTTCGGGCTCCCTCCAGCGACGAGCGTCCCATCTTCATCGTCGGAAATCCCAGAAGCGGCACCAGCCTGCTCGAACAGATCCTCGGCATGCATTCCCAGATCGACAACGGGGGAGAGATGTCGGTCTCATCACTCATGGAGGCCCGTCTGGCACAGTTGACGGACTCATTCCAGCCTTGGCCGGTCAATCTCTATGACATGCGGGCTGGTGATGCGGAACAGCTTCTTGGCATGTACACGGACGCCCGTCGATTCGTGTGTCCCGATGCGCCGTACGTGACGAACAAGTCGCTCGTGCTCGAGGGGCAGTTGGGATTTCTCTCTCTGCTGTTTGACAAGGCCAAGGCGATCAATCTGCATCGTCATCCTCTGGACAACTGCGTCTCCTGCTACACGACGCCGCTGCATCATGCCGGGCATTCGTATGCATCGAATCTGGAATCACTCGCGAAGGTCTGGATCGGTCGGCGGCGTCTGAAGGATCATTGGGCGTCCGTGATCGACATGCCCATTCTCGAGCTGCACTACGAGCAGCTCGTGTCCAATCAGGAGGCGGAGACCCGACGGCTCATCGAGTTCCTCGAGGTTCCCTGGGAGGACGGTTGCATGGAGTTCCATACTTCCAAGAAAGTCGCTCGTACGATCAGCTACGATCAGGTCAACCAGAAGATGTACACGTCGTCATCCGGACGTTGGATGCGCTACGAGAAGCATCTGGGCCCGCTGATCGATTTGCTGTCGGACTACCTTTGATAAGGCGGTGGCATTTTCCGACTGAGGTTGATTCGCAACGAAAAAAGAACAGGCCAGCCCCGAGGGGCTGGCCTGTTTGCTAACTCTTTTCGTAGTCGAAACGCGATCAGGCGCGACGACGACGGGTGCCAGCGAGACCGGCGAGACCCAGAAGGGCCAGAGCACCGGGTGCGGGCACGACGGTGAAGGTTCCAGTCGCCGAGGCTCCGGAAATGGCGAGCTCATAGCTGCCATACGCGAAGGCGTCAGACCAGTCATCGGAACCGTAGCCGTACTGTGCTGCATTCCATCCGTCACCCCAGGTGTCGAACAGAGTGACGGTGTAGTCACCAGCAGCCAGATCCAGGCTGTAGAACTTGATGTAGCCATCAAGGTAGTTCGATCCGTTCCAGTAGAAGACACCACTACCGGACGGACTTGAAGCTACGAATGCCGTTCCAGATGCGGAGGAAATGTTGCCTTGAGCGACAACGACTCCGTCTGAATCGGCGATCGACCAGCTGGCCTCACTAGGCCACAGGTCGTAGTGAAACGACACAACGGCAGCACTTGCTGCACCGCCGATGGCAGCTGCCGAAAGGCCTGCTGCACTGAGCATAAATTTCTTGCTCATTTTAAAAGCCTCCTCATATCTTCTCTCCCTTCCGGATCTCGACAGTGATCTGAAGGACGATAAAACGCATGCGAGTTGTTCCTCGTACGGGATTCTGCCGAATATCCCTGAGGCCGAGCCTGAAACGAGTGATGGACGCTCGGAGCCCATCAAGTGGAGTGCGGCATGAGATACCGCATGAGAAGGAGTCTTCTGATGTCGAGGGGGGGCTCTTACTTCCCCGTTCCTCTCCTCTTCCTTGATCGAGAGCCAACGGCTCCATATCGATCACGTTCATGGTGCCTCGGCTACAACCCCATGTCAACGCTTTATTAATAATCACGCATGGAAATATGGCTGCTCGGGGCTGCTCCACCGGATCCAATGCCTTTTTGACCCCATAAGGAGGATCCGGTGGCTCTGGTCCGGGGCAAAATCGCCCGAAACCGATCGTGTCGGGGCCCCCGCGGCCCCATGGGAAGGCCCCGGCACCGTGCCATCCCGATCATCCCGGGGGCGTATTCTGGCCGATGGATGATGCAATGACCATTCTGCATCGATGTCACGCACTGCTCATGCTGCTCATCCTGGCCGGATGCGGCCGTTCACTGCCTCCGCCGCCACAGAAGCCGGCCATGGAAGGTCTCGGCCCCGACGTGGTGGCGATCGTGGACGAGGCCCATGCGGCATCCGTCCGGTCTCCCAGGGATCTCACGGTCCGGGCCCGGCTGGGGCGTGTCCTGCACGCGAACGGATTCCCCGCGGAAGCTTCGCAGGCCTACGGTCAGGTGCTTGACGTCATGCCGTCGCACGCGCCGACCCTGTACCTGCTGGGGATGCTCGAGCGGGAGCAGGGCAATGCGGAGCGGGCCTCGGAACTGCTGCGCAGCGCGATCGACGCCTCGGGGGGCCATGTCGTCATGCAACTTCGTCAGAGCGAATGGGCGATGGACGAGGAAGACGACGAGGCGGCGGATCGCATTCTCGAATCGCTGAGCAGGACCCATCCCCAGCATCCGGCCGTCCGGGTGCTGCAGGCCCGGCACGCGCTGGAGTCGGGGCGTCCCGAACGGGTGGTCGAGATACTCTCGCCCCTGGTCGCCACCAGCGGATCCCACCCGTACTGGCGGCATCTGCTCGGTCGGGCCCACCGGGAACTGGGCAACGAACGGGAGGCCTACCGTCTGCTGGCTACGGCCGATGCGACGCCGCCGCCCCTCAAGGACATGTTCATGCAGGAGGTGGTGAAGGAGAAGCGTGGATTCACCGCCGCCTTCCGGCGGGCCGAGGCATTGCAACGCAGCGGAGACTTCAAGGCGGCGATCGAAATCTACCGGCGCTTGATCCCGCTGTATCCGGGTCAGGACGTACCGCTGCTGAATGCCATCAGCCAGGCGTATTTCAAATCCTCCGAGCCGCAGGCGGCCCGGGACGCCCTCGACCGTGCTCTGGAACTGGATCCGGACCACGTCGACACCCACATCAACTACGCCGTGCTTCTGGCCCGGGTCCAGCCCGAAGAGGGATTGCGCTGGGCAACACGGGCACGAACGCTCGCCCCCGACAATCCGCTGGTCCACGACCGGATCGCCCGACTGCAGATGGGGCTGGGCCAGTACGAGGAGTCTCTGGCCGCCGCCGAACAGGCTCTCCGCCTCGGCGCGTCCGATCCCGGCGTGTACATGATCCGAAGCACGTGCCTCATGCAGTTGCAGCGTCCTTCGGAGGCTGCGCAGTCCCTGCGGGAACTGCTGGATGTCCATCCGATGTACGACTCCGCAAGGATGATGCTGGTGGACATTCTGGTGGCCGACGGCCAGCGTCAGGAGGCCATCGATCGGCTGGAGCAGGGATTGATTCTCCGCACGGGCAATGCGGTCTTTCTGAACCGGTTGCGGAAACTGGTTCAGTCCTCGCCGGCGGAAGCATCGTCTCCGTGAGGGGTGCTCCCATCGGTCCCGCGTGATTCGGCCAGCGGCAGCAGTCCATCGGCGAATCGGATGCATTCGATGTTGCGAAGCGTGTCGGTGCCGTCCCGGCCGGTCACCAGATCACGGACCTTTCTCGTCGCACCGACCTGCTTGAGCACGTACTCGGTTCTGGAGCCCGTGAACACTGCCGTGTCGAATCCGGCGCCGCCGTCGATCACGTTGTCGCC
>DBGM01000009.1:11046-11961 GCA_002295885.1 Phycisphaerales bacterium UBA854
GTTCGCACCGGTCAGACGGGCCCGGACGTACCAGCGGGATTTCGCCGTCCACGGGCGGGCCGGGTCGTATTCGAGGGTGAACTCGCCGTTGAATCCCGGATCGATGAGGGCTTCGTACCCGTGCATCATCCGCGGCAGGAACGACTCGATCAGTTCCTTGCCGCGAGGATCCTTCTCCTCCAGTTCGGCCCGCGTCTTGGCGATGTACAGCCCCCACATTCCACCGGGGCGCTCGTCGAAGGTCGCCCAGAGTCCGTAGTAGGTGTCGAGCACGGACGCGATGTACTCCTGGGCAAGGCTGTCCTCTTCGGCCAGTTCGCGGATCCATTCCCGTACCCCGGGTTCGATCGGGATCGCCCAGCGTCCGTCGCTGATCGCGGCCGCTGCCTCGCGTTTCAGCTCACGCTGGTATGCGGGCGCGGCCCCGGGCACGAAGGTGCCGATGCCGGCATCGTGCACGAGATGGAAGATCTCCTCGAAGCCCGCATCGCGATGTTCCCAGTCGCTCTCGAGGTACCACCGGGACCCGTCGACGGGGCATTCCTCCTCGTAGAGGGGCTGGGCACGCAGGTGTGGTTCTGCGCCTTCTTCGTGGGCGCCTTCGGGCATCATCAACATGGCCCGGTTGACGCCCATGGCGTTGGCGATCGCCGACTTGTCCGCTCCGAAGCGGCTGCCGGGGACGTCGGTGAGAAAGAACTTCAGCAGATTCCGGGCCCGAGCCACGGCGATGTCACGGACACCCGGTTGGGCGATGATCCGGATCGGCATGCCGTTGGGGGCGACGACCTCGGTGTACTTGGTGAATCCCTCCCGACGCCACGCCCGGGGTGCATCGTCGGGCAATGCCTTGATGCCGAGGCGGTCCGGATCGACCGGAGCACGCGGCGGTATCTCCGGTGCGGGAGCCAGCAG
>DBGM01000054.1 GCA_002295885.1 Phycisphaerales bacterium UBA854
GCCGACGGCCTGCTGGTCGCGTCGATCACCAGCTACACCACCGACACCCGCTCCTTCCGCGACCGCGATCTGGACGTCGACCGCCTCACCACCTTCTACATGCTCGACGTGACCTGGAGTCTGCTGGGGGCCGACGGCGGCACCCTCGACTCGGGCATGGCCTCGGCCCGCACCGGCATCCAGCAGTCGGAGACGCTGCAGCGGGAGTTCGATCCCCTCGATCAGCTGCTGATGGACGACGCCCGCCAGATCGGCGACGGCGTGGCCCGGGCGATGCGTTCGTCCCGTCTGGCCGAGGGCGGCTCCGAGGCATCCGCGGTCGACGTGGACATCAAGGTGGTCCTGGCGGACCTGAGCATTCCGGAGATCGTCGAGGACGCCAACGGCAACTGGATCGTCACCGCGAACCGGTACCGGCTCTCCCCCATGGGCGCCACGGTGACGGTGGACGGCTTCCTCGCCGGCTCCGCTCCGGGCCCCATCGCGATGAGCGCGGGCCAGCACCGGCTGACCATCGAACGTCCGATGCTGGAGACGGTGGACCGCTTCGTGGTCGCCCGGGCCGGCATGGAACTGACCATTCCGATGCGCTTCAGCGACGAGGGTCGCCGCCGCTGGATGGAGACCGCCGCCTTCATCGACGGACTCAAGAACGGTGCCGTGCTGCGCAAGGTCGAACTGGAACAGGCGATGGGTCTGGCCGAGTTCCTGCGCAACTCGCGGATCACCCTGGACACGACCGGCGTCCGCAATCTGTCCGTCGGTTCACGTCTGCTGTGGGGCCAGTTGATCGATGACTGAGTCCGGGCGTCATCTCCTCCGTCGCGGACCCGTCGTCGCCTCGCTGGCGATGGTGGCCCTGGTGTCGATCGGATGCCAGAGCGGCTACCGCTCCGACGCCCGCATGCTGACCAACCACTGGGACCGTGGCGACTACTCGGCCGCGGCCGCCGCGGGCAGCATGGCCGCGAGGGCCAACGAGCACGACGACATCGATCGGGTGGTCTACAACCTCGAGGCCGGCCGCACGACCCAGGCCGCGGGCGACGTCCGTTCGAGCGTGGTCTTCTTCGACCTCGCCTACTCGGACGTACGGCCGTACCTGGACACCGAAGCCGAGGACACGGTGTCGGAAGCGGTGGTCACCACCGCCGTGAACCAGACCATGGCCACCTACCGGGGCACGCCCAACGAGCGGATCCTGATGAGCACCATGCAGGCCGTGAACTTCATGGTCATGGGCGACATGGAGTCGGCCCGCATCGAACTCAACCGCGCACTCGACTGGCAGCAGGACGCCGAGCGTCGCTACGCCAAGGAGATCGAGCGCGAGCAGGCGGCCACCGAACGGGCCGCGGAGGAGGAGGAGGTCGAGACCGAGACCGACGCCCGGAGCGGGCTGCCGGAATCCGTCGCTCCCCACTACGCCTACCTTCAGGATCTGCGCGGCTACGGCGCCTACCGTAATCCGTTCCCCAGTCATCTGCGGGGCGTGTTCCTGCTGGCCCGGGCGGTGGACGTGGGCGATCTGGCCAACGCCCGCACGGATCTGAATCAGGTCGCGGGGATGTCGCCCGACGCGATGCCCATGCTGGAGGCCGATCTGGCCCTGGCCGACCGGGCCCCCACCGCCGGCATGCCACCGGTCACCTGGATCTACTTCCTACCCGGGCGTGCGCCGCACAAGGACGAACTGCGTCTGGACATCCCGATTCCCGTGGGCAACGTGAACTACGTGTCCGCGGCGTTTCCCCGGCTGGTGCACAACCGGAACCATCACGTGGGACTCGAGGTGCACGGCCCCGAGGTCGAGACGGTGACCTCCCTGCAGATCGCGGACAACGACCGGATCGTGGCCAGCGAGTTCAACGAGCGCCTGCCCACCATCGTCACGCAGGAGATCATCTCCTCCGCGGCCAAGGCCACCGCGACGTGGGCCCTGAAGGAATCCGCCGGTGAATACGGCGAGTTGGCGGGGATCCTCTACCAGGCGGCTTCGACCGCGGCCGACACCCGGTCGTGGCGGACCATGCCCGCGGTCATCGAGGTGGCCCGGGTGCCGACTCCCGCCGACGGCGCAATCGAACTCGTGGCCGACGGCCGTGGACTCGGACGGGTCGAGGTGACCCCGAACGAATGCAACATCATCATCGTGACGCTTCCATCGGTCGACGCGGCCGAGGCGTCGATCATGAACATCCAGTTGACCGGAGAACGAATCCCATGGACCGACCCCGAACAGGACGACGAATCAGATCCTTCGCCGGCGGCCTGATGCTGACCGCCCTGCTGGCCGGCTGCGGCTCGGTCAACACGGTCAGCACCCGCACGGCCCCCGCCGAGGACAGCCTCGACCACGTCACGGTGCAGGTGAACGACGTCCTCAGCGACCTCTTCCTGCACAGCACGGACGTGCGGATGTTCCGCACCCGCGGCGGCCCCTTCGAAGCGCAGGTCGACGTCGCAAACGACGACTTCCGCCAGCGTCGCTTCGCCTACCGCTTCAACTGGCTGTCGCCCGAAGGCAACGTGGTGCCGACCCAGATGTCCGTCTGGAAGACGGCCTCGATCCCCTCGGGCGGATCCACGACGCTGCGTGCGATCGCCCCCAACGACACCGCATCCGATTTCCGGCTCGAGATCCGTCGCGCCGACTGACGTTCCCAAGGAGAAGACCATGAACAACACCATCAAGATGTGTCTCGGCACGTTCATCACCGCCACCCTGCTGCTGGGCGCCTGCGCTCAGAAGGCCCGCTACATCGAGACCGGCGGCACCGAGTCGGTGGTCAGCGTCGGCGAGGTCGACATCCAGGACATCCAGATGGCCGCCTCGGGCATGCTCGAGTCACTGCTGGAGACGGGCATCCTCAAGCGGGCCCCCCACCAGCCGGCCCGGCTGGTGATGGACCGCATCGTCAACGACACCAGCAGCCGCTTCGACGTGGGCGATCTGCTGTACCGGATGCGCGAGCAGCTGGTGAACTCGGGGCAGGCCGAGGTCGTCACGACCTGGGGCGCCAACGCCGAGTCGAAGGAGGCCCAGGGCATCGCCCGCCGCGAGGCGTTCCTCAGCGGCACCACCGGACAGGATTCGGCCGAGCCGGACTTCACCCTCACCGGCAAGATCACGCAGCTCAAGCGTTCGGCGGGCAACGTCCGTCAGACGACCTACACCTTCCGGCTGACGCTCACGAACGTGAACACGGG
>DBGM01000030.1:0-27493 GCA_002295885.1 Phycisphaerales bacterium UBA854
GTGATCTACCGGATGGAGTTCGATCCGCAGCCCGACGATCAACCACCGGCACGGTTCCTGTGCTTCGAGACGATGAACACGTCACACTTCCTGCCCCCGCCCCGGTACATCTCGAAGAAGACCAGCCAGTTCCTCGAGCATGCCCCCTACTGCGAACGGGATCTGCGACTCCCGACACTTCCGCTGACCTGGGATGAATCAGGCGAGTTCGAAGTGCGCATCAAGGCTCGTGACAGCGTGCACTCGTACACCTACGACTACCATCCGCTGGACGTGATCGGCTGGGACGGCTGCTACTACCCCTACTGCTTCAACATCGACGACTTCTCGCCTATCGTCGGCAAGCACCACATGCCGCCACCGACGCATCAGACCTTCGAGGGGCACAACTTCGTCATCTGCTCGTTCTGCCCCCGGGTCCTGGACTTCCATCCCGAGGCGATCCCCGTGCCGTACAACCACAGCAATCTCGATTCGGACGAGGTGCTGTACTACGTGGAGGGCAACTACAAGGCCCGTCGCGGGATCGGTTCGGGGTCGTTCAGCCTGCATCCCCAGGGGATTCCCCACGGCCCCCATCCGGGCACGGTCGAGAAGAGCCTCGGAGCAACCTGGACGGACGAACTCGCGGTGATGTGCGATACGTTCCGTCCCCTGCACCCCACGGCGGCCGCCCTCGAGATGGATGATCCCGACTATCCGGCGTCCTGGGCGAATTGGAAACCCGGTGACGAAAAGTCTCCCGAGGCCGATTCGCCCGACACTTGGTGATCATTCCGCGGGACGCACCACTCCGGAGCAGCTTCCGAGCCCGATCCGCCGAGCGCCCTCGCTCTCGCACCACGCCGAGATCGTGAGCTCATCACCGTCGAGCAGGAACCGACGCTGGGTCCCGTCGGGCAGGTCGACCGGCTCGGACCCTCTCCAGGTCAGCTCGAGAAGGCACCCTCGGCTGTCCTTTTCGGGGCCCGAAACCGTTCCGGAACCGATCAAATCGCCGGGGCGCATCGGACATCCGGTACTGGTGTGGTGCGAAAGCATCTGAGCGAACGACCAGCAGAGATCGGCCAGCGAACCTCGGGTCAGGGTGACGGGGTCGGTTCCTGCTTCGCGCATCGATGCGGATGCGAGCGAGACCTCGCAGGTGACGTCGAGCACGTCGTCGCCGCTGGGCTGCAGATACGGAAGCAGCGGCGGATCCTCCGGAAGCCGCTCCGGCCCCGGTCGCCTGAACGGGGCCAGTGCATCGATCGTGACCACCCAGGGACTGATCGTCGATGCGAAATTCTTCGCGTTGAACGGCCCCAGCGGCTGGTACTCCCACTTCTGCACGTCGCGGGCGGACCAGTCGTTGAGGATCACGAGTCCGAAGATGCGGTGCATCGCGTCGTCGATGGGAACGCGGTCCCCCAGTTGGTTCGCCTCGCCGATGAACGCGCCGAACTCGAGTTCGTAGTCCAGAAGCTTGATGGGCCCGAACACCGGATCGCCGTCGTCCGGCTTGAGCTGGCCGTGCGGACGGCGGATATCCGTGCCGGACACCACGACGCTGCTGGCCCGACCGTGGTAGCCCACGGGAAGGTGAAGGTAGTTCGGCATCAGCGGCTCCCCGTCGGGGCGGAACATCCGTCCGACGTTGGTCGCGTGGTACCTGGATGCGTAGAAGTCGGTGTAGTCGCCCACCGTTGCGGGCATGAGCAGCTGGGCATCGGCCATCGGCACCAGGAGATCGTCACGGCACTGGCTGGACGCATCCAGCAGATCGGCGACGAAGTGCCGGGTGGCTCGCCACGCCTCGCGACCGAGCCCCATGAACTGGTTCAGGGTCGGCGCGGTCAGCGCACAGGTGACGACTCCACCGAGCGCACTGGTATCGACGGGATCGTCCTCGCCCAGAATGACGGCCTGGAGGTCGAGGATCTGATCACCGATTCCGACTCCGATGCGCGAGGAGCCGTCTTCGGACCTGAATACGCACCAGGGAAGATTCTGGATCGGAAAGTCGCATTCGGGTGCATTGGCGGATTCGACCCAGCTTCTTCGTGCCGGATCATGGGTTCGGTCGGTGCTGGTCATGATCATTGCTCGGCGTTCAACAGGCCGAGTGCCTCCAGGTCGTTCCAGGGGTCGTCGAAACTACAACTGCCGAATGAGAGCGAGAAGGAGATTCTCGCATCCTCGATTTCTTCCCGCGTGAAGTGGTGTTCGCCCCACTGGATCGCATCCTGACCGAAGGTGACCTCGGAGAGATCCTCGGCCGTGAGCATCGGAACGATCTCCGCGGAGGTGACATCCTCGCTTCGCCTGGCCAGCAGCGCCGCGGTGAACACGTTGAGAAACCCGAACTCCATGGCGGGAACCGCTTCATTGCGGCGACGAAGCGGGTGGTGCAGGCCGGCCGTGGCCTTCCAGGGGACATCGGCCTTTGCGCATTGGACGATGAAGTCCGCCAGCTGATCGACGTCAGGATAGAACTCCGGGCGAATGCCGCCGGTTCGAACCTTCGCCCCCGCATCGGAGCCGACCAGCACGGCCAGCAGTCCCCGGAGGTCCTCGTCGAGCGGCAGCTCGACGAAGGGGAAGAGATCGTCGGGCAGTTCGTCGAGCATCCGGTCCAGAGCCGTCGCCCCCCCGGCCTTGAACTCAACCACGTCCACGATCGCCCCACCACTGCCTTCGGTGGCCCAGGTCTCGTTGAAGCGGGTGATGGCCTCGACCTGGGCGGCGAACGGCGACTCCGCGGAGGGCGAGATCAGGGCGCTAATGACCCAGGGGTCCTCGTCGACATCCGCGGGCATCCGTCCCTCCGCGGCTCGGGCGAACTCGTCGAGCCGGGAGACCGGCACGATCACCCGTCCGAGCATCCAGGCGTGTTCCGAGGCCAGACCACGCTCCCAGGCGCTGACCATCTGATCCATCTCGAGCTTCGCAGGCGGAAAGAGACCGGCGAAGTCGATCAGCCCATCCAGCAGGATCGAAAGCGATGCCGTCGGCCGTTGCTGATCGTTCATGCCGACACCTCCGCCTGCAGCTGGGCCCTCGAGTCGAGACAATGGCGAATGCGCTTCAGCGAGCGATCACGACCAAGTATGACCAGCGTGTCGAAGATCGGCGGGGAGATCGTTCCCCCGCTGACTGCGATACGGATCGGCTGGGCGATCTTTCCGACCTTGCCGTCGGCGTGGGCCTCCGCAAAGGCCCCGATGACCGCCTCCAGCGAATCCGCGGTCCACTCAGCAGCCTCGAGTTCGGGAAGGATGGATTCGAGAAGGTCGAAGCCGCACGGCTCGCCGTTGAGCAGGGCTTTCCGAACCGGCTTGGTCGGCGACCACCGGAGGGACGAACACGGCTCGATGAAGAACCGACCGCTGGAAAGCGGATCCAGCAGGGTCTTGGACCGCTCGTGGTTCGCATTCGCGAACAGTTCGAACTGAACATCGTCCAGCCGCTCGAGGAATTCGGGATGGTACGCATCGCAGTACGCCCGCAGCAGCGAATGAAACTCGGACGCGTCCAGGGCCTGGATCGCATCCAGATTGAAGGCCAGCAGCTTGGCACGATCGAACTTCGCGGGACTCTTCAGCACCCGGTCGAGCGAGAAGTGCCGGCGAAGGAACTCCGCATCGAACTGCTCGCGATCGTCCCCGGGCGACCAGCCCAGGAGGGCCAGGTAGTTGACCATGACGCCCGGAAGGTAGCCGGCGCGACGGAAGTCCTCGACGTCGATCTCGGGCAGTTCGACCCCCATGACGGAGGCCAGTGCCGTCGCCTGGTGCAGATCCAGTTGATGGTCCTTCGATTCGAGCCACCGGCTCCAGACGGATTTCTCGACCACCGGCACCCCGTCCGGGCCCGCGGGGGGCTCCCCGAGTCCGCCCTCGCGCACCGCGGCACGCAGGGCCTTGTCCTTGTCGCGCTTCGACATCTTCGATCCGTCCGGGTTGAAGATCAGCGAGAGATGCGCGTACGCCGGATGCTCGAAGCCCAGGGCCGACTGCAGGACCAAATGCTTGGCGGTGTTGTTCAGGTGCTCCTGACCCCGCACGACGTGCGTGACCCCCATGAGCGAGTCGTCGACCACGACGGCGAAGTGGTAGGTCGGATACCCGTCGGCCTTGCGGATGATGAAGTCCTCAAGCTCGCCGTCGGGAACGACGACTTCGCCGAGCACCTCGTCGTTGATCACGATCGGGCCGGACGGAACCTTGAAGCGAACGACGTGCGGTCGCCCTTCTTCGATCCACGCCGATACGGTATCCGGGTCGAGGTCGAGGGCCGCACGGTCGTACTTGTAGGCCACCTTGTCGGCCCGGGCCTGCGCCCGCTTGGCCTGCAGTTCGTCGGCGGTCTCGAACGCCGGATACGCGAGGCCCGCCTCGATGAGCCGGTCGAACTGTTCGGCGTAGATGTCCAGACGCTTGGACTGCCAGTAGGGCCCGGTGTCCCCACCTCCGTTGCCGCCGTGCTCGGGGCCTTCGTCCCAGTCGATTCCCAGCCATTCCAGATCGCCGCAGAATCCGAGGCCGGCCTCGGCGGACGACCGCTTCCGGTCCGTGTCCTCGATTCGAAGCAGGAAGCGGCCTTCGGCCCGGCGGGCCAGGGCCCAGCAGAACAAGGCGGTTCTGGCGCCCCCCACGTGAAGGTGGCCGGTCGGACTCGGTGCGAATCGCGTTCGAAGCATGGTTAATTTCCGCAGTTCGGGGTCAGACTTGGGGGGCCGTTCCCGGATAGGCCTTGATTCTCGAGACGAGGTAGATGACCGGTCCGGACAGTGCGTAGAGCAGGAACACGAATGCCAGCGTCTCCTGGAACCACCAAATGAACATCACCACGACCACCGCGATCCACGCCGTGTATCCGAAGCTTCGGTTGACTCTGAGGTACCGGTTGGTCGCATGGCGATAGGGAATGCCCGAGATCATGGCCAGCGCAACCAGAAGCGTGATGAACGGAATGCCGTACACGATCAGATTCATGAAGCCGACCACGAGGGCCGGGGGAACGTCGATCTTGGCCAGATGCTGGTGCAGCAGCACCAGACTAGCGACCGTTCCGGCGGCTCCCGGTGACGGCATGCCGCGGAAGGTCATATGATCCCCGAGCCGTCCCGCGGCCGTCTCGACGTTGAACCGGGCCAGACGCAGCGCAGCACAGCAGATGTAGAGGGCCGCGATGGCCCAGCACAAGCGGCCCAGCAGCCCCGAGGATCCGGGCTGCATGATCGACGCGGCCCCTTCGGATCCGATGGTGAGGCTGAACGCGTTCAGCATGATGAACGACGGAGCCACCCCGAAGGTGATCATGTCCGCAAGAGCGTCCAACTGGCCGCCGATCTCGGTCACGCCACCGGTCAGACGGGCCACCGATCCGTCCACGCTGTCGAGAATGAGTCCCAGGAGGATGAGCAGACAGGCAAGTGCAAGGCTCGACATGCCCCAGAACCCGATGCTGTCGATTGGCCTCGTGGCGCAGTAGATGGCTGCAAAGCCGGCAATGAGGTTGCCCAGGGTGAAGAGGGTCGGCCAGACCCCGGTGGGCCCAAGGGCCCGAAGACGGCGAAAGCTGCGACGATCCTGCGGTGTACCGTCCTCGGACCAGTCGCCCCGCTTCTCCACCGCCTCGTTCTCTTCGAATCGAACCCGCATCCACTCATTCTATCAGGACTCGGGCGGGCCCTCAGGTCTCCGAGGATCTCTGGAACGCAGAGGCTGCAGCCGAGCGGGCGTAAAATGCGGGATGAACACCATGAAATCCCGGCTGGACACCTCGCCGGTCCCGGTATCGGCCAGCAGAGCACCACCCAGGGTCAGTTCGAGATCCTCCCCACCGGACACCTCCTCCGCCGCTTCCTCCACCACCGGAAGCCCGTCACCACCGACGAGGACGAGGCAGCGATCGGGACCGAGAATCGACTCCATCCGCAGATCCTGCTCCCGGACCAGCTCCACGCGGGTCTCGGAGCCGACGGACCGCTCGTAGCCGATCAACGGCATCGCCTCGATGTAGACGACCGGTCCGTCCTCCATCATGGTGGACCACGTGCGGCCGGGCAGGGCGAGCCAGGCCGCCTTGGATTCGACGGGAACCCGATCCGGAATCAGATTCTGCCACGTGAACGACTGCCCGATCCATCGGACGTTGCCGGGACCGTCACCGGAGACGACATCGACCAGAGCATCCAGCCGGTCCAGTTCGAGTTCGTAGTACTCGAGACCACGGAGGATGAGCGCGTTCGAACTCGTCAACCGGGCGTCCAGCCCGACGAGCGCCCGGCGCACTTCGTCCCGGTCCGCCCGCAGGGGATAGATTCGCACCTCGAGCCCGTCGCCCACGATCCGGGGCGACGCGGCACGTTCGCCGTATTCGGGCACGGTATGCGGTTCGTTCGACATGCAACCGCCGACGACGGAGATCGCGAGCACGGCAGAAATGAACGAAATCGGCTTCATCCGTTCTCCGCGGCACCGGATTCGTTGATGCGGTCGATGAGCTGCCTGACCCGGGCCCATCCACGACGATGATGATGGAAGACCAGCCTCGGCAGATCGAGATGATCCGACTCTTCGGGCAGTGCGGCGGACTGTTCGATTGCTCCGGTATGCACCAGATCGGAGAACTCGCCGTTCAGGTCGGCCAGCACCTCGTCCGACAATCGGTGACGGAGGCGGATGACCAAATGATCTCCGACGTACCGCTTGGAGTGGTACACACGGTAGAACTGCAGGATGTGATGACATCCATCCTCCGGAGACGACGCGCGATGGATCAGGCTGTAGTCCTCGGGGCTGATCCACCCGTTGTCGCCCAGATTCTTCTCCACGTAGTTCATCCAGTGCTCCCAGTACACCCCCCCGTCGCCTTCCATGAGAACCACCGGGATGAGATTGGACTTGCCGGTCTGGATCAGGGTCAGCGCCTCGAACAGCTCGTCCTGGGTGCCGAAGCCGCCGGGGAAGACCGCAACGGCATCCGCATGGGCCATGAACATCACCTTGCGCGTGAAGAAGTACCGGAAGCTGATCAGCTTCGGATCCCCCTCGATCACCTCGTTGGCGGCGGTCTCGAACGGCAGTCGGATGCGAAGTCCGAAACTCGCGTCGCGGGTCGGTCCTTCGTGCCCCGCCTTCATGATTCCGTCACCGGCCCCGGTGATGGCCATCCACGATTCCTCCGCCATCAGGCGGCTGAAGTGCCGCGCCGCGGTGTAGTCCGGATGATCCTCGGGCGTGCGGGCGGACCCGTAGATCGAGACCTTGCGGATCCCCTTGTAGTCCGCGAAGACGCGCCAGGAGGACCGCATCTCCCGGAGTGCGTTGGTCATCATCTTCATCTGCCCCGTATCGCAGCCGTCATCGAGGAGCCGCACCGCGGTGCGGATCATGTCGGCGGCCAGACGACGGTCGAGTTCCGACCCGCCGTCCGTCAGTCGGTCGAGCAGACCTTCGGCCTCGCTTCGGTACGCATCCGGTTTACGTGATCTTCGTGCCATGGCGGATCCCCTTCGTCCTCCTAGTATAGAGGTGAGACCCACGCGGACTTCGATTCCGGCCGCTCTTCGGGAAACGGAATGATGAACACGTCCGGATCCTCGATGGGCCCCTCGACCCCGATCGCATAGAGACGGTCGAGGACCACGCCGATCACGTCGCTCAGAATCGCCCAACTGGATCGGGGCCTGAGCACCGCATCGATTCGCTTCGATTCCCAGTCGAAGGTGCCCGAACCGGTCAGGGAAAAGGCGACGGTATCGCCCATGTGGCTTTCGATCCGTATGCGATCCAGCAGGATCTCGTCGGCGACGGTGTGGTAGTCCACGCTCACGAACTGCGGCGCCTCCACCACGGGCATGCTGAGCTGAAGAATCTGGTACACCCCCACGATGACCGGAAGCGGACCCATCTCACCCTCGTAGAGACGGATCTTGCCGTGACCGATGCGCGGATCCGCACCGTCCAGCGTCCCGGTCATGGAGAGACCTGCGTACAGGCTGCCGTCGAGCCGTTCGGAATCGGCACTTTCATCATCAGCAAAGAGCTGCGACAGCATGCAGTCGGTCACCATGACGTCGACCGCCCACGGCCGATCGCCCTCGAGACTGCACGATCCCGAAGCGTGGATCTCTCCACCGGCCACGTCTCCGGACAGGGACACGAGTTCCAGAGCAGCATCCTCCACCAGCCGCAGCTCGACGTCGACCGTACGCAGTTGCTGATCCAGAGCCGTCATCCGTCCCAGCTCCCCGGCGAGCTCGAGCTCGGTGGTGACGTCGGGGGCGGCGTGTACCCGCAGGCCCAGACGACCGTCGATGCCCTCCAGCCCGATTCCGGGGCGAAGCGACGCACCGGTGAAGAGGAGATCCCCCGCGAAACGCCCCGTCGTCTCTCCCGTCGTCGCATCCACTTCGAGCTGCAGACGACCACCGCGAACCGAGGTGCCGTCGCCGTCGTCGAACGAGATCGCACGCAGCGCCTGCACGGCCTGTTCCGGCAGCAGCGCCTCGGCCTCCGGCGAGCGAAGACGACCGTCGTAGTCGAATCGCAGATCGGCCTTCACCACGTCACCGGGCGAGATGGTTCCCGACACCATGAAGGCCCCGTCGCGCGAAACGCCCGAGACCGATTCCAGTGACAGTTCCCCGTTCTGGGCCTCCAGCGAACCGCCATCGAACTCCATCGTCAACTCGGCGCCGCGGCACTGTGCCTCGAGGAATTCGGGCTCCAGTGCGAACTCCCAATGCAGCGGTCGATCGGGCTGGAGATCGATGCGGGCCGTGGCGTCGAACCGACCGCGCAACTCGGCCGTGCGATACGGCCGGGCGGCCTCGTCACCGGCCAGCACCTCGAGCAGATCACCGAGCAGCGCCGATTCGAAGCGGCCGCGGTCGACCTCGGCCCGCAACGAGGCGGCTTCGATTCGATCCCCCCACTCCATGGTCCCCGCCAACGCATACTGACCGTCGAGTTGATCACCGGCACTGCCGTCGATGCGCAGCTCCTCCAGCTCCAGACGCCCGGACTCGATTCGACATGCGCCGCCGACGATCCGGATCCGCTGCTCGACTCCGGTAGCGTCGTACTGAATGTCGGCTTCGTCGATCCGAACCGAGACCGAATCGGCGCCTTGTCCACGCACGTCGATTTCCACATCCATCGTGCCGGTCGGACTCCACCGACCGTAGAGCTCCGCCAGAATTTCGCGGGTCCGGCCGGCGGCGAGATCGAGCAGTCGTTCCTGAACGATGGCGTTGCCAACCCTCGCCTCCAACCTGGTGAGGGGCGGATCGGCCAGGTGATAGACACCGCCCATCGACACCACCATGTCACCGGATTCCGCCGTGCACTCGACGACTTCGACCTGCTGGTCCGTCGCGAAGAGGGTGACATCCAGTTCGTCGAGCCGCAGCCCGTTGGGCCAGAAGGCCGCGGGGACTCCGAGGATCCGCGACAGGTGGTCCCGCGGCGTGACCGAACCCTCTCGGATCCGCAGCAGGAGCCCGTACCGCGTGTTCCCCAGGGAGTCGACCTCCACCGGCCCGGCCACCGACAGCATCCCCTCGAGCCGCAGGGCTTCGATGAGGTCCGAGGTTTCGGGGGACACGCGGTCCATCGCCTGGAGCAGGTCGCGGGTGATCGGTTCTCCGGGCACCTCGAGATCAAGAACGCCGGACGCCTGCTGATCCCCGGTTGGCAGATGGATGAATCCCTTCACCTTGCACTGCGTTCCCGAAGGGGTTCGGAAGCGGACTTCGTCCGACCCGTCCGGCCCCATCAGCGACAGGACATCGCCGCGCCAGTCGAGCGACCCGGCTTCGAGCGTGATTGGATACGGAAAGGAGCTCCAGGTGAGATCGAGATCATCGAACAGGATCCGGCCTTCGAGCCGTGTCGGCTCGTCGGGTCCGGGCGAACGGAGGATGTCGAGGTCGAGCCCGACGACCTCGTGCTCGGATTCGATCCGATCGGCGGGTACCCGTGCTCCGTGACGACCGAACAGACTGCGCAGGGTGTACGCGGCCTCGTCCGGGACCGCATCCATCAGGGCGGCGTCGAGCGGCAGATCGACCGCCGTCAGCTTGAGATCGACCTCGGCGCCGTCACGGAGGGGAACGACCCGGCCCTTGATTCCGATCCGGGACGCGCCCGCCCCCACCGCATCGAGCGAATGGACGGTGACGGTCTCGGCATCGAAGCCGACTTGGGCATCAAGGTCGGCCAGTGGGTACGGAAATCCCTCGTAGGCGCCCGAGGCATCCGTGATGCCCACGCGCCCCTCCAACTGGTAGTCGGTGACTGCGTCTCCGACGAAACGACCGGTGGCCAGCAGTGCAATGCTGACATCACAGGTGCGAACGTCGAACATGTCGAGAATCTGGGCCACGATCTTCGGTAGATCGGCCCGGGTGGCATCGCCCGGCTGGTCTCCGAGATGGAACTGGTCGGTCCGGAGATCGACCACGAACGATCGCTCGCCGCTCGATGAGGCGTCAAGCGCCGCGGCGATCGCCAGATCCAGCTCGAAGTCGACCGCAGCCAGCCCCAGATCCCGGTCCCCCAGGAACTGGCCCCGCAGGCCGTCGATGCGGAAGCTTTTTCCGTTGTAGATGATTTCGCCGCGTTCGGCGACCATCCTCGGTATTCCGTACCGGACGCTAGAGATGCGTCGGTCCTCGAACCGCGCCCACTGCGAATCCAGTCCGAGTTCGCTCGGGAAGGACATGGCGACGTCCTCCAGGAGCGCGGACAGCCGCGGACTCTCGCCGCGGGCCACGCCGATCGAGACCTCGACCACTTCTCCCTTGATGTCCATCTTGCGGCAGTACTCGCCGAAGATGCCGGGGAGGATCTCGAGGTCGGTCGAGAGATCGATGCCGGTCACGACGGCATCGAGGGACATCGCCCGCCGGTTGAACCCGCCCGCCAGGACGATTCCGTCGGTGCCCGCAGCCGCATCGACTTCGTGCAGCGTGAGGTCGTAGATTCCCGGCTCGTCGCCGGGGACGGCCTGCCCGTCGAAGAGGCGCTCCCCCGTGATGCGAACTCCTTCACCTTCGAACTCGCCGATCTCCAGCGCGATGTTCCGAATGGAGATCCGAGCCGGCAGGTCGAGCGGCGACTCGACCCCGACGGCCGGTACGTTCGTTCCGGGCGCGGCCTCCTTCGCAACGCGTGCTCCAAAGAGATGGCCTACGTTGAGATCCAGAGGATCATCGACGTTGGTCATGACGCGGAGCACCGCCCCCTCGACGTCGATCGTCGAGACCGGGGAACCGCCGCCGAACAGGAGAACGGCCGGCTCGACGACCATGCGGAGCCGATCGACGATCGCGATCTCGCCGGCGGCACCGGCCAGATCGGGGGCACGGATGGATATGCCGGCCAGTTCGATGTCCCCCCACCCGTGCCAGGTGGCGGAATCGATCTCGACATTGCCGCCGATGCGATCCGACAAGCCGGACTCGACGATCGCGACCAGAACGGCCGACCGGGTCAGCACCCAGCCCGCCACGGCGAGCAGGACGACCACGAGCAGAACGGCGACCGATCCGATCAGAGCGGCACGTCGCAGTCGTGATGGCGCGCGGGTTGGCATGGTTCAGGTACCGGACACGAAGCGGATCCCTCGGAACGACGGTAGTGTACCTCTGCTGACATCCACACAGGAGGTTTCCATGCGAATTGCACTGACCGGCTGCTCTGGCTTCATCGGATCCACGCTGGCCGCACGCTTCACCGCCCGGGGGGACCAGGTGACCGGCCTGCTCCGCTCCACCAGTCGACGCGACCACCTCGAGGGCGCACTCGACCGCGAGGTCGAAGGGACCCAATGCGATCCGGGCTGCTTCGACGAACTGCTCGACGGCGCGGACGTTCTCGTGCACAACTCGGTGGACTGGAAGCTGCTCAAGGACGAACGGATTCTTGAGCACTACCAGTCGAACCTCGTCGGCTCGCTCCATCTGCTCGATGAAGCGGCCCGGCGCGGCATCCATGTGGTGTTCATGAGTTCCGTGGCGGTGCACCATCACATGCTGGACCGGTGGGAAGGCCTCATCGACTCGCATCATCCGACCCGACCCGGAAACCGGTACGGCTCGCTCAAGGCAGCCGTCGAGTCCCACCTGTGGGCGCTGCACACCTCGGAGGGTCTCTCCTTCGCGGCCATCCGTCCGGCCGCGGTCTACGGACAGGATCCCCGCATCGAACGGACCATCGGGTATCCCATCCTGCGCGACATCGCACGCGGCACTCCGTACGAGCGCAAGGGCGGCGGCAAGTTCATCCACGTCCAGGACGTCGCGACCGCGACGCTCGCGGCCGCCGACCGAGCCGGCCAGCCTCCCGTGCTGCTGCATCTGGCGGAGTTGTACACCCGCTGGTGCGACTGGGCGGAGATCGCCTGCGACATCCTCGGCACGACCGTCCCCATCGACCGCAGCAGTCCGGAACGACCGAAGAACAACTTCGACCTCGACGAGCTCACGGCCGTCGGGGTCAACGTCGAACGCGGCATGGAGGGAATCCGCGAGCACCTCACGACCCTGCGGGATCGGATGCAGGCCGACGGGAAGCTGTGATCAGTCGACCGGGACGCCCTGCCCCGGCTCGGCACCGAAGGCACGCTCCGCGAGTTCGACCGCCCGCCCCAGGGCCGCCGCCTTGCTGACGGTCTCCTCGTACTCGGATGCCGGATCGGAGTCGAGCACGATGCCCGCACCGGCCTGCATGTGGACCGTCCAGCGACCGTCGGATCCGACCTCGTTCGGTATCACCATGGTCCGCAGTGCGATCGCGATGTCCATGTCGCCGCCGAATCCGACCCCGCCGATGCCCCCCGCGTAGGGCCCCCTCCGGGTCGGCTCGAGCTCGTCGATGATCTGCATCGCCCGAACCTTGGGGGCACCACTGACGGTGCCCACCGGGAGGGACTGCTGCAGGGCGTCCCAGCAGTCGAGTCCTTCGGACAACGTGCCGGTCACCGTGGAGCTCAGATGCATCACGTGACTGTAGTGCTCGACTTCCATGAGTCGGCGGACGCGTACCGAATCAGCGGCGCAGACCCGGCCGATGTCGTTCCGGGCCAGGTCCACCAGCATGGCATGCTCCGAACGCTCCTTCGGATCCGCAAGCAGCTCGGCGGCCAGCTTCGAATCCTCATCCGGCGTGCGGCCCCGTCTTCGGGTGCCGGCCAGCGGACGATTCGTGACCTCGCCGGCGGAGACACGGCAGAGGATCTCGGGGCTCGAGGCCACGAGCACCACCTCGGGCGTCTGCATGTAGATCATGTAGGGACTGGGGTTGACGATCCGGAGTGCACGGTAGATGGCGAACGGATCGGCGGAGGTCGACCGGATGAACCGCTGCGAAGGAACGACCTGGAAGACGTCACCGGCTCGTATGTACTCCTTGCATCGGTCCACGATGCCCTCGAACTGGTCCCGCGTGAGATTCGAATCCCCCGGATCTCCGGGCACGTCGCCCAGCAGTCCGTCGACCTCGCCGGGAGGAAGCGGGACACTGTGGCGCTGGACCCGTTCCGACAGGTCGTCCAGCATCGCGTTGCCTGCCTCCCATGCCTGGGCGGCCCCGCCGTGCTCCGAGGGCGCGACGTGCACGATGAGATACAACTGCTTGTCGACGTGATCGAAGATCAGCAGTCGACGGTAGAGCCCGAACTGCAGGTCCGGAAGGCCACGGTCGTCGGCCGGGGCCCGTTCGAACGGCAGCGACCCGGGTTCCATGTACCGCACGGTGTCGTACCCCGAGTAGCCGAACCAGCCACCGGTGCAGCCCGGCAACGAGGCGGACTCGAGGGACGGCGGCATCGGTGCGACCGTCCGGCCGCCGCCGATCTCGCGCAGCGTCTCCAACGGATTGGAGCAATGGGACACGGTCACCGACCCGGTGCGATGATCCGTCACGGAGACGTCGTTGCGTCGGGCGGAGACCTCGAGCATCGGACCCGCTCCGACGATCGAATGGCGACCGACCGCCCCGCCGACTTCGACGGATTCAAGAAGGAAGCTGGCCGACTCCCGGGCGTCGGGCGAGACCAGCCTTCGGTAGGCAAGGACCGGGGTGATCTGATCGCTCATGACGCGACGGACCACGGGCACCAGATCGTAGGTGGCCGCATCTGCTTCGAATCTGTTCCGGTCCGCCTCGTGCATCGCGAGCACAGTGTACCCGTGCATTCCGCCCACCGCCCGAGGCGCAACGGCGGGAAGGCCGTAGAATCGGGAACATGACCACTGCCGAGCACGCCATCCAGTCCACCGATGCGAACGCAGTGGACGCGGTGATCGATCTGCGAGGAATCTCCCGCACCTACTTCAAGCCAGACGGGTCCGTGCTCGTCGAAGCACTGTCGGAGGTCGACCTCGTCATCAACCGCGGGGAGTACGTCGCCATCATGGGCGCATCCGGATCCGGGAAGAGCACCATGATGAACATCATCGGTGCCCTTGACCGCCCCACAGCGGGCGCCTGCCTCATCGGCGGAACGGACATCGCCTCCCTCTCCGACGAGGACCTGTCCATGATCCGCGGCCGGAAGATCGGCTTCATCTTCCAGGCCTTCAACCTGATCAGCCAGCTCACCATCACCGAGAACGTGGAGGTGCCGCTCTTCTACCAGGACATCCCCCGTCACGATCGCGTCCAGCGATCCAACCAGATGCTGCAACGGGTCGGCCTCGGCGATCGCCTGGGACACCGCCCCAAGGAGCTCTCGGGCGGCCAGCAGCAGCGGGTCGCCGTCGCCCGGGCCCTGGTGACCAATCCCGATCTTCTTCTGGCCGACGAACCGACCGGAAATCTGGATTCGAAGACCGGTGAGGCGATCCTGAAGCTGCTCGACGACCTGCATCGCGAAGGCCTGACGATCGTCATGGTCACCCACGACGACAACATCGCCGAACACTGCGAACGGGTGATCCGGCTTCGCGACGGCCGCATCGAATCCGACGAACTGACTCCGAAGGGAATGGCCCGTCCCGGCCGATAGAGTACCTGCATGAGAATCCTCGGCATCGATCCCGGCCTCCGCATCACCGGCTACGCCTGCCTGGAACTGTCGGATGCCCGCACCACTCCCCGGGTCGTCGAGGCCGGTGTCTTTCGGATCGATCCCGCGGCCACACTGGAACTGCGCCTGGCCAGCCTGCACGAGGACCTGGACTCGACCCTCGAGGATCTGGAACCTGATCTGGTCGCCGTCGAAACCCTGTATTCACACTACCGCCGGGCCCGGACCGCAATCCTCATGGCCCACGCGCGGGGTGCCGTACTGCTCACCTGCGCCAAACGGTCGCTGGCCGTCTCCGACTTCGTCGCCACCGAGGTGAAGAAGAGCATCACCGGCAACGGCCACGCCGACAAGGATCAGATCCAGGAAGCCGTGACCAACCAGTTGGGGCTGTCGGAACGTCCTTCTCCCTACGACGTCAGCGACGCCATGGCGATCGCGTTGTGCGCGGCACGACGCCTGCACCAGCCCGACATCACCGACTACTCGGCCGCCGTCTGATCCGGCCCGACGACGGAAAGCTCGACGGTCACTTCCGTCCCCACGGGAGGAACGGCACTGGTGGCGGCGATCCATTCCGGCGCGTGCACGTCCGCGGCATCGGGAATGACGTCTCCCGCCGCCAGCAGTTCGTCGCCGAAGGTGACCAGTCCGATGATCGATCCCGATCGGTCCGCCAGATAGCGGACGCCCGCCTGCTCCGCGTCCCTACCGTCGAGTTCGATGCTGCCGGCGAAGATCCAGCGATCGGTCGGAAAGGATGCGCCATCGGAGACATCGCGAATCCACCCATCCACGCCGTCCGAACGCTCGCGCCCCGACTCGTCGATCCAACGGACCGCGACGCGGACCCCGGGACCCTGCGGCGGAAGCGCCACCACCGCGGCTCCCTCCTCCCGCCAGCGACCCGGGCGGCCGGGCTCAAGTCCCAGCAGGAGCAATCCGGCGTGGATGCCGGAAGCCGGCACGTCCGACACCATCAATGATTCATGCTCTCTCGTACCGGGCCCGCACACGACCTGTTCCAACCACCCCTCGTCGAGGCAGACCCAGGCACGGAACCCGAGCCGCCGGGCGTCCGGTTCCACCCACAATCCAGGCGATAGAACGAGCCGGGACGACCTCGGCTCGACGTCCACGTCCTGCCGGGCCGCGCAGGAGGCCATCGTCAGTAGCAGGGACGCCAGCAGGAAGCAGGTACGGAACGACGACACGATCGCTCTCCAAAGAAAAAGGCCCGGCAGAAGCAAAGCTTCATACCGAGCCCTTCCGGGGGCAAGTGAATGGCCGCAGCGAACCGCTACGACTACAATCTAGAGTAGTAAGAACGCTTGACCTGTCAATCCCCCTCCCACCCATTTCCGACGTCTTTCAATGCCGATCATGAACCTCAGCCGGTCCGTCCGCATGACCGTTCCCGCCGATCCGGGACGGCTCCGAAACGGTAAAAATACGTTTGCCGGCACCCCTTTGACCTCCTCGCTGGGCGCCTACTACGAGTTCACAGTCGACTACGCCGGTGAGGAAGCTCCCGAAACCGGCTTCGTCTTCAGCATCTACGACATCGATGGAGCCGTACGGACCGCGCTGCCGCCCCTGCTTTCCCGGGCCATCGCATCCGGAGCCGAGCCGGTGGCTTTGATGCCCACGCTCCGCGACGCCATCACCGATCAACTCGGCGTCCTGCCCCGCACCCTGCGATGGACCCTCAACCCCTACCACGAACTCGCCATGCACGAACACGACACCACGCACCTGACGCTGTCGAGACGCTACACCTTCTCGGCTTCCCACCGGCTCTCACTGCCCGGCCTCTCCGACGACGAGAACTACGAACGATTCGGAAAGTGCTCACGACGGAACGGGCACGGGCACAACTACGAACTCGTGGTCCACGCCAGGGTCCCGGTGGAACCCGACGACTTCGACTCCGTCTCCCTCGACGAGCTCATCACCGACGGCATCATCGATCACCTGGACCACCGCAACCTGAATCTCGACGTCGAGGAGTTCATCAACTCCAATCCCACACTCGAACGCATCACGATCTACTGCCACCGCTTCATCGAGAAGACACTGGCCGACACCCCCGCCACGATCGAACGCATCGAGGTCTGGGAGAATGACCGGACTTCATGCTCGTTTCCCCCCGCCCCCGTACCGGGCGAGGCCACTCGATGAGCATCCTGCGGCACACTCTGGCCCTGCTCATCCTGCTGACGGGCACCGCGGCGTTCGCCCAGTCGATGACCGAGGCCCAGAAGTCGGAGATGCGATCGCTCCGCGAGCAGCAGACCGCGATCTGGCGGAAGATCCGTGCGGGCGAGGCCGTCGAGAACGACCGCCGGGCCCTTCTCCGGGCCATTGACGAGTACAACCTCAACTTTCCGAACGACACCGCCGGCCTCACCTTCGCCGCCGAGATCGCCGCGGCCCTCGGAGACGACGACCTCGTCGACACCTACTACTCGAACATCCTCGGAACGAACCCGCAGCTCGTCCGACAGGGACTCGCCTGGGCCGCCTACTACTACGATTCGAATCCTGCCCGGGCGGAGCAGATCCTCCTGAGACTGGGCAGCAACGCTCCGGACAACCTCGCCTTCTCGATGGCGATGTACGAGTTCTACACCAAGAAGATGCCCGATCGCCTCGACCGCCAGTTCGAGGGACTCATCGAGCATCCGCCGACCAGGGAGCTGGTGGGGTTCATCAACGGCGTCAGCGCAACGTCACGCGATCTCGGTCTCCACTACGCACGCAAGGCCAAGCAGCGGTGGCCGGAGGATCCGATCGCCACCGCGCAGCTGGCTTCACGACTCCGATGGGTGGCGAGATACCAGGACGCCATCGACCAGTTCGTCCAGCTCGACGAGCCGCTGCTGCTGCGAGACGACATCGGCATGGAGTACGCCGACTGTCTGTACGCCGTGCACCGCTTCACCGATTCGATCGAGCACCTGCAGGCCATCGAACTGCAGGACAGCATCTACGACAAGAGGGCGTCCCGCGGCATCAACTTTCGACTCGGCACCCGCCCCAGGATGATCCAAGCCTGGAAGGACGAACAAGTCCTGCGACAATCCGACGCGGCCCGGGACGACAACCCCCGGGCGACGATCGTCGTCGACGGTGCTCCAATCCGCGTCGAACTGTTCGAAGACCAGGCCCCGGTCTCGGTCGCCAACTTCATTCATCTCGCCGACGAGGGCTTCTACCGCGACTCGGACTTCCACCGCGTTGAAACCGGACTCATCTCGCAGGGCGGCCGTCGTGCGGGCGATTCCGATCCGTACGGAGGCCCCGGCTACTTCATCGAGCACGAAGGCCGCCGTGGCGATGCCCGGGGACACTTCCGTGGCAGCCTGTGCATGGCCTCAACCGGCCAGGACCAGCGGATCGGCAGCCAGTTCTACATCACGCACTTCCCCACTGCGCACCTCGACGGCACGCATGTCGTCATCGGTCGCGTGCTCGAGGGCCAGGAGCAGATCGAATCGATGCGGGGCGGCGAACGAATCAACGACGTCACGATCACGAGGCGACGCGAGCACGACTACCCGATGGACGTCGAACTCGAGGACGGCACCACCGTACCCCGATCCGTCTGGAGAGCCATGCAGCAGGCCGGTGATCAGAGTTCGGACGAACCGTAGAGAACGAAGCCCTTGCGGCGCAGGATCTGTCCCGCGAACGTCGTGTCGTCGACCGCCATCGCGATCCGACCACCGTCGCCGACGTAGGACGAGGTCAGCATGGGATACATGAAGTCGATGTTGAGCTCGGCCCCTAGCAGGTAGAGGCACAGCATGGACAGCGGACGCTCGTCCGTCAGCTGCACGACGAGCAGTTCCGTCTCGGCGAAGGAATATTCACTGGAGCGGAGCATCGCCCGGGTTGCGTCCGGATCGTCGGGTATCAGGCGAACCACGGCACAATCCGACGATTCCATCACGGCGAGACCGTGGATCGTGATTCCCTCCGCCTCGTCGAACATCCTGAGGATGTCCAGCAGCCGACCGACCCGGTTCTCCAGGAAGATGCTGAACTGCCGGACCATCGGGGCGGTGTAGCCCTGCTGCGTTTCCTGCGGAAGCTGGGACATTCCAAGACTCCAATCACCGCACCCCCCACGGGCGCTGGGTCCAGAGTAGCCGGTTCGCGGATCGGCGTCAGGATGCCGTGGGAGCGGGCCCTGCAGCGATGAAATCGATGGAACCGGCGACCGGGAGGCAGCCCGTGGACGCCCCGTCCTCGAGGAATCGCCGAACGGCCTGGCGACCGCGATCCTGGAAGTCGAGCGTCCAGCGGTTGACGTACATCTCGACGAACTCGTCAGCGCAGTCCCGGTCGATCCCCCGTCCGAACTCGAGGGCATAGGTCAGCGCACGTTCCCGGTTGTCCATGGCCCAGAGCACGGAACGCTGCAGGATGCCGGTGATCTCCTCGAGCGTCCCGGGCCCCCAGCGATCCTCGAGATCGCGACGGATGACATTGCCTCCCAGGGGAAGCGGCAGACCGGTCGATTCCTCCCACCAGATCCCCAGATCGGCCACGAGATGCAGGCCCTGCTCGGCGTAGGTGAGCTGGCCTTCGTGAATGATGACTCCGGCGTCGGCCTCGCCGGCCGCGATCCGATCCCCGATCGTCTCGAAGTCGACGGCCTCCCACGTCAGTTGGGATCCCCGGCACATCATTCGGAGGGTCGCCAGGGCACTGGTGCGTTCCCCGGGAACGAGGACGTGCGGCGAACCGGACAGCAGGGTCTCGAGGTCGCACGGTCGGTTCGTGACCAGCTTCGGACCGTAGCCGTCACCCAAGGATGCACCGCAGACCGTGAACGCATAGCGATCCGATACCCGGGGATACTGGGCACAGCTGATGGCGGTGATCTCCCAGGTGCCGCGTTCCGACTCCTGATTGAGCCTCTCGATGTCACCCGTCACGAGCTCGAAGGACCAGCGACCGGTGTCGACCTCCGGGCCGCCGCCCTCCAGACCGACCAGCGGCCACCACATGAAGGCGTCGTCGGGATCGGGGCTGTGGGCGAGTCGAAGATGGCGTTCGTCGGCGGTGTTCATGCGGACTCCTCGAGCATCGGATGCAGGGCGCGACGCTGGATCTTGCCGGTCGGGTTTCTGGGCAGCGCGTCGAGCACCCTGATGTCACGCGGCACCTTGTAGGCAGGAAGCACCTCCCGGCAGAAGGCACGCACCTCGGACAGATCGATGGTGGCTCCCTCGATCAGTTCGACGAATGCGACGGGCACCTCGCCGCGTGACGGATCCTTCTGACCGATGACGGCCGCATCGGAGATGGCGGGATGGCGGTTCAGGACTTCCTCCATCTCGCGCGGGAAGACATTCTCGCCGCTGATGATCAGCATCTCCTTGATCCGCCCCGTGATGGAGAGGAACCCGTTCTCGTCCATCCGCCCCATGTCGCCGGTCCGAAAGAATCCGTCCTCGTCGAAGACCGCATTCGTGGCGTCATCCTGCTTGAAGTAGCCGGCCATGACGTTTCCACCGCGGATCCGGATCTCGCCGTCCTGCCCCGGCCCCAGCCGCTCCTCGTTCTCCCCCACGATGATCTCCTCCACGCCCGGCAGCGGCTGACCGACGGTGCCCCGACGCTCGCATTCGGGCAGCGTCCAGTTGGTCACCGGCGACGTCTCCGTCAACCCGTACCCCTCGCAGATCCGGACACCGAACCGCTCCCGGAAGCCTTCGTACACGGCGTCCGGCAGCGGCTCACCACCGGACACGATGTAGCGGACACCTTCGAAGTGATCCCGGGTCGCGGTCTTCGCCTGCAGCAGCGCGTTGTACATCGAAGGAATGGCGATCAGCGCGGTCGGACGGTGCTCCTGCAGAAGCCCGAGCACCTTCGTGACCTGGAACTTGGCGTTGTAATAGACCCGGCAGCCGATCGACATCGGCAGCAGGGTGGTGACCGTCAGCCCGAAGCTGTGGAACTGCGGCAGCACACCGATGAATCCGTCGTTGCGACCGAACTTGGCCCACTCGACGCACTGGGCGATGTTCGTCGCCAGATTTCCGCTGGTGAGCATGACCCCCTTGGGACGACCGGACGTCCCCGACGTGTAGAGGATCACGGATACGAAGTCGTCGTCGCGACGAGGAAGCCTCCGGATCGGTGGGAATCCCTTGAACTTCATCTCGTCGACGCGGACCACATCCACCCCTGGCGGCATCCCTCCGAACCGCTCGAGCATCGCCCCGGCGGTGATGACCACGTCCAGCTCGGCGTCCTCGATGATGTACTCGAGCTCTTCACGCGACACGAGGTAGTTGAGCGGCACGATCGTCCGTCCGAGCAGCCACCCGGCGACGATGGCCGCCGCGGTCAGCCCCGAGGTCGGAAGGAAGACGCCCACCCGCGGCCGACCCGATCGCCGCTCGACCTGCCGCGCCAGGTGCAGGGCCGTGATGTAGAGCGTGATGCCCCGCCAGGAGCGGAAATCGTCGACCGCGAACACACGGAAGGGATGCTTCTGCCATTGGCGAATGATGGATCGTGCGACACGCATGGGACTTGGGCTCCCTGAACTGGCGACAGGCGGGGGGAAGGTCCGATACAGTCATGGTGCATGGCCCCGGCAGTGCAGTGTATCGAACCCGGCCTCTTGCAGGCCCAAGACCCTGGAGACCAAGGATGTACAGGTCGCTCGCTTCGTCCGTGATTCTCACCGTCGCCCTGCTGACCGGATGCCAGCCGCACAGCACCGTGAGCATCGACACCGCTTCACAGCAGTACGAGAACGGGTCCATCAGCCTTGCAAAGCGTGACGCCCAGCGGATCTACGAACGGGGTGGATCGGATGCCCCCGAGGCCGCCTGGCTCATTGGCCTCTGCGACTATCGCCACGGCCGGACCACCGCGGCCCGGGCCGCCTTCGAACTGGCCGCCGACTCCTCCGACCCCGTGCTTTCGGCCCGCGCCAAGGCCATGATCGGTCAGACACTGCTCGAGGACGGCCAGCCCGCCGCCGCCGCCGTCCAGTTCGAACACGCGTGGCCCGAACTCCACGGAGAAGATCGATCACGGTGTGCACAGCACGCCGCCACGGCCTGGAGTCGCGCCGGCCGTCCGGATCTCGCTCAGCAATGGCAGGATCGGACGACCGCGACCCGGGCGTCCGCCGCCGACGTCGCCGCCAACCGGAGCAGTTCCACGGGCCCCGCCCCCACCGGCAGCTTCACCCTTCAGGCCGGAGCCTACAAGCAGGCGGACGGTGCACGCCGGGCCCAGGACCAGATGACCAGGGTCGCCGCCCGGGCCGGCATCGGACCGGCCAACATCCGTACCCGGACCGATCGGCACGGTCGCACGCTGTACCTGGTCCAGATCGGATCATTCGACACCCGCCAGCAGGCGATCTCCGCATCGCGGGGTCTCGGCGGACACGAGGTCATGATCGTAACGGTTGACCCCTCCAGCTGAAAAGACAACCGGGTCTCCCCTTTGAGAAGACCCGGCTGGAATCGGTTGGCATGGTCCGGCGGAAGCGAACGAGCCGGCATGCACCAACCACAGTTCAGTTGTCCGTGCGCCGCCTTCGACGGCGGGTGACCCCCGCCCCGGCGAGCAGGGCCAGGCCGGCCGGAGCCGGAATGAGATTGATCGCGAGCTGCCCCTGGATCCATGCTCCGGCGGCATCTCCGCTGCCGTCGTTCCAGATGCTCGCGGCAAAGGCCGTGACGATGCCGTCCTCGGGGATGTAGTACCCGTCCTCAAGCAGTTCGATGGTGAGATTCGCCGGCCCGAACTGACCGGACGCATCCTCGTCGGGAAAGGGGAAGAAGTAGAACAGAACCGAATCACCGTCGGCGTCGGCCAGCTGCACGGCCAGGATCGCCTCATTCGCGAAGTTGGCCGTCCCCGTGTTGTTGTAGGTCTCGAGGACCCCGTCGATCAGGCTGATGGAGTCGATCTGCTGACCGGGATCGGAACTCTCGAAGCTTCCGATCTCATTCAGCCCCGTGCCGTACTCGTCGATGCCGGCGAGATCGAAGATGATGCTTCCGGAGGCGGTCGCCCCGATCGTCGACGCAAGGAATACTGCTGCCACGCTACGCATCACTTTCTCCTGACTTGCCCTGAACCACCGAAGTGATTCGACTTATCGTCATCCAGCACAAGGTTGGACCGACAATTTCCGAAGGCAATGACAGCGCATCGATATCAACGACCCCCGGATGACGGTTGCCCCCATCATTCGGATGAACGGGAGAAACGGTGCGACCCACCTGGATTCACCAGACGTCACAACCGGAACTCCGGGGCGACCGGAACAGTTTCCGCAGCGAGTACGCTGCAGGTTCCCGTAATGTTCTTGTTTACAGTGCTTTTGAAGCGTCTCGGCAAGCGATGACGTTCATCGCATCGAGGCGATCACCTCGTCCAGACGACGGTAGTCGTCCGGCGTGTTGTAGGCCTGAGCGGAGATTCGAAGCCACAGCTTTCCGTCCCATTCCATGATCGGAACCTCGACCGAATGCTCCCGAAGCAGCAGGTCGTGCAGCGACTTCTCGCTGTCGTGACGGTCACGAATCGACTTTGGCAGCTCCAACGTGGCCATGGATCCGAGCAGACGACCGTCCCGCGGAGTCAACGGATCCACACCCCATGAATCACACAGCATGTCGTGCGCCCACACGACGAGTCGATGGTTGTGCACACGCAGCGCCTCCCAGCCCCAACGGTTTTCGACCCAGTCCAGGACGAACGGGATGCAACGCCAGGGGGTGTAGTCCCTGGTCCCCTGCCAGTTGAACTCCTCGGTATGCCCCTGCTCGTACCCGTGACTGATGACGGCGGGATGCAGGGAGGAAAGACGCGAAGGGTCGGTGGCGATGAATGCGGCACCGACCGGAGCGCAGACCCACTTGTGGAGATTGCCGACGTACCAGGTCGCCCCCAGCGTATCGAGATCCAACTGCATCATGCCCGGACCGTGCGCTCCGTCCACCAACACGTCCACGCCGCGGTCCCGTGCCGCCCGGACCAGACCGGCGATCGGAAAGACGAGTGCCGTGGGAGATGTGATGTGGTCGATCAGCAGCAACCGGGTCCTCGACGTGAAGGCATCGAGAATGGGCTGCACCATCGATTCCTCATCGTGAATCGGCAGCGGAATGTGCACGACCTTCACCACGGCACCCGTCCGGCCGGCAACGTACCGGAGGGTCTGGTGCACGGCGTTGTAGGCGTGGTCGGGTATGAGTAGTTCGTCACCCGGCTGAAGATCGAGGGAACGGAGGATTGAATTGACCGCCTCGGATGCATTCGCGACGAGATCGAGCCGATCCGGTGTGGTACCGATGAAGTCGGCGAGATGCTCGCGGATCGACGGAAGGACCGCCTCGGTGTCGGCCACGATCGACTGAACGGGCTGCCGTTCGAAGTCGTTACGGAGGGAGCACTGGTGCTCATACACGGCTCTGGGCCGGGCACCGAAGCTCCCATGATTGAGATAGGTCACGTCGGAGCCGAGCATCCAGGCGGAAGCCATGCCTGCCTCGAGAGGTTCGGGAGCGAGGAGCGTCTGGGTCATGGAAACAGTCTACCCGGCACCAAACAGCGTCCAAGAATCGACTGAAGGCCCATAATGAGGCGTTGAAGCCACCCCGGATCGCGATTTGTCCGAAAGTTGCCATTTGGTATCTGTTAGGCTAACGTAATCCGGACATGGAATCCGATCATCTACTCAGCAGCCGTTGGATTCCTGTCGAGAAGGAAGCGGCATACAAGGAAGCCCCACACCGTGGGGGCTCACGGGCCGAAGCCACAAGGGAAGGGTGGCCCGCGAGCACGCAGAAGGAGGATGTCGCCATGGTCGGTTTCAATGTTCCAGAGCAAGCACGTGCAGTCCCCGCTCCGGACTCGCTGCCACTGCTGCAGACCGGCCCCGGCGGCGAGTACGGCAGGGCATATTACGGGCGGGATCGTCGCCTTCTGGCGACCGCCCCCCTGCCGAACCTCCAGGAAGCCGGATCGTTCAGAGTGTCGACCCTGGTGATCGAACCGACCACCTGGTTCGAGCGGGTACTCGGACTCGTCCACGGACAGCGTACGCGGACGCCGGATCGAACCAGTGACCTTCAACGCCTGGCCACCACCTGCCGAAGCAACTCGACGCTCAAGCCCGAACGCCCGTCGATCATCGACTACTTCCGTGACCGGACGACCGCCGACCGGCCGTCCATCCAATCGACTCGTGTCACCTACCACGCCCCGGAGTCAGCTCATGAATCTCACGCCGAAGCAACTGTCAGTCCTGCAGCTCATCCGAGAATCGAGACTCGAGCGGGGCTGTTCGCCGACGATGCAGGAACTCGCCGACCAGCTCGGCGTCAGCAAGGTCACGGTCTTCGAGCACGTCGCAGCTCTCGAACGAAAAGGAATCGTGAAGCGAGAGCGGAACAAGGCACGCTCTTTGTCAATCTGTGACCATTCGGTCCTGCCGGACGAGGAGGAATCCCTCTCTTTTCCGCTGCTGGGACGAATCGCCGCCGGGCTGCCGATCCAGAAGTTCCAGCAGGACGATCAGCTCGACATCGAGGATCTGTTCGGATCCCGCATCGGTGAGCAGGGTGGCACCTTCGCGCTTCAGGTAGAAGGCGAGTCGATGCGCGACGAGGGGATCCTGGATGGTGACTACGTCATCGTCATGCGGTCCAGCAGTGCAAGGGAGAATCAACGCGTGATTGCTCTCCTGCCCAACGGCGAAACGACGCTGAAGTCCTACCATCGCGAGCCCGACGGCCGCATCAGGCTCCAGCCCGCCAATCCGGATTTCGAGCCCATCATCGTCGATCAGTGCACGATCCAGGGGATCGTCATCGGGGTCATGCGACGGTATTGAGGGCCCGTGCCGCCGAATAATCCTCCTCCAGCAGACGGATCACATCCGCGGCGGAGGTTATCAGGTGCGCCCACCCTTCCTGCACCGCCGCATGACAGCCTCCAGACGAGGCCGAGTCGGCCGCACCGGGGACCACCATTGCATCACGTCCGTGTTCCTCCACCGCCACCCGTGCGGTGATCAGGGCCCCGCTTCGACGGGCCGCCTCGACCACGACCACTGCGTGCGACATGCCACTGACGACGCGGTTTCGACGGGGAAAGAGTCCCGGCCTGGGTTTCTGACGACAGGTGAACTGACTGAGCACACACCCTTCGTGTTCGACGATGCGATCGAACAGCCCTCGATGCTCGGACGGGTAGGGATGAGCCAGCCCACTGCCAAGGACGCACGCAGTCCGACCCCCCAGGCGAAGGGCCGTCCGATGCACCTCCGCGTCGATTCCGCGGGCCCCGCCTGAGACCACCCAGCAGCCGTGTTCAACGAGACCGGCCGTAATCATCGCCGCCATCCGAAGACCGTACGACGTGGCCCGACGCGAGCCCACCACGGCGATGCACGGCACACCGCGCCCCGGCAGGCTCCCCCGACAGCGAAGGAGGCCAGGGGCATCCGGACAGGCGACCATCAGGGATGGATAGCACGTATCTCCGAATGGCACGAGACGCCCCTTTCGTCGACGCAACCATCTGGATTCAACTGCCGGATTGCTGCAGCGGATGGACTCGTGGACGGCGTCGGCGGCGGATGCTCCCAGACGCAGAACACGAACCAGTTCTTCTCGTCGTGCTGCGATCACCTTGCATGCGGATCCGAATCCACGCACCAGTGCTCGAGCCGTCGCAAGACCGATCCCATCGGCCGCGAGAATCCGGACCCACGCCTGCTGCTCACGTTCGTTTTCGGTTCCACGGTTGACCATGGCCGCACGCTACCCGGTGGAGCGGGGACATCAGTCGGGCTCGACCTGATCTCCGACGGGCGATTTCTCGCTGCCGTTCTGGTACAGGGTTCCGACGAAGAGACACAGAATGCCTCCGGCGATGACCAGGAGCCGGTATGGCCCCGAGGAGATTCGGGCCAACAGGGTGTCCGACGCCACCGAATCCGGTTCGATTTCAACCCGCGTGGCATCCTGCACCCACTGATCGAACGATCCTTCCGCCCCCGCGGGATCGAGCAGGATTGGTGTCTCGCCCTCAGGGAGTAGATTCAGGTGGTTTGCCGCAAGACGCCGCATCAGCAGCGGATCGCGATCCAACAGCCCCCGGAGCACCGTGTCGTAGGCGACCAACTGGCGGGTGGAAGCCATCGAATGGACCTTCAACTGGGCCTGCTGGGTCCTGGCCACATCGAGATCCTGCTGGGCCGGTACGAGCAAGGCAGCTCCACAGACGGCCAGACCGGCAATGACGAAGAGCCAGCCGGCGTCGATCAACCCGCGATGGGGACCAGATCCCAACACCCCCCCTTTATCGGCCCCGGAGCAGCCTGAACTTGGATCATGGCGGTGCTTTGAGTCTGCCGTTCGTCCTGATATACTGTCATGTCTGCTGCGGGGTAGAGCAGTCTGGTAGCTCG
>DBGM01000030.1:27847-93231 GCA_002295885.1 Phycisphaerales bacterium UBA854
GTTCGAATCCTGTCCCCGCTATTGGAAGACCGTCGTCCGACCGGACGGCGGTCTTTTCATTGCCACACGGCCCGGATCACTTGATGAGCCGGAAGATCAGCGGATAGCGGTAGACGGGAGTCTCCTCGGTGCTCGACATGGTCTGAACCGCGGCGATGATCGGAAAGACGATCAGGCAGACGCCCAGGGCGATCAGCATGAAGATTCCGATGACCAGGAAGATCAGGGGTAGGCAGCAGAGGCCAATGATGAACGAGGCGATCAGCAGGTTCAGCGCCTCCTTCGCGTTGTCCGCCACGAAGCGGTCGTCCTTGCCCAGCGTGTTCAGCAGGACCAGAGGAAGAATCAGGTTCGCCAGCGGAACCACGAAGGCCATCAGAAACGACCAGTGACAGAGGGATGCGATGCCCGCGCCGGGCCGAAGGGCTGCATCGCCGGTACTCTGGCCGTCCGTCGGCGACGGTGGAATCGTGATGTCGCTGTCGCCGCTGGTGGATTCGTCATTCATGGAACTGATTATAGAAGTTCTCCGGGCATCGTGTACCCTTCAGAACCTCCCATGCATGACAGCACGAAAAACGACGACCTGCTGTCCGCAGCCGCAGCGGTACTTCGCAAGGACTGGGGCATCGAAGGAACGCTCGAACGACTTCCGGGCGAGAACTTCAACGCGCTGGTCAACCTCGACGGATCACCGTACGCCGTCGTGAAACTATGCCCGAAGACCCACGTCGACGTGGCCCTTGAGGACGCGGTCCTGCACCGTCTCGCATCGGCCGGACTTCCGGTGCCCACTCCGCTGCCGACCCGATCGGGACACGCGTCGACCTCGTTCGAACATCCGACCGGAACCACCACGGCTCGGGTCCAGGCCCATCTGCCCGGAACCCAATGGCGCTGCGTTCCGTCCCGCCCCCGCCTGCTCGAAGACATCGGCCGTCGACTCGCGCAACTTCACCTGGCCCTCGACGGATTCGCACCCGACGGCGCCGATCGGAGCCACACCTGGGATCTCACCCGGGCCCAGCAGCATCGTCCCTCCGTCGAGCTGGTCGGAGATCCCGAACTCCGCCAGATCCTGGACTCCGTCATGCAGCTGCATTCGGCGGTCGTCCTTCCGGGCCTGTCCGAGTGCCCCGGGGGGCTTCTGCACGGGGACGCCAACGACGAGAACCTTCTGATCGAAGACGAATCGGTCGTCGGCATCGTCGACTTCGGAGACTGCCTTGCAGGCCCCTACGTCGTCGATCTGGGCATCACCGTTGCCTACGCGATGCAGCAGGACGACTGCGATCTCCAGTCGATCGCGCATCTCGTAGGTGGGTACCACGCCGTGCGCCCCCTGCTGACCCGCGAACTCGATCTGGTCGTTCCGATCGGACTGGCCCGCCTCGCCACCAGCGCCCTGATCGGAGCTCACCGTGCCCGCATCGACCCCGACCATGCGACCTGGCAATCGCACGCGGATTCAACCACCGACGCCCTGCGTCGATTCGGCTCCATCGCCCCCGCCGGGGCCGCGAATCACCTTCGTGATGCGTGCGGCCATCGCATGACGCCGGAGATCGATCGCGATCGCATGCTGTCAATCAGACGGGACCGGCTCGGACGCAATCTCTCGCTCGCCCACGGAACACCACTTCACATCGTCCGTGGACGGGGCCAGTTCCTCATCGATTCGGATGGCCGGCCCCATCTCGATCTGGTCAACAACGTCTGCCACGTGGGCCATTGCCATCCCCGGGTGGTCGAGGCCATTTCCGAGCAGGCGGCCCGGCTCAACACCAACACCCGCTACCTGCATGAGTCCATCCTCCGGTACGCCGAACGGCTCACGGCCACCATGCCGGATCCGCTATCGGTGTGCTACTTCGTGAACTCGGGATCGGAAGCAAACGAACTCGCATTGCGGCTCGCCCGCGCCGCCACCGGTTCGAACGATGCGGTGGTCGTGGACGGCGCCTACCACGGCAGCACTCCCAACTGCGTGGCCATGAGTCCGTACAAGTTCAACGGCAAGGGCGGCCGTGGCCCCTCGGACTGGGTCCACGTGATCCCGATGCCGGATGCGTACCGTGGCCCCCACCGCGGAGACGATGCCGGCCTCGCCTACGCGCTCGATGCGGCCGAGACGATGGGAACCGCCTGCCGGAACGGCCGCACGATCGCCGGACTGTTCGTGGAGTCGATGCTGTCCTGCGGAGGCCAGATCCCCCTCCCCGAAGGCTACCTCGCAGCCGTGGCCGACCACGCACGCCACGCGGGCGCGTTGTACATCGCCGACGAGGTGCAGGTCGGCTTCGGACGGCTGGGCGACGCCTTCTGGGGCTTCCAGCTGCACGATGTGGTTCCCGACATCGTGGTGCTCGGAAAGCCGATGGGCAACGGACATCCCATGGGAGCCGTCGTGACCACCCCGGAGATCGCCGCGTCCTTCGACAACGGAATGGAGTTCTTCTCGACCTTCGGCGGCAATCCGGTGTCGTGCCGCTGCGGGCTTGCCGTTCTGGATGTGATCGAGGACGAATCGCTCCAGGATCAGGCCGCACGGCACGGTCGACGATTCAAGGACGGCCTCCATGCCCTCCGGGCCCGCCATCCGGCCGTCGGCGACGTCCGTGGACACGGACTGTTTCTCGGGATCGATCTCGTGCTCGATCCGATCGCCCGGACCCCGCATCCCGAAATGGCCCGGCAGGTGGTTCGGGACATGACCCGTCGGGGCGTGCTCCTCAGCACCGATGGTCCCCACGACAACGTCATCAAGATCAAACCGCCACTGGTGCTCACGGAGGCGGACATCGACATGACCATCCGCGGACTCGACGACGCACTGACTCGATTCGATTCCAACTGATCGATAGGCTGTACCCGATGCCATCCCCCTCCGGCCTCAACCAGACCCTTGCCCAGGCCACCCGCCACATCGAGTCCCAACAGTGGGACAAGGCCGAGCGCATCCTGCGCCGGGCCCTGAAGGCGGCCCCCGACGACGTCGGCATCCTCTCGAGACTGGCCGCGGTCCAGGCGCGCCTTGGCAACTACCGCCGGGCCATGGATTCCATCAACGCAGCGATCAAGCGTGACCCGGACAACATCGAATCGCTGACCACCCGCGTGGACATCCTCGCACGGCAGGCTCGGATCGGCGACGCGATCGAATCGACCAACGGCATCATCCAGCGGTTCCCGGACAACGCCGGCCTCCTCGCGATGCGGAGCGGCCTGCTGCTGCACGCCGGCGAATCCAACGCGGCCTGGGACGACATGAACCGCGCCATCCAGCTCGACCCGGACAACCTGGACCTCCTGGGCCGCTTCGTGGACACCACCATCGCACGCGGCATCGTCCCCATGGATCATGGGCCGGCCGATCGTCTGGTGAAGGCCCAGCCGTTCGAGGCCCGCAACCACGCCCGACTCGGAACCGTGCTGCGGATCAACGACGATCTCCCCGGAGCGGAGGCCGCCTACCGCGAGGCGCTCCGGCTCGACCCCCGCAACACCGACTCCCTCGCCGGGCTGGCCGATGTCATGGAATCCGCCGGACAATCATCGGAGGCCCTGGACGTCCTCCGCCCCACCATCGAGTCCGATCGCTCCCCGCTGAATCCCATGCTGAGCTGGACCAGGATCCTCAGTCGACTCGGGCGGCACGACGAACTCGTGCGGGATGCACGCCGCTGGATCGAACGCTCCGGACTGACCACGGGGCAGCTTGCACCGCTGCTCTTCCGCATCGGCAACGCCCTCGACGCCCTGGGACGACATGACGAGGCCTTCGAGGCGTGGACCGCGGGCAACACCCCGTTCCACGACCGCTGGAACGATCGCGTCCACGCCGAACGGACCGATGCGATCATCGCCGAGTTCACCTCTCCGCAGCCCCATGGCCCTTCGTCCGATGCGACGACTCCGATCTTCATCGTCGGCATGTTCCGCAGCGGAACCACGCTGCTCGAGCAGGTGCTCGCCGCCCACCCCGCCGTCCACGCCGTCGGCGAGAGCCCCGCTCTGCCCGCGATCATCCGCAGCCTGTCCGGCACCTACCCCGGAAACATCCGTGAACTCGACCCCGCGGCCTTGCGAAAGCTCGGACAAACGTACCTCGAGCGGATCAGCGTCGACGCCGCAGACGCCAGCCACGTGACGGACAAGCTTCCCATGAACTACATGAACGTGGGCCTGATCGACCGCATGCTGCCGCAGGCCCGGATCCTCCACTGCCGGCGGGACGCGCTCGACGTCTGCCTGTCCTGCTACAGCAACCAGATGACCTCCACTCTGGCCTTCACGAGCAACCTGGAATCGATGGGTCGAACCTACGTCCAGTACCGCCGGCTCATGGACCATTGGAGCAACGCCGGGTACGAGGTCCTGGATGTCGTGTACGAGGACCTCGTCGGGAACCCCGAAGCCCAGTCGAGACGAATCGTCGAATGGACGGGACTCGACTGGGATCCGGCCTGCCTCGACTACCATCGTTCGAAACGGATCGCCCAGACACCGAGCATGGACCAGGTCCGCCAGCCGATGCACACGCGGTCCATCCACCGCAGCCGGGCCTACTGGGACCATCTGGCTCCCCTCCGTGCCGCCCTCGGCGACCTCACCCCCGATCGAGCTCCCTGACCATGTCCGCACCCGCCCAGCTCAACCAACTGCTCGCCAAGGCCAGCCAGCACCTTCAGCTGCAGCAATGGGACAAGGCCGAACGCGTACTGCGCAAGGCACTCAAGCAGTCACCCGACAACGCCGAGATCCTCCAGCGACTCGGCGGAGTGCAGCGCCGCCTCGGACAACCGCGGAAGGCTCTGGAGACGATTGACCGGGCTCTCACCGTCGCCCCGGACAACCTCGTGCTCGAGACGGAATACGCGGAGGCCCTGATGGATCTCGGGCGGACCGGAGACGCCCTCGAGCGACTCGGACGGTGCATCGAAGCCCATCCCGAGAACACCGACCTGCGGGTGATGCGGTCCCGAATCCGGCTTGGAGTCGGTGATCTTCATGGGGCCTGCGAGGACTGCCAGATCGCCAGCGATCTTCGGCCCGACGATCTGGAACTGCTCGCCAGACTGGTCGACTCGATCATCGCCCGGGCCTACGTCCCCATGGAGACGGACGCCGCTCAGCGTCTGGTCGAGCAGCAACCCTTCAACGCCAAGAACCACGCCAGACTGGCCACCATCCACCGTCTCAACAACGAGCTCGAGGCCGCGACGGCATGCTACGAACGCTCCCTCGAGCTGCAGCCGGGCAACGCCGAAGCCATTTCCGGCATGGCGGAGGTCCTCGAATCGTCGGGAGACACGGATGCCGCGGCGAACCTGCTGACCCCCCATGTCCACAGCACCAATGCACCCTTCCAGGTGCTGACGGCATGGATGCGCACCCAGATGCGACTCGAACGATGGGACGAGGCCGCACGGACCGCCCGGGCGTGGCTCGACGCCAGCCCCCGTTCACCACGCCAGTCGGCGGTCGTCAATCATCGCATCGGCAACGCCCTGGATCGCGCCGGCCGGGCCGACGAGGCCTTCAAGGCGTGGGCACGCGGCAACGAGCCCTACTCCCGGACCTGGAATCCCGACGAACACACCCGCCTGACGGACTCGATCATCGGAACCTTCTCCACCGAACGACTTGCACAGCTCCCCAGAAGCACACGGACCGACCGGAGACCCGTCTTCATCATGGGCATGTTCCGCAGCGGGACGACGCTGCTGGAGCAGATCATCTCGATGCACCCGGCCGTCCATGCCGCCGGCGAACGGGCGGAGATGCTCGAGATCGCCGGCACGCTCCAGTCCACGACCGGCTCCGAACTGACCTATCCCGCATGCATTGCCGAGACCGGACCGGACATCCTCGACGCCTGCGCCGACGACTACCTGCGGGGGCTCACCGACGGTGCCGGCGATGCCGAGGTCATCACCGACAAGCTGCCCCTGAACTACCTCAACATCGGCCTCATCTCGGTGATTCTCCCGGGAGCGCGGATCATCCACTGCAACCGGGACCCCCTCGACACCTGCCTGTCGTGCTTCGGAAATTCGTTCTCGTCCCGGATGTCGTTCACCGCGAACCTCGAGCACCTCGCCCAGGCCTACCTGGACTACGACCGGATCATGGAGCACTGGAGGTCCGTCGACATCGTTCCCATGCACGAACTCGACTACGAGTCGCTGGCCCGCAATCCCGAGGACGAAATCGCGCGGGTACTCGAGTTCCTCGGGCTGCCCTGGGACGATGCCTGCATGCAGTTCCATCGCTCGACACGAATTGCTCAGACCCTCAGCCGGGATCAGGTCAGGCAGCCGATGTACACACGTTCGATCGGTCGCAGCCGGGCCTACTGGGACCAGCTCGAACCGGTCCGGCGCCGGCTCGGCGCCCTCGTGCCAGATACCCGCGATCAGTGATCCGGAACACCCCACCGACCACCCACGCAGGTATCGACGATCGCCTCCTGGTCGGCTCCGAGCAGGAGACCGGCTCCGAGCGATTCCGGGTCCACATGCTGCAGTGAATCCGATCCGAGATCGACCAGTACCAGATCCGCGAGCGCGCCGGCGGCAATACGCCCGGCGTCGATTCCCAGGGCCCGGGCGCCGCCGGTGGTGGCCATGTCCAGCAGGACCCGATCGACCCGTCCGTCGGCGTCGCGCCAGGCACCGCGCTGCTCCGAGTGAAGACGATGGGAAAGTTCGAGCATGCGCAGCTCCTCGAGCATGGAGATGCGGGCGTTGGAATCGGATCCGATCGAGACCGACTCGTGACGACCGAGCATCCGGACGCGGTCCGGGAACCCGTCGCCGAGGTTGGCTTCCGTCAACGGGCAGAGACAGATGCCGCACCCGCGATCGAGCCACGCCTGAAGATCATCCGGATCGGTGTGGGTCGCGTGCACGGCGGTGCACTCGGGCCCCGGCTGCAGACGGTCGAGCAGCAGACGGGAGGGCGTGGCTCCCGTGGCCGACCGGCAGGCCTCGATCTCCTGCCGCTGCTCCTCGACGTGGAGGTGCATGACCAGCCCCCTGCGGTTCGCCTCGGCGTGCAGCTCGACGACCTCGTCCATCGGAACCGCGCGGAGCGAATGGGCCACCACGCCCAGGCTCTGGTTCGTCGCCAGCGATGACGACAGCCGGTCGAATGATTCCCAGTAGGCCTCGAGTCCGACGGTGTCGAAGTGCCGCTGCCCACCGGCGAGCGGCCGATCGAATCCCCCGCGGGTGTAGTGGGCGGAGAGAAGCACGATCCGGATACCGGCCTCGTCGGCGGCCTCGAGCACGATGCGGTCCGCTCCGAACCGCTCGCCGCCGGCCAGATGATGCAGGTAGTGGAACTCCCCGACCGTGGTGATGCCGGCAAGACGCATCTCGCGAAAGGCCGAACGGGCGAGCTCCCTGAGTCGCGTGGCGTCCATGGACTCCACCAGCTCGTACATGGCCTCGCGCCAGGTCCAGAAATCCTCCGCCGCTCCGGGGAACAGTTCGCCGCGACCACGCAGACCACGCTGGAAGGAGTGGCTGTGCGCATTGACGAATCCGGGCAGCACCGCCATGCCGGGGTGGGTCGGCGGACCGGCGGAATCCATCACGACCGATTCGAATCGTCCGGCCTCGCCGATGACGATCTCGACGCCGGGCCGGAAGCAACCGTCGACCCAGGTCAGCTCCGCCTGCACGCGTGCACCGTTCATGAGCAGAACTCCGTGATGAGCGACTCCATGAACCGACGTCCGGCGGCGTATTCCTCGATCGGCATGTACTCGTCGGGCTGGTGGGCCACCGAGATGTCCCCCGGCCCCACCACGATGCAGTCGAGCCCGAGCCGCTGCAGCCACGCGCCGTCCGTTCCGTACGACACCCCGAGCTCCTCGTGCTGGCCGAGGAGACGACACGCCGCTCGATGCAGATCGCAATCCGCATCGGTCAACATGCTGGGAGTCTCGTTGATGAGCTCGAGACTCCACTCCTCACCATCGAGCACGGGTCCGAGCTCGCCCTCGAGACGTGCGAGCCATTCCTGCGGATCCTGATCCGGAAGCAGACGCAGCCCGATGTCCAGGAGGCAGTGGTCGGGGGTCATGTTCCAGGCGGTTCCACCGCGGATGCGCACCAGCGACAGCACCGGACTGGGCAGCGGCCCGAAGGCATCGCTGGTTTCCGTACGCAGATCGAGGAGTTCGTCCCGCAACTGCTGCAGCCGATCGATCGCCTTGGCCATCGGGGCGACGGCATTGCGACCCACCGTCGGATCACCCGTGTGCCCACTGGCCCCGTTGATGTCCAGACGTATCTTGAGAAAGCCCTTGTGCATGCGGACGACCCGCATCGAAGTCGGCTCCCCGATCACGGTGGCGGTCGGAAGGCGTCGATCCGCGGGCCACTCCCGGGACAGTGCCCGGGCCCCGTGCCCGCCCACCTCCTCGTCGCACGTGAGCACCAGGGCCAGCGGATGCGTGCAGCCACGCTCCGCCGCCTCGCGGACGAGATTGATCGCCATGGCGTCGAACCCTTTCATGTCGCAGGCTCCGCGGGCGTGCAACCGACCGGATCGCTCGTGCAGTTCGAAGGCGGACGTGCGCCATCCGTCACCGGCCGGAACGCAGTCCAGGTGGCCCGAGAGGAGCAGCCCCCGACCGGTGCCGTCGAGCGACCCGGCGATGGCGACGAGATTCTCCTTGCCCTCGTGGACCGGCATGCGGATCAACTCCACACCGGGATGATCGAGCACCCGGCAGGCGAGATCGACGGCGTCCCGGTTGGAACGATCGCTGGTGGTGTCGATCGCCACCAGTTCTCCCAGCAGGGCGATGTCCCGATCTGTTCCGGAGGTGTCCATGATCGCCCATGATCGTATCATGCGAGTCGACCGCGACCGACAAGGAGCCCAGCATGGCAGCCAGATCCCGCTCGAAACGAGCCCGCATCACCCCCGAGTCCCTGAAGGATCTCGTCTTCGTCTCCGACCCGCAGGTCAGCCCCGACGGAAGCCGGGTGCTCTTCACCCGCAAGGTCATCGGAGATCGGAACGCGTACGAGACCAGTCTCTGGACGGTCTCCACCCGACGGGGTGATCCGAAACCGTTCACGCACGGCCCGCGGGACAGCCGCGGCCGCTGGTCGAAGGACGGCTCCCGGATCGCGTTCGTGTCCGCACGCGACAAGGACATCCCGCAACTCCATGTGATCGAGGCCGACGGCGGTGAGGCTCGGCAGCTCACCCACCTCCCCCAGGGCAGCATCGGAGCCTTCCACTGGTCCCCCGACGGCCGACGGATCGCCTTCACCTTCCGTGAACGCGAGCAGGACTGGACGCGCGAGGCGATCGACCATCGGAAGGAGCACGGCCTGACGCCGCCCCCGCGCGTGCTGCACAACACGATGTACCGCCTGGACGGCGACGGCTACTTCAATGCCGAACGCTACAAGCTCTGCATCGTGGACACCGCCACCGGCGACCATCGGATCCTGTACGACAAGGACACCATCGGATGGATGTCCTTCGACTGGTCCCCCGACTCGAAGCGACTGGCCGTGACCTCGGTGCGGAATCGCCGGGGCGTCCTGGCATCGTGGGACAGCCAACTGCTCACCATCGACGCCGACGACGGCTCGATCACCCACCTCGACGCCGTTCCTCGCGGCCCGAAGACCTCGGTGAAATGGTCACCGGACGGCCGACACCTTGCGTGGGCGGGCCGTGAGGGCAAGGACGGCAGCTATTCCACCGAGAACCTCGAACTCTGGACATGCTCGGCGACCGGACGCAAGCCCCACGCCCTGACCGCCGGGACGGACTGGTGCCTGATGGCGTGCGCCCTGTCGGACAGTGCCGACGTCTCGTTCGATCCGAACTTCCAATGGTCCGCCGATTCGAAGCGGGTGCTGGCGGCCATCGGCTGGCACGGCCAGTCGCACGTCGCATCGATCCCCCTCAAGGGCGGCCGCCCGCGGTTCCTGACCGACGGCCGGAGGGTGATCACCCCGGGGAACAGCTCCGCGGACGGACGGCTGATGGCCATGATGATCGACGATCCCTCGGCTCCGCCCGAGATCCATGTCGGTCGGGTCGGAGCCACCTCCGTCTCCACCCGCCGTCTCACCGGCTTCAACGACGCCTGGGTCGCCTCCCACCACGTGCGCAAGCCTTCGGTGCGGTGGGTCCGATCCACCGACGGGACCCGCGTTCAGACCTGGGTCATGACGCCGGTCGGCCATCGATCCGGTCGTCGGCATCCGGCCGTGCTCGAGATCCACGGGGGCCCCCACGCCCAGTACGGAGAATGCTTCTTCCACGAGTTCCAGGTACTCGCCTCCGCCGGCTACCTGGTGGTCTACAGCAACCCCCGGGGCAGCAAGGGATACGGACGCGACCACACCTCGGCCATCCGGGGCAGTTGGGGCGGCAAGGACTGGGAGGACATCAATGCCGTCAAGGAGTTCATGCAGCAGCACCCGTCGATCAACCCCGACCGCATGGGCGTCATGGGCGGAAGCTACGGCGGCTACATGACCCTGTGGGTCATCGGTCATACCACCGACTTCGCCGGAGCCATCACCGACCGGTGCGTGTCCAATCTGGTCAGCATGGGCGGCAACAGCGACTTCGTCTACAAGCCGGACGCCTACTGGCCGGGCGCATTCTGGGACTGCCCGGACCAGTTGTGGCAGTCCAGCCCCATCCGGACCATGGGACGGGTGAAGACCCCCACGATGATCATCCACTCCGAGGGCGACCTGCGGTGCAATGTCGAACAGGGCGAGCAGGTCTTCGCGGCCCTGCAGATCCGCGGCATCCCGTCGGTCTTCGTCCGCTATCCGCGGGAGACGAGTCACGGCATGAGCCGCAACGGCCCCCCGGACATGCGGCTGCACCGGCTGCACCAGATCCTCGACTGGTGGTCGGAGCATCTGGCACCGCGAAGAAGGAAGCGACGATGACCACACCGAACGCGACGCGTCGAGCCACCGAGATCTTCGGTGCCCCCAAGGCACTGGTGGGGATGATCCATCTGCTTCCGCTCCCGGGCTCGGCGGCCGGCTGCGAATCATTGCAGGCGGTGATCGATCGCGCCATGCACGAGGCCGATCTCATCAAGGCGGCCGGGTTCGACGCCATCCTGATCGAGAACACCCACGACCGCCCCTATCTCCGACGGAACGTGGGACCGGAGGTCGTCGCCGCGATGTCGGTCATCAGCCGCATGATCGCCGACTCCGTCGGGCTCCCGCTGGGCATCCAGGTGCTGGCCGGTGACAACCGGGCGGCCCTGTCCGTGGCCCTGTGCTGCGGAGCGCGGTTCATCCGGGCCGAAGGCTTCGTCTTCTCCTCGATCGCCGACGAGGGCCTCTTCGACGTGGCGGATGCCGGCCCGCTGCTCCGCTACCGTCGGGAGATCGGAGCCGAGCACATCGCCGTCATGGCGGACATCCAGAAGAAGCATTCCTCCCACGCCATCACCGCCGACTGCGACACCTGGGATCACGCCTCCGCCGCGGACTACTGCCTCGCCGACGGCATCGTGCTCACCGGCAAGACCACCGGCACGTCGATCCGCTCCGAGGAGCTCGAAACGGCCCGGCAGGCCGTCGACCTTCCCATCTGCATCGGCTCCGGCGTCACACCGTCCTCGGCCCGCGACCTGTTCCGTCACGCGGACGCTCTGATCATCGGCTCCGCGCTGAAGACCGGCGGTGACTGGCGCAACGAGATGCAGCCGGACCTGCTCGCGGAATTCGCCGACGTCCGCCCGTGATCAGGACTCGGACTTGAGGACCCGGAGCGCCTCGACCAGCCGATGGATGTGCTGGGATTCGTGGGCCGCGGAGATCTGGACCCGGATCCTCGCCTCGCCCTCGGGGACCACCGGATAGCCGAAGCCGATTGCGAAGACGCCGGCTTCCAGCAGTCGATTGCTCATGCTGATCGCCGTCGCGGTCTCCCCCACGATGATGGGACAGATCGCGGTGGGCGATTCGAGGACTTCGAACCCCACGTCGCGGATGCCCGCCCGGGCCGCAGCCACGTTGCTGCGCAGCTTTGCGACCCGCTCGGGTTCGCTCATGAGGATCTCGATGGCCTTGGTCGCGCTGCAGGCGACCGTCACCGGCAATGCATTGGAGAACAGGGTGGGACGACCGCGCTGCACGATCAGATCGATGGCCGCACGCGATCCCGCGATGTAGCCGCCGGCTCCGCCGCCGAGGGCCTTGCCGAGCGTACCGGTGAACAGATCGATGTCCGAACCCTTCATCCCCCAGTATTCATGGGTGCCACGGCCCGTTTCGCCCATCACACCGGTTCCGTGGGAGTCGTCGACCACGAGCATGGCCCCGAACTCGTCGCAGAGGGCGCGGATCTCGGGGAGATTGCCCAGGTCGCCCTCCATCGAGAACACCCCGTCGGTCACCACCCACATCACGCCCGTGACGGCCTCGCTGGCCCGGGCCTCCTCGAGGACGCGGCGGAGATCCGTCATGTCCGAGTGCCGGTACACGGCCTTCTGGACGCCCTTCTTGATCACCGTCGCCAACCGCATGCCGTCGATGATGCACGCGTGGTTGAGGGCATCGGAGATGATGATGTCGCCCGGATCGCACAGGGTCGGGAACAATGCCTCCGACGCCGTCCAGCAGGACACGAAGGTGTAGCTGGCCTCGACTCCGAGCATCTCGGCGATGGTCGACTCCAGTCGCTCGTGCGGCTCGAAGGTTCCGCAGATGAACCGGACGGACGCCGTGCCGGCACCGTACCGCTGCAGCCCCTCGATGCCCGCGGTCACCACGTCCGGATGATTGGCCAGTCCGAGGTAGTTGTTCGAACAGAAGCAGTCGACCTCACCGTAGCCGCGCAGCGTGATGCTCGGGCCCATCGCCCCTTCGATCGTCTGGAGATGCTTGAGCTGGCCGGTGGCGTCCAGTTCGGAGAGGATGGCCTCGGTTCGCTGCTTGAAACAGGTTGATCCGTCGGTGGCGGTGGTCATGGCGAGTCCTCAGGCCTTGGCGTAGTGGGTCTGGATGCTGGGTACGATGTAGTGTTCGAATGCCTCCTCCAGGGACCATCGGGGACGGTATCCCCAGTCCGAGGCGGCACGCGAACAGTCGACGTCGGCGGGCCAGGAGTCCACGATGTCCTGCCGATTCTCGTCGATCGCGTAGTCGACGGACGACGACGGGAAGTGGGTCCTGATCACCTCGGCCACCTCACCGGCGGACGCGCTGAAGGCCGCCACGTTGTAGACCGAGCGGGACAGCTTCGATCGATCCGCCCGTCCGATCGCAAGCAGGGCGTCGACGCATTCGGGCATGGTCATCCACGGAATCCGGGCGGAGGACCGCACGAAACACGTGCCCGGATGCCCCGATGCCGCGGCGTGGATCATCTCGGGAACGAAGTCGCTGGTGCCTCCGGTGGGCTTGGTCTCCGCGGCAATCACCCCCGGCAGACGAAGGCTGCGGAAGTCGATCAGCGCAGCTCCGCGATCGTCCGCCAGTCTGCGATAGTGGTTGGAGTAGTAGCGTCCGAGGTGTTCGCAGTAGAGCTTGTTGGCACCGTACATCGTCGTGGGAAGATTGCAGTCGTCCTCGCTGACGGCACCGGCACGCTCCTTGTGCTCCGCCCCGTCCATGCCGTACACGGCGATGGTGCTGGGCAGCACGAAGCGGACGGATCGCCCGTGGGAGGCGGAATGGGCCGCCGCGAGCTTCAGCAGGTTCCAGGTGCCGCCGACGTTGACCTCGTGTGCGATCTCGGGCACATGCTCCGCCCGGGTCGAGAGCAGCGCGGCGAGATGGTAGATGTCGGTCACCTCGTGCATCGCGATGAGCTGCTGCATGAGCCCCTCGTCGCAGACGTCACCGACGTGGACCTCGTCGCAGAGCGACCGGGTGCCCTCGGGAATCTCCTTGAGATCCGTGGCGATGATGCGGATGTCGTCGTGTGTGCGGAGACCATGGACGAGCCCATGGCCGATCTCCCCCGCTGCGCCGGTCAACAGTACCGTTCTTCGCTTGGCTTCCGATGTCATCCGACGCTGCCTCCTGTCACCCCATTGTACCCACGATCACCCCTTCGGCGGTCGCCTGCTAGGCTGCTGTTCTATGGACCTGCCCATCATCGATTCCGTGGCCCAATCCCCGCTGCAGTACACCTGCCGTGAATGGGAAGAACGCTGCCGGGAGGCCGGCCGGTCAGCCCAGTCGGCACGCACGGAATGGGTGGACTGCTTCAGACGAGGCGCCCTTCCGGAGGCGGCCGCCCGATCCACCTCCATCCGGTCCGTATCCAGCGGTGACGGCACCACGAAGTTCCTGATCCGACTCCCCGACAACCACGAGACCGAGTCCGTCATCCTCCCCCTGACCGGCAAGGGCGGGCGGGTCCGCAACACGCTGTGCGTCTCGTCCCAGGTGGGCTGCGCAATGGGATGCCGATTCTGCGAGACCGCCCAGATGGGACTCATCCGAAATCTGTCCGTGGCGGAGATCCTCCTGCAATGGCACGTGGCCACCCATCACTTCAAGCAGGAGATCCGGAACATCGTCTTCATGGGGATGGGAGAACCGCTCGACAACGTGGAGGCGGTGATCGGGGCCATCCGGATCCTGACCGACCGCCGGGGGCCCTCGCTGGCATCCCGCAGAATCTCCATCTCCACCGTGGGGCGAATCGACGGCATTCGCACCCTGTCCGCCTTCCTGACCGACAGCGGCACCCGAAACCTCCGTCTGGCAGTGTCGGTGAACGCGGCCGACGACGAGACCCGATCCTCGATCATGCCGCTCAACCGGTCGATGAACATGGGAAAGCTGCGGGACGCACTGGCCGACTGGTCCACGACGCACGGCGGGACGCTGCTCCTGGAATACGTGCTGATCCCGGGGGTGAACGACGATCCAACCTCGGCGGCACGCCTGGCCGAATGGGTCGGCGACCTTCCGGCCCGAATCAATCTCATCCCCTACAACCCGCGGCGGGACTCGCCCTGGCCCGCCCCGGACGAGGACCGGGTCGATTCCTTCCTGCGGACCATGCAGGAGGCGGGCCTCACCGTCCACCGACGGGTCACCCAGGGGCGGTCGCTGATGGCGGCCTGCGGCCAGCTCGGAAACGAGCACATCCGCAACCGGAGAAGGGTGTCACCGGAACTAGGGTGAGGACCGTCCGTCACGCTGGCGTCGCATCAGCTCGTCGCGCATCGCCCGGCGTTCGTCGGAATCGAGTCGACCGTCCCGGTTGGTGTCGAACTCCTTGTACAACTCCTCCCGACGCCGGTCCGCCTCGCTTCGTCGCCCACCATCGTCGCGATCGCGTCGCCCGCGGGCCCGGGTGGTGCCCGGGAGTTCGCCGTACCGCTCGGAACCCAACACGGGCTCCAACTTCTCGGTGCACTCCTGTTCGATTTCCTGACGCTCCCGGGTGAGCCCGTTGATGCCATTCGAATCGATGGTCTCGTCGAAGCGGACACCGGGAAAGGCCCCCGACCACAGCCGCATCTGCTCGAAGATCCACCGGGGGGCGGCCTGGGCTCGCAACGCGGCGTCCTGTCGAATCCGAACGGCATCGATCCCCTGCGAACAGTTCTCACGCAGGCTGATCACCGCCGACCGCTCCGCGTCGGTGAGATCGTCCCGCTCGAGGGCCGCATCCACGGCCCGATCGAACCGGCCCTTCCCCCAGACGGTGGCGTTGAACGAGCGATGCACCGCGGCGGCCAACTCGCCGCGGAGCGGCTCGGGCAGCGATTCGAGGAGCACGTCGAACACCGCAAGATTCACGTCGCGAACGGCGGTGCGGACGGCGGCCTCCTGTTCGATGATGGCTCGCATGCGGTTCCAGTCCCCCGCCTGCAACACTTCGGAGACCACGGGGGCCGCCTCGAGTTCGAATCTCTCGCGGGCCGCCAGAGCGTCGTTCAGCCGACGGGCGTACGATTCCATGGTCGGCTTCAGCGCTTCGCGAAGCTCTCCCTCGGACAACCGCTCGTCCAAGAGTGCGATGAGATCCATGCGTTCCCCCTCGAGCCGTCCCCGTTGGGTCTGGACCCGTCGCCGGATCTCGGCCCGCGCGAGCCCCCATCCGGCGATCTGGTCCTCGGCCAGCACGGCGAGGACCGCTTCCTCGAATTCGTCCTCGAGTGCGGTGCGGATCTCGATCCACTCGCGGAGGATTGCCGCCTGCTCGCGCAGGAAGTCACCCCAGCGATCCGCGGTACCGGTGATCTCCTCCACCGCCTCCTGCTGCTTGGAGAGCTCCTCCATGCGCCTGGCGTACTGTTCACGGATCAGCGAGCGTTCCTCAGAAGTGGTGGCGTTTCGGATGTCCTGCGACAACTGTCGTCGCATCTCCTCGATCTGCTGCTGCATGGCCTCCTCGCCACGTCGCTGGCTGCCCACCGAACCGCCGGGTACGGGACGTGCGTCCTGCAAGCGGATGCGGATGTCGCGGGCCTGGTCGGCGAACTGGATGGCGTAGTCCTCGAATACGGTCTCGAGCACGAGAAGCGAACCGGCATCCAGCTCGATCGAGCGGACCGCCGATTCGATGTCGGAGGCGGTCAATGACGGGATCAGAACCGCATCGACGTCGACCGAGCGTCCACGGCCCGAACCGCGACCGCCCCGGCGCTGTGCGGACGCATCCGCGGCCGCAACGGCGATAGCCAGCAATACCACTACGGTTCGGATCTGAAACACGCGTCACCTCGTTTCATGCCCATCCTAGTCCCGATCACCAAGCCCCGTCCGGTCTCCGGCTCCCCGCAGGTAGACGACCCGGAATGCTCCGGGCGATTCGGCCGTCGACGAGCCGGGCCCGGCAATCAGTTCGGGCTGGTAGGCAGAAGGCGGTATGCGACCGAAGCGATCGGCACCCAGCAGGCCGAAGACCAACGCGGTCGCCGATTCGTCCAGTTGACCAATCCCCTCTCGCAGGACGGCGGGGCGCCCGACGATCTCCTCCCGACCGGGAAGCACCGGGCCCATGAAGCCGTAGCAGCGGAGCATCGCTTCGGATTCGGCCGCGAGCAGGATCGCCTCCGACTCCGCCCGGCGGGCGACCTCGAGCCATTCGGCACGCAGGGGGCCGAGGGATTGCTCGTAGTCCTCGTTGAGTTCATCGAGTGTCCGGAGTTCTTCAGGGGTCAGCCCGAGATCCTGCGAATGACGTTGGACATGGCGCAGCAGTCGATGAAAGGCGGTCGGACGGAAGACCTCCGGGTACATGGCTCGATCGGCGAGCGAGCGGAACCGCTCGGCATCCCCGTCATTCATGCACGTGCGAATCACCTCCAGATACCGATCGTTCACCTCGGCCAGCCTCCCGCGGGCCGACGCCTCCCGGCGGGCACCGTCGATCCACGGGCCGGGGGTCCCCATGATCCGTGCGTCGCGTTGCAGAGGACGGATGCGGGCAATGGTCCAATCACGCCCAGCCAGCATCTCGTCGTAGAGCTTGGCGTAGTCGAGCAGCACCCCGTGGCACGCCCGCGCCACGTCGCTGTCGCGCCCCCAGTGGTCGTAGACGATGCGGGCAAGGTCGACTCCTTCGCCGGGCAGCACCGGCCGCCACGGGGTGTTGCGCCGCCGCAACGCACGGAAGACGGCGTCCCAATGCCCGGGTTCGCTCCGGTCACGGATCGCGTCGATCCCCCCCACCAGTGCCGTCCACTGCTGATCGTGCGCCGTATCCCAGGATGCCAGTTCACGGGTCCGCGGCGATGCAATCGGACCCGGCGGATCGGTGACCGCCAACTCCTCCAGCATCGACTCGCGAAGTGCCTTCGCCGCATCATCCGACTCGCTTGACCGTGACAGTGCATCACGCACCGCACCTCGAAGCTCGTCCCGACGGATTGCAGCCGGATCGGTGGACACCTCGTAGGGGTCGGCGGCCGCCAACCGCTCGGCGAGGGCCCGGGTCTCACGCTCGACGAAGGTCAGGTAGTCCAGCACGATCTGATCAAGGATGACCTGCCGTTCATCGTCGAGTTGCAGCTCACGGGCGATCAACGGCGTATCGACGAACCGGATGCGGGGGGCGGCGTGCGGGCCCAGATCACGGATCAGCTCCGCCGCCGGTGCGGATGACGGCTGAACCGCCCCCGGAGCGATCGAGGCGATGGTCAACGCCAGCACTGTGAAGCCCATTCGAATCATCGCGCCTCCGGAACAAGAACGCATCGGACGGCCCCGGTATTGCCGCTGCGGAACGCCCATTCCATGATCGACCATGCCCGGGATCATCCATCATTCTATGCTGCGAACATGGAACACCACGACACCATCGTGATCGGCGCCGGTCCGATCGGGCTGGAGACGGCCGCCGGGCTGCTCGCCCACGAGCACTCCACTCTGGTACTGGACTCGGGCCCCATCGGTTCGACCATCGCGACCCTGTTTCCCCCCGCAACCAGGTTCTTCTCCTCGCCGGATCGACTGGAGATCGCCGGCATCCGCTGCCCCACCTTCGCAGAGGAGAAGGCCAACCGCGAGGAATACCTCGCCTACCTCCGGGGAGTCGTCGACACGCTCTCGATTCCCGTCCGCACCTTTCACACCGTTCGCGACGCCCGGGCGACACCGTCCGGATTCGAACTCGAGGTCGCCGAGCGTTCCGGGCGGGGACGTCGGTTCTCGGCCCGAACCCTCGTACTGGCCACGGGCGGCATGGGTCGCACCAGGGCTCTGGGGATCGAGGGGGAGACGCTTCCCCACGTGCGTCACGATCTCGGAGACCCCCATCAGTACCACGGACGCCGGGTGCTCATCGTGGGCGGCCGCAACAGCGCCTGCGAAGCGGCCATCCGCTGCTGGCGGGCCGGCGCGGACGTCCACCTCAGCCATCGCGGCCCCGAGGTCAACGAACGCGTGAAGTACTGGATCCGCCCGGAGCTGCTCGCGCTGATCGAGGAGGGCCGGATCACCGCCTACCCCGAGTCCGTTCCCGCACGGATCGACCGGGAGCAGGTCACCCTCCATTCACTGAGCGGCGAGGCCCCCATCCCGCTGGAGGTCGACGACATCCTGCTCATGATCGGATACGAGCACGACCCGCAGCTCATGCGGCAGCTTGACCTCCCGCTGGATCCCGTCACCCTGGCCCCGACGTTCGATGAGCGGACGATGGAGACCAGCGTCCCGGGGCTCTACGTGGCGGGAACGGCGACGGCCGGAACCCAGGACCGGTTCCGCGTCTACATCGAGAACTGCCATGTCCACGCCCAGCGGATCGCTTCCGCCATCACCGGAATCGACGGCACGACGATCTCGGAGCACCGTCGACTCGAGGAAAGCTGAAGCGGATCAACCCAACGCGGCACGGATCGCATCAAAATCGACCTGCACCCCTGGATCGTCGCTGACCGAGTCGTAGACGACCTTGCCGGATGCATCGATCACGAATGCCGACCGTTTGGCGACATCCCGCATGCCGAAGAGATCATCGTGCAGAACATCCCATTCGCGGGCGACGTCGCGGTTCATGTCGCTCAGCAGCGGGAATGGAAGCCCGAGTTCCTCCGCAAACTTGGCCGTCACGAACGGACTGTCGATGCAGATCCCGAACACCTTGGCACCCAGGTCCTCGTAGGCGGACCAGTCGTCCCGGAACGTGCAGAACTCGTCGGTGCAGACGGGGCTGAACGAAAGCGGGAAGAAGAGCAGGACGACCTTGTCGGTCCCCAGATGGGCGCCGACGTCTACCGTCTCTCCGGGGCGTACGGGAAGTTCGAATCCACAAGCGGTGTCACCAGTTCGAATGGCCATGGTCCTCTCCTTGTAATCGACCGGGACGTACCCTATCGCCCCCGACCCCGCCGCACAATCCACCGGTCATCCGTCGGCTTCGAACGCTCCGGGCAGGTGGTGGATCCGGACCGATCGCCCCGGCCCCAGTTGCACCAGAACCACATCGAACCGGATCGGCAGCGGGCATTCCGTGGCCCGATGGATCATCGCAGCCACCGCACGCAATCGACGCCGCTTGCCGGGCCCAATCCGACCGGAGAGCGTCCAGATGTCGCCTACTCCCGCCTTGACCTCCACCACCACCTGGCAACGGCCGCAGGGGCTGATCGCAACGAGATCGGCCTCCAGACGTCCACGACGGAGATTACGTGCGATCATCCGGTACCCACGGCGACGCAACCAGCGTCCCGCAAGGCGTTCACCACGGCGACCGATTCCGGTGCTCACCGGCGAGCAAGAAAGCGGGACATGGCGATGGCGACCACCTTGTCCTGCATCTCCTGGAGGTCATCGTAGATGCCCTCGCTGAGGATTCCGTCGACGAACTCCTCCTGGGCGGAGCTCAGTCGTCGCGAATACACATCCTGGTAGAGAGCCCTCTGGATCGACGGCTCGTAGAGCGAACGGGTGACACCCTCGTTCACCGCGAGGACCGACACCCAGATCGTACGGCTGCCGCGGACGAAGGGCTGGCTGGTCTCGCCCGGACCGAGTCCGGCCAGATGCTCCTTGTAGAAGTCGGCCACCTCGATCTCGTCGATCTTGCCGTCCGTGCCGAGTTCGAACGTCTCCCACACTCCGTCGTCGGACATGCCCGCCTGCCTGGCCACAACATCGAACGGTTCGCCGGCCTGCAGCTCCTCCTGGAGAAGACGGATGGTGTCCTCGTTCCCTTCCGTCCGGAGTCGGATCCGACCCAGCGTCACCGTGGAGGGCTGGTTGTACTGCGATCGTCTCGCATCCCAGGCCCGCTGGACGTCCTTCCAAGAGACCAGCACATTGGGCTGGACCCGCTCGTTCATGAGCACCCGGATCAGCTGCTGCTCCTCCTGCAACTTGAGGTACTCGTCGATCGTTTTGCCTTCCTGCTCGAGCATCTGGCGATTGGCTTCGGCACTGACGCCACCGCGCTGCATGATCAGCTCGCCACGCATGTCGTTCATCCAGGCGAGAAAGCCTCCCTCCTGCTGCTCGGACAATCCGGCCCGGGCCTCGGACAGGAACAGTTCGTTGTAGATCACCTCACGCAGCTGCCGCGAGACCATCTGCACCACGTACACGCGGAACTGGTCCCAAGGAAGCCGCTGGTAGTCGGCGTTCAGCTGGTCCATGATGGGAGTGAGGATCTCGTCGGCGAAGATCGGTCGACCGTTGACCTGGCCGATCAGGCTGTCGACGACGATGGACTGGCCGGAACGGATCGACAGATCGTAGGCCTCGTCGATCTCCTGCTCTTCCGGAGAAGGGCCCGCCGGACGCGGAATGCGCAGGCCGGCGTCGACCATGGCGGTCCGCACCGATTCCTGATCCGGACGCACCATTGAACGGTTGTTGGGATTTGAGAAGTCGGACACCGACAGTGATTCGCTTCCCGAGGTCCAGCTGGATCCCCCGGAGCAGCCGACCAGCACGACCCCGGCCAGGGCGGCGGCGAATCGACTTGCGATATGAATCAGTGACATGGGCACGCTGAGGATTCTATCGACAACCCGAGCGTCTATACTGCTGTACTGCCCTTTCCCAAACAACTCCCAGGAGGGACACCATGTCCGAGGAAACCCCCGAAATCCAGGTCGACACCGACTGGAAAGCCGAAGCCCAGGCCGAAAAGGAGAAGCTCTCCAGCACCGAAGGCGATTCCCAGAAGGCGCGGGCGCTGCCTCCGGCCGACTTCAAGGGCCTCATCGGCCTTCTGGCCTCCCAGGCCATCATGGGGCTCGGTGCCATGCCCGACCCCTCCGGACGGGGCGTGGTCATCGATCTCGACGGTGCCCGTTTCGCCATCGATCTGCTGGTGGTCATCCAGGAGAAGACCAAGGGCAACCTCGAGGAGGAGGAGTCGACCGAACTCGAGACCCTGATCGTCGAGCTGCGGGCCCGGTTCGTGCAGGTGTCGGACCTGGTCGCTCAACAGCAGGCGGGCGGGGTGGCCACCGACCCCTCGGGCGGCGGTGATTCGGGGATCATCACCCCCTGATCAACCGATCAGCCAGACAGCCACCAGTCGCACTGCGATCACCAGCAGGGCCAGATACTGCGCCGTTACCAACCAGCGGGGCAGCATTCGACACCACAGCACCGGCAGTCCGATCGCCCAGATGAGCAGATAGCGGTCGAAGACGAACCCTCTGGTCAGCATGTACAGGCCGCATCCCGCGACCAGCGCCCACAGCTGCATGCGGGCCAGAAGCCCCACCGCGTCCTCGACATCGAGTTCGAAGGCCAGGGCCGCGAAGGCCCCCAGTGAAGCCAGCCCGAGTACACAGGCAAGCCCCAACAGGAACGAGGACGCAGGGCCGCCACCGCCCAGCATGAGGACGGTGGTTGCAATGACTCCCTGGTACCGGTCGTGCCGAAGGGACAGATCCACCTCGCCGGCGGGAATGGTCAGATCAGGCATCGCCACCATCGCCAGCACCAACCCCAGCAACGCACCCAGGGGGCAGAGCAGCCACCACCGGCACCAGCGGTACCTCCACAGGAACACCAGGAGGAAGATGCCCACCAGGGGAAGCAACGCCGCCCCCAGATAGGTCAGGCTTTCCAGGCGAAGGCCCAGGCCGTGGAGGTTCTGATAGTCGGGACTGACCAGTCCGCCCCAGCGGATCCACAGCGGCACCCGGAGAAGACCGGCAATGATCGACGCCAGCCACCATGGCCAGCTCCGAATGCCGCTTCGGCTCCACATGGCGAGACACACCCCACCGGCCAGAGCGACGGCATGGATTCGACTGTAGAGGAGCAGGGTCAGGATCACGCCGTAGAGCACGGGAGCGGCCACGGGATGCGACCGGCTGCGCGACGGATCCGAACCGGCGCCTCCCCCCATGCCCCAGAGCACCACGAGGAAGAGGAATACAGCCCCGAAGACGAAGGACACCTCGCCCATCACCAGTTGCGAGAAGACCAGCTCGTAGGGCAGAAGCATGAAGCCGACCATGGCCAGCAGCAATCCGGAATTCCGCAGGCCGCACCGCAGGGCCAGCAACAGCAGCGGAATGCCGCTGAGAACGAAGAAAAGACACGAGACCTGCCGCAGCGCGTTGAGGTCACCGCCCAGCCATTTTCCGAAGACCGCGTAGGGCCAGATGAGGGCCGGCCCCTTCGTCTCCTGGTAGTCGATGGCGGTTTCCACCGACCAGCCGTTCTCCATGAGATCGTTCATCGGAACCGTGATGTAGCGTTCGTCGAACTGGGGTCCGAGCGATCGGATGTCGGTCCCGAACCGGAGCGACAACGCCGTCACGAGGAGAGCCAGAAGTGAGATGAAGATCCACATCCGCTCGCGATTCGGACTGGCGGCCAGGTCGTTCACGGCATCGCTCTCCGGAAGTCATGACCACCGGTACCGTGCAGCACCGGCATCCCGGTGCGAATCGACACCGCACGCGGCAACAAGGCCGCAGGGGTCCGCAGTCGATTGAATCCCGCTGAAGAGCTCATGAACCACCATCCGAAGCAGAGAGGACCAACAGGCTATCGGCCAGTCGGGGAGGAAATCTGCATCGGTCAGAGGAGATCGAGATTGACCGAATCGGCCACCAGGAGCCCCTGCGCGGTGAAACGGAGACGGTCCCGCAGCCACTCCAGATGCCCGCTCTCCAACCAGCGTTCGATCGCAGCGCTGCGCACGCCCCCCCGGTCTCCATGCTGAAGCAGCGCCTCAACCCGTGAGCGGGGCATGCCCTCCAGCAGCCGCAACCCCATCATGAACGACTCCCCGACGCGACCGTCTTCATCCAGCCGCTCCACCGCGGTGACCGGCGGCAGGCCGTTCCCTTCGAGGTACGACGCCAGTCGGGGCAGATTCTTCCAGCGGGTACCACCGACATGCCCCGCCGCCCCCGGTCCGATCGGCCACCAGTCCTCGTTGCGCCAGTACACCAGATTGTGACGACACTGCTGGTGCGGCATCGCCCAGTTGCTCACCTCGTAGTGTTCGAATTCCCGCGCGGCGAGCGTGGAGATCGCGTGCTCAAACATGTCGGCTTCGAGCTCGTTGGAAACCGGACGAACATCGCCGCGATCCCGCCGCCGGGTCAGGGGCGTACCGGCCTCGTAGACCAGGGAGTATGCGCTCAGATGCTGGATTCCAAGATCGAGTGCCGCCTGCAGATCCTCGTCCCACTGCGCCAGCGTCTGTCCCGGAATCGCGAAGATCAGATCCAGACTCAAGCGATCGATCCCCGCCCGTCGGAAATGATCCAGGCTGCGGGGCACGGATTCCGGATCATGCTGACGCTGGAGGGCCTCGAGTCGATCGGGATTGAAGGACTGCGCCCCCAGGCTGATCCGATTGACCCCGGACTCCGCCAAGGCCTGGGCACGCGCCGCATCGATGGTTTCGGGATTCGCCTCCACCGTCCATTCACAATCCATCCCCAAGGGAAGCCGCTCCCGAATGGCCGTCATCACCCGCCGAATGGTGTCGGGAGGCAGGATGGTCGGCGTGCCCCCCCCGACGAAGACGGTCGAAACCTCCCCGGTGAGACGTTCACCCACCTCCGAGATCTCTTCGATCAAGCGGTCCGCAAAGGCCCCGAAGGAATCCTCACGGCCCGCAATGGTGAAAAAATCGCAGTAGTGACAGCGATGACGGCAGAACGGAACGTGGACGTAGATGCCGTGCACCCGATGTGGCGGAGACAGCAGCTCACCGATATCGGCCGGCCCCTCGGCCGTCTGCGCATCCGGAACGGACGTACACTGGTCGAGTTGAAGGCGGGAGTCGCCTGGGCCGTCTGAGGTCATCGGATCACTCCACGGGGCCTCTGGGCCCCATCGAGCCACATGGTAGGGCGTACGCGTCCGAGGAGCAGAATGGGCTACCGACTGATCATGCTGACCCGCGATGGAGTCGATCGCTCCTTCGATGTCAGGGAGGGACGAACCACCATCGGCCGGGGTGACCGGTGCGACGTCCGAATCAGCCTTCCTCGGGTCTCCAGCCCCCACTGCGAGATCATGCTCGAGAACCAGCGGGCCCTGCTGGTGAACCTCGATGAGATCACCGGAACCCTCCTGAACGGACGGTCGATCCAGCAGGCCACCCTCAACCCGGATGACGAAGTCACGATCGGCCCGGTGACGTTCCGGCTGGAGCACTCGCCCTGCGTCGCGGATGCCTCCGGGGCTCAGGCCGACTGACGAGCCGGCCGGCGTCCCGACCGGTTCGTTCCCTCGGGCACCTTCAACTGGGTCGAGCAGTGCAGGCAACGCACCATCTGACCACGTCCGTGCAACGGTATGGCCAGCAGTCGGCGGCAGCTGAGATTGGGGCACTTGACGCGAAATGTTCCCTGATCGGTCATCGAGTTCCTCCCGTCTGGATGCCCCTTTCATCGGGTGCATGCACCCGCCCCTGAACCACCTTCCACCTATTTCGAAAGCGTCCGGGAAAAGCCCCGACCACCGTCGGACAGGGCCCCCGTCCGCCGGAGGGTGGTACCATGACCACTGCTTCCTACCCCACCACCAGAGGAACAGCACGCCGTGAGCACCCCCCGACATACCGCAGTGGTCGGCCTCCAATGGGGCGACGAAGGCAAGGGCAAGGTCGTCGATCTCCTGACCGCCAAGCACGATGTCATCGTCCGCTACAACGGAGGCGCCAACGCCGGCCACACCGTGGTGATCGGCGACGAGAAGTATGCATTGCACCTGCTTCCCTCGGGCATCCTGTCCGGCGGAAGGACCTGTGTGATCGGCAACGGCGTCGTGGTCGACCCCGAGAAGCTCCTGCAGGAGATCGAGGGGATCCGGGAGCGCGGCATCGCCATCACCCCGGACAATCTGCTCATCTCCGATCGGGCCCACGTCGTGATGCCCTACCACAAGGAACACGACGCAGCACTGGAACGGGTGCTGTCCTCCGCCGCCGAAGGCGGCCCCGGCCTGTCGATCGGAACGACCAAACGCGGCATCGGACCGACCTACGCCGACAAGATCCACCGCTCCCTGGCCATCCGGATGGGTGAGCTCCGGGACGAGGACCATCTTCTGGAACGGCTCAAGGTGATCTGCGCCATCCGGAGCCGGGAACTGACGGCCCTGGGCGTCGATGCTCCGCCGCTGGACCCGCACGAACTCGCCGGACGCTTCGCCGCGTACGGGCAGCAGCTCCGCGAGCACATCACCGACACCGTCTACGCCCTGCACGACCTCCGCAACGAAGGACGCTCGCTCCTCTTCGAAGGCGCCAACGCCTGCCTGCTCGACATCGACCACGGGACCTTCCCCTACGTGACCAGTTCGAACTGCTCGACGCTGGGCATTCCGGCCGGCACCGGCCTGTCGGCCCCCTGCGCCGACGACGTCGTGGGCATCATGAAGGCCTACACGACCCGCGTCGGAGCCGGACCGTTCCCGACCGAGGACAACGGCGCCGATGGAGAGCGGATCCGAGAACGCGGCAACGAATACGGAACCACCACGGGACGCCCCCGCCGCTGCGGCTGGCTCGACCTGGTGGCGGTCCGCTATTCGGCCATGATCTGCGGCGCCACGAGCATCGCGTGCATGCTGCTGGACGTGCTGTCCGGATTCGATGAGCTCAAGATCTGTTCGTCCTATCGCCTGCCCGACGGCTCCATCACCGATCGCTTCATTCCCGATGCCCGGCGACTGCTGGACGCCGAACCGATCTGGGAGACACTGCCGGGTTGGGCGGACGAGATCGACGCGATCGAGGATCGCGCCGACCTGCCCCCCGAAGCCATCCGGTATCTGGATCGGATCGAGGAGATCCTGGGCATTCCCATCCATCTCGTGAGCGTGGGCCCCGAACGCACCCAGACGCTCGAAGGGACCCGGTGCTGATGGCCCGCGCAAGCGTTCCCACATCGCAACCCGACGGCACCCCGGACTTCGACGTTCCGGTGGCCGATCGGCCCCGCCACATCGCAGTCATCATGGACGGCAACGGACGCTGGGCCACCGAACGCGGCCGAAGCCGGGCGGAGGGCCATCGGGCCGGCGCGCAGGCCGCCCGCCGCATCGTTGAGGAGTGCGGAGCCCTCTCCATCGGCACGCTGACGCTCTATTCGTTCTCGATGGAGAACTGGAAGCGTCCGGCCGATGAGGTCGACGCTCTGATGGGACTGCTGCTTGAGTTCCTGCCCAAGGAGCGGGACGATCTCCTGCGGAACAATGTCCGTTTCCAGGTCATCGGCGACCGCGCGGGACTGGCGGAGGATGTCATCCGGGAGATCGAACTCACCGAAGACGCCACCGCGGACTGCAGCGGTCTCCACGTGGTGCTGGCCATCAACTACTCCTCACGGCATGAGATCACCCGCGCCGCCCGGCACGTCGCGGCCAAGGTCCGCGACGGCGTTCTGTCCGAGAACGATGTGACCGAAGCGGTGCTCGCGGACCACCTGTACACGCGCGGCATCCCCGATCCTGACCTGCTGATCCGAACTTCGGGCGAGCACCGCATCTCGAACTACCTCCTCTGGCAGATCAGCTATTCGGAACTCCATGTGACCGATGCATACTGGCCGGATTTCGACGGAGACGACCTGCGGACGGCCATTCGGGACTTCGCAGGGCGCCAGCGTCGCTTCGGGGACATCGAAGCACGGTGACCCCAAAGCGACCGCCCCGTCCGGCCGTGGCAGCGGCATGCGGAACGGGGCGGCGCGGATTCTGGGTTGAATGATCGACTCAGTTGGACACCTTCTGGACGTAGAGGATGCGGGGCGAGTCGTCGGAGGTGTCGACCCGACTCCGGTCCACGAGCATCACGTAGCGACTGTCATCGAGAATCGCATCCGGGTCCGTGGCATCCCACACCCCGGTTTCCGGGTTCTGCGAGAACGTCCGGATCCGGAAGTGGACGGTGAAGACATCGCTGCGGGTGGTGATCAGGTTCGAGATTCCCGAGAAGAGCAGATTCGCCTCCTCGGCGTCTCCGGCGACCATGTCGCCTCCGCGGTAGTTCTCCTGCTGCGAGAACAGGGACCACGTCGGAAGCGGCGCCGGGTACCAGGGTCCGTTGGACCCACCCTCGAACCGGTTGGGGAACATCTCACCATTGACATCGGTACTGAGCGGCGCACCGATCGAAAGCACCTTGGGTGCCTCCCCGCCCCAGGGGCCGACGGCGTCGTCATCGTAGGCCGTCTGATTCCCGTCACGGGTCATCCAGTGGTACCGGGGTGCACCACGTCCGTTGGCTCCGGCCAGGCCCAAGGGGTTGTAGGCACGCATGTCGGCGCCGAGCAGTGCGGGGTCGGTGTTGTACCAACCAGCCAGATTGGGACTGGAAAGGCCGCTGGCCCGATCCTTGAACCGCTTCCGCTGGTAGTACTCCCGGGTGAAGGGATTGGTCGCCGCAAAGTCGATCCGCCATGAATCGGCGTAGCGGTCGTGCCCGGAGGCATCGTGCAACCCCTCGAAGGCCGAGGTCCCGTTCTGGTCGACGGCCAGCCAGTCGAGTTCCGCCCCCGAGAGGTCGCGGGTCGTCTTGTTGAGGGCGAACAGCTCACCGATGCCGGCAAATCCGTTCGTGCCGCGTGAGTGGACGTCCGTGAAGAATCCACTGCGCTGGTCAAGACCGGCATCGATCCGTTCCTGGTAGCTCGGTGCCCGCGTCTGACCCACTCCGGGATTTCCGGGCGTACCGTTCTCGGAACCATAGACTCCCTGTGCGTCCCGGTAGCGAACGATGGCTTCGGAGACCGAGACCCTCGGATTGGCGTCGAACTGGACCGTCTCGCGATCCACGGACTCCAGAATGCTTCCCAGCCACCACGGAGGCGTGCCTCCATCCGCCTGACTGGTCCAGTCCGGTGTCCCGTGCACCAGCTTGTACATGTGCGGCAGGGCCCGCATCACCTCGGCGGTCGCGGTGTTGATGTTGACCAGGCCACCGGTCGGACGCCCGGAGAAGCCTTCGGCATTGCCGAACTCGGGGTCGTACCGGAGCACGCTGGACGCCTGCACCGGGAAGTCGATGACTCCATCGCTGAATCCGAGCCCGGATCCGTTCACGAGCTCCGGGTAGACGTCCCAGTTCCCGGGACCGTCACAGACGAACAGATCCAGCACGCGCTGGGCTGCGGGCAGATCGGGGGCGGTGTGACCGATGTCGGACAGCCAGACGTCCGTGCCCGCGGGCGACTCGACCTTGCCCACCGCGGCATCGGCGTAGCGATCCGCAGTGCCGTGTCGGCCGTACTGGCCGGCGTCGACCGGAAGCCGGTTGACACGAACGTCCTCACCGGGGAACAACGACTCGGATTCTGCGGCCACGGGCTGTTCGATGATGCCGAGGTCGAGCTCCAACTGGTCCCGCATCGCTTCGGAGAACGTTCGGGTGGTGAGGACCGGACTGGTCGCACTCGGAGGCCCGTTCTGCATCAGCAGTTCGTGCCCGTACAGCATGACATTGAGCACTTCACCGACCTGCTCGAAGTTGCCGTCCTTCTGCAGCATCTGGAACCCGTACGGCATCAGCTCACGCTGGCCGTTGATGCCGTCGTAGCCGTAGTACCCCTTGTCGGCGAGATTGAAGATGTGACGCCCCGTCCCGGCGCCGGTCTGGGACTGCAGAACGGCACCGGAGTCGAAGCCCTGGCCGACCGGCCACGGGGTCGTGCCGTTCCAGTCGCTCACCTGCGGGTTCTGCAGATCGATCGCGTTGGTGATCCCGTTGGAATAGGTGGAGACGAAGGGCCCGTCCATGTCGAAGAACGTCGGCTTGCGGCAGGAGTACAACCACAGCGGGCGGTTGCCGAAGCCCAGGATGGTGCGTGGCAGACGATAGTTCCGGGTCATCCAGGGCGAACCCGAGGATGTGGCCGAAGAGCCGGCGGACCAGTAGGGCTGGCCGGGCAGCGGAAGTTCGGGCGGGCACGCGGAGGTCGAACCGGGCGCACACGGCTCGCCGTGGGTGCCGTCGGGATCGGAGGCCGCATCGAAGACCGCCCCCCAGGCCAGCACGGAGTTGGTCGGCAATCCGCCGAACGACCCTTCGGTGCCGTCGAAGAAGTAGCGCTGACCGATGGTCCGCTGGTCGGCATTGAGCAGTCGGATCTGGCATGCGGCGCCGCCGGACTGGAACGATCCCCCGGTCTGTTCCATGCCCTCGTAGATCGTGCCGTCGAGTTCGTCGGTGGAGAGCGGCCCCGTGCCGGCGGAGGGGTCTCCGGTGAACGACGATCGACCCTTCGACCGTGTCACCTGTCCCTTGCCCACGACGTACCGCGGCGCCGAGCGGTCCATGTGGTTGATGGGGCCGGGGAACTCGGAGACGTTGGTGGCGATGGAGGCTGCGTCCGAGGGATAGTCGGGGTCGACACCCCACGCACGCGTGTAGCGGGCCCACTGACACCATCGCAGCGAATCGGCACTGCTCTTGGCGCCCCAGGTGGTATCGTCGGCCAATGCGGGGACCCGGAGGTCCATGACCGCTGCGCGTTCCGTGGCATCCTGGCCGGCCACCAGCAGATCGTAGATGTCGCTGTCGATGCGGTCCTCCAGTTCCTCGAAGACCGGCTGGGTGGGGAATGTGGCGGACTCCTGCTGCTGGTTGCCGCCTCCGCCGGGACCACCCCCCCCGCCGACCTCGACCACCGATTCGATCTCACCGAGTTCGAGCAGGGACGGAATCCGCTCCTGCGGCAGGACGTCGCTCACGACTTCGTGGAACTCGTCGTCCGAGGAGGACGGCTTCCCCGTCCGGTCCACGACCACGTCGTGCACGTACTCGTAGGTGCCGGGACCGAGCTGGGTGAACTTCGGATCCGCCACCCCGTCGCCGTCGCTGTCGACCAGATTGCGCAGCAGTCGCCAGTGGGTCCGCTTCAGGGCCACGGCCACTCCTTCGGTGACATCGGGCTCTCCGACGGGCGAGTCGAAGTCCTCGATGTCGAGGGACCAGTCGTTGCCGGCCGACGCATTGAGATCCACGCGACAGATCAGATCGCCGGGGAAGATCTCGAGGATGCCGTCGGTCGTGGCCAGCGATTCCTCGGGCATGGCCCGCTCGGCCACGCCGTTGCCGTCCTCGTCGCGCAGCAGCGTGAAGCGGTGCGGCTGGTAGGTGACCAGATCCGGATTGCTCGGATCGTACGGCCAGACCCCGACCCACTGGTCGAGGACCCCGTTGCTGTTGGCGCGGGTATCGTCCCCCTGGAATGCGAAATGGTCCTCGGCGTTGAGATCGAGGAAGTCGATCCACCGGAGGTGTTCGACCCGCTCATCCACGTCGGCGAGATCGAATCCGGTCGCGTACAGAACGAGGGTGAACGGGGCTTCGGGCGTCGCGGGCGGCAGATAGAGGGGCAGCTGCGCGGTCGCCCGAGCCGGCAGGTTCCACGGGGCGGAACCACTGTTGTAGGCGTACTCGGAGGTGTAGGAGTTGTCGTAGCCCTCCTCGCTCATCTGCACGAGACGATCGTCCACGACGACATCCCGACCGAAGAGCGAGACCTTGTAGAGCGGCAGCCGACGATCGAGGAATCCCGTACCGGGGTTGCGACCGAAGAGCGGCAGCGGACGATCGTAGGGGTTGGCGATCTGGACGACGGCGATGGACACCGGCTCCTCCAGTTCGTCACCGAGGATCTCGCGGGTCTCGTCGACGTTGGACTGGGTACCGGCGGCGACGATGTCGGCCTGATCCTCGTCCCCTTCCGAGTACATCAGGAACAGCCGATCGGCCTCGTCGTTGTCCCATTCGTAGCGATCGTTGTTGGTTCCGGCCGCGCGCTGCCCGCCGGGCTTGAACGGCTTGACGACGTGGGCGACGAAGGCCTCCATGATGAAGGGCTGCATCTCCATGCCGAGATACGCCGGCTCCTCGGTGCCGGCGGTGTAGGCCGGATCGAGCTCGAAGGGATCCAGCAGTTCGTCGGTGAAGATCGGCGCCCGCACCGGGCCGTAGTCACGCGTCCCGTCGTAGATCGTGCCGGTGTTCTGAATGTTCTGGCTGTAGAGCGGTGCATCCGAATCGGGGTCCCGCCAGGACAGAATGTTGGCGGCGTAGGAGGCCGCAAGCGCCCGGGCGGATTCCCTGGCGTCCAGATCGTCGGCGGGGTCGGTAGGATCGTCGAACAGGTTTCGACTGATGGGATTCGTCGCCAGCAGCGCACCGGGATTCATCGCCCCACTGTGAAGAGCGAGGTAGAGCGCGTAGGGAAGCCGCTCGGAGAAGGTCAGCGGCCGGTAGGCGGACGTTCCGCCCGAGATCAGCCCGGTGTCGATCACCCGCTCGTGCTCGCGCAGGTCGAGCTTGGTCCGCATCTGGTCGTAGAACGACCTCAGGACCGTACCGGTGCTGTTGCGGATATTTCCGAAGGCACCATCGGCCCGGCCCAGCGCCGCCTGCGCCTGATTGGCCCACTGCCGGCCGGCCGTGCCGACCAGGGCGGACCCCAGACCCGTCTTCGGCCCCTGCGGGGGCCCGACGAAGCGCGTCAGGTCCGCGGGCGGTCCCAACGGGTAGCCGTGGATGGAGAAGGCCGGATCGACGTCGCCGTTGGAATCGTAGACCGTGGTCCGATTGCCACGGTACTCCCACCACAGATGGGGCGGCAGCAGATCGTTGCGGGCCGCGTTGTACATCGTGAGCTTGCGGCGGTTGTCGAAGAACAGCTGCCGGTTGGACAGCTGATCGACCAGTTCGGACTGCTCCTGCCGATGACGGGCCGAGCGCAGCGGATGGATGAACTCGTCGCTGTTGTTGATGTCCGTGAATCCGTAGTCGCCCATGGCCCGCTCGAACCGCGACATCAGCCAGGGCTGGTTGTTGCCCTCGCTGGACCGGAGCTCGATCTCGTCGGCCATCGTGAACGGCGTGAAGCTCATGCGGGGATTCAACGGATCGCTTCCGGCGTTGCGGAAGAAGAACAGGCGGTTGACCTGGGAGTTGATGTCGCTGTTCTCGGGGAACCACGAGTTGAGCTGGACGCTGGTCTCGGTGAGGAGATCGCCCCCGGTCCCGTCGCGGAAGTACTTGGCCTGCCACAGCGGATAGATCTCCGCCGCGGACCCCTGCTCCGCCGGGAACAGATCGATCACATCCTCGCCGCCGTCGTAGTAGCCGACCAACTTGTAGGGACTCTGGGGAAGCCCGACGTCAACGTACAGGTTGCTGAAGCCGGTGGAATGGGCGGGCACATCGAAGAAACCGACGTTCCACGAATCGTGGGTGTACGGACCCCAGTTGTACGTGTCGTCGTTCGAGTCTCGCTTCCATCCTCCGTTGTCGTTACCGTTGATCCAGGCCGCGTTCTGTCCGACCAGGGCCAGATCCGACGGGCTCCAGCCGCGGGTGCGGGCCCGGAGGTCGCCGTTGGTGAAGTACGTGTCGGACTTGATGAACCGGGTGGCGGCGTTCGCGTTGAGCCGTCCCCCGTTGTCGGTGACGGACACCCCCACGACCTGCATGGTCCCCTCGCTGCCGCGCCCGGGTACATGGAACCAGAAGGAGTCGGTGAAGCCGTCGCCGTCGGCGTCGGTCAGGACGCGGGACACGTGCCATCGGGCCGAGCCGCGGCTGAACTCGTCCTCGGGACGTTCGCCGTTGGCACCGTCGTCGAGCGACTCCAGCACCTCGCCGCTGCCGCCGCCGGAGAGGACCGTATCGCCGTCGAGGTTGGAGAGATCGTAGAAGTTGGGCGGGACGAGATCCGCATTGCCGAACTGGAGGGCCGCCCCCTGGGCGAAGGCGTAGCCGGCGTAGTCGAACCAGCGGATCCACCGGCTCCAGAACTCGGAGGGCGTGGTGAAGAAGGTCGTGCCGGACTCGTCGTTGCGCAGCGCGATCCCGCCGGCCGATGGAGCCAGCGGTAGCCACTGTTCGATGGGAACGTGGTGATCACGCTGGAGACCGCCGAAGTAGAAGAAGCCGTCCGGGGCCGCCACGGCGATGCTCGAGGGATCGATGATGGCCTCGGTCGACAATGCGTCGTGCACCGGCGACCGGACGCCGGTGACGTCGGCGATGTCGCGGCAGATCCGCCAGTCGTTGCCCGGCCGGGCCAGATTGGTCAGGTGGTTGTAGTGCGAGAAGCCGTCGACGTTGGTCTCTCGGCTCAGCCCCATGCGGTCGTAGTTTCCGGTCGCGATCCGCTGGGGTTCCAGACTACGCAGCCATCGGGTGTCGCTGGTACCGGGCTGACCGGGCGGATTGTCGATCGAGAACAGGTCGTCCAAGGGTTCGGGGTCGAACACTTGGATCACGTTCGGACCCGGCGGCAGCACGTCGAGTTCGTTGAAGCCGTGCCACGCGGCACCGTAGTCGGGCCAGTTGGTCCAGGGAACGACTTCGTAGGGTGCGTAGTTCCAGGCGAAGTTCCGGTCGATCTCGTACCGCCCCTGGCTTCCACCGAACTCTCCGAAGTAGCTGGCCCCCGACAGGGGCAGCCGACGGTCCTCGAGGAACCGGGACGAGACCTCGGGAGGCAGTGGTGCGATGTTGAGCAGCGACTGGACCATGGAGGAGGCCCCCACCGTCGTCGTGACCACGGCGGGGTCGATCTCACGGACAAACAATGCCTCGCTGATCTCCCGTGCGATGTCCTCGGCGATGACGCCGGCTGCGGCATCGACATTCACGGTTCGGCGCTGCGCCTTGGCGGTCTGGCGGATGCCCTGCGCACTGGAGAGATACGCCGAGGCGATGATCACCAGCAGCACCAGGGCTCCCGCGACGAGCACCAGGGCGTTGCCGCGGCGTTCCACCGGGAAGGTCGGGATGTCTCTCGCGGTGTTCATCGAGCACCTCCTGCAAAGCCGCCGCGGGCCTGTTCGGGAATCTCGACCACGAACTGGTAGACCTGCCCCTGCTCCAGCCGTCCCTGCGGATCGTTGATCGTCATGGTGATGCGCAGGGCCGACGGCCATGGTGTGAAGCTCCGATCCCGCTCGAAGACCAGTTCGTTCCCCTGCTCAGTCAGGGGCAGAGCCGGCCGATCGCGGTTGTAGCCGAAGGTGGCCCAGTACTCCTCGTACGCAGACTGGCCGCCGAAGGTCGGAAATTCCTGATCAATTGCGTAGGGATCGACGGCGTAGGCCGCCGCGGTGGGCTGCGAACTCATCGAAACGGGGGTCGGGGTGTTCTGCAGATCAGGGGGATAGTTCGCATAGAACTCCGCGTAGGGCATGACGCCACGCTCGATGTCCCGCAGACCGAACCACCGCTGGCCCAGCCACGGGTTCCCGGTGCCGTCCAGCAGGGAATCGTCGGCGGAGTAGTTGACCCCGTACCAGTACTGGTCGTCCTGACCGGCAACGGGGCTCTCGACCCATCCGCCGCCGGCGCCTTCCCCGTAGGTCCACTCGACGGAGAACGAGGAGCAGCTCGTACCCAGGGCGTGGTTGGTCAGGGCCTGATCGACCGAGGACATGCTCGGAGCGGTCCGCTCCACGCGGGGACGCCGGACCACGTCCTTCATGAAGAATCGCTGATCGAGATACGGACTGCCGTCCAACGAGAAGAGATTGCCCTCCAGCACGTCACGCGTTTGCATCTCGGGCAGCAGGTCGCCATCCTGATCGACGTCCTGCAGGTCGTCGTAGGCGCCGTCCTCTCCGTAGTGCATGCACCGCCGCATGAAGTTCTCGCGGGGATTGGTGCGGGCCCGACTGGTCTGGACCATCTCCCGGACCTCGTCGATCGGAATCGCGGCCACGTCGACCCGGCCGTAGGTGAGCACGGGCGGATCGGCGTTCAGTGTGTAGCTGCCGTCGTCGAGCTGGGCCGCCCCCGGGAAGCAGGGCCGGGCATCGTTGGGAAAAATGGTCTGGGCGGAGGGTACGTTGCGGAGGTACTGCCGCTTCTTGTAACCGCCCGGAAACATCTCGTCGTCGTCGGCAAGCAGAATCGTGTGGCGGGCCAGGATCCACTGCCGGGCGTCGGGCTGGGTGGCATTGATGTAGCGGTCATCTTCCCCGGGGATCTGCTGCTCGTAGAGCACCCCGAGATCGCTGCCGCTGTTGTAGTTGATGGATCCGCGGTAGTTGGTGTAGATGGTCGGCAGCCAGTCGGTCTCGTCCAGGCCCGGATTGTCGTACCGCCAGGGAACCAGTTCCTCGCCATCGGCCTCCAACTGGTCGAGATCGGGATCGTGGGCGAAGCCCACCGGCGGAAGATTCGCGGGGGGATTGGGATCCAACTGGTAGTCGATGTCGTGGTAGGGCTGCATGCCCGGCAACTGGATGCCGTGGCCGTAGGTCACGAACGCGGTCTGCGACTGGGCACTGGGAAGACTGCCCACCGTGGTGCCTTCACCAATGATCTGGGAGGATGTGGGTGAATCCACGAAGAAGCAGAGCTGATCGCACCGGATGGTGGCCGAGTCGTCGAGCACCGGATTCAGCAACCCGGGCTCCTGTCCCTGCCGCCCCCCCTGGTCCCACTGCACGACGTTGACGTCGTTGGGGACCTCGACGGAACGGATGACGAGAAACCCGTCCCCGGTCATGTTGGCGATGTCCTCCCGGATCCGGGCCTCGATGGCGGCGGCCTCCTGCATGATGTCCACGGTCGCCTGGCCGGTGGACGTCACGTCGGTCGCCACCTTGAAGATGCGGCCCGTGATCACCACGATGGCCAGCAGCACACCGACGGCCACCAGAATCTCGGTCAGAGTGAACCCGCGACGATCGGATGTCGAATGGATGCGCATCACAGCTCCTCCACCAGGATGTAGACGGGAGTGAAGTTCCATTCGTTTCCGTCCCCGTCGGTGAAGCCGGTGGGCACGTACCACAGCCGAGACACCGCGGGACCACCGACCACCCCTCCGTCGGGCGGAACGACCATGCCCCGCGAGTAGACGAAGTCCCCGTCACTCCGCGCGTTGGCGGGAAGGATCAGACTTCCGGTCTGGGGCACACGGCGCTGGGCGTTGTAGGCGAACCCGAGGGCGTCGATCTCCGCGATGTGCACCGAGTCCTCCGCCATGGGCGGAACCGGGAAGGCCAGTTCGACGTGGGTGGTGGGATCGTCCTTGCGGGTTCGGCCAATGGCCACCCGATTGACGATTCCGTTCTGGTCCACGAGCCATTGCCCGGGACATTGCCAGCAATCGTCGTTGACCATTGGGTCGTAGGGGTCACCGGCATCCGCATTGGGAAGGATCCACTGGGCACGATCCTCGGGGAAGCCGATGCCCTGCCCCACCCGCCACGGCTGGTAGTCGTTGTCGCCGCTCTCGAGGTCGAGCGACCACGGTACGACGATCCGGCCGCCGGCGTCGGCCTGGACCACCCACGGAGGCTGATCCCCCTGCAGCGGCTGGACCCGGTAGACCAGGACGGCCACGAAGACCTTGTCGCCCGCACGACGGAACATGCAGTCCCAGTAGTAGCGGGGCGCACGACCGGAATCGTCGAACTTGGGGTACTGTCGCTCGGACTGCTCGATCACCACCAGCGGCGCGCGGATGCCGTCGACGATGGTCGAGGGATCGTCGTTCTGATGCCCCGCGTAGGGAATGCCGCCGTAGGAGGTCAGGGCGGGACCGATCCATGGATCGGAACCGTTCTCGGTCACCGTCGTCACGTCGACCCCGTATTCGGCGTGGGTGTTGAAGACGTCCAATGCCCCCGCGGCGGGGCCATTGGATGCGCCCCCCACGACCACGGCGGGACGAAGCCAGGGGAAGTCACCGGAGGTCACGTCCCAAGGCGGCGGGTTCAGTGAATCGATCTCCACGTAGCCGAAGCTGCCTTCGGGAATGCGCGACCGCAGCAGCGACATCGCGTTGCGGGCGACCAGAGGCCCGACCTGGTCGTCCATCGCCTTCTGCTGCTGGGCGATGCCGGCCGGGAAGAGCGTGGCGATGCTGATGATCCCGATGCCGAGGATGAAGATCGCCATGAGCAGCTCGACCAGCGAGAAGGCGCGACGATCTCCGTGCACGATGGTGCGTGGCTTCGTGTTCACTTGGTCACCGTCCCCGAAAACTTGTTGAAGTAGTACACATGGCCGTTCGTCTTGGCGAAGCGGCTCAGATCGCCGGTCCGGGCCGTGGCGTCGACCCACCGGATCTCGTCGTCGAAGTCGGGATCCGGCAGATGCCCCCCGTAGTAGTCGGCGGCTTCCTGGTAGTCGAAGATCGCGAAGAAGGGAGCGACGAGCACGTACGGCTCGCTCTCGTCACGGTCCAGCCCGTAGTACAGGAGCGTGCCCTCCTCGATGGTGTCGTCACCGTCCGAGTTGTAGGCGACCTCCGTCAATCCGAGGGTGGTGTCGTAGTCCTGCCCCGGTTCGGGCACGCCGGCCGTGCCCCCGCTGACGGTGGGCCGGCAGGTGTCGGTCAGGCACCAGTCCCGGTAGGGGTTCTGTCCGACCGCTCCGGGGTCGACCACCCGCTGGGCGCGGTCGCCGTTGAAGTCGACGAACGCCAGCGACGAACCGGTGTCCTGGAACGTCTGTCGCATCGAACCGTCGGGCTCGAAGAAGATCCCCAGCACCACACCGGGCGACTCGTCCGAATCGGTGCCCTTCATCCGGGCAAGATTGGATTGGCTCAGCCACGTGTCGCTCTCGAGCACGGCCCCCTCCCGGGCGCGGGCGATGTTCGACGCGGGCGCGGCGATCATCATGCCTTCGGGAAGCAGGCGGGGCTTCACACCCTTGGCGGGTTCGAACCGCAGTCCCATCTGGGACTCCGTCTGCCCCGAATACACACTGAACTCCAGCTCGTAGTAGGCATACTCGTTGAGATGGATGTCCCCGGTCTCGACGGCGATCACGACCGCGATCTGCTGTGATTCGGTACCGGTGCGGACCGGACGGAACACGACCATCGTGCGCTTGCGCTGCTCGATGGCCAGGGCCCGAGCGTTGTCGAGCGCGGTGCTGACCGTGTTGGCAGCGACCGAGTGCCGGGAATCGCTCACCAGCGCCCGGTAGGCCACCAGCGTCACGACCGACACGATGCTGACGATGACGATGACCGCCAGCAGCTCGATGAGCGTGAAGCCGCGGAATCGTACGGTGCTGGACACGCGATTCACCATGTGCGCACCTCGTACGAATAGATGTTGTCCAGCGCGTCGTCGAATCCGTCGTCACTGGGGTCGGGGTCGTATCCGTCCACGAGGGACTGGTCGTTGTGGATGTTGCCGAACTTGCCGTCGGGACCGGCCGACACGAAGTAGGCCCGGCCCTGCAGGGCGGATCCGAGCAGCTGCTCCTCCTTGGTGCGAATGGTCCGGTCATCGTCCTGCCGCTTGGAGTTGCCGAACGATCCCCCATCCTGCTGGTCGTCCCAATCGCGTCCCGGCAGCACCACGATGATCGGATTGCCCCAGGCGTCGACGGGCAGGATGCCCGGCTCCTCCTCGCCGCTGCCCAGCTGGTACAGCACGGGCAGGATGAGACTCGGATCCATCGAAGTGATGATCTCCCGCGACGAGGGATGGTTGCGGAGCATCCAGAAGCAGGAAGCGCTCACACCCCGGTACACGTCGTCGTCCGTCTCGAAGGTCGAGCATCCCGAGACCTGCGACCACATCAGGCACCGGAGATCGAGTTCGGAGGGCAGACCGCCCTCGCGGTAGTCGAGCACCGTGGCATCCAGATCGTCGCAGCGGTCGCAGGCACCGGAGGCGCCGTCGATCGCGTCGCCCGGGTCGACCATGTAGCGGGGAACGATGTCGCCGTCGAAGCCGTAGGAGAACGACGAGCGCGCGTCGTCGACCATGCGGGCCGACATGGCGCTGTCCAGCAGGGCCAGAGCGTTCTCGGTCCGCTGCACCTCGGAGCCCTGCAGCACCGCGGAGCCGATGCTGAGCGAGAGGGCGACCAGCACGCTGATCACCACGATCACCACCATCATCTCCACGAGCGTCCACGCCCTTCGAACTGAGTGCATCGGGTTCACGAGCCGACCTCCACGATGTTGTCCCGGTTGACCTCCTCGGTCTCCGGAACGGGGTACTGCGGACTGGTGCCGGGAATCGTGCCCCAGTTGTAGTGCCAGTCGTCATTGAAGTTCGTGCCGTCGTTGCCGCCCACGCCGGCCGCATCGTTGCGCTGCCAGTTGTTGATGCGGCGATCGGGCCCGGCGGACAGGAATGCGAACTCGCCCGACTGCAGCTCGAAGCTGGTCAGGCTGTCGCCCCGCCGTCCGTCCCCGTCCATGGTCGAGTTGTAGTCGCCCCAGAGATCGTTGCCACTGGGAACCAGGAACTCGGTCGAGGACCCGGGTTCGAAGTCCCACGGCCGCAGTGCGATGAACTGCGACATGCTTGGGCAGTAGGGCTGCTTGGTCGCGGGATACCGCTGGGCCGGATTGCCGCCCGGGTAGTTGAGTCGGTAGAAGCGGATCGGAGTCCCCCACGCGTCGCAGATGACGTGCGCGCCGCGGGACGGATCCTGATCGTACCCCTCGTCGCCTTCGAAGAGGACCACGGGCTGGCCACTGGCCGAATCGATGCTGGTGCCGTCCCAGACCCCGTTGTTCGAGACCAACCGGCCGATCACACCGCGGCCCGGCAGGGCCATGTAGGGGCCGAGCACCGGACCGTTGTCGGACACCTTGCCGGCCGCGAACCGCTCCACGCGGCCCGACAGCGTCCCCTTCCCCTCCCGGGCGTAGGTCGAGGTCCAGACCCCGTCGGCCCCTGGATTGCGGATGCCCCATCGTTCCGATTCGTCGGAGAGGCTGGCCGAGGAGCTTCCGGCGGGACCGTAGTCCTTTCCGACCTCGCAGACGGCGTCCCATCCGTAGCCGTCCATGCCGTGCCCGCCGTAGCCGAGCAGGTATTCGGCCGGGGTGGTGATTGAGTAGAAGCCCTGCATGCGCTCGAAGATGTTGCCGTCGTCCAGCGGAGGCGGTTCCATGAGGGATCGGCTCTCGTCGAGCAGCGGCGGCAGGTAGCCGACATCCTCGCGGAAGGCGACCATGCCCTGGACCATGGAGTTCATGGTCGTCGAGGTGGAGGCCACGCGAGCGGACTCCCGGGCACCCGACACGGCGATCACGAGGACCGACACCAGCAGCGCGATGATTCCCATCACCACCACCAGCTCCACAAGCGTGAAGCCGGTGGGCTGCGGACGTCCGCGTACGACATGACGGTGCATGGGCATGCTGTGCATCCTCCGGAGCATCACTTGGAGACCGACTCGATCATGGAGACCAGCGGCAGGAACAATGCCAGCACGATGGTGCCGACGACGCCGCCGAGGACCACCACCAGCAGCGGCTCGAGGAGGCTGAGCAGCGCCTGGACGGCCACGTCCACCTCCTCGTCGTAGTTGTCCGCGACCTTCATGAGCATGACGTCCAGGTCACCCGTCTCCTCGCCCACGTCGATCATGTTGACCACGAGCGAATCGCAGACCTTGGCTTCGCGCAGCGGCTCAGCGAAGGTCTCGCCTTCCCGGATCGAATCGTGGACCCGACCCAGGGCCCGCTCGAAGACCCAGTTGCCCGACGTCTCGCGGGTGATGTTGATCGCCTCGAGAATCGGCACACCGGCGGAGATCAGGGTTCCGAGGGTGCGGGTGAAGCGGGCCACGGAGGTCTTTTCGATCAGGTTGCCCACGACCGGAAGCCGCAGCACGACCCAGTCGGTCGATGCCCGGCCGAAGTTGGTCTTCCGGATCAGCTTGAAGAACGAGAAGATCAGGAAGGGGGACGCGACGATCACCGCCCACCCCGGCACGTTCTGCCCAGGCATCGTGCCCGCGACCCAGGCGCTGGCGTCGATGAGCCACATGGTCAGCCCGGGAAGTTCGACCTCGAAGTCGTTGAAGATGTCCTGGAACTTCGGAATGACGAAGTACATGATGCCGGTCACGATCACCACCGCGATGATGATGACCACGATCGGGTAGATCATGGCGCCCTTGATCTTTGCCTTCAGTCGTTCGGCCTTCTCCATGAAGTTGGCCAGTCGCTGGAGGATCAGATCGATCACACCACCGATCTCGCCCGCATTCACCATCTTGGAGTAGAGGCGATCGAAGGCCTTGGGGTGCTTGGCCATGGAATCCGACAGGGTCGAACCGGCCTCGACGTCCTCGACGATGTCGCCGAGGATGTTCTTGAAGCGACCGGGCTTCTGCTGCGTCTCGAGGATCTGCAGCGAACGAAGCAGCGGCAGACCGGCGTCCTGCAGGGTCGAGAGCTGCCGGGTGAACTGGGTGATCTTCTTCTTCTTGACCGGCCCGATGTTCAGGGAGATGTTGATCTCGCCCTTCTTCTTGCCCTTCTTGGCCGACCGGGGCGCCTTCTTCTTCTTGCCCTTCTTGCCGCCCTCGGCGTCACCGCCCTTGACCTTCTGCTCGCGCACCGAAGTGGGGAAGAACCCCTGGGAACGGATCTGCTGGATCGCATCGTCGCTGGAGCTGGCGTCCACCACCCCCTTCTGGGGCTTGCCACCGGCATCAAGAGCTTCGTACTGGTAAGTCGTCATGTCCTACGGTCCTGATCCCTGGGATCAGACCTCCTCGCTGATGGTTTCCCTGAGTACTTCGTCGATGGTGGTCCGACCGTCGTAGATCGACAGCAGTCCCGATTCCCGGAGCGTGCGCATGCCGCGCTTCCTGGACTCCTGACGCAGCAGCGCCGTGGAGGCCTGGGACATGATCATCTCGCGGATGAGATCGTCCAGCACCATCATCTCGAAGAGTGCCAGCCGTCCCTTGTAGCCGCTGGAGTTGCAGTGGCTGCACCCCGTGCCCCGGAAGAAGGTGCGTCCGGAGACGTCCGCGGAACGGAGTTCGAGCTCCATGAGCTCGGCCTCCGAGGGGACGTACTCCTCCTTGCACTTGGAGCAGATCCTCCGCACCAGACGCTGGGCGATGACCGCCTCCAGGGTTGCGGTGAGCAGGAAGTTCTCGACCCCGAGGTCGACCAGACGAATGATCGTCGACGGCGCATCGTTGGTGTGCAGCGTGGAGAAGACCAGGTGACCGGTCAACGAGGCCTGCACGGCGATCTGAGCGGTCTCGAGGTCGCGGATCTCGCCCACGAGGATCACATCGGGGTCCTGACGCAGGAAGGAGCGGAGCAGCTTGGCGAAGGACAGCTCCTGCTCCGGATTCACCTGGCACTGGACGAGCCCGTCGATGTCGTACTCGACCGGATCCTCGGCGGTGAGGATCTTGGTCGTGGGCTCGTTGAGCTCGCTGAGCGAGGCGTAGAGCGTGGTGGTCTTTCCGCAGCCGGTCGGACCCGTCAGCAGAACGATCCCGTTTGGCTTGCGAATCATCTCCCGCATGAGATCGATTTCGTCGTCGCGGAAACCGACCTTGTCGAGGCTGAGCTGCACGTTCCCACGGTCGAGCACACGCATCACGACGGACTCGCCGAACATGGTCGGCAGCACCGAGACACGAAGATCGATCGGGAACTGGTTGACGGTCAGTTCGATGCGGCCGTCCTGGGGCAATCGACGCTCCGCGATGTCGAGATCGGCCATGACCTTGATGCGGGAGACGATCGGCAACGCCAGATGCGGAGGTGGCGGCACCATCTCGTACAGCACCCCGTCGATGCGGTACCGCATCTTGAACTCGCCTTCGAAGGGCTCGAAGTGGATGTCACTGGCCTTGTCCTTGATGGCTTGCAGCAGCACCAGATTGAGCAGCCGAACGACCTTGTTGTCCTCCGTAGCCGACACGAGATCCTCGAGGTCGACCGAATCACCCCGCCCCTGGAGGGCGGACAGGGCGTCGGAATCGGCGAGCTCCGACATCACGTCCAGCATGCTGGCGTCGCTCGATGCGTAGAGCTTCCCCAGCACGGCGTCGATCTCGGCTTCGGGCGCCACCACGGCCTTGACGGTGAATCCCATGAGCAGGCGAAGGTCGTCGACGGCCCGGAAGTTGTCGGGAGACTTCATCGCGATGGTCAGGGTCTTGGTGGACTCCGAGTACTCGACCGGAACGATCTGGTAGGTGTTCGCGGTCTCCGCGGGAAGGTGCTCGGTCAGGGACGCGTCGTGCTCCTCGGCGTCGAGGCGGACGAACTGCATGCCGGACTGTCCGGCGAGCGCCTCGAGGATGTCGAGTTCCTCGATGTAGCCCATCTCCAGGAGGATCTTTCCGACCAGATCACGCTCCCCCTTGTCCCGTCGGGAACGCTGGATCTTGAGGGCCTCGTGGACCTGATCCCGGGTGATCTTGCCCAACTTGGTGAGTACCCGGCCGAAGCGACGTCCCTTGAGAGCGGCGGCGGGATCATCTCCCCCACGACCACTTCGGGACCGGCTCTTGCGATCTCTTCTATCAGTCGACGACTTTGCCATCCGACGCAACGCTCCGAACATGCATCGCCGAGGTCCCGGGAAACAGACCCTTGAGAGAAGCCAACGGCGGTGAGCCCATCATTGATATAATGCAGGACATTTGGCCCTGAAACAATGATTTCAGGCATTATAAACCCATGCGACACATGGATTATGCAATGAAATGATGTGGCGGCAGAGATCCGATGCAGCGTCCTGCTACCCCCACGACCCCCTGAAGCAGGACCCAATACCGCATTGGAGCGTCTAAAAAACGCTATCAGTCTGCCAATCAAAGGCTTAGTGAAATGGAACCGTGCGCCAGGGAAAGACGCTACGAATCCGCCGGCTTGGTCGATGCCTGCTCTTCGCTGTCGAGCTCGGTGCGACCCACCGACTGGCCGGATCGGTGCACCCGATTGGTGAGCTCGCCGGGATCACGACTCTTGTCGATCATCTCGTCCGCCGCAATCATGCCCTTCTGGAAGAGCGACCAGAGATGGTCATCCAGCAGCTGCATGCCGAACTTTCGTCCGGTCTGGATCGAGGAGTCGATCCGGAAGGTCTTGTTCTCGCGAATCAGGTTCGAGATGGCGGGAGTGACGACGAGGAACTCGAAGGACGCGACGCGTCCCACCTTGTCGACCCGGGCCAGCAGCACCTGGGACAGGACCGCGATCAGCGAGGTCGACAGCTGCACGCGGACCTGGGCCTGCTGCTGCGTCGGGAAGGCGTCGATGATTCGGGTGATGGTGCCCGCGGCGCCGGTGGTGTGCAGGGTCGCAAAGACCAGGTGACCGGTCTCGGCCGCACGGATGGCGGCTTCGATCGTCTCGAGGTCCCGCATCTCACCGACGAGGATCACGTCCGGATCCGCCCGGAGAGCACGCCGCAGGGCCTCGGCGAAGCTGGGCACATCGACGCCCACTTCACGCTGGTTGATGATCGACTTCTTGTGGTAGTGGTAGTACTCGATCGGATCCTCGACCGTGATCACGTGCCGATCCAGGGTCAGGTTGATGTGATTGATCATCGAGGCCAGCGTGGTCGTCTTGCCCGAACCGGTCGGACCGGTCACGATGAAGAGACCCCGGGGCCGGCGGATCAGCTCACCCATGATGGGCGGCAGGCCGATCTTGTCGAAGCTGAGCAGATCGTTGGGAATGAGCCGAAGCGTCAGGGAGATGTCACCGCGTTGCCGGAAGATGGCCACCCGGAAGCGGGCCTCGGTTCCGTACGCGAAGCCGAAGTCGGCACTGCCCTCCTCCTGGAGCTCCTGCTGGGCCCGCTCGGGCGTGATGGACTTCATCAGCGCCACGCAGTCATCGGCATCGAGGACCTTGGTGTCCAGATTGCGCAGACCACCGTGGAGACGAAGGGTGGGCTTGCGGCCGACCGAAAGATGAAGGTCCGAGGCCCCCTGCCGAATCACCGTGTCGAGCAGCCGGTCAATCTGAATGCTGGACATACCGTACGTCTCCCAAATCCACTGGAATCAGATCAGTGTACACGCCTGAAGGCTCTATCGACCGAGCAACCCCAGATCACCCCAGAACTACTCCATGTCCATGTTGGCGTTCATCAGGACCTCGGCCTGGGCGAACCTGGACACTTCTTCCGCGGTGGTGTCCCCCCGCAGAAGCTTGACCCGGCCGTCGTCGAGCAGGGATCGCATCCCGGCCCGCAGGGCCGCGGCCCGGATTTCACTGATCGCCGCCCGATTGAAGGCCAGTTCGCGGATTTCGTTGTTCATCTGCATGAACTCGAAAATGGCCTTGCGACCCTTGTAGCCGACCTGGTTGCACTTGCTGCATCCGACCGCCCGGTGCACCTTGCCCGCGGCCTCCTCCGGCTCCACGCCGACCAGGCGCATCACCTTGGGATCGGGGTCGGGATCGACCTCCTTGCAGGCGGGGCAGAGCATGCGGATGAGCCGCTGGGCCATGATGGCCTGGATCGAACTGGCCGCCAGATAGGGCTTGACGCCCATGTCGATCAGACGGGTGATGGCGGACGGCGCGTCGTTGGTGTGCAGCGTCGAGAAGACCAGGTGGCCGGTCAAGGCAGCCTGGATCGCGATCTCGGCGACCTCCCGGTCCCGGATCTCACCGATCAGCACGATGTTCGGCGCCTGACGAAGCATCGACCGCAGAATCGATGAGAACGACAGACCGATGCTTTCACGCACCTGGCACTGGTTGATTCCCGTGAAGCTGTACTCCACCGGATCCTCGGCGGTGATGATCTTGCGGTCCGGACGGTTCAGCACATCCAGCGCCGAATACAACGTCGTCGTCTTGCCCGAACCGGTCGGCCCGGTCACCAGGAAGATGCCGTTGGGCCGGCGGATGATCTTGTTGAAGGTGTCCAGGTGGTCGGGCTCGAAGCCCAGGTTCGGCAGACCGATGCGGACCGAGTCGGGCCGCAGAATACGCAGCACCACCGATTCGCCGTGGTAGGCGGGACAGATGCTGACACGGAAATCCACCTCGGCCTCGTCGATCCGCATCTTGATGCGACCGTCCTGGGGAATCCGCTTTTCGGCGATGTTGACCCCGGCCATCAGCTTCATTCTGGCCAGCAGGGCGGACTGCATCCGCTTGGGCAGCTGGTCACGAACATGGCAGACTCCGTCGATCCGGTACCGCAGGACGACGCGGTCCTCCATGGGCTCGACGTGGATGTCCGAGGCCCGGCCGCGGACCGCCTCCTGGATGATCTTGGTCACCAGACGGACGACGGGGGCCGTGTCGCCCTCCGCGATGTCGACCGACGTGTCGACCGAGCGGTCGACGGTCACGTCGATCGACTCCGTCACCAGGGATTCCTCGGCGACGATGGATCCTCCGCCGAGCTGGTCGTCGATGTAGGACTTGATCGCGCCACGGGCGGCGAGCACCGTCTCCACCTCGACGTTCAATCGGAATCGAAGCAGGTCGAGCAGTTCCAGATCCATGGGATCGTGGATGATGAGCTTGCGACGCCCCTGCACCAGGCCGCAGGGCAGGATCAGATGCTTGCGGACGATGTCGTCGGGCACGGCCGACAGATCGATCTCGGAGAGCTCGGCTTCGGAGGACAACGCGTTGAAGTCCATTCCGAACTGCTCGGCCAGGGCCTTGGCCACCTGGCCTTCCTGACAGAATCCCGCCTCGACCAGCGATTCCCCGAGACGCTTGCCCGAGCCGGACGCGATTGCAACGCCCTTCTCGATCTGTTCCGCAGCCACCACACCATCCCGGACGAGGATCTCGCCGAGCTTGAGTCGCTTCTTGCGGGGGCGTTTGGCCATGGGTGCTGCCGTCTTCCGGAGGGGAATGGATCGTAGAGAGGCCCCGCTGCGGTGCAGCCGGGGGAGAACGCGTAGTATTGCCGTGCAGCCATTCTATGACAAGGCCGCACATCATCGGCGTCGCCGGTGCGACTCCTACACTCTAGGCCCTTCCAATGCCCCCTTCCGAGCCCATGCCCCGCCTTCTGATCACCGCCGGCCCCACCCGGGAGCCGCTGGACTCGGTCCGCTTCCTTTCCAACCGATCCTCCGGACGCATGGGATTGGCCCTGGCCGCCGCTGGACGTGCCCTGGGCTGGCCGACCACCCTCCTGCTGGGCCCCATCACGACTCACCATGATCCCAATGCGGAACCGGTACGGTTCGAAACCACCGCCGATCTGTCCGCCCTGCTCCACGAACACTGGCCCGGCCACGATCTCCTCATCATGGCCGCCGCGGTATGCGACCACCGGCCCGCCCGACGGCACGACGGGAAGCTGCGTCGCGAGGGGGCGACCAGCCTCGACCTGGAACCGACGGAGGATGTGGTGGCCTCCCTCGATGCGATCACCCGCCCCGGACAGGTCCGGGTCGGCTTCGCCCTGGAACCGCGTGATCGCATGGAGCAGGCCGCACGCGCCAAGCTGGAGCGGAAGCACCTGGATGCCATTGTCGCGAATCCACTGGAGACCATGGACTCCGAAACCGTCGATGCGATGCTCATCGATGCGTCCGGCACCACCAAAGCTCCCACCGGCCAGCGCAAGGAGATCTTCGCACGGTGGCTTCTGGATGAGATCGCGTCCCGCTACTCGCCGGGAATGGTCGACACCATGCCGGTCCAGGGACTGGACGCCGACGCGTAGAGCTTGCGGCCGATCCGACCGGCACGGTAGCCGTGGTAGCCGGCCTCGCAGGCCTGCCTCATCGCGGCCGCCATCCGAACCGGCTCCGTGGCGTGGGCGATGCCCGTGTTGAGCAGGACACCGTCGACTCCCAGCTCCATGGCCAGGGTGACGTCGCTGGGCGTCCCGACACCGGCATCCACGATGAGCGGATAGGCGGGATCCCCTCCGTGCTCGGGATTCTTCAGCAGATCGCGGATGATCGCGATGGCCTCGGGATTCGCAATGCCGCGTCCCGTTCCGATGGGGCTGCCCGCAGGCATGACGCTGGCCGCGCCGGCATCACGCAGCCGGGTGGCCATGATCGGATCGTCCGAGCTGTAGCACAGCACGGTGAAGCCGTCGGCCACCAGTTCACGGCAGGCTTCGAGGGTTCCGACCGGATCCGGCAGCAGGGTCGCCTTGTCTCCGAGCACCTCGAGCTTGACCCAGTCCTTGCCCGGATTGTCCAGTTGCGACAGCAGCTCGCGTCCCAGCCGGGCCACACGCACCGCGTCCTCGGCGCTGAAGCACCCGGCGGTGTTGGGCAGCACGGTGTAGCGATCGAGATCGATCGCATCGAGCAGCGAGCGGCCTTCGGCGTCGAGCAGCCGCTCACGGCGGACCGCGACCGTGATCGCATCCGCACCGGACGAGGCGAGCGCTTCACGCATGATGTCCCACGTCTCGTACTTCCCGGTGCCCACGATCAACCGGCTGTTGAGCGTGAAGGGTCCCAAGGTCAGCGGTTCGATGGTCGGATTCGAGCAAGCGGTGGTCATGGCGTGGTTCCAGCGGGGACGTTCAACCGCCCCCCACGAGGGTGACGATCTCGACGACATCTCCGTCCGTGAGCGCGGTGGTGCGGTGGGCGTCGCGGGTCACCAGGGCCCGGTTGACCTCGACGGCGCAGGGGCGGTCCGAAAGACCGAGCTGCTCCAGCAGACCGTCGATCGCCAGCGGCGACTCGAGCTGCATCGCTTCTCCGTTCACGGTGATGTCCATCCCCCCATCCTAGCAGGACCGGGTCAGAGGATCATGAACACCAGGACCATCACGATGAAGACGGGAACGAGCACCGGCAGGCTGTACTTGAAGACGTAGCCGATGAAGCTGGGCATCCGGACGCCGCCGTGTTCGGCGATCGCCTTGACCATGAAGTTGGGCCCGTTGCCGATGTAGGTCATCGCGCCCATGAAGACGGACCCCAGACTGATCGCGACAAGCAGGTGCACCGGAATCTCCCCGCCACCTCCGAGCTGCACCAGCTCCGTGCCCTCGGGCACCGCACCCGTCTGGGCCAGGTTGAAGAACACCAGGTAGGTCGGCGCGTTGTCGAGCACGCTGGAGAGGATGCCCGTCATCCAGAAGTACATCCAGGGCTGATTGAGTTCGCTGGTGATCGCGGCGCCGTGGGCCTTGAGCACCTCGATCGGAACCTGCATGGCGATGAAGATTCCGATGAACAGCGCCGCGACCTCGAGGATGGCGTGGTAGTTGAACTGGTTCCCCTCGCGCACCGACCGGCGGGTCAGGATCAGGGACAGCCCCACCAACGCCAGCATGATGAGCTCGCGGAAGAACTCGAACGGATACCAGTCGGTTCCGGGCAGCGGGTTGTCGGGATTGACGAAGGCCACGCAGAGGATCACGCAGAGCAGCCAGAGGAGATTCAGGGACCCGCGAAGCCGCAGCGGCTCGACGTCGACCCCGTCGAAGGCCGTGGCGGCCTCCGACTCGCGCCTGTACATGACGGTGTCCCAGACCCAGTAGATGACCAGCAGGACCAGATTCGTCGCCAGCCACTGCGGCCACAGCCCCAGCGTCCAGAAGAAGGGCACACCACTGAGGTACCCGAGGAACAGCGGGGGGTCGCCGATGGGAAGCAGGGCTCCACCGATGTTGCTCACCAGGAAGATGAACATGACGATGGTGTGCACCTTGTACTTCCGCTGCCGGTTGGTCCGCAGGATCGGACGGATCAGCAGCATGCTGGCTCCGGTGGTCCCGATGAAGCTGGCGATCAGGGCACCAACGGCGATGTAGGTCACGTTCGTCCGCGGCGTGGCGGGCAGATCCCCCACCAGCTGGATGCCGCCGCTGATCACGTAGAGGCTGAACAGGAGCACGATGAATGGGATGTATTCGATGAGGATCGCGTGATCCAGAACACCTCCGATGGCCCCCGGCCCGTGCGTCAGCCAGTAGTAGACGATGGTGGACAGGCCCACGACGAGGGCGACGAGGTAGCGGCTGAGATTGCTCTCCCACCAGTGCTCGGTCGACTTCAGCAGCGGCAGCACCGCGATCGAACCCAGAATGATGATGAACGGGATGATGCCCAGTCCCCACAGCGGCGGGGCCGTGGGCTCATGCGTGGAATGGTCCTCGATTACCTCGAGGTCCGTCTCGTGGGCATGGTCCGCCTCCACGTGGTGCGCATCGTGGTGACCGCCGTGGTGTTCGGCATGGTGCCGGCCCCCGGCCACGTGCACAAGGAGCCAACCGGCGATGATAAGACTGGCCAGCCAGCAGAATACCTTGGCCGCGGTACGCGGCTGTGAAGCGGCCTCATGCTGTACGTCGATGTCACTCATTCGGGCAACAGGGTACTGGATCGGCAAATCTATGCCGATGTGATCAATGATCCACCCGGGTGCCCAGCAGCGAGGAGACCTCCTCGACGCGGGCGTCGACCGTTGCGGAGTCGGGCCCCTCGAGATTCAACCGCAGCAGCGGCTCCGTGTTGCTGGCCCGGACGTTGCACCACCAGTCCGGCAGCACCACGGTCACGCCGTCCAGTTCGTCGACCTCCGCCTCGGGGTAGGCCGCCCGGAGACGCTCCATTGCCGCCGGCTTGTCGTCGACCTCGAAGTTGATCTCCCCCGACTGGACCCGGCTGCGATGCGGCGTGATCAGTTCGCTGAGGGGGCGGCCCGCCGCCACCAGTTCGCTGAGCACGAGGGCGAAGGCCATCGCTCCGGAATCGGCGTACCAGTTGTCCCGGAAGTAGAAGTGCCCCGAGAGTTCGCCCGCGAACGGCCCCTGGTGCTCGGCCAGCACCTGCTTCATGAACACGTGCCCCACCCGGGAACGCACCGGGGTGCCCCCCGCGGCGCGGACCGCATCCTGGACGCAATGGCTCGAACGAAGGTCGTAGACGATCGACGCCCCGGGTTCGCGCTCGAGGAAGCGGCCGCACAACCAGGCGGTGAGCAGATCGCATCCGATGATTCCGCCGCGTTCGTCCACCACCATGCAGCGATCCGCATCACCGTCGAAGCAGATGCCGAGATCCGCACCCTCGGCCACGACGGCATCACGGACCGGCTGCAGATTCGCCTCCACGAGCGGATTCGGCTCGTGGACGAACACCCCGGTGTCGTTCTCGAAGTTCAACCGGACCATCTCGATCCCCTCCACCCCGTCGAACAGCCGCGGCACCATCGTGCCCGCCATGCCGTTGGAGGCATCGACGGCGACCTTGATCTGCTTCGTTCCGTCGAGGAACCCCGGATCGAGAAACCGAAACACGTGCTCGCGATAGGCGTCCCAGAGGTCGATCTCCTCGCGGGCGCCGACGGGATCCGCCGCTTCGCCCTGCGCAGCCTCGGCCAGCTCCCGGATCCGGAGCAGCCCCGTCGATTCACCGATGGGCTTGGCGTGGGCCGAGCACATCTTGAAACCGTTGTACTGGGCCGGATTGTGGGAGGCGGTGGTCTGGATTCCGCCGTCGCACTCGAGATGGTTGACGGCGAAGGCGATGAACGGCGTGTCCACCAAGCCGACCTGCACCACATCGCAGCCACGGGTACGGAGCCCCTCCTCCAGAGCCGCCACCAACGACGGGGAGGACAGACGCATGTCGTACCCCACTGCGATTCGCGGCGGCTTCGCCCGGTCGCCGACCTGCTCACGGAAGAAGGCTCCCGCCCCCATGCCGATGCTGCGGGCGACATCCACGCTCAACGGTTCGGGATGCACGGCTCGGACGTCGTAGGCCTTGAATACTGATGCAAGCATGATGGACTCCTGAAAGACTGATATTAGCAGTCGCCGTAGTCGAAACCGAGATCCTCGATCACGACCCCCTCGGGAATCGCTTGCTGGAAGCGTCGCCCGTAGCCCTTGGTGATGATGCGCGGATCGAGCACGCTCACGATGCCCTCGTCCCCGGCGGACCGGATCAGACGACCGATCCCCTGCCGGAACCGGATCACCGCCCGCGGCAGCTGGTCCTCCCCGAATGCGGACCCACCCCGCGCCTCGATGCGCTCGGTGCGGGCCTGGACGATGGGGCGATCGGGAACCTCGAACGGCAGCCGGGTGATGATGACGTTGCGGAGGCCGCGGCCCCGGACGTCGACCCCCTGCCAGAAGCTCGTCGTACCCAGCAGGACGGACCGTTCGTCGAGACGGAACTGCTCGATGATGCGTCCCGGCGGCCCGTCTCGCCCCTGCACGAAGAGCGGCCCCACCGCCGACAGCGTCTCGCCCGCGGCATCCGCCACGGCGTGGAGCATCCGAAAGCTCGTGAAGAGGACGAACGCTCCTCCGTGGGTCCGCTCCACCAACTCGACGATGCGATTCACCAGCGCATCCAGATGCCCCGGTGCCGACGGCGCCGGCATGGAGCGGTCGACGTACACCCGCATCTGCCGGTCGTACTGGAACGGGCTGTTCACCTGGAGGGCCGGAGCCTCGTCGCATCCCAACCGGGTGCGGATGTGGTTGAATCCGCTGCGCGACTCGTCGAGGCCGTCCAGCGGCGCTTCGGAGGTGGCCAGCGTGGCGGACGTCATGACGATCGAGGTTCCCGAGGAGAAGAGATGCTCCCGCAGCAGCGGTGCGACTTCGACCACCATGCACCGCAGGCTGGGACGCGGACCCCGGACCCGCCCGGCGGCGTCACGGGTCTGCTCCGTCCCGTCGATCCAGTACACCGCGCCGGGAATGTCCTGGCCGAGCAGGCGTGCGACACCCATCGCCAGGTCCCCCGCCCGCTCCGCGTAGCCCGAGAGTTCGGCGACGTCGGCCTCGTCCCCCAGACGCGCCTTCAACAGATCGAGCCCCCTGGAGACCGCATCCATCGCGGGCGTCAGCGGATTGGCCACGATCCCCGGCTCGGCGATCCGCCCGTTGGACCGGCCGTGCACGCGGTGCCAGTCCAGCAGCATCGAGAAGAACGCGTCGGAAGCGGTCCGCGCAGCCTCGACCGCCTGAATACATTCGGCGACCAGGCCACCCGCCAGTTCGTGGCCCAGCAGCACCCCGAGCAGCCCCTTGCGCTGCCTCGGCTGCCAGAGACGGCCGAGCAGGTGCTCGACGCCGCGCTCCGAGACGGTGAGACCGAAATGCTCCGAGGCCACGTCCTCGATGGCGTGGGCCTCGTCGAAGATGACGTGGTCGTACCTCGGAAGCAGCGATGCCCCCACGATCCGCAGGGCGAGATCCGAGAAGAACAGAGCGTGATTGCAGACCAGCAGATCCGATCGCTCCATCTCCTTGCGGGCGTTCTGGAAGAAGCAGGTGTCGTAGGTGGGACACCGGCGCCCCAGGCAATTGCCCGAATCGCTCTGGGCGAGATCCCAGACGCCGCGCCGCTCGAGCACCGGAAGCGTTGCGATGGTGCCGTCGTCGGTGGTGCGGGCCCACTCCTCGATCGTGCGCAACGAACGCCGCGCCGGTTCACCGTCGACTAGCGAATGCTCCCGTTTGATGGCCAGCTCGAGTCGGCGGCGACTGAGGTAGTTCCCCCTGCCCTTGACCAGCGCCGGCCGGCACTGCCCGGGAAGGACCGAGTTGAGAAACGGGATGTCCCGATCCATCAACTGCTCCTGCAGCGTGATGGTGTGGGTGACCACCACCACCCGTTCATGATGGTCGACCACCCGTTCGATGGCCGGCACCAGATACGCGAACGACTTGCCCAGACCGGTTCCGGCCTCGACCAGAACCTGACTTCGGGACTCCATCGCCCCGCGGATCGACTGGGCCATCTCGATCTGGCCCGGACGCGCTTCCCAGCCCTCGAGCCGGGACGCGATCGGCCCCGCATCACCGAAGACTTCGGCCGGATCGAACTGCATCAGCCGCGTCCGCCGATGGGCTGCCGCTTGGGCTCCCCGGGGCGCCGCGGATAATCGGGCGGCGTCCGATCGGTCTTCTCCACGACCACGATGGTTCCGGTGGGCGTTCGGCGACGCTCGACCACACGACACTTGAGCACCCGCAGGGCTTCGGATGCCACCTCCAGTTCGGCTCCGGCCCGCTCACCCTTGATGGCCAGCAGGACACCACCCTCGACCAGCAGCGGAATGGACAGTTCCAGCAGTACGTTCATGGCCCCCACGGCCCGTGCCGTCACGAGATCCCATCCCCCGCGGTGCACGCAGCCCGGTTCTCCGATGGTCTCGGCCCGCTCGTCGAGTACGACCACGTTGTCGAGACCCAGCTCCCGCGCCGTGGACTCCAGGAAGGCGGCCTTCTTGCCCGTAGCTTCCAGAAGCATGAACTCGATGTCGGGCATGGTCACCGCCAGCGGAATACCGGGCAGGCCGCCGCCGCTGCCCAGATCCAGCACGCGGCGGGCGCCCACCGAACGGATCAGGGGCAGCAGGCTGAGGCTGTCCAGCAGATGCCGGTTCCAGGCCTCCCGGGGATCGCGGACCGCAGTGAGGTTTGTCGTGGCGTTGGCTTCGTAGAGGAGGTCCAGGTACCGGGCCAACCGCTCCAACTCATCGGGCTCGAGCTCGAGATGCTGCTCCCGGAGTGCACGACGAAAATCGGAAGGGATGTCGACCATGCCTACAGCTCCGAGTTCGAGAACTGGAAGGGTTCACGCCAGACCGTGCGATGCGGAGAGCGGGCGATCGACAGCAGCAGTCCGATCATGATCCAGTTGACTACGAGACTTGAGCCCCCGTAGCTGACGAACGGGAGCGTCATTCCCGTGATCGGAAACAGTCCGAGGCACATGCCGGAATTGATCAGCATCTGCGTCATCACCATGATCGAGATGCCCACCGCAACGAGCCGACCGAACGGATCGGTGCTCCGCACCGCGACCAGCAGTCCGCCCAGAAGCAGCAGCAGGTAGGCACCCCAGGTCGCCGCGGCGCCCCACAGTCCCCACCGGGCGCAGATGACCGTGAAGATCATGTCGTTGTGTCGTTCGGGAAGGTGGTTGTACCTCAGCAGCATCGAGGCGTGCTCCGTCTCGTGCCCCTCCATCCCGCCCGCGCCGATGAGGGTCATCGACCTGGCCCCCTGGTAGCCGATGTCGTTCTCGTAGCGGTCATCCCCCTGGACCTGGGCGACGAGGGCCATGATCCGAGCCCGCTGGTGGGGACGCAGCATGGGAAGCATGGCCGAAGCGAGCACCAGGCCCACGAGCATGATCTTGAAGAGATCGACGTACCTCGCCCCCGCCGCGACCAGCATCGCCATCAAGGTCGGCAGGAAGAGCAGCGCTGTGCCCAGATCCGGCTCCATGAGGATCAGCCCCATCGGTACCAGGGCGATCAGCAGCGTAGGCAGCAGTCCGCGGAAACTCCGGTGGGTCCGACGGAACCGCAGGGAGGCGGCCAGCACCAGCATGAACACGATCTTGGCCAGTTCGGACGGCTGGAGATCCGTGACCACCAGCGAAATCCATCTTCGGGCTCCGTTGCGGGGACGGACGATCGCCTCCGGTACGAAGGGAATCAGCAGCAGTACCAGCATGGCCAGCACCAGCACCGCCATGGGCCAGGCCCATCGCCGGTAGAAATCGGGACGCGGACCGGCGGCCAGCAGCGCGGCGAACACCCCCAGGCAGAGAAAGACCATGTGCCGCGTCGCCATGCCCGGAGCCGACAGGTCGATGGCAGCCACCCCCAGCAACGACAAGGCCATCGCACTCGCAAAGCAGATCCAGCCGGGATTGGGCCGCAGCAGCGTGGCGATGCGCCGCAGCACCGACGTCGAAGACGCGCGGCGTCCCGTGGCGGACCAGTTGGTAACCGCCCTGCTCACCGAGCCACCTCCCCGACGCCGAGATGCCCCGTTCGTTGCAGGGCGTGGATGACCTGGTTTGCGATCGGACCCGCGACGCGGCCCCCGCTGCCTCCGTGCTCGACCAAGACAGCCACTGCGTACCGGGGGGTGACGTCACCGGCCAGTCCGACGAACCACGCGTGGTGCAGTTCATCGATTCGTTCTCCGGGCTCGATCGCCCCGTCTCCGTCGACGTCCGTCACCAGCGGCGGCGCCTGGGCCGTGCCGGTCTTGCCCCAGACCCGGATGGGATCGACGTTGAAGATCGGCTCGTAGTCACCCGGCCCGTACTTGAGGCGGCTGCCCGTTCCCCACGACTCGGTGACGGCATCGTTCAATCCTTCGAGGATGGCGTCGACGATCGAGTCGTCGAAACGCACATCGGGTCCCGGGGGCGATGTCCGCAGGCCGCGGATGAACGTCGGCGGCAGTCGGCGACCTCCGCGGGCCAGGATGGCGTAGGCATTGGCGGCTTGCAGCACAGTCCAGCTGACACCGCCCTGGCCGATGGACAGCATGACGGACTCGAAGCGATCCTCTCCGCGACGCCGCAACGCATCACGCTGCTGCGCATTCGGCAGATGCCCCCGACCGGAGACTCCCTCGGCGACGCTCCCGAGGGGGGCAAGGCCCGGCTCGAGCCTTCGACCGAGACCGAAGTACTCGTACCAGTCGACGATCCGGTCGAGTCCCAGTCGATCCCCCAGTTCGTAGAAGTAGCAGTTGCAGGATCTCGCCAAGGCCTCCGCCGGCTGCAGCGGTCCGTGCACCGCATGGTTGTTGCGGGGCCGGTAGATCCAGCAACGGGCGATCCCGGGCTGCCCCGGAAAGTGGTGTCCGTTGCATTCGATCGTGGTACCGGCACCGCATTCACCCTCGACGGATGCCGCGGCCAGCACCAGCGGCTTGATGATTGATCCGGGCGGATACACCGCCTCCAGTGCACGATCGGCCCACGGCTGCCGGATTTCACGCTCGACCGCCGTCATCTCCATGGCGGCGGATCGCGACGGCACGGAGACCGAGGCCAGCACCTCGCCGGTTTCGATCTCGAGCACGACCACCGAGCCGTTCAACGGCCGCCCCTGGTCCAGGCGGGTGGTGCCGTGCCAGGGCTGCACATTGAGCAGGCCCACGGCATCCGAAAGCACCGCTTCGATCCGGCCCTGGAGCTCGATGTCGATCGTCGTCTGCAGATCCCGTCCGGGCTCCTGCTCCAGCCTGGTCTCCTCGCCCGTGTCCCGGCGACTCCGGACCGAGCCGCGGACGCCCCGAAGATGCTCCTCCCACCCCTGCTCCAGCCCTCCGGAACCGACCTCGTCGTCGAGGAGATATCCCCCGCGATCGACGACCCCCGTTTCCACGTCACGGAAGGGACGCCGGGCCACATCCTCCTCCCAGACCGGGCGACGCACGCCGCCCAGCAGATGACCGGCGACGCCTTCGACCGGAACCGTGGCCGGCGTCGGACTTCGCAGGCCGCGCGGCAGAGTCGACCGGTCGACTTCCACCTGATCCCGTGCGTGCGGGTTCACCCGGTGCCGGGCGTGCCTGACCTGAACGAGTTCGGGGAGCCGGGCCTCCATCGCTCGGAAGGTGATCGCTGTCTCGTCGTCGACCGCGGGCAGCAGCACGTGGAACGCCTCCTGTTCCGCAATCGGTCGGGGGCGGAACGTCGGACCGTGCTCCTCCCCCGAGTACCGGGCTTCGTGCCTCCGACGCTGCTGCTCCCAGACCACGGCGGCCATGTGCTGGACGGTGGCCAGCACGTCGTTGCGGCGTTCGTCGAGTTCGCCGGGCTCGAGGGAGGCGGACGTTTCGACGTCCTCCCAGAAGGCCTCGAGTTCGCGTTGCACGACTCGATGCTCTCCGGCGATCAGCTGTTCGCGCTGCGAAGGGGACGCCGCGGACCAGGCCGCATCTCCGGCCGCACGTCGGGCCGCACGGACCGCCTGCTGACGAATCCACGCACCGGTGATCGCATCGTAGGAGAACGCCACGTCGTAGGCGGGTTCGTCGTGGGCGAGCACCCGCCCGGAACGATCGAGAATGCTGCCTCGCCAGGTCGGCAGCCACGACTGCTCATGCAGTCTCGACTCGGCCAGGACCGCGTGCCGCGATCCGTCGACCACGGCCAGCCGCACCAGCTGCAGCAGCAGCACGACATTCACCACCACGACGCACAGACCGAGCACCACCACCCGGCTCTGGAACATCGTCATTCGATTTCGTCTGGTGCGTGGCATGGCCATCCGTGGCTGCAGCGTGGTTCGAGGTCGTCCGTACCTCGTGTGAGGATACCCCTCACGCACGATCCATGCATGTTTTCTCGGTATTTCAAGTGGAGGAATCGCAGGAATCGTCGGCGAAAGGACGCCACCGCGGCCCCTCCGAAACGGCCCGATGCAACCGGGCCAGGAACTCCGCCCGGTCCAGTTCGATGCAGCCGAACCGCTCCAGATGCCCGGTGGTGAACTGGACGTCCAGCAGCCGGAAGTCGCATCGCCTCAGATGATCGACCAGATGGACGAGGCAGACCTTGGATCCGTCCCGCCCCCGAACCGGGTCGCTGAACATGGATTCCCCGAAGAAGGCCCCCCCGACCGCCACGCCGTAGAGCCCCGCCACCAGCTCATCGCCCGACCACGCCTCGAACGAATGCCCCCATCCGAGCCGATGCAGACGGGTGAAGACCTCGATGATGCGTTCATCGATCCAGGATTCGGGTTCGTCGATCCGGGGCGCTGCACAGGCCCGGATGACCTCCTCGAAGGCCAGATCCACAGTGATGCGGAACCGTCCCGATCGGACGGTCCGCGCCAGTGAGCGGGGAACGTGAACGGCATCCAATGGAAGCACCGCCCGTGGATCCGGGCTGTACCACCCCATGGAACCATCCACGGGGTCCGCCATCGGGAAGATGCCGCGGGCGTATCCCTCGAGGACAAGTTCCGGGGAGAGTGGCTCGGGATGCGATGAATCGTGGGACATGAGGCGAAAGGTCGTCTGCATGGAAGCATACGTGGCTTTCAACCCCGCAGCGCGGTAGGGTGCAGACACCATGATTTCCCTCTCCATCCTGCTTCTTGCCGTCGGTTCCGAATCGAGTGTCGTGATCACCGAGATCATGTACGACCCTGCATCCCCCGAACGATCCGGGGAAGCCGAATGGGTGGAGATCGCCAACCTGTCGTCGAGCAAGGTGACGATGAAGGGCTGGAGGCTCGACGACGAGGACGTTGCCGGCTGGGGCACCTTCGACGAGTCCCTCGACCCCGGACAGGTGGCGGTCCTCATCAACGGTGATGCGACGTCAGCCGACGAGTTTCGAAAGGCCTGGACCGATGACCCGGATGCAGAACCCGATTTCCTGATCATCCCCGTCAGCTGGGGGTCCCTCGCCAATAAAGCCACCGCCGACGATGAAGTCCTGACTCTCCTCGACGAAAATGGCTCGGTCGTCGCCAAGGCCAACTACCAGATTGGCAATGGCTGGCCACCACGCTCCAGAAACGGATCCAGCATCTACATGCCGAGCCCGTCCCATGCCTCGATGAACGTCGGGACCGCCTGGTCCCAGTCGAAGGCTGGGGTCCACGGCGCCCGTGCCTGCAATCCCGGTGGGGTCTTCACCAAGCCGGACATCGGCTCACCGGGAACCATCACCAAGACCACAGCCCCCGCTGCTCCGGCCGCCCCGCCGCCTCCCTCACCGAGTCCCCCGGCCCCGGCGCCCAAGACCCCCGCCCCAGCCCCGGCCCCGCCAACCCCCCCCAAGACACCCGATCCGCCTCCCGCGGACGATGACGACATCCCTTATTGAGGCCTCGGAAGGCGGACCCTTGCCCCCTTCCCCGTCTGGATCTACAATCCTCGTTTCCCTTTGAGGAGCCGTCGGTGACACGTACGTGGCGCCGCATGGGGTACCCAGGTCGCGGTTGACGGGTATTCCAGCTCCGGGAACTTTCAGCCGCGGCAGTGGAGCGCCCCCGAGCGTGATTCCACTTTCCGCGACAGGCAACCGGGCACGGATCGTGCCCACCATGACGCGGAACGAGGAACCATCCACCCGGCCCCACCCGACCTTCATTCATACCCCGCACCATGGCCCGTGGTGTAATTGGTAACACACCTGGTTTTGGTCCAGGCATTCCAAGTTCGAGTCTTGGCGGGCCAGTTTCACGGCAACAGCAAGCATGACCACCTCCGAACCACAATCCGACCGACCCGTCGCCGCCATCGTCCTGGCCGCCGGCAAGGGAACGCGCATGGGAGGAGACCTGCCGAAGGTGGCCTTCGAGGTCGCCGACCGCCCCATGGTCAACTGGGTCGTCGACGCCCTGCGGAACTCCGGAGTGCAGCGAGTGCTGCTGGTGGTCGGCTACCGGGCGGACCACGTCCGTTCGCTGTTCGAGGGTGATGCGGCCATCGAGTTCGTCGAGCAGCACGAACAGCTGGGTACCGGCCACGCCGTACTGTGCTGCCGCGATGCCCTCGAGTCCTTCGACGGGGACCTCGTGGTCCTGGCCGGCGACGGCCCGCTCATCCGTTCCGAGACCATCGACACCCTGCTGCGAACCCATCGCACCGCCTCCGCGTCGGCCACCCTGGCCACCTCGAACATCGAGGATCCGACGGGATACGGGCGAATCGTTCGGGACGGGGAGGGACGGTTCGAAGCCATCGTCGAGCACAAGAACGCCTCCGAAGCCGTACTGGCGATCCACGAGGTCTATCCCAGCTACGCCTGCTTCGATGCCGGTGCCCTCTTCGAGTGCCTTTCGACCCTGCTGCCGGACTCCGTCACCGGCGAGTACTACCTCACCGAGGTGCCCGCGATGCTTCATGCCGCCGAATCGACCGTCGAGGTCGTCGACGCCGTGCCGGCGGAGGACGTCCTGTCCATCAACACCCCAGACCAGCTGGCGGAGGTCGATGCGATCCTCCGCAGCCGACACCGGACCGCAGCCACGGAGGCCACACCATGAGTGCCGTCGACCGCGATCACCTGAAGATCTTCGCCGGACGCGCCAGCGCCAAGCTGACGGACGAGATGTGCCAGCACCTGATGCTGCCGATCGGACAGGGACAGACCGAGCTCTTCCCGGACGGCGAGCTGATCGTGCGGGTCGAGGAGGACGTCCGCGGCCGGGACTGCTTCGTGGTCCAGTCGACCTGCGCCCCCGTGAACGCGAACCTGATGGAACTGCTGATCTACATCGACTGCCTCCGTCGGGCATCGGCCAAGCGGATCACGGCGGTGGTCCCCTACTTCGGCTACGCCCGTCAGGACCGGAAGGACGCGGGCCGCACGCCGATCACCGCCAAGCTGGTCGCCAACCTGGTCGTCGCCGCCGGCGCCAACCGCGTGCTGACCATGGACCTCCACGCGGCCCAGATCCAGGGATTCTTCGACATTCCGGTGGACCACCTCTCCGCCGCCACGGTCTTCTGCGACTACTTCAAGACCATTCGCGAGGAGATGGAGGACCTGGTCATCGTCTCGCCGGACGTCGGCAACGTGAAGGTGGCCAACGCCTACGCCAGCGCGCTGGACGCGGACCTGGCCATCATCGACAAGCGGCGGGAATCCGGCATGAAGGTCGCATCGAAGAACCTCATTGGCGACGTCAAGGGCCGTACGGTCCTGATGGTCGACGACATGATCTCCACCGCGGGCACGATCTGCGAGGCCGCCAAGCTGGTCATGGACCGGGGAGCGCGATCGGTGATCGCCGCCGCCTCGCATCCCGTGCTGGTCGGGCTTGCCTTCGAGCGGCTCGCCGACTCACCGATCTCCAGAATCGTCGTGACGGACTCGATTCCCGACGACGGACGACTCGACCCCATCCGGGACAAGCTCGTCACCCTCAGTGTGGCCTCCCTGCTCGGCGAAGCCGTCCACCGGATCCACCATGACATGTCCGTTTCCGCGCTATTCCAGCGGGGAACCGGCACCAAGCGATGAAACCGACTCCGCCTCCGAATGTTCGGAGCGGCGTACAGAAGACGAAAGAGAGCATCAGATGAGCAACGACACCATCACCCTCGAGACCGAGCTGCGCGAGCGCACCGGCACGCGGTTCGCCAAGCGGCTCCGCAAGGCCGGCCGTCTCCCCGGCGTCATCTACGGACAGGGCGACGCCCCCACGTCCATCAGCCTGGACGAGAAGGAGATCCTCCGGCATCTCCACGACGGCGCTCGGGTCATGAACCTCGCCGTCGGCGGCAGCAACGAGACCTGCCTGGTGAAGGATCTCCAGTTCGGGTACCTCGGCGACAACGTCATCCACATCGACTTCACCCGCGTGAACCTCGATCAAGTCGTCACCGTCAACGTACCGGTCACCACCTTCGGCACACCGAAGCTCGCCGGCGAGGCCGGCGCCATGCTCGAGGTCGTCCGAACCGAGATCGAGGTGGAATGCAAGGTCAGCGACATCCCCAACGAGATCCGCGTCGACATCACCGAGATGGGCGAGGTGCTCTCCGTGGGCGACCTCGAACTGCCCGCCGGCGTGACCCCCACCCTCGAGGCGGAGAAGCACATCGTGCACATCACCTTCGTCAAGGAGGAGGAGGCCGAGGGCGAGGAGGCCGGAGTCGATGCCGATGGCGCCGAACCGGAGGTCATCAGCAAGGACAAGGGCGACGATGACGCCGAAGGAGACGGTGACAGCGACGGCTGATCACCGCGGAAAGGAACCTTCCATGAAGCTGATCGTGGGCATCGGCAACCCGGGCGTCGAATACGACCGCACCCGACACAACGTCGGATTCGAGGTGCTCGACCGCCTTGCGCGCCGCCTTGCTCCCGGCGAAGTGGCCAGAAGCCGCTTCCACGGATCCACGATCGAAGCCATGGACGGGGACGAGAAGATCATGCTCCTGAAGCCGACCACTTACGTGAACCGCTCCGGCGAATCGGTCGCCGAGGCGATGCGCTTCTACAAGATGACGCCGGCGGACGACCTGCTGGTGATCGTCGACGACGCGGCGCTTCCCTGCGGTTCGCTCCGACTTCGCACCGAAGGCGGCAGCGGCGGTCACAACGGCCTCGAGAACATCTCGTCCCACCTCGGCACGGATGCATGGAGCAGGCTGCGCATCGGGATCGATGCTCCCCGACCCGGGCAGCCCCTCGAGAAACACGTGCTGGAACGGTTCCGGCCCGACGAACAGGACACCATCGACGCCGCCTGCGATCGGGCGGCGGACGCCACCGCGTGCTGGATCCTCGAAGGAGCCACACGCACCATGAACGAATACAACCCCGCCTGAGCCACCCGCGGCCGCGGCGGATCGATGAAGAGGATTCCAATGAGCGACAACACCAAGCGAATGTACGAGGGCATGTTCCTCTTTCCCCAGAACACGATCTCCGATCTCCAGTCGGCGACCGACCACGTCATGGCCCTGCTCAAGCGGGCGGATGCCGAGGTCGTGAGCTTCAAGAAGTGGGACGATCGCCGTCTGGCCTACGAGATCAAGGGCAACAAGCGAGGCGTGTACTTCCTGACGTTCTTCCGCTGCGAACCGTCCCGGGTCGCGGACCTCGAACGGAGCTGCAACCTGTCCGAGCAGCTGCTCCGATCCCTGGTCATCCGCGCCGATCACCTCAACACCGAGGACATCGAAGCCGCCGAAGGCCGGGAGGCCCTCGCCGACGAGATCAAGCTGCGAAGCGAGCAGGACTCGACCACGTCCGATTCGGGCGACGGCGCCTCGACGGTGACCATCGGCGGCGGATCCGAGGCCACGGAGGCACCCGCGGAGACGGCCACGGCCACCGAGGAAGCACCCGCAGCCGAGGAAACGCCCCAGGAGAACTGATCCGCATCGCTCCGGATCGAGCACCGCCCTTCGGCTACCATGGTCGCCGAGGGACATCAACGAGATACCCCAACGACCCACCCAAGGAGGGAGTAGAAAGATGGCCGGCAACCTGAACAAGGTCTTCCTGATGGGAAACCTGACCCGCGACGTCGAACTGAAGAAGACCCCGAGCAACATGTCCGTGGCCAACGTCGGCCTGGCGGTCAATCGCCAGTACCGGGCCAACGATGAGACACGCGAGGAGACCACCTTCGTCGACTGCGAAGCCTGGGGCCGGACCGCCGAGGTCATGGGGCAGTACCTGCGCAAGGGCCGCCCGGTCTTCATCGAGGGCCGACTGAAGCTCGACCAGTGGCAGGATCGCGACGGCAACAACCGATCCAAGCTGAAGGTCGTCATCGAGAACTTCCAATTCATCGACAGCCGCGGCGGTGGAGGCGACGCACCCACCCAGACGTCCGCGGCCCCCCAATCCGTCCCGGAGGACGAGATTCCGTTCTGACCCCACCGGGGTCGACAATCCAGATCGCTGGGGTCCGCACGCCCGCGGACTCCTCAACTTTCCCGAAAGGACAGCGACACCATGGCACGTCACATCGAACTGCTTCTGCTGAAGAACATCGAACACCTCGGCATCGTCGGGGACGTCGTCCGCGTGAAGCGCGGCTACGCACGCAACTACCTGATCCCCCACGGCTTCGCCGAAGTCCCCACCGCATCCCGCGTCGCAATGCTTGAGGAGGACCGGGCCGTGGCTCTGGCCGAGCTGGCCTCGCTCCGCTCGGCCCGCGAGGAACTGCTCGAACGCATGGTCGAGGTCACCCTGACCATGACCCGGAGCTGCAACGACCAGGGAGTGCTCTACGGATCCGTGACCCAGCGGGACATCTGCGATGCCCTGCAGACCAACGGACTGGATGTCGGAGCACGTTCCGTCCGCCTGGCGGCCGCGATTCGCCGCGTCGGCACCTATCCGGTGCCCATTCAGTTCGACAAGGACCTCCGGACCGAGATCACCGTGGTGGTCGAGCCGGATCAGCCGCTGGAGGCACGCGAGGAGATGGAGTTCGACGACGAAGGAAACCTCATCATCAAGGAGCCCGCGGCTGCCGCCGGAGAGGCTGCCGAATCGACCGGCGACGAGACCGGCACCGAGGGGACCGAGGGCACCGA
>DBGM01000030.1:93559-122097 GCA_002295885.1 Phycisphaerales bacterium UBA854
ACCGAGGGCACCGAACAGACCGAATCCTCCGAGGCTCCGGCCGCGGACTGACACGACATGCATCCTGCAGACGACAGCGAGCCCCCCGGGGGCTCGCTGTCATTTCCGGGTGGATGGCCTGGCTCAGGCCACGTTGTCGCGGGCGGCTTCACCGAACTGATCTTCGAGGTAGCGCGCGACGTAGTCCAGAATGCTAGATGCCTGGGGGATGCGCGGGTTGGACGTCGCACCGGCCGGATCGAACCGCATGCCCTTGAAACGGGCCACGGCATCGTCGACGGTCAGACCGTACTGAAGGGCGATCGAGAACGAACGGCAGAATCCCTGGATGAGTCCCGACAACGTCGAACCTTCCTTCGCGATCTTCATAAAGATCTCACCGGGCTGCCCGTCGTCGAACAGTCCAATCGTCAGATAGCCCTCATAGCCGTTGACCGAGAACTTGTGCGTCACGGATTCACGGGTGGAGGAGAGAACGTCTCGTTGCTTTTCGGTGAGCATCGAACATGGATCCGTCTTATGGCCGGCACCCCTCCGGGATGACGGCGGACCATGGAGCCGGGACGCACGTCCCCGTCGCCTCCGGCGACGTCGTGCTCCTTCTCCTGCATCGGTCAGCCCCCGACGGGGCCTCCACAACTGGAGCCTCACCCCGCAGCGAGGGTGCCGCAGAGCAGGGAGACCACCTCGTCAAGGTCCTCGAAGCCGTCCTCGGGCCGCCAGTAGATCTCGGGCACGCCTCCCCCGCCGGTTCCCGCCCGCCCCCCGGTCTGCACCAGTCGAACCCGTCCCGGCAGACCCGCGAGGACCGCCTGAAGCGCTTCGGGACGCGCGGCCCGGACGATGACATCGAGTTCACGACGCCGCATGGAGCGAATCCCGTGCCCCATGGCGAGCACCCGGATGCGGGCCAGGCCAATCAGACGACGGACCGGCGTGGGAATCGGGCCGTAGGCACTGACGATGTCGTCCACGACCGCATCGAGGGACTGCTCGTCCTCGCAGCGGAACAGTCGACGGTAGACATCCATCCGACGAACGGGCGAAGGAACGTAGGCCTCGGGCACGATGCCTCCGAGGCCGAGGTCGATGGTTGTTGCGGTGGGATCGGGCAATGGCGATCCGTCGCCCGCCTGCAACCGCTCGTGCTGCTGCACGGCTTGTTCCAGGAGGCGGCAGTACAACTCGTAGCCCACGGCGGCGATGTGCCCCGACTGCTCGGCCCCGAGCAGGTTGCCCGCTCCTCGGATCTCGAGATCGCGCAGGGCGATGCGGAATCCAGCCCCCAGCATGGAGAATCCCTCGACCGCCTGGAGCCGCCGCATCGCCACCTCCGAGGTGACGCGGGTCTGGGGCAGCACCAGGTAGCAGTAGGCGCGATGGCGGAACCGGCCCACGCGACCGCGGAGCTGATGCAGATCGGCCAGGCCGTGGAGATCCGCCTCGTCGATGATGATCGTGTTCGCCGTGGGGATGTCGATGCCGGACTCGATGATGCTGGTGCTGACGAGAATGTCCGCCCCGCCGTTGATGAAGTCGTACATCACCTGTTCGAGCTGGGCGGGACGCATCTGTCCGTGCGCAACCACGACCCGGGCGTCCGGTACCAAACGGCGAATCGTCTGGGCCACGTCATCCAGATCACGCACCCGGTTGTGCACCACGAACGCCTGGCCCTGACGAGCGAGCTCACGTCGCAGCGCGTCGCGGATGCGGTCGTCGTTCCAGGGCATGAGCTCGGTGACCACGGCCCGTCGATCCTGCGGCGCGGAGGTCAGGGACGAGATGTCTCGAAGGCCCAGCATCGACATGTGCAGCGTGCGGGGGATCGGCGTCGCGGTCATGGTGAGCACGTCCACCGTGGAGCGGAGCCGCAGCAGCTTCTGCTTGTGCTCCACACCGAACCGCTGCTCCTCGTCGATCACCACCAGACCCAGATCCCGGAACAGGACATCGTTGCTGAGCAGACGGTGCGTCCCCACGAGCACGTCGACCTGCCCCGCCGCGACCGCCTCGAGGATCTCGCGCTGCTCAGCCGGGTTGCGGAATCGACTCAACGACTCGACGCGGAACGGGTATCCCGCCAGCCGGTCCCGGATGGTCCGACCGTGCTGCTCCGCCAGCACCGTGGTCGGCACCAGAAGGGCCACCTGCCTCCCGGACTCGATCGCCTTGAATGTCGCCCGGATGGCGACTTCGGTCTTCCCGAATCCGACGTCCCCGCAGAGCAGCCGGTCCATCGGCCGGGAGGACTCCATGTCCTGCTTGACGGCACGGATCGCCGAAAGCTGATCCTCGGTCTCGTCCCAGGGGAAGGACGCTTCGAACTCCCGCTGCCAGGTGGTGTCGGCCGGAAATGCCGTGCCCTCGAGTGCCTTGCGGGCGGCCTGGAGCTCCAGCATCTGCTGGGCCAGCTCACGGACCGAATCCGCCGCCTTGTCCTTGCGTCGCGCCCAGGCGGCGCCGCCCAGGACGGACCGGTCGGGCTCTCCGGTGAATGCCCCGATGTACTTCTGCACCAGTTCGATGTCGACCACCGGGACATGCAGCCGCGCGTTCCTGGCGAACTCCAGGGTCAGGAACTCCTCCTCGGGACCGTCGCCCCGGGCCATCACTTGGAGCCCCACGAACGAGGCGATGCCATGATCCCGGTGGACTACGAAATCACCGGGCTCCACGTCGACGAAGGCATCCATCGGGCGGGCCTCGAGATTGGCCTGGGTCCGCCGGCGCAGATGCACCCGGTTCACGAACTCGTCGTAGGCGAGCATCGCGTACGATCGCCCGGACGCCGCCCGCCAATGGAAGCCGTGCGGCAGATCCAGACGGACGTTCCAGATCCCCGGAGGCTCCTCCCCCCCGGAACACCCCCGCAGGAGTTCGTCGAAACGGCTGGAGTCGCCGCGGGTACGACAGCACACGATCACCTCGTCCTCCGTCGCGCGTTCCAGCAGATCGGAAACGGCTTCCCGCACGTCCTGAGCGAACGGCTGGTTCCGCCCCACCGGAAGCTCGATCGTGTCCTCCGCTTCTCCCGACGACGCATCGACCACCGTGGCCACACAGTGGAGACGATCCGAGGCCGCCGCGAAGACGTCCTCCACGCTGAGTATGCCCTGCTGGTCGTCGAGTCGGTAGAGGTAGTTCCGTCCCTGCTCGGTGACTTCGGCCAGGTCGTCCACCACCAGCTCGCAGCCCGCGCCGAGCCGGTCGATCAGATGTCCACCCGATCCATCCACGACATCCGTCGCCCGCTCGCACAGGAGATCCAACCGCTCCAGACGTTCCTGCGAGCCCATGGTGTCGAGTTCGATGGTCCAGATGGCCTCGATCGAATCGTCGTCGAGGTCGATCCGGGAAGGCACCGATCCCCGTGGAAACACATCGAGAATGTCGCCCCGCAAGGCGAACTCGCCCGGCTCCTCGATCGCCGTGACCCGCTGGTACCCTCCATCGATCAGGAAGGTGACGAGCTCCTCCCGATCGCAGCGGTCGCCCACTCGGTACACCCGGTACCCGCGGGCCAGGGACTCGCTCGTGGGCAGGGACTGCATCAACGCGTGCACGGGCGCCACGATGACCCGCGGCCGGCTCCGGTCTTCCGCCAGCAGATCCGACACCGCAATGCGATCGACCAGCAGATCCGTGCGGAAGGACCGGTCTCCCGGCAACCGTTCCATCGCGGGAAACCGGACCGCATCCACGCCCAGGGAACGGAGGGTTTCCGTCGCGTCGTCGGCGTCGTCGAGGTGGGCGACCATCAGCACCCGGGTGGCGGGACGCCGGCGATGCAACAGGGCCGTGATGAGCACCGTGCTGAAGCCGCACCGCCCGGTCGCCCGGACCACGCCTCCCTCGAGCATGGCCGCATCGAGCGCCGCCAGCGCGGGTTCCCGCTCGATCGGGTCGAGCCACGCATGATGTGATTCGATCTTGCTCATGGCCTTCGATCGTCGCCCCCGGTGCGACGAACCAGTCCCGATTCAATGAGGCGACGAATCGTCATCGGCCCGATGCCGGACACCAACGCCAGATCCTGCACGTCGATCCCGGGGCGGAGCGAACGCAGTTCAATGATAGCGCGTGATCGCACCGGACCAATGCCCGGCAGCATTTCCAGTTCGGCCCGGCCCGCCGTGGCCAGATCGATCCTCCAGGCGGAGGTCGCCGCTCCGGGGCCCGGCTCCGGCCAGGCAACCCGGGCACGTGACTGCATCAGGAAAACGAGCGATCCCGACAGCACGATCCACAGGAGGAACTCGACCAGCCGGCGGCTCAATCCGCACTGCCGCCGGACTTGGGAGGAAGCTTGAGCGGGCCCAGCGGCTGCCGGAATCGCTTGCGGACTCCGAGCAGCTTCTGCAGGACGGGCTTGGACCGCCCCTCCTCGGACAGCAACCCCGACCGGGGCGGCATCGTGCCTTCATGATCGAAGAAGTCCGACCAGAAGAACGACTCGATGTACGGCTTGGACAGGGCCAGCGGGAAGATCTTCGTCGCCCAGGATGCCTGACGGGACGGCGACCACTGTGAATGCCACCACCCTCCCGCAGCCCCGATCTGCTCACTGGGCGCACCGACGTTGGACAGGATGATCGGAAGCTCGAGCAGGAAGAACCGGTCGAGCAGCCGCGACACTTCCATCAGGTCCCGGCTGACCATACCCCCCTGCCCGTCTCCCATCAGAAGCTGGACGCCCACCGCATCCAGACGAACCCCCTCCTGGATCAGCTGCTCGAGGTAGACCAGCGGTGCCAGCGACTGATCGTTTCGCCCCATGAACTCGCCCCAGGGCTGCGAGAGCTCGACCATGACCCGACGCCCGCGTCGCCCCTGACGAATCAGGACCGCGAGGGTGCGTGTGAGATCGGTCATCTGCTTGCGATCCAGCGAACAGAGTTCGTTGGTATTGATCCCGGATGCGATGTTGTACATGCCCACCACGTCACCGTAGCGTTGCAGCACCATGGAAACGTGCTCGTATGCCAAATCGCTGAGGCGTTCGTAGTCGAGGGATCCACCCTGGTAGACCCACTGCGGGAGGCCTCCGGCATTCATGTCCAGCAACGGACCGGCCACGACCTTCACTCCGTTGTCCTGGGCCCAACCCATCCAGCGATCGCTGTCACTCCAGTCGTACTGCCCCTGCCGGGGTGCCAGTCTGGACCAGGGCAGCGGCATGACCAGCAGGTCGAACTGCGACTGGATCAGCTCCTCGAGGGCCTTTCCCTTCTTGGATGGGTCAAGACGGATCCCCAGAGTGCCGGAGGACGCCGGCCGCTTGAGATAGCGACGGTGCAGGAGAATCTCGGCGTGGGCGAGGGCGAGCCGCTCCGACGCCTCGATGCCCAGCGTCAAGGCGTGCCGGGCGTGCTCCTCGGCCACGGCCGGATCACGGGCGACGAGTGCCTTGGTCAAGGCCTGCCGAGCCTCTTCCCACTGCCGCATCGCCGGATGCTCCATGCTCAGATCCAGCATCTGCCATTCCTCGCTCTTGACGAGGAAGGTGGCGATCCGGTGCCGGGCCAGTTCCACCGACAACTGGTACGGACGGTCACGATGGGGCAGCAGGCAGGTCTGGATGGCCAGACTTCCCATTTTGCCGGTGTCATAGAGCAGGCGGAGGCCGATCGCTCGCTGGCTGCTGACGGAACACTCGATGCACCCGTCGCGAAAGCGGATCGTGCCCGGAATGACCCGATCATCCTGATCGACGAGACAGGCGTGGTGCAGCGACCACTCCCTGGCGGGGCCGTCTTGATCGTAGACCGAAAATCGAAGCATGGGCAGGTGGAGGTCCGAAACCGGCGGATCATCGGGGTTCGGCTCGGCCGGTCAATGAGCCTTCGCCATTGTGACGACACCGGGCCGTTTCGCAAGGTTTCATGGGCCGTCCGGATCGGATAGAGTGATGAAAACCAGAAGGATCCCACCCATGACCACCACCCACCACGCCGTTCGTGAAACCGACCTTCCCCTTCCCGGCCGCCGGCAAGGCAAGGTCCGTGACATCTACGAGGTCCCTGCCGCCGAAGGACGCCCCCCGGCCGTGCTCATCATCGCGTCGGACCGCATCAGCGCGTTCGATGTCGTGCTGCCCGACCCCGTCCCCGGCAAGGGCTGCGAACTCACCCGGATCAGCACCGAATGGTTCCGGATGGTGCGCGAACAGGGGATCATCAAGGACCACCTCCTGAGCGTTCGACCGGAGGATGTTCCGGGACTCGATCCCTCCCACTACCCGCAGTGCGAAGGCCGCATGATGCTCGGCCGCGCCGCCGAGGTCATTCCCGTCGAGTTCGTGGTCCGCGGCTGCATCACCGGCTCCGGCTGGAGCGAGTACAAGAACAACGGATCCGTCTGCGGCATCAAGCTTCCCGACGGCCTTCAGCAGTGCCAGCGACTCGACGAACCCATCTTCACTCCGGCCACCAAGGCCGTCGAGGGACACGACGAGAACATCGACTTCGATCGGGCCTGCGAGATCGCCGGACGCGACGTGATGGAGCACCTCCGCGACATCTCGCTCCGTATCTACTCGTGGGGCCGCGACTACGCCGCCGAACGAGGCATCATCCTCGCCGACACCAAGTTCGAGTTCGGCTGGGCCCTCGACGAGGACGGAAACCGCACCGATGAGCTGCTGCTCATCGACGAGATCCTGACCCCCGACAGCTCGAGGTTCTGGCCCGCCGAGGATTACGAGATCGGCCGCGACCAGGACAGCTTCGACAAGCAGTACGTACGTAACTACCTGCTGACACTCGTCGAGGCCGGCAACTGGGACAAGACCCCTCCGGGCCCCCCGCTGCCGGAAGAGATCCTTTCGACCACGCTGGAGCGATACCAGGAAGCGGCCCACCGACTCTTCGGTTGAGCCGGACTTCAGACCGAACGTTCCGCCGCCTCGACGGTGTTTCGAAGCAGCATGGCGACCGTCACGGGGCCGACCCCTCCGGGCACCGGTGACGCCCAGGCGGCGACCCGGGACACGGTGTCCAGATCAACGTCGCCGACCGTGCGGGCCTTGCCCGTTGACGGATCCTTGATTCGGTTGATGCCCACATCGATCACCACCGCACCGGGCCGGATCATGTCACCCGTCACCAACGACGGAACGCCCGCCGCCGAGACGACGATGTCCGCCTGGCGGGTCATCGAGGCCAGATCCGGCGTATGGACGTTCGTCGAGACGACGGTGGCCTCGGCCTGCATCAGCAGCACCGCGACGGGACGGCCGACGATTCGGCTTGCGCCGACGCAGACCGCCATGCGACCCTTGATGGGCACCCCGGTCGATTCGATCATGGTCATGACCGCCAGTGCGGTGCACGGCAGGAGACTGCGACGGCCGTAGATGACGTTTCCGATGTTGGCCGGATTGACGCCTTCCACATCCTTGTCGGGGTGGATGAAGGACTGGACCACATCCGGATCGATGCCATCGGGCAACGGCATGTGGACCATGATCGCATGCACATCCTTCGCGTCGTTGAGATCGGCGACCACGTTGAGCAGTTGCTGCTGCGTCACGTCCTCGGGCAGTTCGTGCAGGCGGTACTCGATCCCCATCTGGCCGCAGGTCCGGGCCTGACTGGCCGCGTAGACCGATCCGGCATCGTTTCCGCCGCTGATGACCGCGTCGAGACGGACCGGACGACCCTCGTCGGCCAGCGCCGCGATGCGGCCGGCCAGACCCCGGCGCACCTCTTCGGCCAGTTCGCGTCCGTCGAGGATGTTCGCGGTCACCGCTTCGCTCATGGGAGAGAAGGATACCCGGACGGCATTGAATCGGCCACGCCTCCCCGGCTTCCCATACACTGCAAATCCAATGTCCGAATCAATCAATCTCATCGCGATGAACGTCGGCAACACCCGGACCCAGATGGGCCGCTCCGTCTCGGGCGAGTTGACCGACGTGACCAGTCTCTCCAACGAGGATCACGCCGGCATCATCGACCAGGTGGTGACCTGGTGGTCCTACCTGCCGGACACGAGTCCCCGGGCTGTGCTGCTGGCTTCGGTGAACGACCCGATCGCCGACAAGCTCGCTTCGACCCTGACCGACCAGCTCTCCGAAGCTCCGTACCGCATCGGACGCGACCTTCCCATCCCCATCGCGGAGGAACTGGATCCCGAGACCCTCACGGGCGTCGATCGTCTGCTGAATGCCGCAGCGGCATGGAACACCGCCAAGCAGGCCTGCGTGGTGGTCGACGCCGGAACCTGCATCACGATCGACTTCGTCGACGGCGCAGGAACCTTCCACGGCGGCGCGATCACTCCCGGAGCGACCATGCAGCTGGATGCGATGCACCGGGGCTCCGACGCCCTGCCCGAACTCGATTTCATGCGTCCCGACGACGACCCGTTCGGACGGTCCACCGCCCAGGCCATGCTGCACGGCGTCTACCACGGCATCCGGGGCTCCGTGCGCCAACTCGTCGAACTCTACGCGTTGCGGTACGGAGCCTACCCCATGGTCATCGCCACCGGCGGCGATGCGGAGATGCTGTTCGCCGACGACGAACTCATCGACCGCATCGTGCCCAACCTGACTCTGGTGGGGATCACCACCACCGCCCGCCAGGTGCTCTCGGCCGACGGCGGAGACGACTGACCTTCGGCATGACGGTCGTACGCCCCCTCACATCGTCCGCCCCCGGCGCGATCGCGATCCTCCAACTGGAGGGGGAACTCGACCGCATTCTCGGCGCCATGTCCAACCACGAACACTGGCCGGCGGGCTCCGCCAGACTCGCCAGCCCCGGCGGAATCGACGACTGCATGGTGGTGCGGATCAACGAGACCACCGCTCAGATCATGCCGCACGGGGGGCCCAGAGTTCAGCAGCGACTGCTCGCCTGGCTGGGCGAACGCGGCATCGGATCCGCCGACGAGCGAGACGCCGACTGGCCGGAAGCGGGCGATGCGATCGAGTCGGCGATGCTCTCCGTGCTCGCCACCGCGGCGTCCCCCCTGGCCGTCGATCTTCTTTTGGCCCAACCGGCTTACTGGCGCGCCGGCGGGGCGTGGACTCCGGAGGACGATGCCCGGTCGCGACGGCTGGACCACCTTCTCACGCCCCCCCGCGTCGTGGTCGTCGGCGAACCGAACGTCGGCAAGAGCACCCTCCTGAACACCCTGGCGGGCCGTGACCGGGTGATCACCAGCGATACGCCGGGCACGACCCGCGACTTCGTGACCGCGGAGGTCGAGTGCGCCGGACTCGTCGTCCACTGGTTCGACACACCGGGAATACGGACCACCGACGACCCGGTCGAGGAGCAGGCCGTCGAACTGGCCCGGCGACTGGTGACGGAAGCCCATCTGCTCATTGCCGCCGCCGACGCCGAACACGACTGGCCGGACCTTCCCCGGGCTCCCGACCTCCGGATCGCAACGAAGGCCGACCGATCACCCCGTGCGGATGCCGACGTGGTGGTCTCCGCGACGACCGGTCACGGCATCCCGACCCTGGTCCACACGATCCGGGACACGCTCGTACCTCCGCAGGACCTCGCTGCACACCGCCCTTGGCGGTTTCACCCCGACCTGCCGACCCGGGCCTGACCCCCGGCATGCGTCTGTGGCTTCGGATACACTTTGGGTCTCCACTGCGCGCGTAGCTCAATTGGATAGAGCATCGGTCTTCGGAACCGAGGGTTGGGGGTTCGAATCCCTCCGCGCGTGTTGACGAAGCCACCGTCGATCACCTGCTCGAGGCTCCGGCTTGCAAGCCGATCCGCTTGCTGCCATGATTCCGACGTAGCGGATTCGACTCCCAACGACACGAAGGAGATCCCATGGGCCTCATGGACGGCAAAAAGGGACTGATCGTCGGCATCGCCAACGAGCGAAGCTATGCATACTTCATCGCCGAATCGCTTCTTCGCGAAGGAGCGCAGTGCCTGTTCACGCACCTGCCCGGCGAGAAGATGGAGCGGAGGGTCCGCAAGGCCTGCGAATCGCTGGGGGCCGAGGACCCCTGGCTGCGTCCGCTGGACGCCTCGTCGGACGAACAGCTCGACGCCGTCTTCGACGCCGTCAAGTCGGATGTCGGCGAACTGGACTTCATCGTGCACTCGATCGCCTTCGCCGACAAGGACTGGCTGAAGGAGGGCCTGTTCCTGTCCACCCCCCGCGAGGTCTTCACCCAGGCCTGCGACATCAGCGCGTACACCTTCGCCGCGATGGCGGATCGCGCCGCACCGTTGATGAGCGAGGGCGGTTCGATGATCGCCATCAGCTACTACGGCGCCGAGAAGGCCGCCCCCGGCTACAACGTGATGGGAGTCGCCAAGTCCGCCCTGGAGTCGACCACCCGCTACCTCGCCAGCGATCTGGGCCCCAAGAACATCCGGTGCAACGCGATCTCCGGCGGCCCCTTCCGGACCATGTCCGCGATGGCGGTCGGTGGATTCGGCCAGATCATGGACGTCGTCGCCGAACGTGCCCCCATGCGACGCAACGTCGAGGGACGTGAAGTCGGTGATGCCGCCGTGTTCCTGCTCAGCGACCTCTCGACCGGCGTGACCGGACAGGTGCTCTACGTCGACTGCGGCTTCTCATCCATCGTCATGTAAAAGAACGACCCGGCCGGAGCCGGGTCGCAGACGTTCGATGAGATGCGGAGAATCAGGCAGCCTTGAAGCCGTCGCACGCTCCGTTGGCGGGCGTCCGAAGGTGCAGACCTTCGACTGCGGGATGGCCGCACTCGTTGATGTATCCCTCGGGAGCAGTCCCGTCGATTCGAATCTGCACCAGCATGTCATCCGAGTGGTGCTCGCCGTAATGGGCGCAGAGCCCGCATTGGCCCTCGTTCACATGGATCATTCGACATCTCCTTCGATAGAGCCCTGATGAGAAACCGGGGCGTCGATCAACCGACGCACCCGGTCTCCCATCGACTACATAATGACTTCAAACGGCGCGGAAACCGCTGAGAAACGGTTTCGATTGACAATCGAGATCGAGTCTCGTTTTCGCCGCATGCACCGCGAACGTGCATCGCGGGGGCCACCCCGATATGATTCCGCCCAATGACTAGCACCCCCATCACCGTGGCTCTGATCAGCGATGTGTTCTTCGGCGACGATGCCCGGGATCGACTGAGAACCCGTCTCATCGAAGCGAGGGAGGCCGGTGCGGCTCTGGCCGTTCTCCCCGAGATCGCAACGCTGCCGTGGGCGCCTTCCACCAAGGAAGCGAAGGACGAGCACGCCGAACCACCCGGAGGCCCCCTGCACACCATGCAGGCCGAACTCGCACGCGAGGTCGGCATCGGACTGCTGGGCAGCATGATCGTCCGGGAGGAGGACGGGCGGAGACTGAACACCTGCATCCTGCTGGATGCCCGGGGCACGCATCTCTACAGCTACTGCAAGATCCACATTCCCGAGGAGCCGGGATTCTGGGAGTCAAGCCACTACGAAGCGGATACCCGCCCGCCGGCACCCGTCGAGGCATTCGGCATGCGACTGGGCGTGCAGATCTGCAGTGATGTGAATCGACCCACCGGCTCCTATCTGCTCGCCGCCCAGGGCGCCCACTGCATCCTCGCGCCCAGGTCGACCGAACTGGCCACGTGGTGGAAATGGCGCCCGGTGCTCATCGCCAATGCGTTGACCAGCTGCACCTATGTGCTCACGGTCAACCGTCCCGCCCCGGAGGACGGCGTCCTGATCGGCGGACCGTCGTTCGCGGTTGCACCGGACGGCGAGGTGCTGGTCGAGACGACCGATCCCGTCGCGCTGGTGGAGATCGATCCCACCCGGGTCGAATCGGCCCGCTCCGGATACCCCGGATACCTCGCGGCCCCCAGCGACCTCTACACCGCCGGGTGGTCCCAGATCCCACCCAAGGCCGCTCACCAGCCGCCGGGCGGGTGAAGTCCCAACCTCTGCTTCCCTGCGGCCGACAGGCCGGCGCTCCTGTGGTACAACCGGGCCCCGGCCCCAATGGAGATCACATCATGACCACGCCGAATCAGATCGAAGACCGACTCGCCGCCCTCGAACAGCGCCTTGCACGACGGGAACGGCAGCTCCTCCGCCACCGATTCGTCCTGACCGCGGCATTCGTGGCCGCTCCCGCAGCCCTGCTGCTGGCGGGCGCCGACTTCATGAAGTTCGACTCCATCCAGGTCAAACGTCTGGAAATCGTGAACGACGCAGGCGAGGTGATGCTCGCCGCATCGTCGGGCGCCTCGGGTGGCCAGCTGGATGTGTGGAACAACCGCAAGAACAACGTCGCCCGGCTGGGAAGCAATGCCTTCGGGGGCGACCTAGCGATCTGGAACATCTCCGGCAACTCCGTGGCCGGCGCGTGGGCCGCGGAATCCGGTGGCACCCTCAGCACCTGGAACAACGATGGCGGCCGCACGGCCCGAATCGAGTCCTCCGACCAGTCCGGACGACTTGCCGTCTACGGCGGTTCCGACCGGGAGACGGTGCTGCTCAGCGGCGATGCGAACGGAGGACAGCTGCACCTCCGCACCCTGGACGGTCGGAACGGCTTCCACGCCGGCATGCTCGACCACGGCGCAAGCTGGTCACTGCTGGACCACACCGGCCAGGTTGCAGTCTCGGCCGAGAGCACTCCGGTTGGCGGCAGTCTGCAACTGCCACGTTCGACCGACGGCTCGTCGATCAGCCTCGACTCCGCTCCGGGCCGACCGGCGATCGACGTGACCGCTCCCGCGACGGGCACCTCCGCATCGATCACCAACGACACCTCCGCAGGCACCATGCTGTTGCTGGAATCCGAATCGGGACAGCTCCGGCTGGCATCCGGAGCAACCTCCGAGATGCCGGTCGTGGATCTCGTGAATCGCCGGGGGATGATCGCGGCCCGGACCACACTGCGTTCGACCGGAGGCGGCTCCTGCCAGGTGTCCTCCCCCGATGGCGAACCGGTGGGCATCCTCCGCAGCGACCTGGACGGCAACGGACGACTGGACATGCTCGACCGCTCCGGGCATCTGCTGGCCAGTCTCCAGACCGGATCCAAGGCGGGCGCCACCCTCGCTCTGCTCTCGGAGTTCGGAAAGACGGTCTGCGCTCTGGCGGGAACCAACGACGGCGGGATTCTCAACCTCATGAACCGCACCGGTGTACCCGTGATCACCGCCGGCAGCGCCTCGGAGCGTCGCGGTGGGACCCTGTCGGTCCAGAATGAACGTGGACTGCCCGTTGTGAGCATCGGCAGCGACGCCGGTGAGTCCGGGCAGGTCCGCCTGCAGGGACCGGACGGCAGCACACGTCAGGTACTGCCCACCCGCCGCTGATCCGCCACAACCCCGACAGAACGCACAACCGGAACCGGAATCGGCTCCGCGCGAACTTTGACCTCGCGGGACTCGTATTCATCAGTAGGTTCCGAATGCAGACCAGAGGACGTTCCGGGGATCAGGCGATGACTCATCTACCGCACACCATGCGACTCGTCGGGCAACATGATCCCGTGGCGGTCGAGGCATGGACCCTCAGCAGCGAACGTTCCGAAGTCGAACGGGAGAACATCGCCGCGGCGGGCATCCAGCTTCCGGACCTGGACCCCCGTTGGCAACTGGCCTCCCACGCCTACTCGCAACTGCAGGAAGGGCCGCTCACACCGGACCAGCGATCCCGGCTCATCGATCAGGCGGCCAGGATGGGAATGCGTACGTTCGATGCGTCGCTGATCATCGCGATTGCCCAGGATCACGCCCGGAACGGCCGTCCAATTCAAGACGCGGCCCCCACCCTCAATCTAGTCCGGCTGCAGGATACCGCCCGGTACCACGGACTGCTGTGGGCCGGAGCCGCCGCGTGCGCGGCGGTGACCGCGGGCCTCATGGTGCTGTGGATCGGCGGCTGATCAACCGCCGGAACGGATCACCACCCGTCCGTCATCACCACGCTCCGCGCAGCCCAGAGCGATGAGCGCAATGAGGGCCGCCTCCTGTTCCGCCCGTTTCTTGCTCGAGCCCCAGCACGATTCGTAGCGGTTGCCGTCGATTTCGACCGCGACCTCGAAGCACTTCGCATGATCGGGCCCCTGCTCGTCGAGGATGCTGTAGACCGGCGTGACTCCGAACACCCGCTGCACGTGCTGCTGGAGGACTGACTTGAAGTTCTCGTGGTGCCCGGACTCCTCCGCCTGATGGATCCGTGACTCCAACCGCGAGAGGATGAAACCGCTGACCGCCTCGAGCCCACCATCGATGTAGATGGCTCCGATGATCGCCTCGAAGGCCGCGGCCCCGACGGAGGACGGGACCTCCGAACGGGCGCTCATACCCTTGCCGAGAGAGAGATGCGATTTGAGGCCGAGTTCCTCGGCCACCTCGGCACAGACCTGTCGGCTCACGACCATCGACTTGATCTTGGTCATCTCCCCTTCGAGGATGCCCGGGAAGCTGCGGTAGATGTACTCGCAGACCACCATTCCGAGGATGGCATCGCCCAGAAACTCCAGACGTTCGTTGCTGTGAAGGCGGTGCTCCGTTCCGGACGCATGGGACATGGCCTGGCGTACGATCTCCGGATCCCGGAACCGATAGCCGATGGCCTCCGACAGAGCATTTTGGTTCACTGATTCCATGCTCGACAACACCCCCGGGCCCCCTGGGACCCACTGATTCAGGTTCCGTATCGAGCGGAGACTTCAGACGACTGACCGTTTGGGCGTGGGCAGCAGACTGGAGAACCCGCTATTCCGGCTCGAAGCCACCCCGATCATACGTCCCTGAGGGCCGATTTCGACCCCCGACTGGACTGAAATGGGTTTTTCGGTATCATGCTCCCCCTTCAGGCCTTTGGTTTCCCAGTCCCGGGAAGCTCCGGCAGGGAGACGAGGACAGACCCATGGCGATGCATTATCCAAGACGAGTCAGCAAGCGCAAGCGAGCCCGCCAATTCGGGTTCCGCGCCCGGATGAAGACCCGCCTGGGCCGAAAGATGATCAACCGCAAGCGACGCATGAAGCGCCGCCTCACCCCCAGTTGATCCCCGTTCACATCCCTCAATCGACGAGCATGGCCAGCAGGCGAGCTGCTGTGTCGTGCGCAGCTTCCTCTCCCCCGACCACACAGACCACATCCGCGAGCGAGCGATAGACCGGATCACGCTCCTCGTGCACCCGTCCGATTTCGGCCACGGGGGAATCACCGTGCAGCCCGGGACGATCTCCAAGGTCCGATTGCATCCTCGACTCGAGGATCTCGGGAGCGACGTCGAGATAGGCCACCATCAGACGATCGGCCTCCTGCTCGCGTCGCATCGCATCGAATACCGCCGGGACGATGGGCATCCCGCCTCCCATGGAGACGACCTGTCCGAGTTCGGCCAGCACCGAAGAAGCCACCTCGACCTCGACCGTTCGCCAGGCCGATTCCCCGTGCTTTCGCCAGATGTCCGCAACCGTGGCCTCCGGGAACCGGTCCGCAACCAGCGCGTCGGTGTCGACCGGCACCAGTTCCAGGGAGGGAGCAAGCAGCGATGCGACGGTGGACTTTCCACTGGCCCGGAGGCCCACCAGGGCGACGTTGATCATGTGGCGAGTCCGACCGGCTCAGTCCGCCTGCGACCGACGAGGCTGAACTCGATCTCATCCACCTCGACCCCCATGTCCCTTTCCAGACTACGTAGGATCGCGGGATCAACGGATTCGAGAATGCGACGGGAAACATCGTCCGGAACGTCGACCACCTCTCCCGTGTCCTCGAGACGCAGATGGAGGTGGTTGGCGGTCGTCGAATCGAACCGATCCGCTCTTCCCTGCATCGACATTCGCCGGACGATCCCCTGGCGGCAGAACAGATCGAGGGTGCTGTAGATCGTCGCGAGACTGAGCGTGCAGTCATCCCGGAGCACCATGGCCCGCAGTTCCTCCGCCGTCGGATGACTGCGGGTCGCACACAGGGCACGGTAGACGGCCTCCCGCCGCCGGGTGTGGCGAATGCCGTGCTGCTGGAACCGATTGGAAATCTGGGTGGAGGTCACGATCGGATCATCCTATACCGCCGTATTCCCGAAGGCGAGAGCGATTCTGGCCGATAAGGATCTGTCCACAAATACCCCCTGCACCGGGCTCTCCGACCATGAACATCCTGGAAGCCATCATCCTTGGACTCGTCGAGGGCATCACCGAATACCTGCCGGTGAGCTCAACGGGGCACCTGATCCTCACCCAGTGGCTGCTGGGACTCGATCAGGACCCCGAGGTCGAACGGGCGGTGGACACCTTCATGATCGTGATCCAGGGCGGCGCCATCCTCGCCGTGCTGGGGCTCTACGCCAATCGCGTGAAGCAGATGCTGTCCGGCATCGCCGGCTCGAATCCCGCGGGACGCCGACTCGTGATTGCGATCCTGATCGCATTCCTGCCCGCCGCGGTGCTGGGCATTCTCCTGGACAAGACCATCGAATCGGTCCTGATGGCCCCCGTGCCCGTCGTGATCGCCCTGGCGGCGGGCGGCGTGCTCATGATCATCGTCGGCCGCGGACCGCGACGGAAGAGCGATCCCTCCGGACCCGACGAGATCACGGAACTTCCGATTCGGTCCGCGTTCATCATCGGCCTGGTGCAATGCCTCGCGATGATTCCCGGCACCAGTCGATCCATGGTCACGATCGTCGCCGGCATGCTGTGCGGACTCCGACCCGTGCAGGCGGCGGAGTTCAGCTTCCTCCTCGGCCTCCCCACCCTCGGCGGCGCCTGCGTCTACAAGCTGCTCAGGAACCTGAGCGAAGACGGCCCGAATCTGTTCGAGACGCTCGGCGTCCTGCCGATCGTGGTCGGACTGGTCACCGCGACCATCGCCGCCGCCGCCGCCATCTCGTGGCTGGTCGGCTACCTGAACCGTCACGGACTGGCCGCCTTCGGCTGGTACCGGATCGGACTGGCAATCCTGATGATCGTGCTCATCGTCGATTGATCAGTCGCGGACCGGACGGCGCTCCACGAGATCGGACTCCGCATCCAACCTCGATGCCACCTTCGAGACGACCTCGTAGCGGCCGTCGTCCTCGAGGCGGATGACCTGCCATCCCTCCTGCGGATGCTGCCCCGCCGTGAAGAATCCGTCGGCCCCCTCGACGAACCCCGCAGCCGCCAGCCAGCCTCCGTACGACGCATCACCGCCCTCCGCGGAGAGAATCCAGGTCAGACCGGGCTCGGTGTAGGACGAGATTCGGACGTTCCAGTTCCAGACGACCCCTCCGGCATCGATGGACATGGCGGGAGCGGTGACCGGACGCGGCCACAAGGTCCCGCCCAGGGCCCACGCCAGCAGGATCGCCATGACGAAGAAGATCGCCAGACGAATCATCAGACTCCGGAAACCGAGTGCAATCTGTCCCATGTCCACAGGCTAGCGACTCGATCAGCCGCTTCCAAGTTCCTCCAGCAGACGTTTCTCGTCCCAGACCTCGACCCCGAGGTCATTCGCCTTCCTGAGCTTCGACCCGGCCTTCTCGCCCGCGATGAGTACGGACGTCTTGCGCGAAACGGAGGATGCGACGGTGGCCCCCATGGCCTCCAGTCGACGGGCCAGCTCGGGTCGGGTGCCGTGCTGCATGGTTCCGGTCAGAACCATGGTCAATCCCGCGAACCGGCCTTCGCCCGTGGAGGCATCCCCGTACTGATCGCTGGTCATGCGGACTCCGGCGGACTCGAGACGCTCCACCAGTTCCCGCCCGCGGGGCGAGTGCAGCGTCTCGTGGAGGATGCCCGCGGTGATTGCGCCGAAATCGGGCAGTTCCTCCAACGCTTCGCGTTCCGCGGCCATCAATGCATCCATGTCCGGAAAGGACCTGGCCAGCGTGCGGGCGGCGGATTGTCCGATCTGACGGATGCCGATGGAAGCCAGTACACGTCCGAGCCCCCGGTCCCGGGACGCATCAATCGCCCCGACCAGTGACGTGGCGGACTTCGTTCCCAACCCCTCCAACGCCGCGAGCTGTTCGATGGTCAGGGCGTACAGATCGGCCAGATGACGAACCAGCCCCTGCTCGACGAGCTGATCCACGATCCGGTCACCCAGACCGTCGATGCCCATTTGATTCCGACCGGCGAACCAGGCGATCCGTTCACGCAGCTGGGCCGGACATTCCGGACTGAGACAGAAGAGCTTCGGCCCCTCCTGGCCAACCTCTCCGCCGCAGGCCGGACACTCCGAGGGCGGCTCGATGGGCACGGCATCCGACGGACGATCGTTCAGGCGGACCTCCACGACCTGTGGAATGATCTCCCCCGCCTTCTCCACCACGACCCGGTCACCGACCCGGATGTCCTTGCGCCGGATCTCCTCGATGTTGTGCAATGTCGCATGGCGAACCGTGGTTCCGGCCAGTTCCACCGGTTCCATCGTGGCCCGCGGCGTGAGCGTGCCGCCCTTTCCGACCTGCCAGGCGACCGACTCCAGGGTGGTCTCCCCCTGATCGGCGGGGTACTTGAACGCGACGCACCAGCGCGGCGCCTTGCTTGTCGTTCCCAGCCGCTCCTGCAGCGCGAACGAATCCACACGGACCACCATGCCGTCCACTCCGTAGCCGAGCTCGGCCCGCTGCGAACGGAACGCCTCGACGTGCACCAGCAGCTCGCCCAATCCATCCACCACCCGAAGATCCGGCGAGACCGGCACTCCCATGCTTCGGATCGATCCGACGAAGCCGCTGTAGGTCGCGTCGCCCAACCCGTCCACGACCCCTCGTCCGTGCGCACAGAAGCAGAGGCTCCGCTCGGCCACCACGGCGGGGTCGAGGCTCTTGAGCGTTCCTGCGGTGACATTCCTGGCATTGGCGAACAGCGGCTCGTCCCGGGCGGCCCGCTCGCGGTTGATCCGCTCGAAGACCGCGTTGGTCATGTAGATCTCACCGCGAATCTCGAGGACCGCAGGCGGAGACTCCGCATGCAGGCGAAGAGGAACGGCCCGGATGGCCCGGACCTGGGCCGTGACGTCGTCGCCCCGCCGACCGTCCCCCCGGGTGATGGCCTGCACGAGACGTCCGGATTCGTAGCGAAGACTGATCGCGACACCGTCGATCTTCGGATCGCAGCACAGAGGCGGGCCGCCCCCGTCCTCCGCGAGTTCCAGCCCCCGGAGCACCCGCGCGTACCAGGCCGAGATGTCGGCGGGATCGTAGGAATTGTCGATCGACTGCATCGGGAGCGTGTGTTCGACGGAACTGAATGCGTCGACCGGCTCGCCCCCGACGCGACGGGTGGGAGAGTCCTCGCTGGCGTGCTCGGGATGGGCCGCCTCGAGTGCCGCCAGCTCGGCCAGTTGGCGGTCGTAGTCCAGATCCGACATGAGGGGATCCGCATCGACGTAGTAGGCACGATTCGCCTCGTCGAGCCGCTTTCGCAGGGCCTCGATTCTCTCCCCAGAATCACCGGTTGGAACGTTTCGTGCCATCGATGCACCATGGTACCCTGCGGAGGCAACGGACCGATCCTTGCAGGCCGCCTCGGCGGGCAGCCGATATCCAAGGGGTCCGATTTCATCGCAGCCATGGAGGGCCACGATGCCGACCAGCCGTCATTTCCGATTCCCCCCCCTGGCAATCCTCGCCGCCACCCTGCTGGGCGGCCTGTCCACTGCAAGCGGATCCCTCCAGGGGGACGCCGAACTGGCCGTTCGTCGGGCCGGATTCGAGCTCGAGGACGTCAGTGTCTGCGTGATCGACGCCGAGACCGGACGCCGTCTGGTCGACATCAACGCCTCCACGCCCCGGGTCCCGGCCAGCAACATGAAGCTGCTCACCAGCGGAGTCGCCGCCCGGCTGCTGGGCTCCGACTTCCGCTTCCGAACGCGACTGCTCCGCGACGGCGATCGTCTGGTCGTCGTCGGCGACGGTGACCCCGCCTTCGGCGATCCGGTCCTCCTTGCGCGCATGCAGGATGCCCAGGGCCGGCCGCTCGATCCCGAATCATTGGTCGACCTGTGGGTCGACGCCGTCGTCGCGGCCGACATCGACCACGTTGACGAACTCGTGATCGACGACCGAATCTTCGACCGGGAGTTCACGCACGCTTCCTGGCCCCGTGAACAGCTCATCAACTGGTACTGCGCGGAAGTGTCCGGACTCAACTTCCACACGAACACCCTCTACTTCAACCCGAAGCCGGCCCGGGGAACGGTCGACATCAGCCGGATCAGTCCCGCCTACGACTTTCTGGAGATCAAGAACCAGCTCACGAACAACACGCAGCGATCGAAGCAGTCCTTCGCCGCCATTCGACCCGACGGCACTAACCGGTTCACCTGCCGCGGAAACATCACCTCGTCCATGAAGTACGAGGCCACCGTTCACGACATGCCGACGCTGTTCGGACGCTACCTCGCACACCGGCTCGCCAAACGGGGCGTCCGGGTCGGCCGGGTGCGGCTCGCCAATGCGGGCGATCCCGATTTCCAGGGCCAGACCCTCGGCCCGGTCGTGATGACGCCGCTGGCCCAGGTGCTCGAGCGATGCAACTCGAAGAGCCACAATCTGTACGCCGAGGCGATCCTCAAGCGACTCGGAGCCCACTACACGCGTTCCTCCGGAGGATGGGACAACGGCGGCACCGTGATCCGCCATGCGGTGCAGGACGCTCTCCCCCGTCCCGATGCGTCGCTGCACGTGGCCGACGGCTCCGGCATGAGCCGCGAGAACCGGCTGAGCGCCGCCACGCTCGCCACATGGCTCGCGGACATGGACCCGGACGATGCCGATGACCAGATGTTCATCGAATCCCTTCCTGAACCCGGGGAGGGAACGCTGCGCAAGCGATTCACCACCCGTGGCCGCAACCTGGAGGGGATCTCGATCAAGGCCAAGTCCGGCTATCTCAATCGCATCTGCACCCTCAGCGGGTACGTCATGACCGACGACGGACGGCGACTGTGCTTCAGCATCCTGGTCAACTCCCCGACCAACCGCCCGCGCGAGGCCAAGGCCATGCACGAGCGAATCGTGCTGCAACTGGTGGATCGGATCGATCCGTCGCGAATCACCTCCGCCGGAGGCTGAATCAACCCCGCGTCATTTCGGCGAGCAGGCGATCGATCTCCGCACGGACCGCTTCGGCCGTGCCGGCACCGAATCCGTCCCAGCGTTGGACCACTCCACCATCGGCATCGATCACGATCGTCACGGGAATCGAGCTGATGCTCCATTCGTCGGCAACGACACCCGAACGGTCGAGGAGGATCTCGAGTTCCAGATCGTTCGCACGGGTGAAGCGGGCCACACGGTCCAGCAGGGAATCTGCGGCACCACGCTCCCGGACGTTGACGGCCAAGAATCGGACGGGCGAGTCGGTGCGCTCGTACTCGCGGGCCAGCCCCTGCATCGACCGCAAGGCGCGACGGCACGGTGCACACCAGGTCGCCCAGAAGTCCAGCACCACGACCTGCCCACGCAGATCCTCGAGCCGGACCATCGTCCCGTCCAGCGCGGACAGTTCGAGGCGAGGCGTCGGGCCGGACGGTGTCGAGTCGGCCTGCGGTGCGACTTCGGCGGCGACCGCAAGGGCGGCGACATCGTCGAGACGCTGTCGTTGCGAACGATCGAAGCGGATGGCGGCATCGGCCTCGTCCGGCGGCAGCGGCGCCCAGGCGTAGGCCCAGGTCGTGCGCAGACGCATGCCCTCAGGAAGCCCCGGATCGTCACGACGATCGTGGATCGCCTGCACCACCCGCCCGGTCTCGTCGGTCAGCAGGGTGAGCCGGTCGAACGCCCCGAGCGAGAGAACGATCTCCCCGTCACGCGAGTCCACGACCGATCCGGCCGCAGCGGGCCACGCCTCGTCGAGCACCAGATCGAGCATCGGATCCGGTAGCGAGCGGAAGGCATCCCGGACGGCCTTCAATGGCGACTTCGCCTTCGGCAGCCGTACGTAGGCATCATGGACATCTTCGTGGGCGATATGCACCGCATCGCCGTCGACGGAGGTGCGATAGCCGTTCATCCGCAGCATGGCCCGGGGCCCGTCCTCGTCGGCCGGAGCGACGACGTAGACGGCCTCCAACGGTCGACTTCGTTCGACCCGCCCCAGGTAGGAGGTCTCGAGCACCATCGAGGATTCGATGCGGACCGCGCCCGCTTCGGCCAGCTCGGATTGCACATCGACTAACCGGGTGCGGTCGCCCCCTGCCAGACCGAGCACCAGGACCGCACCAGCCAGAAAACGGATCAACTGGCGTCCCGGAGTTGCTCGACCTCGGCCTTCAATTCGTCGAACAGCTTGGGCGAGAAGCCGCTGTGCATCTTCGCGATGCGGCCATCCTTGTCGATGACCACGGTGACGGGAATTCCGTTCACGCCGTAGTCGCGGGTGATCTTGTCGGTCATGGAGATGAGCGTCGGCATGGTGTACTTGTTCTGGCTCCAGAAGTCGCCCACCATCTGCACCACATCCTCCATGTTCTCACCCCGCTCCCAGACGTTCACGGCGTAGACCACGACATCGTCGGTGTTCTTGGCCGCCCAGTCGGAGAACTGCTGCAGGAGCGGCAGTCCGCGGCGACAGGGGCCGCACCAGGTGGCCCAGAAGTCGATGACGACGATCTTGCCGCGCAGCTTCGAAAGCGTGACCTCTTCCCCCGCGTACTGCGGCAGGGTGAAGTCGGGAGCCATCTTCCCGGTGACGCTCTTGGGTTCCGGCTGGGCCGGCAGGAGCTCCTCGATCGAATCCACCGCCTTGCGGGTCCCGGGGTCGAAGCTGATCTTCTTTGGCAACGCGTCGTAGCCCCTCGCCAGCATCTTCATGCTCACCCGGGCACTCATGGCCTCGGGCCCCTGGTCCGGACTGATCTGGGCGTCGGCTCCAGTCACCAGATGCGTGACGGGATCCACGAAGATCTTCATCTCCCCCTGCGGACCGGACACCTCGATCACCGTCGAATCCGCACCGTCCGCGTTCTTGCCCGTCCCCACCGAGGTGATCTTCGGCTGCGGCATCAGGCCGAAGGTCATGGATTCGATCCAGCCGTCGGCCATTCCCGAACGAAGCCGGTAATCGAAGGGGATGATCTCGGAACCACCGAACACGTCGGTCACGGTCTTGACCAGCCCCGATCCGATCGGACGCTTGAGGTAGGTGTCCTCGACGCCTGCGATCTCGGCGTAGAAGTAGCCGTCGACCACCGTGATGACCACGTTGGGCAGCCGGAGTTCGATCGATCCGTCGGCCCCGAATATCGACGAGATCTGCTCCTCCATCTTCTCGCCGGAGAAGGAGATGGTCATCGTGGACGAGTTGGAGAACGCCTTGGGCGTCTCGTAGGCCTTCATGACCTGTTGCATCAGAGCGTCGATCTGCTCCTGATCGGCGGCCGAAGCCTGCAGTGGGGACAGGCCCGCGGCACCACACACACCCAGGGCAAGCGACATCATCTTCCAGGAGCGGTTCATCGATTTCTCCGATCGGGGTTCAATTGGGCGTCAGCCCGGCGGGACCGCCGGCCGATTCGTCGGACAGCAGCGTCCCAGGCTTGAGGATAGCACACCGCTGTTCCACCGGCCCGAATCGTTCTATTTCGTGTTCGAGAAGTTCCTGCATGGTCCGCCCCAGGACCGGATGCACGAGCTCGGGACGCAGCTCGACCATTGGCACCAGCACGAACGCACGGTCCTGCATCCGCGGATGCGGCACCTGCACGCCGGGTCGATCCACGACCCGGTCTCCGAACAGAAGCACATCGAGATCCAGCGAGCGGGGCTCGGGCCCCGTTCCGTCTTCCACCCGTTCGCGACCGAGGCCGCGTTCGATCTCGAGACAACGCTCGACCATTTCCTCCACGCCAAGTTCGACCTCGAGTTCCGCCGCCGCGTTCAGGTAGGCCCGATGATTGCGCACGCCCACCGGAACCGTCTCGATGATGGTACTCACCCGGTGCACCCCCACTCCGTCCGAGGCGTCGAGACGTTCGAGACCTTCGAGAATGTTTGCCAGCCGATCGCCGAGGTTGCTTCCAAGACCGATCCAGACCCGGCTCACGACCCGACCTCCAGGGCGAGTGGCGCCGAGGTCTCCAGCATCGCGAAGCGGAGACACTGCATCGCGTAGGCGACAGCCCGACGACGCACCGCGGTGCGGTCGCCGGGAAAACGGAACTGGCGTGCGACGTCCGCAGTGTCGGATGAGATCCCGATCCAGACGGTCCCCACCGGCTTCCGCTCCGTTCCGCCGTCGGGACCGGCGACCCCCGTGACGGAAACCCCCCAGTCGCTGCCGGTCGTGGCCCGGATTCCCACGGCCATGTCGCGTGCGACCTCGCCCGATACGGCTCCGGGCCCTTCGGCCTCGAAACGCGTCATTGGTACGTCGAGCCAGCGGTGCTTGAGCTCGTTCGAATAGGAGACGACCCCACCTCGGTACCAGCGGCTCGAACCGGGCACATCGACGATCGAGGCACCAATCCAGCCACCCGTGCACGATTCCGCCGTCGCCAGCGTCTGGTTCGCCGCCAGAAGCATGCGTGCGACATCGTGCTGCGGACCCTCGTCGTTTCCACCGTAGGCCCAGGGGGCAAGGCGCGCCGCCACGTCGGCGAGAAGGGCATCCGACTCGGGGCCCTCCTCGTGGACTGTGGCGATGAAACTGCCACGGCTGACCCGCGTACCCACGGGCAGCGTTCGATCCCGATCGATGAGTTCGCCAAGGAGCGCCGCGGCATCGGCTTCGATGATTCCGCAGCAGCGGACCTCCTGCGAGGCCAGGGACCGGCCCGGTGGAAGCTCCGGTGCGATGTACTGTTCGAAGGCGGGTCGCATCTCCACCGGCGGACCGGGCAGGCACCACACCCGACAGATCTCGTCCGCACGGTGCACGATGGGCGCCGTGCCGTTGGCGTTCCGCAGCAGCACCGCGGACGTCGGCCGATCCCCCATGGTGGCCTGCGAATCGATCATGCCGTGTCCACGCGAGACGAGGCGATCCCGAATCCATCCGACCGCCGTCTCGTCACGGACCAGTTCGTCGCCTACCGCGTCGGCCAGTGCCGCGGAGGTCAGATCGTCCGGAGTGGGTCCCAGACCGCCGGTGGACACGATCACCTCGCACCGACCCGACGCGGAGCGGAAGGCATGCGCGATCCGCTCCCGGTCGTCCGGAATCTGGAGCACTTCGCAGACCTGCACGCCGCGTTCGGCGAAGCGGCCGCAGAGCCAGGAGGAGTTCGTATCGACGCAGTCGCCGCAGAGAAGTTCATCGCCAATGGACAATACGATCGCACGCATCAGAATCCTCCTTCGCCTATTCGATGCACGATGATCCGTGCTCCGGAGTCGACCTCGTCGTCCCGGGCCACCACGACGATGGTCTCGCCGTCCTCGGCCCACCCGTGCTGTCGGACGAGCCCGTCGGCGACGGACACGAGCGAAGCCCGATCGGGCATGCGCTCCACCTGAACGGGCGTCACGCCGCGCAGCAGCAGCATGCGGCGGACCACGCGGGCATCGTCCGCGAGCGACAGCACCGGAAGATGGAAGGTGTTGCGACTGAGATGTCGGGCGTGCACCCCGCTGCGGGAGGGGACGACGAGACAGGAGGCGTCGCAGGCCAGGGCCGCGGTCCAGGCCGCATCGACCAGCGCCTCGAGCGGCCCCATGTCCACGGACGCCGCCGCTTCCAGATCTCCACCGGTGGTGATCGAAAGCGAGCGCATGGTCGATTCGGTGATGCGGCAGATCCGATGCATGGTCTCGACGGATTCGACCGGCCAGGCCCCCACCGCGGTCTCACCCGAGAGCATCACCGCATCGGCGCCGTCGAAGATGGCGTTGGCGACGTCACTGGCTTCCGCCCGGGTCGGGGCCGGCGACTCGACCATCGACTGCAGCATCTGCGTCGCGACGATGCACGGAATCCGCGCGTCACGAGCCACGGCCAGAAGATGCTTCTGGATCGAGGGGACGAGCGCGAGGTCCATCTCCACTCCGAGATCTCCCCGGGCCACCATGACGGCATCCACCTCGTCCACGATCAAGCGAGCCTGCTCGATCGCCTGCGGCACCTCCATCTTGGCGATGATCGGAATGGGGCGGCCTTCGGTGCCCGCGCAGGATCGAAGGTGTGCATCGAGCGAACGCACATCGTCGGCGCCGCGAACAAAACTCATCGCCACCCAGTCCAGACCGTGTTCGATCGCCCAGGACGCGAAGCGGCGATCACGATCCGTCGGCATCTCGATGTCGAGATCCGTGTCCGGAAGATTGACCCCTTTGTGCGAACTGATGCGACCGGGCACCTCGACCTCGCAGACGAGCCGATCACCCTCGAGGCACCGCGCCACCAGACGAACGAGCCCGTCGTCGATGAGCACACGGTGCCCGACCTGCACATCACCCACGATGTTGTCGATCGTGCATCCCAGCCGGATCTCGTCGTCGCCCACTTCGGCCCGGTCGAGCCCGCGGACGAACACCACCCGGCCACCGGTCTGCAGCTCGATGCCGCCCTGGGGAACATCCGTCAGTCGGATCTTCGGTCCCGGCAGGTCGCCCAGCACGCCGATGGGCACGCCGAGACGCTTCGAAACCGCACGAATCCGCTGGAGCGTCCGGGCGTGCGACGCCTCGTCGCCGTGACTGAAGTTCAACCGGAAGACGGTCGCTCCCGCGTCAATCAGACGCTCCAGCTGTGATTCCTCCCACGACGCGGGGCCGAGCGTCGCGATGATCGCGGTCCGAAAATGCTCCGAGTCCGCGTCGGTGCAGGGAACGAAGTCAGCGGTCACCGGCCTGCTCCCCGCTCGCCAGCTCGACGACGCGCTGGTACTGGCCCGCGAAGAAGTCGCGGAATGCCTGCCGCAGAACGCGTTCGGGCTCGGCGTCCTGAGGCCACAGCCCCTTGGACTCCCAGCCCCCACGAAGCCACCCGTACTTCACGACGCCGCGTGCCTCCGCCGTATCGAGTCCGATCCGACCACCGTCGGGACCGACGACATCGGGCATCGCGTCGAAGGCCGTGAGCATCTCCCGCAGGACCGGATCGTCCACCATGTCGGCGGTCACCAGTCCCGTCGTCGCCGGATAGGCGGGATGCTCGACGATCGCCGTCCAGGCGGCCACCAGCAGATCGTGGTTGTCCATGGCCATCGCACCAAACATGGGCGCGATGAAGGCCCGCATGGCCCGATCGGGATGCTCGGGCATCTGCGCTTCCTGGTAGGGATCGATGTCGTCGATCATGCGTTCGGCGTAGTCGGCGTACAGCCTCCGGTTCACCGGCAGCCGCCGCAGTGCGAACTCCCGGGGCCCGAGAACGTCGCTCGCGCCCGCATCGGGCTGGAACTGCCAGAGCGACTGGCCCGGTACCTCGAGGACGAACCGGATGAAACGCTGGGCCAGTTCGGGATCGGGTGCATTGTGCAGCAGAGAGATCGGATCCGGATCCACCATGGTGTCCCCCTTGGGATCCACGTAGCCGATCCGGTCACCTCCCCCGTGATCCTCGATGGCCTGCGACTGGTAGCGTCCGAAGAAGTCGATGCAGACGCCGACGGCCGCGTCACCGTGGCTCACGTCCGTGGGCGCCTTGAGGGAACTGGCGGAGAAGTCGCGGGCATTGGCGGATGCCCGACGCAGAATCTCCCAACCCGGAGCCCAGCCCCGGCGCTGCAGGATGGTCTCGAAGGCGGTGGTGATGGACCCGGACTGGTTCGGATTCACCAGTGCGATCCAGGTCCGCAGCCGCGGATCGATCATCGCATCCCAGGTCCGGGGCTCGGGCAGGTCCAGTCGTCGCAGCACGTCCCGGTTGTAGACCAGACCGAACGCCGAAAGCGCGGTGCCGTACCAGTACTGGTCCGGGTCCCAGAGCGGCTTGTCGGCGATCATGCGCTGTCCGTAGATGCCCACCAGGAATTGCTCGTCGATGTCCCCGGGAGCCGAGATTGGCTGTTCGACCGTCCCCTCGGGGGTGTCCACCGATACGCCGCGCTTGAGGACACCGTGCTCGTACGAGCCTCCACCGAACACGAGATCGGCGTCGCCGCCCGGGGGACGGTTCTCCTTGATGGCGGATGAGAACTGGGCCAGGAGCATGCGGCGGATTTCGCTCGTGCCCCCGGGCACGTTCCAGGCCACGCTGACCGGTTCCCCGTACCGATCCAGGTGCCAGGCCTCGAAGCCCCGGGCGAACTCGGTGCGGATCTGTTCGTTGTGCGGCGTAATCACCACCAGCGTGCGATCGGCGCTGGACTCGGGGCCGGCATCGCCCCGGAAGATCACGGGCAGCAGCAGCACCACGACGAAGCATCCCAGCACCGCGACCCGCTTGCCGTCGAACGACCGGAGACTGGCGGCGACCAGAAGCAGCAGCATGATGCCCAGCAGCACCAGCACCTTCGGTGCGGTCATCGGCAGCAGCACGATCAGCGCGGCAACCACCAGTCCGAAGCACAGCAGGACGACCAGACTCGACTTGTCGATGTGAAGCTTCATCCGGTCCGCAATCCAACCGCCCGACCGAGTTCATCCGCCATGGTGCCGGCGGCATCCGCCGCCGCGGCGGCCCACGACGGATCCTCCGCAGCGGCGGCGTAGATGATGCTGCGCGAA
>DBGM01000001.1:0-36743 GCA_002295885.1 Phycisphaerales bacterium UBA854
ACGCGGCTGATGAGTTCGTGGTCGCCGCAGCGCAGCACGACATCGGTGCAGTCCCCGTACTGTTCGATGATCGTCACCACCCCCGTGAAGCCGTGGTCGGCGGAGACGATCACATCCGAATCGCTTGCGGCCACAACGTGGTCGGCGGGGACGATCGCATCCGGTCGCACTCCGAGCACGCAAGCACGGTCCGGGGTGGTGGACGGCATGGTGATGGTCGGTCCGCCGTCAACGACGAACGTCCCGTCCGCCCCCCGTCCCGGCAGGAAGTTCATCGAGGGAGTGCCGATGAAGCCGGCCACGAACCGGTTCGCGGGACGATCGTAGATCGCCATGGGCGTATCGCACTGCTGCACGACACCGTCCTTCATCACCACCAGCCGGTCTCCGAGGCTCATGGCCTCCTCCTGATCGTGCGTGACGTAGACCATGGTGGCATGCATCGATCGGTGCAGGGCACGCAGTTCCGCCCGCATCTGCAGTCGCAGCTTCGCATCCAGGTTCGACAGCGGTTCGTCGAGCAGGAACACCTTCGGATCGCGCACCATCGCGCGTCCGAGGGCCACGCGCTGCCGCTGTCCACCGGACAGCTCCCGCGGATGACGCTCGAGCAGCGAATCGATGCCGAGCGTCGACGCCGCCCGCTCCACCTGGTCCCGGACTCCCGTGAGTTCCGCCCTCCGCTGCTTCGCGTACGCCGGCGAGCACAGGGCCCGGAGCCGACTGCGGTGCGCACGACGCCGATCGATGCCGAAGGCGAGGTTGGCCCGGACCGTCATGTGCGGATACAGGGCGTAGTCCTGGAACACCATCGCGATGTCGCGGTCGCGGGCCGGCACATCGTTGACCATCCGGTCGTCGATGTGGATGTGACCGTCGCTGATGGACTCCAGGCCCGCGAGCATCCGCAGCGTCGTCGACTTGCCGCAGCCCGAGGGGCCGACGAGCACGACGAACTCGCCGTCCCGGATGGTCATCGAGAATCGGTCGACGGCCTGGACGCCGCCGTCGTACACCTTCGTCACGTTGTCGAATCGAACGTCTGCCATGGTCAGCCCTTGACGGCCCCCTTGCCCAGACCTTCGATGAAGTGCTTCTGGGCTGCGAAGAAGAGAATGATGCATGGAATCATCGTCACCACCGACAGTGCCATCAAGAGGTGGACGTCCTTGATTCCATTGAACTGGTTGCGGAACGAGTTCAACGCGACCGCGAGCGTGGCCTGATCCTCCGAGTGCAGGTAGATCAGCGGGGTCATGAAGTCGTTCCACACGAAGATGAAGGTGAACACCGCGGTGATGGCGGTCACCGGCTTGCACATCGGCAGCACGATCCTCCACCAGGCCCCGAGCCATCCGTAGCCGTCGATCTTGGCGGCCTCGATCAGCGATTCGGGAACCTGGGAGATGAACTGCCGGTACATGAAGATGAAGAAGGCGCTGCCGAAGAACGCCGGCACGATCAGCGGAAGCAGCGTGTCCACCCACCCCAGGGAGCGGAACAGCAGGAACAGCGGGATCATCGTGACCTGGGCCGGCAGCATCATCGTCGCCAGCATGAGCAGGAAGAGGATCCGGTTGCCGCGGAAGCGGATGCGGGCGAATGCGAAACCCACCAGGCTCGAGGACAGGATGGTGGCCACCAGTACGAGGGTGGTCACCACGATCGAGTTCGCCAGCGCATCCAGGAAGCCCCACCATTCGGTCGTGCCCACCCGTCGGATGGCCTCGCCGTAGTTTCCCCACTGCGGATCGGAGGGGACGGTCAGCAGGGCCTGTCCCCGGGTCAGCGCGGCGCTGGCGTTCGCCTCCGTCTCGAGGCTGAGCGTGATCATCCACCAGAGCGGAAAGATCATCACGATCGTCCCCAGCAGCAGCGGGAGGTACCAGATCGGACTGGATCGTTGGCGGTTCACTGCTTCATGCCCTCGTAGTAGACGTAGCGACCGCTCGTCTTCAGGACGATCACGGTGAGCACCAGCACGATCACCAGCAGGAGCCAGGCGAGGGCGGATGCGTAGCCCATCCGGTAGAAGTCGAAGGCCTGGTTGAAGATGTAGAGGACGTAGAACCTCGTGTGGTCGCCGGGCCCGCCTCCGGTCATCACGAAGGCCTGGGTGAAGACCTGGAACGAGGCGATCACCGCCATCACGAGGTTGAAGAGGATCACCGGCGAGAGCATCGGGAGCGTGATGCGGACGAATCGGGTGACGGGTCCGACGCGATCGATCTCCGCCGCCTCCATCAGGGATCGGGGGATGCCCTGGAGGCCGGCGAGATAGATCATCATGCTGCCGCCGATGACCCAGAGGTTCATGATCGCGAAGGCCGGCGGGCCCCAGGTCCTGGCGTCGCCGTCGAGCCAGTCGACGCCGCCCACTCCGGTCCATTCGAGCACGGTGTTGAGCAGTCCGCCGTCTCCGCGGAAGACGAGCTGCCACAGCAGCGCGATCCCCACTCCGGCCAGGACGCTGGGCAGGTACCAGGCGGCCCGGAAGATCGACATGCCGCGGACCTTGGTGTTCAGCAGCAGGGCCGCCAGCAGGGCGAACACCTGGCCGGTGGGCACCGCCAGCAGCGCGTAGATCGCCGTGACCCGCAGGCTCGTCCAGAACGTGGTGTCGCCCCCCACGATCTCCCGGTAGTTGTCGAATCCGATGAACTCGGCTTCGGCCAGGGGTGTGTTGCCGTTCCAGTTCGTCAGCGACAGCAGCAGCGACAGGATGATCGGAAAGGCCAGCAACAGGCAGAAGCCGATCAGCCACGGGGAGGCGAGCAGGAATCCGGAACGTTCCTCGTGGCGTTGCGCCGTCGTCATCCGGCCGCGTCGAAGCAGCATCGCGATCGCGACGGCGAGCAGCAGGACCAGGACTCCTCCCACCAGACCGATCCAGTTCCACGGCATCGGTGCGGCGGAGATTTCGCTGCCGGCCTGGGCCCGGGCCCGTTGCCACCAGGTGCCGAACGCCGTCAGACGTTCGTCCAGCGGTTCCCCGGTCCGCAACGCGAGGTCCACCTGCTTGCCGAACTCGGCTTCGAATCTCGGGTCGGCCGGCCAGTCGACCACCCGTGCATCCTTGGCCGCGTCGAGGTAGTCCGTGTCCCGTGTCGGGGGCCGCGTGGAATCGATGAAGGCGCCGGACTCGGCCACGGAGCGCCGGGTCGGAATCGCCAGCCCCAGTCTCGACAACCTCGCCTGCGCATCCGCTCCGGTCAGGTACCGCAGGAGATTCCATGCCTCTTCGGGATGCCTGGATTCACGCGCCATCGCCCAGGCGACGGTGACGGTGGCGTTTGCTCGCTTCCGTCCCTGCGGCATCGGGGCGAAGTTCCACTCGAATCCGTCCTCGGCGGTCTCGTCGATGGTGCGGAACTGGGGGACGACCCAGCGGCCGAGCGGACCGATCATGCCGAGGTTGCCGTCGATGAAGACCGATGCGGGATCGAATCCCTCCGCTTCTCCCCGTGCAAGGGTGTGCTCCTCGTCGAATCGCCATCCACGCAGCCGGTCGAGTGCTTCGGTGAGACGTGGATCGTCGAGATCGACCTCGTCCCACGTCTTCCCCCGCATTTCCACCCCTTCGGTCCGGAGGTACCCACGGAGCACGAACGGCCAGGTGATGAACTCGGCTCCGGTCCGGCCGGGGAGTTCGCCGATGGCCCGTGCCGATTCGATGAAGTCGTCCCATGTCCAGTCCGACTCCGGTTCGGGGAGTCCGGCGGTCCGGAACAGATCCGCGTTGTAGTAGAACCCCAGGGTCGTGAAGTCCTTCGGAATGCCGTAGAGCGGACCGTCGCCCATGCGACGTCCGTTCCACCGGAACGCCTCGACCGTCGACGGGAAGAAGTCGTCCAGGTCGAACCCGGAATCATCCCGGATCAGCGGATCGAGCTCCATCAGCTGATCCGCGTCCACGAAGACCGGCAGCCGTTCGAAGTTCATGTAGAAGAGGTCCGGGGGATCCCCCGCCGCCATCATCGTCTGGAGCTTGGTGTAGAACTGGCCGGGATCGCCCGGATTGATGCGGATCACTCTGGTCCCGGGGTGTTCGGCCATGAACGCATCGATGGAGTCGGCGACGATGGCGTCCTCCTGCTTGCCGCCCCCTCCGGACCAGTGCATGACGCGGAGGACCACCGCGTCCTCCTCGAGGTCGCGGCCCAGCAGCTCACGCTGGACGACATGGAGAAAAGCCCACGCAATCGCGAGGATGGCGAAGCCAAAAAGGAGTCGCTGAAATAGAATCCGAGCCGCGTCGATCGATGCACCCCATTTCAATTCCTAACCAGTTTATCGACTCTCACTGTCATGCTCACCACGCTCCTGTTCATGCTGCTCCTTCCGCGTGAGGTTCCCGCTTCCTGGCCCCCATCGTGTCCCGAGGCTCGCGTCCTGACCCGACAGGTCGATCGCGTGCCGGCATCCGTCCGGATCTCCCGACAGGGTTCGGATCGATGGCGGTGCACCTTCGAGTTCGTCGCTCCGCCGGACACCGGTTCGGTCTCGCTCGCCGGCGACTTCAACGGCTGGAGCACGACCGCAACCCCGATGCGCCGCGGCGCCGATCGATGGACGGCGACTCTCGAGCTCGGTCCTGGCATGCATTCCTACAAGTTCGTCCGCAACGGAGACGAATGGCTGCCGGATCCGCGCAACGCCATGACCGAACCGGACGGATTCGGAGGGGCCAATTCCCGGCTCGGGCTGGCCGTTCCCGATCCGGATGCGCCCCGGCCCGAACGGGGTGACGGACGGGTGGACGGCATCGGTCTGGAGCACGATCCGGATCGCCCCCGTGACCGGAGCGTCACCCGGGCGGGGATGGTTCGCCTCCGATACCGAACGCTGGCGGACGATGTCCAGCGGGTCTGGCTGGTCTCCGACGCCGGGGATCGGATCGCCATGGCACCGGTGCTCGACGGTGGAACGCACCAATGGTGGGAAGGCGTCCTGTCCGAACCCTCCGAGGCGCTTCGCTACACGTTCGTACTCGAGGATGGAGTGAATCACGTGCAAGATGGAACGATCTACAGCCTGAAGCCGGGAGAGGCTCCGGCGTTCATGACCCCGGACTGGGCCAAGGACGCGATCTGGTACCAGATCATGGTCGATCGCTTCCGGAACGGCGATGCTGCGACGGATCCGGATCCCGTGCGTCCCTGGAGAAGCCGCTGGTACGAGTCCAGCGACTGGGAGGGTGCGGACGGTCAGACCTTCTACGAGTACTACGTCTTCTCCCGCCTCTACGGAGGGGACCTCAAGGGACTGCGCGACGGTCTGGACTACCTGAAGGAACTCGGGGTCAACGCGCTCTATCTCAATCCGATCTTCCAGGCGACGAGCCATCACAAGTACAACACCACGAACTACATCCACGTCGACGAGTTCTACGGTGGCGGACTGGAGTACGACGAGACGGTGGCGCAGGAGGATCTGCTGGATCCGACGACCTGGACCTTCACCGCCAGCGACCGGGCGTTCCTGGACTTCCTCCGCGAGGCGAAGTCGCGCGGGTTCCGGGTCATCCTCGACGGGGTCTTCAACCACGTGGGCACGGCGCATCCCGCCTTCGTCGACGTGCGGGCCAACGGTCGGGAGAGCCGCTACGCGGACTGGTTCGACATCACCAGCTGGGAGCCGTTCGCCTACGAGGGCTGGGCGGGCTTCGGTGAACTTCCCGCGTTCCGCAAGGACCAGACCCACGGACTGGCGTCGGAGACCGCGCGGCGACACATCTACGACATCACGCGTCGCTGGATGGATCCCGACGGGGACGGCGATCCGTCGGACGGCATCGACGGCTGGCGACTGGACGTTCCCAACGACGTCCCCATGGCCTTCTGGTACGACTGGTGCGACTTCGTCCGGTCGATCAACCCCGACGCCTACATCACCGGCGAGATCTGGAGTCGCGCGGACGAATGGCTCGACGGACGAAGCTTCGATGCGGTGATGAACTATCCCTTCGCCGAGATCGCCTTCGAGTGGATCGGCAACCGGACCCGGCGGGTCACCGCGTCCGAGGCGGAGCGTCGCTTCGCGGAACTTCGTCTGGCCTACGATCCCGAGGTCACCTACGTCCTGCAGAATCTGGTGGACAGCCATGACACCGATCGTCTGGTCTCCAAGCTCAAGAATCCGGACCGCGACTACGACCGGGGCAACCGTGAACAGGAGGATCCCTCCTACGACGGGTCGAAGCCCGGTCCCGAGCACTACCGGAAGGCCCGGTTGATCGCCCTGCTCCAGATGACCAGTGTCGGCGCCCCGATGATCTACTACGGTTCCGAGGTCGGCATGTGGGGAGCAGACGATCCGACCAATCGCAAGCCGATGCTCTGGAAGGATCTCGAACCCTACGAGAATCCGTCCGACAATTTCGTGATGGATGATCATCTCGACTTCTACCGTCGGGCCATTGCGCTCCGCAACGATCACGTTGCACTGCGTCGCGGCTCGATCCGTACCGTGCTGGTCGACGATGCGCAGGACACCTGGGTGTTCCTCCGTGAACACGGTGCCGACGTGGTGCTGGTGGCGCTCAACGCCTCCGGCCGCGAGGCCAGGGTCGAGGTGCCCGAAGACTCGCTTCCCGCCGGAACGTGGTCGTTGGCGTTCGGCTCCCCATCCGCTGCCGAGTCGACTCCGCCCACGCTGGTCGTGCCTCCTCTGGCCGGCCGTGTCTGGACGCTCACGCCTTGACTCGTCCCCATCCGTTCTTTCGACGTCGCCGGGCCGGCGTGCTGCTGCATCTCACCTCGCTGCCGGGCCCCGGTGGCCTGGGCGATCTCGGTGCCGCCGCCAGAGCCTTCGCGGAACGAATCGGTGATGCCGGTTTCTCGATCTGGCAGACGCTTCCCGTGCATCCGGTGGGGCCCGGCAACTCGCCCTACTCCCCACGATCCGCCTTCGCGGGCGAGCCGATGCTGCTCTCGCTGCAGGATCTGGCCGACGAAGGGCTGGTCCCCCGGACCATGGCCCGGCGACGGGCCGGAACGCCCGGTCGGACGGACTGGCGGGCGGCCCGTCGAATACGTCGCGAAGCCCTGGACATCGCCTGGGATCGGTTCCACGCCGATGGTGGTGAACGGGATCCGCGCTTCAAGCGTTTCCTGCGTCGTGAATCGGCGTGGTTGCCGACCTGGTCCCGGTTGGGAGGACGTCGGGGGCAGACGCCGGAACAACTGGCCTTCGAGCAGTTTCTCTTCGATCGTCAATGGAAGTCCCTGCGGACGCACGCCCGGCGATGTGGCGTCCACCTGGTCGGAGATCTTCCGATCTTCGTGCCGCTCGAGTCGGTCGATGTCCAGGGGCATCCCGAATTGTTCCGGCTCGACGCCGAGGGTCTTCCGACCGTCGTGACCGGCGTGCCGCCCGATGCGTTCTCACGGAGCGGACAGCTCTGGAACCATCCTCATTACCGATGGACATCGCACCGACGGACCGGATTCGACTGGTGGATCGAGCGGATCGCTCGGCAGCTGCGGCTCTTCGATGCGGTTCGCATCGATCACTTCATCGGCTTTCATCGGGCGTATGAGGTCAAGGCCGGTGCACGTGATGCACGCTCCGGCCGGTGGGGTCGCAGTCCCGGTGACGAACTGCTGCGTGCGGCGCGGCGTCGGCTCGGGCCGATGCCGCTGTTCGCCGAGGATCTCGGTGCCGTGACCCGGGAGGTGATCGCCCTGCGTGACCGCCACGGGCTCCCGGGCATGCGGATCCTGCAGAACGCATTCGGTTCGCCCGATTCGTCGGATCTGCCGGCCAACCACCCCCGTCACGCGGTGGTCTACACCGGCACCCACGACAACGCTCCCCTCCGGGGCTGGTGGCGGACGCTCGATCCGGTCGCCCGCCGCCGCGCCGAGGGCATCGCCGGTACCGGGGATCCGGTGAAGGGTCTGGTCGACGTCTGCTTCCGCTCCCATGCCAACACCGCCATCGTGCCGGCCCAGGACCTCCTGGGCCTGGGGTCCGTCGCCCGGATGAATCGCCCGGGGACTCCGCGCGGCAACTGGACATGGAGGCTTCCCCCCGCGATGCTGCCTCGCACGCGCGTGCGAACTCTTCGCACGCTGCTCGAGGAATCAAAGCGGCTCTGAGGATGGTAGCGAACGAGTAGACCATGAAAGCACACGATCTTCGCAGTCAACTGAACGAACTCGCCATGAACCTGTGGTGGACCTGGTCGCCGCCGGCCCGTCGCCTGATGGCCGGTCTGGATCCGGACGCCTGGCGTTCCACCGGGCACGATGCACTGGCCGTGATCGCCGGTCTGGACGACGATCGCCTCGAGGAGCTCGCATCCTGCGACGTCTTTCTCGAGACGCTGTCGACGGTGCACCGGCACCGACGCGAAGCGCTGGAGGGCACGACATGGTTCGACCGGACGTGCCCCGATGCGGACGGTCTTCGCATCGCCTACTTCTGTTCGGAGTTCGGTCTGCACGAGTCCCTGCCCCAGTACGCCGGGGGACTGGGCATCCTGGCCGGTGACCATCTCCGATCCGCATCGGACCTGGGCATTCCGCTGGTCGGAGTGGGGATCGTCTACCACGGCGGCTACTACCGTCAGGGAATCGAGGCCGACGGCAGCACGCGCGTCGAGCATCCGGACTTCGATCCGGACGGTTCGCCCATGCGCGACACCGGTTGCGTGATTGACGTGCCCATGGGAGACCGCACCGTGGCTGCGCGCGTCCTGCGCATGCAGGTCGGTCGGTGCCCGCTCTACCTTCTCGACGCCGACATCGAACCCAACGACGAGGCCGATCGGGCCCTGAGCGGCTGGCTCTACGGCGGCGGTCCCGACCTCCGGATGCGACGTCAGATGCTGCTCGGGGTCGGTGGGGCCATGGCCCTGCGGGCGGTCGGCGAGACCGTCACCGTCGACCATCTGAACGAGGGGCACGCCGCGTTCGTGTGTGTCCAGCGTCTGCGTGAGGCGATCGACGCCGGGCTCGGGCCGGAGGAGGCGATGGATGCCGTGCGTCGGCGGACCGTGTTCACCACGCACACGCCGGTTCCGGCCGGACACGACCGGTACGACATCGATGCGGTCACCTCGCTCCTGTCCCCGATCACCGGTCCGGCCGGCATCACGGATGCGACCCTGGCCGAGCTGGGTCGTGAGCACGAACAGTTCTGCATGACGGTGCTGGCGCTGCGCTGTTCGAACCATGTCAATGGTGTATCGCGGCTGCACGGACTGGTCACCAAGGAAATGTGGCAGGACATCTACGGTGAGCGTCGCCGCGAGGCCGTTCCCATCATGCACGTGACCAACGGAATCCATCTCGGGGCCTGGATGCATTCCGATGCCTGGGAGTTCTGGCGTCGTCACGGGATCGATCTCGATTCGGTCGATCCGGACACGGATCCGTGGAAGCAGGCGGACTCGATCGAACCCGCCGAGTTGTGGTCGCTGCGCAACACGCTGCGGGCCGACTTCATCGGCGAAGTCCGTCGACGGGTCGAAGCCCGTGCCCGTCGCCTGGGCACCGAGGTCGATGCGTCCGGACTGCTCGATCCCGCGGTGCTGACCATCGGATTCGCACGTCGGTTTGCGACGTACAAGCGGGCTCCGCTGGTGTTCCGTGATCCGGCGCGCCTGGCTGCGATCCTCGGCGATCCCGATCGGCCGGTGCAGCTGATCTTCGCGGGCAAGGCCCATCCCGACGATCTCGGCGGACAGGACTACCTCCGTCAGGTCTTCGAACACGCCGGTTCGAACGTCTTCCGGGATCGCGTCGTCGTGCTCGAGGACTACGACATTGCGCTGGGTCGTTCACTCGTGTCGGGATGCGACCTCTGGCTCAACACACCGATTCGTCCCCGCGAGGCCAGCGGGACCAGCGGCATGAAGGTGCCCATCCACGGCGGCATGAACGTGTCGATTCCCGATGGGTGGTGGCCGGAGGCGATGGACGGTACCAACGGATGGTCGTTCGGAAGCGAGGAGGAAATCGAGGATCCGGAGGAGCGGGATCGCCGCGACGTCGAGGAACTCTACGATCTCCTCGAATCCGAGATCGTGCCCGCCTACTACGAGCGGAACGAGCATGGTCTGCCGGATCGATGGCTGCACCGGGTCCGGCGCTCCGCGGTGACGGTACCTCCGGTCTTCAACACCCACCGGATGCTCGCCCAGTATCTCGAACAGGCCTACCTTCCGACCCATCGCGGTTGATCGGGTCCTTCTGCGCCGTTTCCAGCGGGTACCATCCGGACATGGACGACGAACACCACGCAGCCGACGAACCGACCACGGACCCCGCCGGAGCAGAAACCGGTTCCGACGATCCGGCTTCCTCCAAGGAAGGTTCCAACCTCCAGTTTCTGGCGTCGCTGCTCTTCCTCGCCGTCATCGTGGTCGTCGTGGTGCTCTGGGTCATGACGATGATGCGACCGCCCTGGTACGCCCCGCCGGCGGCAGACGATGCATCTGCGGCCGATACGGCGCAGCAGGCCGAGTTCGCGCTGGTCGAGAACATGCAGAAGATCCGCGATCCGGGAGCGACGTGGAAGCTTCGTATCTCCGACCAGGCCGTCAACGCATGGCTGGGCATCCGGCTCACGAAGTGGCTCGCGCACGAGGGGCATCCGCCCTGGCCCGAGTATCTTGGCCTGCCCCAGGTCCATACGACCCCATCGGGTCTGATCGTCGCCATCGAACTGGTCCCCGAGAACGGAGCCCGTCGGGTCCTGGGGCTCCAGCTTGCTCCGGTCATCTCGGACGGGACCATGGAGTTGTCCATCGTGGGAGGGCTGATCGGCCGCCTCCCGGTGCCCAGCCCGCCGGGGTCGCTTCTGGAGCTGGTCCGGAAGGCCGCGACCGATGGTGATGAGGCCTCCATTCTGGCCGTCGACTATCTGATCGACGGGGCGGAGTTTCCTTCGGTGCTCGACCTGGTCGATGGCCGATTTGTCCAGTTGGATGCGGTCATTCTCGAGGAGGGGGCCTTCGTCCTCGAGGCGAGGACGCTTCCTCGTCGATGAAAGCTGGCGATCGGCCCGCCCCCTGCTACCATTTAGGGTCATCGGAGGAGCCGGGGTCCATGCCCAGCATCAGCATCAACGGCTACGAATGCCAGTTCACCGAGGGTCAGACGATCCTCGAGGTGGCCCTCGCGCACGAGCACGAGATTCCGCACTACTGCTGGCATCCCGGCCTGTCCGTGGTCGCCAGCTGCCGGATCTGTCTGGTCGAGATCTGGGCTCCGAATCCCCGCAACGACAACGTGCTGGAAGAGATCCCGAAGCTGATGCCGGCCTGTCAGACGCCGGCATCGGACGGGCAGGTCGTCTACACGGATTCCCCCAAGGCCGTCGGCAACCAGCGGGCGGTGATGGAATACCTCCTCATCAACCATCCGGTGGACTGCCCGGTCTGCGACCAGGCCGGCGAGTGCTCGCTCCAGGACTACTCCTACCGCTACGGACGGTCCGCGTCCCGGTTCCAGGAGGAGAAGCTGAAGCAGCCCAAGAAGGACCTCGGTCCCAATGTGCTGCTCTACTCCGATCGCTGCATCATGTGCACGCGGTGCGTACGGTTCACCCGCGAGGTCACCGGCACCTCGGAACTGATCGTCGAGGGCCGTGGCGCACTCGAGCAGATCGACGTCTTCCCCGGGCTGGCCCTGGACAACGAACTCAGCGGCAACGTCATCGACCTCTGTCCCGTCGGGGCGCTGCTCGACAAGGACTTCCTGTTCCAGCAGCGGGTCTGGTACCTCACGAGTACCCCGTCGATCGACGGAATCACCAGCGGCGGCGACAACATCAGTGTTGAGCACAACAACGGGGTCGTCTACCGGATCAAGCCGCGGACGAATCCCGAGGTGAACGGATGGTGGATCTCCGACGAGATCCGGTACGGATGGGAATTCGTCCACGACGAATCCCGCCACCGTCTTCCAATGCTCCGCGATCACCTGCCGTGGGAGCCGGAGGAGGCCTCGACCGCATGGGGGGAATCTCTGGACCGCGCCGTCGAGGGACTGCGGACGGCTGGTCGCCTCGCGGCGATCATCAGCCCGATGCTGTCCTGCGAGGATGCCTGGCACCTCGGTCGCCTCGTGCGTGAACTCGATCCCGAGGCCACCCTCGTGGTTGGTCCTGTCCCGGTGCAGGGTGAGGACAAGTCGTTCCCCGGCGGGTACACCGTCCGGGCCGAGAAGGCGCCCAATGCCCGCGGTGTTCGCCGCGTGCTCGCCGCCCTGGGCGGCGAGGTCCTGGAGTTCGATCGCGTGGGCGAGGCGTGCGCCGGTGCGGGCGGGCTGCTGGTGACCGGCAACTATCCCAGCGCATGGGTCACCGATGCATTGCTCGATTCCCTCGGTGACCGCTTCGTCGTGCTGATGGACACCATGCCCAACCGGCTGGTCGAACGGGCCGACGTCTTCCTGCCCTCCGCGACGTGGATGGAGAAGAGCGGCACCTTCCAGAACGTCGACGATCGCCTGCAGGTCTTCGAGCGTGCGATCGAACCCGTCGACTACTGCAAGAGCGAGGCACAGATCGCCATCGATCTGCTGGCCCGTCATCGCGGTGAATCGAGCACCTGGTTCAATGCGGCCCTGGCGAGGCAACAGTTGGCATCCGAGGCGGGACTGTCGGCCTTCGTGACCGATGTCCAGCAGCCATCGGTCGAGCAGAGTGCCGAATCCGACATGCAGGTCGTCGATCTCTAGATTCCGCCGGCACCGGTACAATGCATCCATGACCACCGCGACATGGACCAGTCAGGGACACCTGTTGGGGCTCGAGACGCTTTCGAGCGCCCAGCTCCGGTCGATCGTGGGTGACGCCGAGGCATTTCTTCCGATCGTCCATGGCACCATGCCCGATGCATCGCTGCTCGAGGGCCGGGTTGTTGCGAACCTGTTTCTCGAGAACAGCACGCGAACCAGGGTGAGCTTCTCGGTGGCCGCGCATCGCCTCGGCGCCGAGGTCGTCGATCTGCTCGGTTCCAGTGCCAGCACGTCGAAGGGGGAAAGCCTCGTCGATACGGCATCCAACATCGCCGCCATGGGAGTCGACGGGATCGTCATCCGGTGCGCGGCATCCGGCGGCGCGGAACTGCTGGCGCAGCACGTGAACGTGCCGGTCATCAACGCCGGCGACGGTCGACATGAACATCCCACCCAGGGACTGCTGGATCTGATGACCCTGCTGCAGCATTTCGGCGGGGAACTGGCCGGCCGATCGATCGCGATCGTCGGAGACATCGCCAGCAGCCGCGTTGCACGATCGAACCTCTGGTCCCTGACCGCCCTGGGCGCCGATGTGGTGCTCGTCGGTCCCCCCACCCTCGTGCCCGCCGAGTTCGCATCAGTGGTCCCGGAGGAGGCGGGTCGCGGAGCCGTCTCGATCAGCCATGATCTCGATGCCGTTCTTGAATCCGTCGATGCGGTGATGATGCTCCGAATTCAGTTTGAACGTCACGACGGCGACGGCATTCCCGACGACTACCGGGAGCGGTTCGGTCTGGACGTCGAACGTGCCGGCCGCATGGCCGACGGCGTCCCGGTGCTGCATCCGGGACCGATCAACCGGGGGCTTGAACTGGCCCCGGAAGTGGCCGACGGTCCCCGGAGCCTGATTCTCCGGCAGGTCACCAACGGCGTGGCGGTGCGCATGGCGGTCCTCGCCGGATTGCTGGCCTCCGACGGCTGAAGCGGCCGATATCACTTCCGTGGAACAGCATCTCCAGTCATTGCTCGGTCTTGAAGTCCCGCTGATCGTCCAGATCGCCGACAAGGTCGCCACGGTCGGAGAAGTCACCAGCCTCCAGCCCGGTGTGATCATCGAGTTTCCCAAGCAGGCCAGTCAGGATCTGGCGATTCTGGTGAACAACACCCGGATCGGAAGCGGTCAGGCCGTGAAGGTTGGAGAGAACTTCGGCATCCGAATTCGGAATGTCGAAGCGCCGGCGCAGCGGATCGAGGCCCTCGGCGGATCCGCCTGAGCCGGTTGTACGGCCGCATTTGAAGCAAAAACATCTTCTCACGTTCGAATCGTGGATCTGTACGTCCACCGGCGGCGTATCTGAAGAGTGCTTGCGCGTGGCAGGGATGGCACGAGGCGAGAACTCGATCCGCATGCGATACGAAACCACGGTCACAATTCGGGATTCCGCCCACGGGCCCCAGCATCGCACGAGGCCGGTGCTGGTCGCACTGCCCTCCTTCTACGTGGCGGTGATCGCCGCCACGATCATCGACGGGTTGGTCGGCGGCTCGCTGATCGCGTTCTGCAGCCTGCTGCTGGTGCTGGTCATGGCGATTGCACTGCTGCGTGCGAGTCGGCTACTGCACCGTCCCGAGGCACCGGCCTCCCGGCTCTGGCAACTGGCCCGCTGTACTGCGGCCGGTGCCACCCTTGCAGTGGTCATCGGCATTCTGGTGATGCTGTTCGGGGACGGAACGTCGACGACGGTGGCCACCGGTCTGGCTCTGGCCTCATTTTCGATGCTGTACGGGGTCCTGCTGGCTCTTCCCGCGGGGTGCGCCGTGGTGTGGCTCGAACGGGATGCCTGATCAGCCGCCCCAGTTGGCCAGCACAAGCAGCAGGTCGTTCACGTTGACGTAGCCGTCACCGTTCAGATCCCCGTCGCAGATCACGCAGATGCCCCAGTCCTGGATCACGATCAGGAGGTCGTCGACCCCGACGGTTCCGTCGCCGTTGGCGTCACCGGTGGGTGGTTCGGGCTTGACGAAGAAGATGACCTGGCTGTCCATGGCCACCGGTGCGCTTCGTCCGTGCATCACCCACTGGTCGTAGGCCACCTGACCGATCGAGGGGCCTTCCTCGTTCTCGGGACTGTTGTCGCGGAGGTACTCGATGTATTCCTTGGACGTGGTCTGGTAGTAGACGGTCACGTGCGCCGCGACGGCCGCGGTCGGGATGTCGTAGAGGGTCTCGTCCCAGTGCTGGTCGTCGGCGTAGGAGTAGCCCACGGGAGCGCCGTCGAACGATTCGTAGGCCGCGTTGGTGAATCCCGGAGGCGGGATCCGGTTGTCCTTCTCGATCGTGTTGGCCAGCACGAGGCTCATCGTCTCGCCTTCTGGCAGGCCGGTGGTTGCAGCCATGCTGGCGTCCAGACCGAGCTTCATCTCGTAGACCTTGGTGTCGTCGAGCATCGAGTCGCCGGTTTCGTAGTCGTACCAACCGTGTTCCTGGATCATGCCGCCGGCCTCGTCGAAGAACCGCACGTTGATCCAGATGCGGCGGCCTTCGGGAAATCCGGTGGGCAGCTTGTGGCCGCACCAGTTGGTGACGGTGACGCTGAGTTCGTTTCCGATCTCGACCAGATCGAGATCCGACGCCGCCTGCAGGAAGGCCTCGGTCTGGGCGGAGACCCGATCGACGGCCTCGTCGTTCAGTCCGGTCTGGTTGGGATCGTTCATGGCGTGAACCGAACGGATCACCCAGGTGTTCGCACCCACGAAGGCATGGTCCGGGACGTCCGGGCTGGTTCCGATGTCGTCGATGTACCAGAAGACGCACGAGGCACCGAACTGCTTGGGCATGTGGCAGTCCTGGCAGGACTCCATGGTTCCGGTGGGATGGTCTCCTCCGAAACGTCCGTCGGAGAAGTTGATGCCGCCGTTGGCGAAGCTGCTGTTGAGCCATTCGCTGTAGGTCAGCTGCTCCGGCATCATGTCGTGGGGATTCTGGGTCGGGTGGGCGTTGCCCATGGCGTTGGGGGCGTAGCTGCCGTCGGTCTGCTTGCTGAACACGGGGTTGCGGAGGTCGTGGCAGCTTGCGCAGAAGGACGATTCGTTGTGGTGCGGGGAGACGAGGATGTCCGCACCGTGCATGTTCACGCCCCAGTCCTCCTCGGGGCCCCGACGCGTATCGGTCGGATCGAAGATGAATCGCCCGTTGCCGAGGTCGTCGGGGTAGGTTCCCGCGTCGACCAGAGCCTGCAGGATGTCCTGGTCCTGGGTGGGATTCCCGGTTTCGTAGACGGGATCAACGGTCCGGTGACAGAAGTGGCAGCTCACACCTTCGAAGTGCTCGGGATCGGTGAACGAACTCAGGTCGCCGTTGGCGGAGAGCCCGGCCGCCCAGCTCTGGGGTGCGTGGCAACGGATGCAGTATTCGCCCGACATGGACGCTTCGGTGTTCGAGATCGCGAGTGCGGCCTGCCAGATGACGTCGCGGGCCGAGTGCGCCATCATGCTGGTCGACCAGGTGTTGAAGGGACCCGTTTCGAAGTCGGCGTTCTGATCGTCATCCACCTGGTGGCAGTTGGCGCAGTTGTAGATGCTCGAGAGCATCTGCTGATAGGGAGCGCCCGACGGAGTGTTGGGCTGCGGCTGCTGCCCCGGCTGGAAGAAGTCGTCGAGCGTGGTCGGCAGCGGCAGGGACGCCTCTCCGGCGCGCGGGGATCCGTGCGGGGTCAGGGATGCGGGCGCAGGACGACCCTCGGCAGGAACACCTGCCGTCAGGACCAGTAGCAAGGCCCAGGTAGCCAATCTCATCGCCTGCTGCATATGGATTGAATCCGCCCCGTGTACCTCGAAAGAACCGGACTGGTAGGGCATAAAAAACCCGATTCCAGCCCTTCAATGTACCCCTGCACCGGCCTTGGTCAACATTTGAATGCCGCTCGGATCCGCAAGAAACGACGGTTGGGGGACCACTGTGAGAAAAACCGACTTCACGCCCCATTCAGCGGGGGTGGTAGACTCCTTCTGTGCAGAAGTTGATCGGACAAATTTGCGTGCTCCTGAGCCTCGGTTGCGTGATTTCCACCCTCTTGGGCTGTGCGGGATCTTCAGGCCCTGAGGTGCTCGATATCCCGGGGGACCGATATGAACAGGCGTTTGACACGGCGGTGTCCGTAGTCCGATCGCACGGTATGCAGCCCGTGGTACGGGATCGTCGGGAAGGGGTGATTGAGACGGATTCCGTCATCGCCGGCACCGTGCTCGAGCCGTGGTACGGCAACGCCGCCGACCTGTCCCAGGGCATCGAGAACACGCTGTCGCAGTACCGCATGAAGGCGCGATTCGAGTTTCTTCCCCGTGGCTTCCTCGAATCATCCGGGACCGGGGTGGGAACGGGGCCGGATCTGCTGGGGGTCTCCATGCCTCTACGGGATCTCGCCAACGGCAGCGAGCCTCTGGAACTTCGGGTCTGGGTCTATCGGGAGCGCAAGCACACCGTCGGACAGCGTCGCAGTACCTGGACCCGTTCCGCGAAGAGTCGTGCAAACCACGTCGCCGGTGATCCCACGTGGGAGGAGACGCCGGGTTCATTCTGGACACCCGTGTCCAGGGACGAGGCGGCGGAACGACGTTTCCTCGCGGAAATCGCCCGGGACCTCGGCCTTCCCGCCGCTCCGTAGAGGACATCACGTCCTCTCTGAACGGGTTGTGACGTCTGAAAGACCTGTTTTTAGCCTTCCAACATTGCCACCGAGGGCACCGGTGGTAGGCTGTGGTGTTGGAGTAGAGAGCGCTCATGATCCGTGCCGATCGAACCGTATTCCCTCTGATTGCTGTCCTGCTGACGATCGGTCCGGCCCTGTCGGACGTATCGGAGGACATCGGACTTGATGCCCTGCTCGAACGACTGGGACCGGATGCCATGCCGACGGGCGTGGGAGTGCGCCTGGGTCAGGTGGAGGCCGATCAATCGGGCAACTACGCACCCGACGAAACCAACAGCCAGTTCACCGACAAGACGTTCCACTACCGGAGCGGCGCGACCGGCGCCTCCAGCCACGCCACCAACGTCTGTCAGTGGATGTGCGGTTCCCAGTGGGGACCGGCGTCCGGCGTCACGGACATCGACTGCTGGTCGCTGAGCGACTGGTGCCTCGACGGGTTTCTCAAGGCGAACTACAACGACACCGTCGCGCCGGCCGGAACCCCGAGTCTCATAAAGAACTTCAACCTCAGCTGGATCGGTTCCTTCGGCAGCGTGAACAACAACCAGAAGGTGCTCCGGCGCGCGGACTTCGTCGTGCAGCGCGACAACGTCATGATGTGCCACGGTGTGGCCAACGCCGGGCAGGACAACATCCCGCTCATGACCTGCATGTTCAACGGTCTTTCCGTCGGCAAGCGGAATGGCGAGCATCTCACCGCCGACACCATGGCGGGCCTGGAGGGCGGCGGCCGGATGCGGCCGGAGATCGTCGGTCCGCTGGGCACGTCCAGTGCGGCGACCGGACTGGTGTCGGGTGCGGTCGCACTCCTGACCGAAACGGTCCGTGACGACGACACCCTCGACTCGCAGGCCGAGGACACCGAGGTGATCAAGGCACTGCTCCTGGCCGGGGCGACGCACATCGCGCACCAGGAACCATGGTCCAACGGAGCCGTGGTCTCGGGCGCGCAGCGCGGCACGTCGGTTCGTCCGCTGGACGACACCGTGGGAGCGGGAATGCTCAATGTGGATCGGAGTCATCGCATGCTCACCGCCGGCCGCACCTGGGGGGGCATCTACGCCGGTTCGCCCGCCGCCGCGGGGCTGCACGGGTGGGATCAGGCGTTCTGCCTCAGCGGCAACAGCCGATGGTGGTCCTTCAGCCTCGACGGTCGCGTGGACAACGCCACCATCGTGGCCACCTGGAATCGCATCGTGAACGACGACTTCTCTGGCTACGGTTTCGGCAACGTGGATCTCTTCCTGTGGCGGCTGGACGATTCCGGCGACTACCGGACGCTGGTGGGCGACGGAGGGCTGGGAGTCTTCGAGGCCGGCAACGTGACCTCGGAAAGCGACGTCGACAACGTCGAACTGCTCTCGGTCGACGGTCTGGCTCCCGGCAACTATGTCCTGGAACTGCGGCATCTGAGTTCCGGGGTGCCCTCCATCACGGCCGGGGTCGCCTGGTACCTGAGCGACCCCGAACCGGTCGATGTCGACGGCGATGCCAACGGCGACGGCACCGTGGGGGTCGAGGATCTCCTGCTCGTGATCGCGGAATGGAACTGCCAGAGCGGCTGCACGGCCGATCTGACCGAGGACGGCGTCGTGGACGTCTCCGACCTGCTCACCGTGATCGCCTATTGGGACTGATCTATACTCCGGGGCATGCGCCGTCGTACCCTGGCCCCCTATCTCATCACCGCTGGTCTGTTCGCGATCTTCGCGGCCTTCCTGCTGTATCCGATCTGGCTGACGATCGCCTCGGGATTCCAGTCCGAAGGCGGCGGATTCACGCTGTACCACATTCTCGATGTCTTCAAGGACGACTCGACCCGTCGCGGTCTCTTCAACGCCCTCGGGATCGCCGTGGCCACCACCGCACTCAGCTTCGTCATCGCACTGCCGCTGGCGGTGCTCGCGGCCCGGTTCGACTTTCCCGGCAAGGGTGCGATGAGTGCCCTGATCCTCGTTCCCCTGATCCTTCCGCCGTTCGTCGGCGCCATCGGTCTGCACCACCTGCTCGGTCGCAGCGGCGCACTCAACACCCTGCTCATCGACATGGGCTTCATCGAACACGGAGTCGACTTCATCGGGCGCGGCGGCTTCTTCGCCATCGTCTTCGTGGAGGCGCTGCACCTGTATCCCATCCTCTACCTCAATGCGACCGCGGCGCTGGCGAATCTGGATCCGGCCCTCGAGGAGGCGGCGGAGAATCTGGGTGCATCCCCCTGGCGACGGTTCAAGGACGTGGTGCTGCCCCTCATTCGTCCGGGACTGTTCGCCGGTGCGACGATCGTGTTCATCTGGTCCTTCACGGAACTCGGCACCCCGCTGATGTTCAACTACCAGGACGTCACTCCGGTCCAGATCTTCAACGGGATCAAGGAGATGGCGGCGTCCCGCCAGCCCTACGCCCTCACCGCCGTCCTCCTCGCCAGCGCCGTCCTGTTCTACGTGCTCGGAAAGCTGGTCTTCGGCGGCCGGGCGTACGTGATGTATTCCAAGGCATCGATCCAGGCCAAGCCGAACCGCCTCACCGGATTCGCCGGTCTGGGTGCTCTGGCTGCCTTCCTCTTCGTGATCGGCATGGCGGTGCTTCCGCACATCAGCGTGGTCTTCACCAGTCTTGCGGTGGAGGGATCGTGGTACGAGTCCGTCCTGCCTGAGGAATGGACCCTGCGACACTTCGGCCAGGCGCTGTCCCATCCGCTCTCGGTCGGTTCCATCCAGAACAGTCTTCTGTATTCCTTCTTCGCGGTGATGATCGACATCGTGATCGGACTGCTCATCGCCTACATCGTGGTCCGAACCAAGATCAAGGGACGAGGCCTGCTGGACTCCCTTTCCATGCTGCCGCTGGCCGTGCCCGGTCTCGTCATGGCGTTCGGCTACGTGGCCATGACGCTTCGCTGGCCGTTCGCCAAGGGTGATCCGCTCGAGGGCGTCATCAGCGTGATCGGCGCGGATCCGAATCCCGCCCTGCTGCTCGTGATCGCCTACGGTGTTCGCCGACTTCCCTACGTGGTGCGGGCGGCCGTGGCCGGACTGGAGCAGACATCCGGTGAACTCGAGGAAGCGGCCCTGAATCTTGGGGCGAGCCGTGTCCGGGCCGTGCGCACGATCATCGTTCCGTTGATCATGGCCAATCTCATCGCGGGTGGACTTCTGGCGTTCTCCTTCGCCATGCTGGAAGTGTCCGATTCGCTGATTCTGGCTCAGCGTGAATCCGACTATCCGATAACCAAGGCGATCTACACGCTCTTCGAACGCCTGGGCGACGGCCAGTACATCGCCAGTGCCATGGGGGTCTGGGCGATGGTTCTACTGGCCGTGACGCTGGTCGGGGCATCGATCCTCATGGGCAAGAAGATGGGGGCGATCTTCAGGGTCTGATTGGGTCGTTGAGACCGATTCGCATCGTGATTTCAAGCTCTTGCTGGCTATACTGGAGCATCAGTTCGTGAAATGCTTCACGAACCGGCCCGAGAACGTCCTATGCCCTTTCAACTCCAACCCGCCGAAGCCTGGGATATCGACGTCGATCGACTCGACTATCTCAAGGACCGCCCCACGGCCGGAGATCGATGGGTCCTGAACTTCGGCCCCCAGCACCCGGCCACGCACACCACGATCCGCCTGGTGCTGGAGCTCGATGGTGAGCGGGTGGTCCGGGCCACGCCCCACATCGGCTACCTGCACAGCGGGTTCGAGAAGCTGGGCGAGCACCACGACTACAACCAGTACGTCTGCACCATCAGCCGGATGGACTACATCAGTCCGATCGTCAACGACATCGCCTGGCACCATTCCGTCGAGAAGCTCTTCGACGTGGATCTCACGCCCCGCTGCAAGGTGATCCGGACGATCCTGTCGGAGTTGGGCCGCATCCAGAACCACCTGCTGTGCGTCGGCGCGGCGGCCCTGGATCTCGGGGCGTTCACCGGATTCCTCTACGGGTTCAACGAACGCGAGCACATCTACGACATCATCGACTACGTCTCCGGCCAACGCTTCCATCCCGACTACACCCGAGTCGGCGGCGTCATGCGCGACCTGCCCGACGAGGAGGTCTTCAAGCGCATGGTCCGTGCGTTCATCGACGAGCGGCTGCCGTCGGCCATGAAGGATGTGGAGACCCTGCTCAACCGCAATCGAATCTTCATCGATCGGGTCCAGGGCATCGGTGTGGTCACCGAGGAGGAGGCCACCGCCTGGTCGCTGACCGGGCCGCTTGCCCGGGCATCGGGCGTCCGCCGTGATCTCCGCAAGGACGATCCCTATCTCTGCTTCGAGGACAACTGGGACGGCCAGGGCGCCGAAGCGGTCGACTTCTCGGTACCGATCGCCAGCGACGGCGACTGCTTCAGCCGCTATCTGGTCCGTCTCGAGGAGATGCGTCAGAGCCGTCGCATCATCGATCAGCTGATCGACAACATTCCGTCCGGACCCATCAACTCCGATCCCGACGGCAAGATGCACATCCCCGCCAAGGGCGACGTCTATGGATCCATCGAAGCGACGATCCAGCATTTCGAGATCATCATGACCAACCGTGGTTGGGCCGCTCCGGTCGGGGAGTTCTACTCCGCCATCGAATCGCCCAACGGCGAACTCGGCTACTACATCGTCGCGGACGGAGGTCGCTGCCCCTGGCGGGTCGCGGTCCGGCCGCCGTCGTTCATCAACTTCGCGGCCTTCTCCAAGATGCTCGAAGGCCATCAGCTCGCGGACATCGTGGCCGTGATGGGATCGATCAACGTCATCGCCGCGGAACTCGACCGCTAGGAGACACCATGGCCTGGAAGGTCAAACCATCCGGCAGCATGAGCATCCCCCGGCGTGACGAGCCCTGGGTGACCGAGGAGATGGCTGCGCACATCCGCAACGAGCTCATGCCCCGCTACGCCGAGCCGATGGGGGCACTGATGCCTTCGCTGCACGCCGTGCAGGAGCAGTGGGGCTGGATTTCGCATCAGGCGATGGAGGAACTGGCCGACGTGCTGGGCATCAATGCGGCCGACGTGCTCGACACCGCATCCTTCTACGAGGAATACCACCTGCATCCGGTCGGTGCGTGCGTCATCGGAATCTGCCAGTCCGTGGCCTGCGAGATGTGCGGCCATCAGGCGCTGGTCGACCATGTCCGCAACCGGCTCGATATCGAGCCCCACGAGACGACCGAGGACGGTCGGTTCACCCTGTTGACGCTCGAGTGCCTCGGTTCCTGCGACACCGCCCCGTGTGCCCTGGTCAACGACACCCGATACGACAACCTGACGCTCGAGCAGATCGATCGTCTGATCGAAGAGGGGCCCGACGAATGACCACCGAACCCCGCAAGCCCCTCATGCGCTGCCTCGGCGAGTTCTTCGGGAACATCGCGGAAGGCATTCGCGCCAACCCCGAGGAAGGCTCCCGGCAGGAGGTGTCGCGCACGGTCGAGGAGCGGGTCGAAGGAGACGTGACGCTCCGGCGCACGACTATCGACGAGATCGAGATCCATCCCGGTTCCGAGGAGCAATCCTGACATGCCCATGGACGGACCAGCCCTGACCACCCGCATCCCGACGCCCCCGTGGGGCGAGTTCGCGGATCGGCATCTCGTGCACATCGACGAGTACGTCAAGACCGGCGGCTACAAGGCGCTGCAGCAGGCCCTGTCGATGGATCCCAAGGATGTCATCGAGACGGTGAAGGGTGCCGAGCTGCGCGGTCGTGGTGGCGCGGGATTCCCCTGCGGACTGAAGTGGGGATTCCTTCCCGAACCCGACGGCGGTCGCCGGTACCTGGCCCTGAACTGCGATGAGGCCGAGCCCGGCACCTTCAAGGACCGGCTCCTGATCGACTTCGATCCACACCTCGTGCTCGAGGGGATCGCGATCGCCTGCTGGGCGTGCCAGCTCGACACGGCGTACTTCTTCATCCGGGGCGAATACCGTGAGCAGATTCCGGTGGTGGAGCAGGCCATCCGGGAAGCCTACGACTACGGAATCTTCGGCAAGCAGGGGCTCTTCAAGGGCGCCGTGCCGTTCTCCGTGGACTGCTACCTGCACAAGAGCGCCGGAGCCTACATCTGCGGTGAGGAGACGGGGCTGATCGAAGCCATCGAGGGCAAGCGGGCCTGGCCGCGGGTCAAGCCGCCCTTCCCCGCCGTCGAGGGCATCTTCCGTCGACCGACCATCGTCAACAACGTCGAGACGCTCTCGGCCGTGCCGGGGATCCTCGTCAAGGGGGCCGACTGGTTCAAGTCGATGGGCAGCGAATCGACGATCGGAGCGGCTGCTTCGTACGGTTCCAAGCTGATGGGTGTCTCCGGCCACGTGGTCCGTCCGGGCGTCTACGAGTGCGACCTGGGCATCTCGGTCCGCCAGATCGTCGAGCAGTACTGCGGCGGCATGCGGGGAGGCAAGTCGTACAAGGCGTGCATCCCCGGCGGTGTGAGCATGGGCGTCCTGGGTCGCGACCAGTTCGATGCCGAACTCGACTTCGACATCGGCCGCAAGTACGACCTGATGGGTCTGGGCACCGCCTGCCCGATCATCTGCGACCAGGACACCGACATGGTGGCCGTCGCCCGCAACATCTCGCGGTTCTTCCGCAACGAATCCTGCGGGCAGTGCACACCGTGCCGGGAGGGTTCGGAGTGGCTGTACAAGCTCCTCTGCCGGATCGAGCGGGGGGACGGCTACACCAACGACCTGGACATGGTGCTCGAGATCGCCGGATCGATGGGCATCATTCCCGGCACGACGATTTGCGGACTGGCCGACGGCAACAACTGGGCGGTGAAGACGATCGTCAACAAGTTCCGCGACGAGTTCGAGGCGCGGGTCAAACCGTCGCTGCAGCCGATCGACAACTCGATGAAGCGTGCTCTCCAGACCGTGACCGTCGGCGCGACCTGACGCGCCGGTCCGCCGCCGCCGATAATGACCCCGTCCGCCCCATCCGGGGGCGGACCGTTCGTTTTGAATTGGATCGACCGCCATCGGCGCCGTATGGTGTACCGATCGCGGTGAAACGCCGCACCCCGCTCCGGGAAGGGAGCATGAAGGATCGTCCTGCGACAATGAACGCAACCGACCATGCGATCTCAGATCGCGAGGAATCCGGCTCGTCGAACGAGTCGGAGCTTCCTCCGGAACCGAAGCTGAGCCTGACCTGCGACGTCGAGTCCGATGACTGCGACGAGGGATGGTTGTGCCGGCAGGTCGAGGCGGCCTGTCCACATCTTCCGCGGGACGTCGGACGACTCGCGGTCCGCATCGTCGGCGACGCGGAGATGACCGACCTGCATCGACGGTTCCACGACGATCCGACGACCACCGACGTGCTCACGTTCGACGCCGGGGCCGCGGAAGGGCCGATCGAGGTGGACATCGCCGTGTGCCTGGACGAGGCACGACGCAACGCGTCCGAACGCGGGCATGACGTCGATCGTGAGCTGCTGCTGTACATCGTCCACGGTCTGCTGCACTGCTGCGGTCACGATGATCACGAGGACGAAGCCCACGCCCGGATGCACGCCGAGGAGGATCGGATCCTCACGGCCATCGGTGTGGGACCGGTCTACGGAGGTGAGGCATGATCGTCTGGAACATCGTCTGGTGGTCGATCATCGTTCTGGGCGGCGCCTACGGGACGATCTGCATGTCGATCTCGATGATCCTTCGAAACGGTGGTCGCAGCGCAATCGAGCGGCGGTTGTCCGAACGGGGACGCGACCAGGCCTGGCGCGATATGGACGCGCACCGGCACCAGACCGCCCACGTGTTCGCCCTGGAGGCGTGGTTCATCGCGGTGATCTGGCTCGTCGTCTGGACGATCGATTTCAGCGGGCTTCCGGGATCCGACTTCTCGACCTCCGGTTTCTTCTTCGGACTGGTCGCGGGAACCCTCATCTCCTGGCTTGCGTTCGACCCGGTGGCAACTGCGATCGCCCGTCACGCCGGACCCGCCACGGTGTCGGCGTGCTTTCCGCTCATCCGCTTCTTCTGTGCGATGCGGTTCGTGGTCTCCGGAGTCTCGTCGTTCACCGACGAGGTGATCAAGCGGCTGAGCGGAGCAAATCTCGAATCCGCGGGCGAGCAGGCGGAGGTCGAGGCCGAACTTCTGCGCAGTATCGAACAGAGTCATCGCGAGGGCGGCCTCGACGAGGGGGCCGTGGCCCTGCTCGAGAACGTCGTCGAATTCACCAGCACCGACGTCGGCGAGGTCATGACCCCGCGCACGGACATCGACGGCCTGGAGTACACGGATGATCTCTCCGAGATCAGGGGCTTCATCGGCGAGATCGGCCATTCCCGCATACCGGTGTACGAGGAGGACCTCGACCACATCGTGGGGATCCTGTACGCGAAGGATCTGGTTCGATGGCTGGGCGAGAAGGATCCCTCCTTCACCCTGCGGCCGCTGCTTCGTCGTCCAATCGTGGTTCCCGAAACCAAGCAAGTCGCCGATCTGCTGGCGGACTTCCAGCGTTCCGAGGTGCACATGGCGATGGTGGTCGACGAGTACGGCGGCACGGCCGGTCTCGTCACCATCGAGGACGTCCTCGAGGAGATCGTGGGCGAGATCGTCGACGAGCACGAGCCCGACGACGAGGAGCAGCCGGGACTGCGACCGCTGCCGGACGGCAGTTTCGAGGTCGACGGCAACTTCCACATCGACGACCTCAACGAGGCGCTCGAACTCGGTCTGCCCGAGGACGAGGAGTACGACACCGTCGGAGGATGGCTGATGGCCTGCATCGGTCACGTCCCGGAAACGGGCGAGGGTCACGATGAGAACGGTCATCGCTTCACCGCCATTGCGACGACGCCCACCCAGGTCGAACGGATCGCAATCGTCGCCCGCCCCGTCGAAAACGACTGATCCGTCGTTCCTTCGTCCGTGCGATAAGATGATTCCGGTTCAAACCCGGAGATCATCATGAAGAATCACACCATCCTGTGCGCAATCCTCCTGGCCACGTTCACGCTGGCTGTCCCCATCCACGCCGCGTCGGATCAGGAGTCCACGCACGATTCCGACCAAGCCCGCATCAAGGCCCTCGAGGCCGAACTGGCTGCATTGCGGGCCCAGCTCCGGGCGGAGTCCGGCATCCGCAGCGAGGACCGGCGTCGCGATCGGAACATGGCTGAGCAGCAGGAGCGTGAACGCCGGGAACATGAGCGTCGGGAGCACGAGCGTCGGATGCACGAGCACGGCGAGCACCACGGTGAACACGGTCACCATGAACATCGTGAGCATCGTGTCATGCACTTCGATCTTCGCGAACTCACCGGCGGTGATGTCCAGGGGGCGGTCCACATCGAGATCGACGGATCCATGGATTCGATGCCCGGTTTCCTTCCGGAACTCATCATGAGCCAGATGGAGGGGTTCGAAGGTGGGGAGATGCTCCGCGACGAGGAGATGATGCACGAGCAGGAGATGCTCGAATCGCTCCACAGGCATGTCATCGCGATCATGGAGGAGCACGGGATGCCCATGGAACTTCTCGAGGAGGCCCACATGGCCGTCGAGGAGCACGGCATGCATCCCATCGAGGCCGTCCACATGCTCATCGAACGACTGGGCGAGGAGGGCATCGATCCCGCCCCGCTGATCGAACTGATGGAGGAGATCCACGGGGGACACGAGAATGGACACCACGACGAGGATCCCTTCTTCCGTCAGGGTGGCGAGTTCGTGGCGAAGATGGAACTGTCCCATGAGATCAGACGGACCCTGTCCGATCCGGTCGACGTTGCGATCTTCGGTGTGTGGGAGGCTCGTCAGCACCTCCAGCCCGAGGAACGACTGAACGTACTGGGATCGATCATGGGCGATGAGAACATCGATCTCTCGGTCCGCAACGCGGCCGCCATGGTGGTACGGGAGGCGTTCTACCAGCTCGGCGATCGCGAGAAGGCGATGGAGACCCTGCATCTCCAGATCCGGATCAACGGCACGAACCGCTGATCAGCCGCGACGATCGTCTTCGATGATTGGTACGTGCTCGACGACCTCGAGTCCGTACGCGTGCAGTCCGGGATAGGGCCGCTCGCTGTTGGCGAGCACGCGAAGTTTTCCGAGTCCGAGATCGCGCAGGATCTGGCTGCCGGTTCCGAGTTCCCGTTCCTCGATCGGGCGTGAGGAACCGATGCCGTCGGTGCGCGTGAGATCGGGTCGATCCGGGTCGTCGCGGTCGGGGCGCTGGATGCTCTGCAGACGATCGAGCAGCCCGTCCCCCATGTGTTCCGGTCGCAGGTAGACCAGAACGCCGCAGTCCGCGTCCTGCAGCTGGCGGAGGCACGAACGCAGTTGTCGTCCGGTGGGACGATCGGATACGTCGAAGATGTCGCCCAGCAGATCCCGGCGCTGGACCCGGACGAGGGTCGGCACGTCGGGTCCCGGCAGTTCGCCGGCGACCAGGGCGATGTGCGGCTGGGCGTCGATGGCGCTGTGGAAGGTGTACAGGGTGAACGGACCGTAGGGCGTCTCGATGGGTGTTCCGGTGTGCGGTTCCATCCGCTGCACCAGTGCCTCGCGGGCCAGTCGGTGTTCGATCACCTGCTCGACGCTGCACATCTTCAGGTCGTGTTCGACGCAGATCTTCTCCAGGTCCGGCATGCGGGCCATTTCGCCGTCCTCGCGCACCACTTCGATGATGCAGGCGGCCGGCTTCAGTCCGGCCAGCTTCATCAGGTCGACGCTGCCCTCCGTCTGTCCCGTCCGGACCAGCGAGCCTCCTTCGCGGGCCCGCAACGGATTGATGTGTCCGGGCCGGACGAAGTCGTCCGGACGGGAGGTCTCGTCGGCCAGCAGGCGGATGGAGGTGACGCGATCCCCGGCGGAGATGCCGGTGCCCACTCCGTGCCGGGGATGTCCGTCGACGCTCACGGTGAACGGGGTGGTGCGCAGCGAGGTGTTGACCGCCGACTGCGGCGCGAGGTCGAGGCGGTCGCAGGCTTCGCCCGTGAGGGCGACGCAGAGGTATCCGCCGCCGATGCGGGTCATGAAGTTGATCATGTCCACGTCGACGTGTTCGGCCGCGCACACGAAGTCGCCTTCGTTCTCCCGATCCTCGTCGTCGACCAGCACGATCATCCGACCGTTGCGAAGGTCCTCGAGAATGTCTTCGATCGGTGCCAGGGACATGGTGCGGGTCTCGTTCGGGTGGGCGGCGATGGTCATGATCAGTCGCGCTGGGCCAACCTGGCGACCAGTTCGACGCACTGGATGTAGATCCAGGCGAGCGAGACCAGCAGGATGAAGCCGCAGAACCACTCCATGCGCTTGGGTGCGCCGGACTTGATCTTCTGCTCGATGATCCCGAAGTCGATGATGAGCATCAGCGACGCGATGATCAGGATGAACAGGTTGATGCCCATGCCGATCCACCATCCTCCACCACTGGTGGGGGTCGTGAACGCGGAGATGAACGGAACCTGAATTCCGAAGAGGTACAGCGGCAGCGAGATGAGATAGACGAGGACGATTCCCAGCATGCAGGTGCCGACGACGGCCTGGAACTTCCGGGTCGGCTGGATGATCCGCGTCGTGTAGAGGATCAGCATGGATGCGAGGATTGCGATGGTGATGACGAAGGCCTGCAGCGCGACACCCCCGGAGACCGCCACGTCGTTGGCGGCGAGCCAGCCGTCGACCATGCTGGTGAAGATTCCGAGGAAGCAGCCTTCGATGATGGCATAGACCGGGGCCAGCACGACCGAGGCCATCGGCTTGGCGATCGCGGCGAAGTACAGTCCGAGGGTGACCAGGGCGGTGACCAGCACCACGCCCAGCATGGCGCCCTGTCCCAGCGACGGGGCGATGGAGACCCCGATGGCCCCGCCGATGACGGCGATGACGGTGAGCATGGCGGTCTTGTTCACCACTCCCTGGACGCTGGCGGTCTCGGTGCCGGTCACGGTGCCGAAGACCTCGCTCTGGCGCAGGGCGGGATTGGTGGATTCGGTCAGGCTGAATCGTCGCATGGATCCTCTCCGGGGTGGTTGATGGGAATGTCGATTATAGACGGCTCGCTTCCGGATCGTTCCCTGTGGTACAAACAGGCTTTCAGGAGGTTCCGGTGCCCGGCACGATCCACCAACTGGTCCAGACGATGGAATCAATCGCTCCCACGGCCCACGCCGCCGAGTGGGACAATACGGGGCTGCTCGTGGGCGATTCCGAGTGGTCGCTCGATACCGCGGTGCTGACCATCGACCTGACGATGGATGTCCTGGAGGAGGTCGAGGAGGCGGGGGCCGATGCGGTCATCGCCTACCATCCCCCCATCTTCTCCGGACTCAAGCGACTGGTGGCCGACGACCCCGTCTCGGCGGTCGTGCTGCGTGCCGCGGCCTCGCGCATCGCTCTGTACAGCCCGCACACCGCGCTGGACGCGGCGCCCGGCGGCATGACCGACTGGTTGGCCGAGGGCGTGGGCAGTGGAACTGTCTCACCGATCGAGCACGCGACCGAACTGGGTTCGCACGAACGATGCAAGGTGGTGACGTACGTGCCCCATGATGCGGTGGATGCGGTGCGCAGCGCGATGGGTGATGCCGGCGCGGGCACCATCGGCGACTACACCCACTGCTCGACCAGCATCGAGAACGAAGGCACGTTCATCGGTGGAACCGGCAGCGATCCGGCGGTCGGCTCGGCCGGACAGTTGGAGCGGATCAACGAGCGTCGCCTGATGATGGTGAGTTCCAACCGGGGTCTGCCCGCGGTCCTGGCGGCGCTGCGGGCGGCGCATCCCTACGAGGAACCGCCGATGCACGTGATCCCGCTGGTGGAACGACCGATGGCCGACACGGGCGTGGGACGGATCCTGCACCTGGCCGAACCGAAATCGACCGGAGATGCCGTCTCTTCGCTCAAGTCGCATCTCGGCGTTTCGACGCTGCGCGTTGCCGAGGGTCGTGGTGGTCCCGAACGGCACGAGCATGTCGGCCTGTGTCCCGGCGCCGGCGGTTCGCTGCTGGATGAAGCGGCGGCACGGGGCTGCACGCTGTTCGTCACCGGCGAGATGCGGCATCACGACGTGCTGTCGGCGGTCGATCGCGGCATCACGGTGGTTCTCGCGGGTCACACGAACACCGAGCGCGGGTACCTTCCGCATCTACGTGACCGGTTGTCCGCGGCGATGCCGGATTGTGAGTTCACGGTTTCGACCCGCGACCGTACGCCCTGGACGGACGCCTGACTCCTATGGGGCGGGTTCGATGACCACGGCGGTGCCGTAGCAGAGCACTTCCGTGGCGCTCTCCCCGATCTCCGCCGAGTCGTAGCGGAATCCGACCACCGCATTGGCGCCCATCGTCTCGGCGTGCTCGAGCAGATGGTTCAGGGCATCCTGCCGGGCCTGTTCGCACATCTGGGTGTAGGCGCCGATCTTGCCGCCGATCACGGACTTGAGCCCGCCCATGATGCCCTGGGAGATGGTCGGTGATCGAACCACGATGCCGCGTACGACACCCTTGTATTCCACGATGTGGTGGCCCTCGATGTCGAAGGTCGTCGAGATCGGCATGGACATGCGAATGCTCCTCTTTTGGTTCGTCGGGTGAATCCCTTCCGGTTGAGCGCTACGGTACCATTCGGATCCGGAGCGCTCCATGACCTCGCGACGCGTCATCACCACCGTCTGTCCCGCCAAGCTCAATCTCCTGCTGGCCGTGGATCCGCCGCGCGAGGACGGGATGCATCCGATCGCAACCTGGATGGTGACCCTCGATCTGGTCGACGACCTCGAGGTGGTGCGGCTCGAGCCGGACCGGTTCTCCCGCTACGCCATCCTGTGGCACGACGATGCGCGAAGCCGCTCGGACATCGACTGGCCGATCACCTCCGATCTCGCGGTTCGCGCCCACCTCGCGCTGGAAGCGCACGTGGGGCGGTCCCTGCCCGTGCAGATGAAACTGGAGAAGCGGATACCGGTGGGCGGCGGACTCGGGGGTGGATCCTCCAACGCCGCGGCCATGCTGCGTGCCGTGAACGAACTCCACGACCTCGAACTGGACGACGCGACCCTGGAATCGATCGCCGCCACCCTTGGGAGCGACGTGCCCTTCCTCGTCCGCGGCGGCAGCGCCATCGTCGAGGGGATGGGCGAGACCCTGCTCCGGCACGATGACGTTCCCTCGTTCCACGCCGTGCTGGTGTTTCCGGGGTACCCGTGTCCGACCGGTGCGGTCTACACGGCGTTCGACGACGATCCTCCCGCGTCCAGCCGCGTATCCGAGGTCCGGACGCTGGGCGGTGCCGGGGTGCCCGCTCCCGACGCCCTGTTCAACGATCTGGCCGCTCCCGCCGTGCGGGTCGCTCCCGATCTGGCGGGTCACCGCGAGCAGGTGGCCGCCATCGCCGAGGGCCCCGTCCACGTCAGTGGCAGCGGGTCGACCCTCTTCGTACCCTGTTCCGATGCGCTGCACGCCGGCCACCTGGCCCTCGCGGTGCAGGAACGAACCGAACTTGCCGCCGTGCCCGTGGCCGCCCGCGGAATCGAAGAATCCATTCTGGAAGAGATCCCATGACGAACTATCCCCTGCCCAACGACTTCGTACCCTCCGACCTCGACGCCCTCGACTGGGATCAGCTCGAGCCGCTCTACACGGCGCTCGTGGAGCGTGAACTCCGGTGCGCCGGATGCCTTCAGCAGCTGCTGCTGGACCGGAGTGAACTCGACGCCGCCGCCAGCGAGGCGCAGGCCAACGTCTACATCCGGATGACCTGTCATACCGACGACGAGGATGCCAAGAACGCATTTCTCCACTTCGTCGAGCACGTGGAGCCCAAGCTCAAGGACGTCTCCTTCCGACTCGATCGCCGGATCGTGCAGTGCCCCTTCGTCGACGATCTTGACCAGGAACGCTACGGGGTCTACCTCCGCAATCTCGACGCGGACGTCAAGCTGTTCCGTGAGGAGAACATTCCGCTGCAGACCGACGACACCAAGCTCGGTCAGCAGTACGACGAGGTCTGCGGCGCGATGACCGTGGAGTTCGACGGCGAGGAATACACCATGCCGCAGATGGGTCGGTTCGTGCAGGAGAACGACCGTTCGGTCCGGGAGCGGGCGTGGAGCTCCATCATGGAGCGCCGCTACCGGGACCACGAACCGATCGACGGCTTCTTCGACCGGATGGTCTCGATCCGCGACCAGGTCGCCCGCAACGCCGACCACGAGAACTACATGGAATACGCCTTCGCGGCGATGCACCGCTTCGACTACACCCCGGCGGACTGCCAGGAGTTCCATCGGGCCGCCCGCGAGATCTGCGTTCCGATCCACCATGAGCTCAACCGCGAACGTGCCCGCCTGCTCGAGGTGGACGTCCTGCGTCCCTGGGACCTCGAGGTGGACGTCCACGGTCGCGCACCGCTGCGTCCCTTCGATGGTGCCGACGAGCTCGTCGATCGCACCTCCCGACTCTTCCACCGGATGGACGGCTCCTTGGGCGAGATGTTCGACACCATGCGGGGCGGCGATTCCCTCGATCTGGAATCCCGCAAGGGCAAGGCGCCCGGCGGCTACCAGTACAACCGGGATCGTCGGCGCGTCCCGTTCATCTTCATGAACGCCGCCGGACTGCAGCGGGATCTCGTCACCATGGTGCACGAGGCCGGACACGCCTTCCATTCCATCCTCAGCCGGGACGAACCGCTGGTGGCCTACCGCCATGCACCCATCGAGTTCGCGGAAGTCGCCTCGATGAGCATGGAACTGCTGGCGCATCCGTTCCTCGAGGAGTTCTACGATGAGGAGGCCGCCAACCGTGCGCGGCGTGCGCACCTGGAGGACCTCGTCCGCACGCTCTCCTGGATCGCGCAGATCGATGCGTTCCAGCACTGGATCTACACCCACCCGGAGCACACCTCCGAGCAGCGCGACATCTACTGGCTCGAGCTGGACGCGCTCTACGGCGCTGACGTGTCGTGGGAAGGCTTCGAGGCCCAGCGGGCCAAGGCGTGGCATCGCCAGCTGCACCTCTTCAACGTCCCCTTCTACTACATCGAGTACGGCATCGCCCAACTGGGCGCCCTGCAGCTCTGGATGCAGTACCGCCAGGACCGTGGTCAGGCGATCGAGAACTACCGTCGGGCCATGACGCTGGGCGGATCCCGTCCGCTGCCCGAACTCTTCGAGGCCGCCGAGCTCACCTTCGACTTCGGCCCCGGCACCATGAAGCGGCTCATGGACGAGGTCCAGGGCGAACTGGCCACCCTGCCCGCCTGATGGCCCGACTGCCCCACGACAGGATGGATCTCGACGACTACCGTCGGGCCGGCCACCGGATGGTCGACTGGATTGCGGAGTACCGGGGTGGAGCCGGTGAACATCCGGTCATGGCCCGGGTGGAACCGGGGTCCGTCTTCGACGCCCTTCCCTCCGAGGCCCCCGAGGATCCGGAGACGATCGACGCCATCCTGGCCGACGTCGATTCGATCGTGGTGCCCGGACTCTCGCACTGGCAGTCTCCCAACTGGTTCGCCTACTTTCCCGCCAACGCGGCCGAAGCCTCGCTCCTGGGGGACATGCTGTCCACGGGACTGGGGGTGCAGGGAATGCTCTGGTCGACGAGTCCGGCCTGCACCGAGGTCGAGATGCGCATGCTCGACTGGACCGCACGTGCCCTCGGGCTGCCCGATGCGTTCCGGTTCGACGTCGACGGTCCCGGCGGCGGGGTGCTGCAGGACACCGCCAGCAGCGCCGTCCTGGCCTGCATGATCGCCGCCCGCGACCGTGCGACCGGAGGACGAAGCGGTACGCACGGACTGGACCAGTCGACCGCACCGCTGGTCGCCTACACCTCCAGCCAGTCGCACTCGAGTCTCGAGAAGGCGGCGCGACTGTGCGGCATCGGCACCGACCATCTCCGGTTGATCGAGGTCGACGAGGCGTTCGCAATGCGTCCCGACGCCTTCGCGGCGCGACTGCACGCCGATCTGGACGCGGGGGCGAAACCGTTCTTCGTGAACGTGACGCTCGGGACCACGGCATCCGGCGGATTCGATCCCCTGCCCGAGATCGGTCGGCTCGCCCGCGAGCACGGACTCTGGGTCCACGTCGACGCGGCGATGATGGGAACCGCGGCGCTGTGCGAGGAGTTCCGCGGCATGCACGCCGGCATCGAGCATGCCGACAGCTGGAACTTCAACCCGCACAAGTGGATGGGAGCCGCGTTCGACTGCAGCTGCCTCTGGCTGCGCGAGACGGAGTCGCTGGTCTCCGCCATGAGCATCATGCCGGAATATCTCCGCAACCGGGCGACGGACAGCGGACGGGTGATCGACTACCGCGACTGGCAGATTCCGCTGGGACGCCGCTTCCGGGCCCTGAAGCTCTGGTTCCTCTACCGGGGAATCGGACTGGCCGGTCTCCGCACCATGGTGCGTGAACACGTGCGTCTGGCCACGGAACTGGAGGCCTGGCTGGATGCGGAACCCCGACTGGAGTCCGCCGCGCCCCGTTCCCTGAACATGGTGTGCTTCCGGCACGTCGCGGGCGACGATGCGACGCGGGCGATGCTCCACGCTCTGAACGATTCGGGTGACATGAGCCTCACCCACTGCGAACTCGACGGACGGTTCGTGATCCGCTGCTGCATCGGTCAGTGGAGGACCACGATGGAGCACGTCCGGACCGCCTGGGACCGGATTCGACTCGCCGCCCGGGCGGTGGAGTGATCAGCGCAGTGCCCGCTTGAGGTCGCGTTCGCTGGTGCAGACCGACAGCAGCTTCTCGAGCTTCACGATGCTGAGCAGCGTGTAGAGCTGATCGCCCACGTTGGACAGGACGATCTTCATGTCGCGTGCGGCGGCCCGCTTGCGGAGATCCAGCAGCATGCCGATGCCCATGCTCGAGATGAACGAGATCTCCTGCATGTCCAGCACGAGAAACGAGCAGACGTCGTCCGCGGTCTCGATGGACTTCGAGGCCTCGTTGGTGATGATGAACGATTCGCGTTCGTTGATCGACGGGCCCCGTAGTCGGAGCGTCAGCCGGCGCCCCTCGACGAAGGGCGTGACGAACATCGAGTTTCCGACCGAATCGGGCTGCATGGGGGGCATTGTACCAGCGGGGATCAGACGTTCCGCCGGCCCAGCTCGTTGAGCCATTCGAGATCCTGCCGCATCTGCATCGAGTTCTGGTACCGGTCGGCGGGATTCTTCGCCATGGCCATGGCGACGATGGTCGCACACTCGGGGGGCAGGGTGGGATCGACGGCCAGCGGATCCGGCACCGGGTCCTCCCGGTGGGCGTGCAGCAGATCGTGGAGCTTCGGTCGTCCGGGGTACGGCGGCTGCGAGACCAGAAGATGGTGGAAGGTGCCTCCGAGCGAGTAGAGATCGCTCCGGTGATCGACGTCGCCGCGACCGCACTGTTCGGGACTCATGTAGTGCGGCGTTCCCACGATCCGTCCGGCTCCAGCGACATCCTCGGTGTTGGGTGCCAGGGCGAGTCCGAAGTCGGTGAGCTTGCCGGCTCCGTCGGCCGTCAGCAGGATGTTGTCGGGCTTGATGTCCCGGTGGATGAGTCCGCGGCGATGGGCCGCATCCAGCCCCTCGCAGGCATCGATGAGGATCTGCACCGCCCGGGGCCACGGCACGCGCTCGCTGCCGTCGATGAGCTTCCATGCCGTCCCGCCCTCGCCCTTCTCCATCACCAGGAAGAGTGAGGATTCGTATTCCCCGACATCGTAGATGGTGACGGTGTTGGGATGGTTGATCTGTCCCATGGTCCGGACCTCGTGCATGAAGCGGTCGCGGGCCATCGGATGCTTCGTGACGTCGATGTTCACCATCTTGATGGCGACGTCGCGGTCGATGAGATCGTCGTGGGCGTTGAGGACGAATCCCTGACCTCCGACTCCGAGGACGTCGGTCACGCTGTAGCGACCGATGTGCCGCCCCACCATGGCGTAGGGGTTCTGCTTGTCGCTCTGGGCCGTTCCGTAGGCGCGACTGTCCTCGGCGTGCGCGGGAATCGCCGGCAGCACGGTCTCCGCGAGTGAATCGACCGCGGGACTGGCCACGATGGTCTCGGCCAGGTTGAGTTCGTCATCGTCCTCGAAGAAGGCCAGCGACAGCGCTTCGGCGCACCGGGGGGCCAGCTGCCGGACCATCTTCACATGCTCGAACCGGAAACCGCCGTCCCGCTGGTTGAGCACCTGGGCCACGCCGATGCGTCGGCCGTCGTCCGCGTGCAGTGGGAACGCGATGACGCTCCTGGTCCGGTATCCGGTGCGGGTGTCGATGTCCCGGTTGAACCGGTCGTCCTGGTAGGCGTCGTCGACCCGGATGATGTCGTCGTCGGTGAGAGCGGCTCCCGCCAGTCCGCGATCGGCGGG
>DBGM01000001.1:37052-77667 GCA_002295885.1 Phycisphaerales bacterium UBA854
CCCGCCAGTCCGCGATCGGCGGGCATGCGGATGAGCAGTGACTCGTCGCTTCCGGAGACCTCGTCGCGATGGGCGACCGCGGTCAGCAACTCGTTGCGGGGTTCGTCGTAGCGGAAGACGGTCGCCCGTTCCGCGTGGAGCTTCTCCCGCAGGATGTCGCAGATGGTGCGGAGCTTGCGGGCGCCTCCCACCGCCTGCTGCAGTCGCCCGTCGATGCCCGGAAGATCCAGTTCCTTCATCATCGTGACCGTGGAATCCGGCTCGTCCTCCGGAATCGGCATGTTGCGGACGGCCAGCAGCGCCTGGATCCGCGCCAGCAGCACGGGCAGGTTGATGGGCTTCGTCACGTAGTCGTTGGTGCCGTGGCGGAAGGACTCCACCACGATCTCGGACCGGTCGCGGGTCGAGGCGATGATCACGGGCAGCACGGCGGCCAGGTGCCGGCGTCGAATCTGCTTGAGCAGGTCGAACCCGTGTCCCTCGTCCAGATCGGTATCGAGGATGACCAACGCGATGGAGTCGTTGTCCAGCTGCCGGAGGGCATCGGCCTGCCCCCGGGCCACTCGGACGTCGTAGCCCCGGTCGGACAGGAACTCGCTCAGGATGCTGCGACTGACATCCCCCGGGTCCACGACCAGAATTCGTTCGGGACCCGAAGTGTCTTCCGCAACCGGGACGGTGTCGACCATGACGGCATGCTAGTCGACGAGGAACGACTCGTCCCGCCGCGTTGACGTACCATTGATCCGGAGGTGCACCCGTGCGACGTATCAAGGCGGCCGGTGGCTGGCCGGCCATCTTCTACACCCTCAAGCATGCCCGTGCCACGGGCGGATTTCTCCGCATGTGGAAGGCGATGCGCACCCGCAACGCCTGCAAGACCTGCGCACTGGGGATGGGTGGCCAGCAGGGCGGCATGGTCAATGAAGCGGGTCGATTCCCCGAGGTCTGCAAGAAGTCGGTGCAGGCCATGGCCGCGGATCTCCAGGGCGCGGTGCCGACCCATTTCTTCGACGATGTCTCGATCCGCCGGATGCAGGAGATGACCCCCCGGGAACTGGAGGCGGCGGGGCGACTGACCCGTCCCGTGTACCGCGGTCCGCTGGACAGCCATTACCGGGAGATCGACTGGGACGATGCGCTGGACCGGATCGCGTCGCGTCTCGGATCCATCGCACCAGAGGAGGCGTTCTTCTACTTCTCGGGTCGATCATCGAACGAAGCCGGGTTCCTCCTGCAGCTGATGGCCCGGTGCTGGGGAACCAACAACATCAACAACTGCTCCTACTACTGCCACCAGGCGTCGGGAGTCGGTCTCGCCTCCGTGACCGGTTCGGGGACCGCGACGGTCGTCCTCGAGGATCTGCACGAGTGCGATCTGGTGGTACTCATCGGTGCGAATCCGTCCTCGAACCATCCGCGTCTCATGCGTTCGCTGGTGGAGGTGCGGCGGCGGGGTGGCCGTGTGGTCGTGATCAATCCGCTGCGGGAACTGGGACTGGACCGTTTCAAGGTCCCGTCCGACGTGCGCAGCATGATCCGCGCCTCCCGCATCAACGATCTCTACGTGCAGGGCCACATCGGCGGTGACGGATGGCTGCTGGCGGGCGTGATCCGGGCGCTGGTGCGTCGCGGTGGGATCGATCGCGCATTCGTCGGGCAGCACGCCGACGGATGGGACGAGTTCGAGGCCTCGATCGGGGCACTCGATCCCGGGGAGATCGTGCGGCGCAGCGGAGTGGAGCAGTCCGTCATCGACGAGCTCGCCTCCCTCTGTGCAGCGTCGAAGCGTTCGATCTTCTGCTGGGCCATGGGCATCACCCATCACGACCACGGGGTCGGAAACGTGCAGATGATCGCCAACCTCGCCATCGCGACCGGGCAGCTGGGTCGCCCCGGGTGCGGGCTGCTTCCGCTGCGTGGTCATTCGAACGTGCAGGGCATTGGATCCATGGGTGTGGTTCCGAAGCTGAAGGAGGCCTTCTTCCGCGAACTCGAGCACGCCGCGAATGTGCCGATGCCCACCGCCCCGGGCATGGATACGCTGGCGTGCATGGAAGCGGCCCGGTCGGGCGCCGTCCGGTTCGCCCTCTGTCTCGGCGGAAACCTCTACGGTTCGAATCCGGACTCCACCTTCGCGGCCGAGGCCTTCCGGTGCATCGATCAGGTCGTGCATCTCTCGACCACGCTCAACACCGGCCACGCGCACGGCTGCGGTCGCGAAACGATCATCCTGCCCGTCCTTCCCCGCGACGAGGAATCCCAGTCCACGACGCAGGAGTCGATGTTCAACTACGTCCGGCTCAGCGACGGCGGCCGACCGCGTCACGAAGGTCCCCGCAGCGAGGTCGACGTGATCACCGATCTGGCGTCCCGGATCCTGGGCGACGACGGCGCGTTCGACTGGACGGCCCTGCGGTCGCACGATGCCATTCGTTCCCTGATTGCGCGCGTGGTGCCCGGCTACGAGGCGATCGAGGAGATCGGGCGCACCGGCGAGGAGTTCCACATCGACGGCCGGACCTTCCACACGCCCCGCTTCTCGACCGAGACCGGCCGGGCGCGGGTCCACAATGTGCCGCTGCCGCACAGCGAAGCGTTGGCGGACGACGAACTTCGGTTGATGACGATCCGGAGCGAGGGACAGTTCAACACCGTGGTCTACGAGGAGGAGGACCTGTACCGGGGGCAGGACCGTCGCGACGTTATCCTGATGCACGCGGACGACATGGACCGCTTCGGACTCGTCCACGACGAGCGGGTGGAGGTGTCGACCGGCACCGGATCGATGGAGGTCCACGTCCGGGCCATCGACATCCGTCCCGGCAATGCGGTGATGTACTATCCGGAAGCGAACGTGCTGATCCCGCGCCGTGTGGATCCCGTCTCGAGAACTCCGGCCTTCAAGGGCATACCGGTGCGGATCCGCCGCCGATCAGTCGTCGCGTCGTGATCCGCTCCATGCGGCCCATTCCTCGGGCGTATTGATGTTGAGCAGACGTTCCGAGGGAGGTCCGTCCGTGCGGGCCGCGGCGGTGGTCCGCAGCAGCCCGTGCAGCGACCGGTCGGTCGATGCGAGGCGGGCGGAGATCGTCTCCGCGAGTGCGTCGGAGATCAGCATCGGAAGCGAGGCGGTCGGACCGCCGTCGGGCGTCCGAAAGGTGACCAGTTCACCCGGATGCTCCGCGAGGCGGCGTAGATCGTCGGCCACCAGAGCGGGCATGTCGCAGGGAACGACCAGATAGCGTTCGCCGAGTCCGCTGGCCAGCAGGGCATCCAACGCTCCGAGCGGACCCTGATCGGGGATCCGATCCTCCACGTGCGTTCGGTCCGGCAGCACATCCTGGGGGCCGCAGATCACGACGCGCGGTGTCACCTGCAGACACACCTCGACCATCAGTTCGATCATGCGGCGTCCGTCCTCGAGTCGCAGGTCGTGCTTGGACCGCCCCATCCGGCGTGAAGCTCCACCGGTGAGAACGGCCGCGACGAGGGACTCGGACTTGGAATTCATGGGTGGGATCCGCTCCGTCAGGGAAATCGACGATGTCCGGTGGCCCGGGAGGACGATGAGTGTACTGTTGAACGGAGGCCGTTCGAGGCCCGGAGTGGACGATGATTCGATGGATGCACGGTTCAGTCTTGAAACTGCTCGTGATCGGGCCTGCGCTGTGGCTGACGCCGCCGGTCGGAGCCCAGGAGTCGGTCCGCGAGGAACTCGTCCCCGTCGACGCGTTCGTCGAGGATGCCTCGGGGCTGTCCACCAGTCTTCGGGACGTGCAGTACGGAATCCAGGTCCCCTTCGGCTTCGAACAGCTGATGCGCGAGGACACGCCGGCCGGGCGGTACGTTCGTCGGGCCGCGGGCCTCTGGGCCGTCTTCCCGCGTTCGGAGTACGTGGTGACGGGCAGCGGCTACATCGCGACCTGGCCGGCCGACACCCGGTTCCACATCGGGCCTCCGCGTCGCTCCGAACCCGCCGTCATCGTTCCGATCGAGGGCTCTGAAGGCCGGATGATCGAGGCGGCCGATCAGCCCCCCATCGTGGCCGAAGTCGCGGATGCGGTGTTGATCGAAGCCGAGCCCAGTGACGGTCGCACCGTCACGCCGCCACCGGTGATGGACACGGGCGCCGGAAGGGACCGACCGCCCCCTCCGAAGCGCATCGAGTTGATCAGAGTTCCCTTCGTGGTCGACGCACGCTACCGAAGCACGCGCATCCGCAGCATCGTGGAGCGTGCGAATCGGGCGTCTGCTCAGGCGGCGCGGGGTCCGTCACCGTCGTCCTCGAAGTAGCCCAGGCATCCCAGCGAGCGAGCCAGCTGCTGCATGCGCCGGTCGGCCAGTTCGAGGGCGAGTGCGGCGATGCGGATGGAATCCGTCGCCGGTGCCGCGGTCGGCGGATGCCCCGGAAACGGAAGCGGGTTGCGTGCCGTGCGGTCGGGAGTCGGAATGTTCGGGTGCGTTCCGGACATGGGTCGTCACAGAGATGATCGACAGCGGGGGTCCGGCTCTTCGGTGGATGGTGAAATCGGGGCAAAACCATTCCCCTCCCCCCCTCAGAACCCGCAGGAACGCCTTGAGTCCGATAATGACGGTTTGAAATCGAACTCGTCCATCGTTTCGGTGGTCCCGCAGCGATACAATCAGGGGTCATGACGACGTTTCCCGCCATCGACACCGTTGCGCACCGCGTGCTCGAACGCGTCCGGGATGCCGCGCTGACTCCGATCGCGGAGGACGTGATCCACGGTCGTCGACTCGATGCCGAACAGGGAATGACCCTGTTCCGGACCTCCGACATCTGGACGGTCTGTTCACTGGCGGATCTCGTGCGGCGCCGACTGAACGGCGACGTGGCCTACTACAACGTGAACCGGCATCTCAACTACTCGAACATCTGCGCTCTCAGCTGCAAGTTCTGTGCGTTCCATCGCAAGCGCGATCAGGACGGTGCGTACGAGTATTCCCTGGACGACATCCGCGACGAGGCCATCAAGGCCATCGATGCGGGCGCCACCGAGATGCACATCGTGGGTGGGCTGCACCCCTGGCTGCCGTTCGAGTACTACCTCGACATGCTCCGCACCATCCGCGAGACCGCACCCCGCGTGCACATCAAGGCGTTCACCGCGGTCGAGATCGTGCACCTGGCCCGAATCGCCAAGCGGGGGCGGGAGAAGGAGGAGGGGATCCGCTGGGTCATCCGGCAGCTGAAGGAGGCCGGGCTCGGCTCGATGCCCGGGGGTGGCGCCGAAGTGTTCGACGACCGCGTCCACTCCGAGACCCATCGGGGCAAGATCAGCGGCGATCAGTGGCTCATCGTGCATCGTCTGGCCCACGAAGAGGGACTGAACACCAACGCCACGATGCTCTACGGACACGTCGAGACCTTTGAGGACCGCATCCGACACATGCAGCTGCTCCGACAGGAGCAGGACCGGACCCTGCTGGACTGGGCCCGGACCCAGGGGGCCTGCACCCAGACCGCGATCGATCACGACGGGGCCGAACATGAAGCCGTCGTCCTGACCGATCCCGCCACCGCCGCGGCGGGTCTGCAGCCGACGTCCGAGACCTGTTCGACCGGCTACTACCAGACCCTGATTCCGCTTCCCTTCATTCCCGACGACAGCGAACTCGAGCACCTGCCCGGGCCCATGGGCCTCGAGAACCTGCGCACGATGTGCGTGTCACGCCTGATGCTGGACAACTTCCCGCACATCAAGGCATTCTGGATCATGCAGACGCTCGAGATGGCCCAGTTCATGCTGCAGAACGGCGCCGACGACATCGACGGCACCGTCGTGTGGTACGACATCACGAAGGTGGACGGGGCCGGCACCCATCAGGAAGTCACGCAGCGTGATCTGCAGCGGGCGGCGCGCGAGGCGGGCTTCCATCCGGTCGAGCGTGACACCCTGTACCGAACCGTGCACCGCGATGGACGCGAGTGGACCGTCGACGAGGACTAGGGCCGTCCCAGTGACCAGCGCAGTTCCGGCATCCGCAGGATGCGGGCCCCCGCGGCGTAGACGCCGCCGCCCACGGTGACCATGACGGCGAGTTCGACGATCGACCCGAGGATGCCGGGCGAGGGTTCGAACCACGTCGAACTCCAGAGCACCGCGGCTCCCATGACGACGGAGAGCCCGATCACCCGTCCTGCGGTGGTCCTCACCGTCGCGTCGACGGGACGGGACACGTGGCGGCCGGTGGCCCGCAGGAGCAGCAGGCACTGGAGTACGGCGCAGATCGCCGTCGACCAGGCGAGGGCCGTTTCGCCCAGGGGCGTCCAGATCAGACCGAGGTTGAGGACGAGGTTCAGGACCACGACTCCCATCGCGATCCGGACCGGGGTCATCATGTCCATTCTGGCGTAGCAGCTGCGGGTGAACACCTGATTCATCGAATAGGCCCAGACCGCCGTCGCGTAACCGAGCAGGACGGCGGCGACGCGGTGGGCGTCGTTCGCGGTGAACTCGCCGCCCTGCAGGATGCACGCGGCGAGCGGTTCCCGGACCAGGGCCAGTCCCACGCTGGCGGGCACTCCGATGAACAGGACGAGTCGCAGTCCCCGCCGGATGGTGTCCGCGAACGGAACGTCATCGTCCGCCTGCCGTGCGAGGACCGGGTAGATGGCGGTGGCCACCGAGATCGCGAACACGCCCAGCGGGAACTGGTAGAGCCGCTGCGCGTAGCTGATGATCGTCATCGCTCCGTCGTCGAGCGGGTACATCGCGCCGAGGAAGTCGGTGGTCCCCATCACCGCGGGGTAGCTGGCGATCAGACCGTCGAAGAAGGTGTTCAGCTGCAGGACGCCGAGGCCCAGGATCATGGGCAGCGAGGCCCGCCAGACCTGCTTCAGCGGTTTCATCGCGGCGTCGGGATTCCAGTTCCAGCCGGCCCGTCCGCGCAGCGACCACAGCATCCAGACCGCCTGCAGCAGTCCCGCCGCGACCATCGCGACGGCGGCGCCGACCACGCTCAGCAGTCGGGCCCGTTCGTCGTCGACGGTCGTCCACGCCATGGTCGTGACGGCCACGATGATCGCGCCGTTGAGCAGGATGGGAGCGGCGGCCGGAGGTCCGAACCGACCCATCACCTGGAGCATGGCCCCCAGGATGGCGACCAGACAGACCAGCGGCATGTACGGCAGGGTGATCATCATCAGCTGGATGGCGATGTCATCGTGGTTCCGCATCGCCGAGATGAGGAACAGGATCCCCTCCCCGAGCACGACCACCCCGCCCAGTCCGATCATCAGACAGGCGATCACCATGGTGGCCAACTGGGCCGCCCGGTCCGGATCGCGATCCCGCAGTTTCGCGTACACCGGCAGGAACGCCGCCGTCAGGGCTCCTTCCCCGAAGAGTCGACGGAACAAGTTCGGGATGAGGAACGCAAACCAGAACGCGCTGGTGAGCTGGTTGGCGCCGAGGACCCGGCTGAGCACACCGTCCCGCACCAGTCCGGTGATGCGGCTGAATGCGGTGAGCACCATGACGGTGCGGGCATTGGATTCGATTCGATCAGGCATGCGTGGCGGGCTCGGGGCTTCCCAATCCCTCATCGTCCACCAGCTCGTGCAGCCGCGCGAAATTCACACCGCACTCCGGACACACGCCCAGCCCGCCGGCCACGCCGACGGTCGTCAGATCGCAACGACACCGCACGCAGCGTCGATCCCCCTCCTCGACGATCTCGTTTCGGAGCACGCGGAACCACTGCCAGACCAGAGCTCCGGCGATGAACGTTCCGCAGTAGAAGATGGACGAGGCAAGTCCCGGGTGCCCGTTGGCGAGCAGCAGGAGGGGCGCGGCGCACATGGCCAGCAGCACGTAGCCGGCGAAGCAGACGAGTCCGAGGGCACCGTCGGCCTGCAGGATCGTCGCCAGCGGAATGCGGGGCGCGGGCAGCCGGACCCATTGCGAACGGTGCACCGGATAGCCGCATGCTCCGCAGTGCCCCGAGCCGTCGGCGTCCAGTTCGAGGTCGGACAGATCGACCCCGCATTCGAAGCACGGGCGATCCGTCTCGATCCGCCGGAGGTAGTCCGGCAGGATCCGTCGCAGCACCACGCCCAGGGCGGCCAGTCCGACCAGGATTCCCAGCGTCAACGTGATGTTTCCGACGCTGATGCCCAGCGTCTTCCAGCCCAGAATGTAGAGCGGCAGGAAGACGACCAGCATGGGGACGACGAACGCCCCTGCCAGCAGGAACCAGTTGGCGGGGCGGGCGAGCAGTTCGTCCACCACCCAGATCACCTGCTTCTCCTGCTGCCGCGTCACGAAGTTGTCCGCGGGTTGGAAGGTGGTCATCCAGGCGCTGGCGGCGAACACGCCGAGCAGACCGGCGGCGATGTCGGCCCCCGAGGTGTCCCGGTGGGCGGAGAAGAAGCCCTGGCTGATTTCATCGAGCACGGTGAAGGCAGTGGAATACAGGGCCACCACCCAGAATCGCCTGAACCAGCGGGTCATCCACAGCAGGAAGGTGAAGCCCCCGAAGCACAGGAAGTGCACGAGCTTGTCGGGGGACAGGACATTGTTGCCGCTGGGTTCGGATGCGGGCCAGTGGGTCGCGATCAGCAGCAGGGTCGCGAAGACGAGGAATGCGATGCGCCACGGCCAGGCGGCACCCTCTCGTCGGATGGCGGCGGGATCCGAGAGGTCGATGCGTGTCACGGGGCGTCCTGCGTTCCGGATGCGTCCGCGGGCTGGGGCGCCTCGGGCGTCTCGACCACGGGAGCCGGAACCTCGACGTCGGTCGGCGGGTTCCAGCCGTCGAGGACGCATTGCGCGAGGGCGGCGTAGTCGGCGGCGCCATGACTCGTCGGTTCGTACTGGAAGATCGTCTGTCCGAAGCTCGGCGCCTCCGCCAGCTTGATGTTCCTGCGAATCGGCGGCTGGAGCACCCGGCAGTTCCGCCAGGGCGCGTCGCTGTCCCGGGCTCCGGTGAAGAACCCTTCCAGATCGTCGACGACCTCGCGGGCGAGATTCGTGTTGCGTTCGTGCATGCAGAGGATGATCCCGCCGACCTCGAGCTGGGGATTCACGGACTGGCAGACCAGACCGACCGTCTCCAGCAGCTTGCCGACTCCCTGCAGGGCGAGAAAGTGGGCCTGCATCGGAACGATGACCTCGTCGGCCATGGCCAGGGCGTTGATGGTGAGCACGCCGAGGCTGGGCGGGCAGTCGATCATGACCACGTCGTAGCGATCGGCGATCGGTGCGAAGGCCCGGGACAGGATGTGCTGACGATCGTCCTGTTCCGCGAGTTCGGATTCCGCCGCGGCCAGATCGGTCTCGGAGACGATCGCATCGAGTCGTTCGTCGACCCGCACCACCGCCTCCTCGGCGGATCGTGCGGTGTCGGTGAAGAGGTCGTAGACGGTGCAGTCGAGCTCGTCGGGATCCAGGCCGACGTGCAGGGACATGTGGGCCTGCGGATCGAGATCGATCAGGCAGACCCGCTTTCCGGTGGCGGCCAGGGCAGCGGCAAGATTCACCGCCGACGTGGTCTTTCCCACGCCACCCTTCTGGTTCATCATCGCGATTACCCGCGGCATGGAGGCGAGTATAGCCCCCCTGCCGGGCGGGAACCTGAATCGAGCCCGGCTCCCGATCTTCGCTCCGTGCTACAGTCCGGAACGTGTCGAGCATCACCGAATCGGCGATCTGTCTTCGTTGCTGGGATTATTCCGAAACCTCCCAGACCGTGAGCCTGCTCACGCGCGGACGGGGGATGCTGCGGGGAATCGCCAAGGGGGCGAAACGACCCCGCAGCGCCTTTTCCGGCGGATTCGATCCGCTGACCAGCGGGCAACTCGTGGCGATCGTCAAGCCGGGTCGCGAACTGGCGCTGCTGACGGCCTGGCATCTGCAGGAGGTCCACCGGGCGCTGCGGCAGAATCTCGCCGCGAACCGAGCCGCCCTCTACATGGCCGATCTCACCCATCGCATGCTCACCGACCAGGATCCGCACCCGGAGGTGTTCGATGCCCTGTCGGCCGCGCTGCAGCGATGCGGGTTGGCCGGTGAGTCGGCCCGGGCCCTGCTCGTGTTTCAGTGGCAGATCCTCGAGGCGTGCGGCTACCGACCCGAACTGCAGCACGATGTGCTCACCGGGGACCCCCTGGACGAATCGCTCGAGGCGGTCGGGTTCAGTCCCATCCACGGTGGAACCGTGGCGGATACCGGTGAGCAGGATCGGTGGCGGGTGCGTCCGGCGACCATCACTCTGCTGCGGTCGCTGGCTTCGGGTTCGGCGGTCGAGGACGCGGATTCGGTCGATCGGGCCAATCGCCTGCTGGCCTGCTACACCCGGGAACTGCTCGGGGACGAACCCCCGGCCATGCGTTGGGCCTTCCCCGATCTCGCCCCCGCCGCCCGCTTCCCCTCCTCCTGACGGGTTCGCTCCGCAACCTCCCGGAAACCCCCGCATCCGGCTGGATTCGGCCTTCGATGCCGTCGATGCACGGAATGGCGGGAACGCAGACCGTGCACGGTTATCGGTCCCCCTTCAGCCAAGGAGCCCGACGTGTCTGACCAGAAGACGATCAAGGACATCATCAACGGACATCGCCTGCCGACGCTGCCCACCGTCGCGGCGCGGGTTCTGGAGATGACGGCCGAGGACGACATCGACATCCGTCGCATCGCCGAGGTGGTCCAGATGGACCAGGCGCTGGCGGCCAAGGTCCTGCGGACCGTCAACTCCAGCTTCTACGGACTGTCCCGTCCCTGCGGCACGGTGCGTCAGGCCATGGTCTACCTTGGCTTGAACACCGTGAAGACCCTGGTGCTCAGCTTCAGCCTCGTGGAGACCGTCGACGGGCGCGGCGCCGACCGCAACGGATTCAACTTCACCGACTACTGGCGTCGTTCGATCCACACCGGGGTCGCGGCCCGTGAACTGGCCCGAAGGACGGGCTGCTGGGATCCGGAGGAGGCCTTCCTCGCGGGACTCATGCAGGACGTCGGAGTCATCGCCCTCTACCGGCAGTTCGGTGTCGACTACCTGGCCGTCACCGCCGATGCCGACGGTGTACACGACCGCGTCCAGCCGTTGGAGCGCGCCAAATGGAACTGCGATCACGCCGAGCTCAGCGCGGCGATCGCGGAGCACTGGCAGCTGCCGACGGTGCAGGTCGAGGCCATCCGCCATCACCACGACTCCGGTCCCGCTCCCATCGAGTGCCGGGCCCACGCCCGAATCATCGAACTGGCCGGTCGAGTGGCCGCGGCGCTCGACTGCCGATCGCCCCGGGCTGCGATGACGGCCATCCGCAGTCGCATTCGGGAATGGTTCGACATCGATGCGAAGCGACTCCAATCCATGCTGGTCGAGATTGAAGACGCCATCAAGTCCATCAGTTCACTGCTTTCGGTCAACACCGGCGGTGCTCCGGCCACGGAGCGGCTGCTGGCGACCGCCGAGGAACAGCTCGTCGCGCACCAGGTGGACATGGACCGGAAGACCGCCGCCCTGCGTTCGGCCAAGGCCGATCTCGAGGAGCAGGTGATGACCGATCCCCTGACTGGGGTCTGGTCACGTCGCGCCCTCGAGGACACGCTCGAGATGCGCCTGCAGGCGGCGCAGGAGACCGGCCGTCGTGTTGCGGTGCTGTTCTGCGATGCGAACCGATTCAAGCAGGTCAACGACGTGCACGGCCATCTCGCCGGAGACGCGTTGCTTCGCCACATCGCGACGCTGCTGGACGAGCACACCCGCGAGGAGAGCATCGTGGGGCGCTACGGTGGAGACGAGTTCGTCGTGGTCCTTCCCAACTGCACCCTGGATGCGGCCCGACAGGTCGCGGTCCGCCTCCAGCGGACCATCACCACCACCCCGTGTCCCCCGGGGACGGGATGGCCGGAGCTCATGGCCAGCCTCAGCATCGGGGTGGCGTGTTCCAGTCTGGAATCACCCTGCACCGCGCAGGAGCTCATCGATACGGCGGACCAGGAGATGTACGAGGACAAGCAGGCGGGGCGGAGCGAGGTCCTGGGTCGAATCGACCACGCGGCCTGACCGTCATTCACCATCCATGCAGCACGCCGGCCTCCCCGGGAAGGGGGAGACCGGCGTGTTGTTTGCATGCAGCGACTCAACGCCAGCGGCGATTCCAGTTCGGCACATAGGTACCCGTTCGCTTGAGTTGCATGTTCCATGATGGTCCGAACTCGACCGTGTAGCCCTGCATGAGATCGGTGCCGTGTTGATCTCCGTAGACGACCACATTCAGATCATCCAGGCTGAACCAGTAGAGGTTGATCGGCATGCCCGCGTGATAACCGAACTTCCCCTGGGTTCGGTGGATGTCGATGGCAGGAAAGTTCTCGATCACGTAGCCATGCGGAGCGGTGTACAACGTGTAGGTCTTCACGGAAGTGAACTGGGATCTGTCACCGCCGTTCTCATAGCTCCGATAGAAGACGTCGATCATCAGCCGCTTCTTGTCCACCGACAGGAATGTATGCAGGCCCACGGTGTAGTAGATCGTCTTGCCCCAGCATGAGTACAGGTCCCCATCGCCTCCCACATGATTCGTGAGATGCAGACCGGTTGTGAGTGCAGGGACCCGGACGTTCGAGTAGCTGCTCGCGGCCTGGGCGGGTGTGGTAATGCCGGCAAGCAGCAGGCCGGCGAGCAGCACGGCACGAGCGGTGAACTGTCGGCTGGACTTCAGGATCTTCATTGGATGCTCCTTTGTGCGGATGAAAGTTGGTTCCTCTGGCCAAGAAAGACGGGCCGAGGAGGTTCATGCGCGGGGTTGGAGAAAAAAACGAAGTCGCTCAGTCGCCCAATCGACCGGTCCACCAGTCCATGAAGCGGTGCACGCTCGCTTCGTCGCAGCCGAACGCCCGACAGGAGGCCACCGCACCGGTCAGGAGATGCTCCCGCCGGCGGGCGGGATCATCGGTGTCGTGGGCGCTGCGCAGGGCTTCGGCCGCGGCGTCCCAGGCCGCGCCCGGTTCCGGTACGGGAAGCATGGTGACCTGGGATGCGGCGAGCTTGATGGCGGTGGTCGAGCGGGCGACGCCGAAGTACCGACCGGCGGCGATGGCGGTGGTCACCGGCGAGGCGAGGGCGGCGGCGACGTGCCAGATCCGATCGTCGTCGTGGGGAACGATCGTGATCAGCGGTGTCATGGGAAGCAGTTCCCCGATCTCGTCGACGTAGACCTCGAGTACGCGGGTCTGGGTCGCCAGCAGGATCTTGGGGACCAGTCGGGCGTCGGCCCACGGGCCGAGCTTGGTCTCCGCGGTGAGCGACTGGAGGTCGACCTGGGGACGCTCCCAGCGGCGGCGGTCGTAGCGGACGGTGCGTCGTCCCCATTCCGAGGTCGCCGGATCGATCAGTCCGGTGGTGACGAGGGGGACATGTCCGGCGTCGGGGCCCTCGGGGGGCGCTTCGCTGACGTGTCCGCGCAGTCCGTAGTACTGGTCCCGGAAGTCCGCCGTGGCATCCGCGATCGCCGCGAGGGTCTGCGTGGAGGTCGGCTGCATCCGGGGAATGCCCACCAGATCGCTGACGAGGCCGGACCAGGTGGTCTCCTCGGCCAGGCGGTCCATGTCGAGTTCCAGTTCGTCCACGGGATCGAAGTCGATGCCGCGGGAACGGCGGAGACGGGTCGTGCGTTCGTCGGTGCGTTCCAGCACCGGTGCGCAGACGTGGACGGCGGCGTCGAAGACGTGATCGATGGCCAGCCAGATGTTGGTGAGTCGGGCGGCCCGCGCGAGATCGCGCCGGATGCCTTCCGCGTCGCGTGTCGCCAGCATGGACTGGGGCTGGATCATGGCCACCCGACCGCCGGGGCGTGCGAGATCGATGGAGAGACGCAGGAAGATCGCCGCCGGATCCACGTATCCCTTGACGGAGTCGCCGAACCGGTCGCGCAGCAGCGTCGCGGTGTTGCGGGCCAGTGCGGTGTTGCGTCCGAGCTGGCTGAGGAACGGAGGATTGCCGATCACCAGATCGAATCCCTGTTCGTGCATCAGGTGCCAGTGGACCGGCGTCACGGTTCGGACCGCGTCGTCGCCGAGGTGCGCCCGGCACCAGGCGTCGGCATCGTCGAGCGAACCGGCGTGGGCCGGCGCACCGAGCAGGCCGGAACCGCAGTGGATGCGTTGTTCGTGCAGCGAGGGAGGCAGCGCGCCGTCTCCGGCGAGGCTCCACAGTCGTCGCCGGCAGACGTGCGCGGTCGTGAAGTCGATCTCCGATCCGTAGACGCAGTGCCGCAGCACGTGGACCCGCACCCGATGCAGATCGGATTCGGGGACGTACCCCGCCGCCCGATCGATGATGCGTTCCGCCGCCCGCACGAGGAAGTGGCCCGTGCCGCAGGCGGGATCGCAGACCCGCAGATCGAGGATTGCGCGCAACGGATCGTCGGACCGTTCGGCCCGATCGAGCAGCGGTTCGATCGAACGGTCGAGGAGTCCGTCGATGACCCGGTCCGGGGTGTAGAAGGCGCCGCGATGCTTTCGCCGCTCGCGTGTCGCCTCCTCGACCCGCAGCCGACGGGTGTCGGGATCGAGACTCGGGACATGTTCGAGGAGCCGTTCGTGCATCCGGGCCAGATCGTGTTCGTCGGGAGCCGGGCCGGCGTGCGGACCGAAGATCGCACCGACGAACCGCTCGGCCTCGCGCGAGAAGGGTTTCACCGTTCGACGACTTCGCTGATCACGGAGGTGCGCAAAGCACAGGTCGTACCCGGTGACGAGGAGTTCGCGCCAGGCGGTTTCGGCTTCGGTCGGAAGGTGCATCGTGTCCTGCAACGGCAGCAGGGCCTCGATGAATCGTCGTTCATCGAGCGCGACATCCGTGTCGGCGGGCTGCAAACCCCTCGTGGTGGGTGCTGAGGTCATTGCAGATGCGCTCAGAATACATGAGTTGTCGCTTCAATGGTGCCGACCCGGGGCGGAAATCGAATCAGTCGCCGGTCGGCGTGAGGTGACCGGTGATGCACGGCGTGAACGGAAAGGCTTCCGCCGTCTCCCGGAGGTCGTCGATCGTCACCGACTGGATCCGCTGCAACTCCTCCTCCAGCGGCCGGTACTCACCGGTGTTGGTGAGGATGCGCCCCAATCGCTGCATGCGATCGGCGGCCAGTTCGCCGGCCCGGGTCAGGTTCGTCGCCGCGAGGCTCCGGACGCGCAGGAGGTCGTCCTCCTGCAGCTGATCGACGGCGTTCGCCAGTTCATCCAGCACGATCCGGTGGCACTGTTCGGCATCCCGGGGGGCACAACTGCACCAGATAAGGAATTCTCCGGCCCGATCCCGGGGATCGAAGTGGCACTGGGCCTCTTCGGCGAGTCCGGGGTCGACCAGGGCCCAGTACAGCCGTGAGCCCTCGTAATGTCCGACCAGATGAGCCAGCATGCCGGCGGCGTACCGTCGATCGTCCTGGAGGGACGGGGCCGGAGCCGCCAGGCACATGTAGTGCTGATGGACCTGATCGGATTCGTCCCTGAAATCGGCCCGCCCGGGTTCCAGCGGATCGTAGGTCCGGGTGGCTCCCGTGCGTTCCCAGTGCCCGCAGTGGGATTCGATGCGTTCGACCATGGCCTCGAAATCGAGGTTTCCGGCCAGCGACACGATCGTGTTGTCGGCCGAGTACTGGTGCCGGAAGTACTCGTTCATCTCGTCGCGATCGAGATTGGACACGGTCTCGCGGGTTCCCAGCACCCGATGCGAGAGACGGTGTTTCCCGTAGTAGTGCTCGAGCGTCTTCTCGTACAACCCCCAGAATGGCTGGTCGTCGTACATCGCGATCTCCTCGAGAATCACGGGCTTCTCGTCCTCGAAGTCGTTTTCGCGCAGCGACGGGCGGAGGATGTCGGAGAGGATCTCTTCGGCCCGGTCGAGGAACTGGGGAAGACAGGACGCGTGGAACGCCGTCATTTCGGCGCTGGTCCAGGCGTTGTGCCGGGCCCCGATGTCGTCGAATCCGCGGTCCACGTCGGCGGCCGTCCGCTGCTCGGTGCCCTTGAACATCATGTGTTCGAGGAAGTGGCTGACCCCCATCTGCGCGGGCTGTTCGTCCCTCGCACCGGTCCGGACGAAGAATCCCATCGCGGTGGAATGCGCTTCCGGATCGATCTCGGCTGCGATGCGCAGACCGTTTGGGAGGACGTGTTCTCGGAACGTCACGGGCATGGGTGCGGGGATGGCCTCAGGCGTTGATGGTTCGGTTTTCCGTTCCCAGCGCGGCCTCGTGGATCGACTCGGCCATCGTCGGGTGGGCGTGCATCGTGGAGATGATGTCCTCCGCAGTGGCTTCCAGGCGGATCGCGAGGCAGAACTCGTGGATGAGTTCCGAAGCGTCCTTGCCGATGATGTGGGCGCCGAGGATCTCGCCGTAGGGCTTGGCGGTGACGATCTTCACGAAGCCGTCGGTCTGCCCCACCGCGATGGCCTTGCCCAGTGCGCTCAGCGGGAAGGTGCCGGTTTCGTAGTCGATGCCCTCCTCCTTCGCCTTGGCTTCGGTCATGCCGATGGAAGCGATCTGGGGATTGGTGTACGTGCAGCCGGGAATCGCGTTGTAGTCGACGCCCAGGGTGTGCTCACCGGCCATGCGTTCGACGCAGGTGACGGCCTCTTCCCCGGAGACGTGGGCCAGCCAGGGCGGACCGATCACGTCTCCGATCGCGTAGACCCCCGGTACGTTCGTCTCGTAGGTCGGCTGTTCGCCGAGGTAGTCCACCTTGATGTGGCCGCGATCGATCTCGAGCCCAAGACTCTCGTCGAACAGTCCGTCGAACCGTCCGGTGACGCCGATGCCGACGAGCACGACCTCCGCATCCAGCTGCTGGCTCTTGGATTCGTCCGCGGAGTCGACGATGGTCACCGTCGCTCCGTCCGCACGGGGCTCGATCGCGGTGGTCTTGGACCCCACGTGGAAGGTGATGCCCTGCCGCTTGAACGACTTGAGCGCCGCCTTCGACACCTCCTCGTCCTCGACGGGCAGGATCCGGTCGACCATCTCGACCACCGTCACGTCCGTGCCCATGGCGTTGTAGAAGTAGGCGAACTCCATGCCGATGGCACCCGATCCGATGACGACCATCGACTTGGGCTGCTTCGGAAGCGTCATCGCATCGTGCGATCCGACGATCGTGGTTCCGTTGAATGGTGCGAAGGGCAGCTCGCGGGGGGCGGCTCCGGTCGCAATCATGATCTTCGATGCGGTCACGGTCTGGACCACTTCCGTGCCGGTGCCGTGGTAGTAGTCGTCGTCAGCCTTCGAGACCTCGATGACGCACGGCGATCCGTCGACGGCCCCGGAGACGATCTTGGCGTGGCCCTCGATGTGGTCGATCTTGTTCTTCTTCATCAGGAAGCCGACGCCCTTGTTGAGCTTGTCGGCGACACCGCGCGAGCGGCCGATGACCTTGTCCCAGTCCACGCTGACGCCCTCGAAGTGGAACCCCCACTCGTCGCCGTGGGTGACGGCCTCCGAATACAGTTCCGCGTTGTGCAGCAGCGCCTTGCTGGGGATGCAACCCCAGTTGAGGCACACGCCGCCGAGGCGGTTGCGTTCGATCACCGCGGTCTTCATGCCCAGTTGGGCCGCTCGAATGGCTCCGACGTATCCGCCGGGGCCGGTACCAATCACCACCAGGTCGTACTGAGCTGAATCTGCCACGCGTCGCACTCCATTTTCGGGTTCCGAGGAAGGACGGCATTGTAGCCCTGGAGCGGATCCATGCCTCCCCGAACCCGGCCCGGGGGGGGCATCTGGATGCAGGGCCCCTCCGGGGGAGGGACGGGCGGTCGGGCTTGGTCGCGTTGACGCTCATCAGGCCCCCCTCTAGCATCCACGCTTCACCCTTGGGGAGCAGCCAGTGCGAACGGCCATCATCAGTGATATCCACGGCAATCTCGAGGCCCTCACCGAGGTCCTCGGGGCCATCAAGCAGCAAAACTGTGATCGGATCATCTGCCTGGGGGACATCCTCGGCTACGGCCCGGATCCGGTCCACTGCGTGGATCTGATCGCCGAGCACTGCGAATGGTCCCTGCTGGGGAACCACGACTACGGCGCCCTCTACGAGCCGACGAACTTCAACGTCGCCGCCGAGCAGGCCGCGTACTGGACGCGGGCCCAGTTCGAGAAGGAGGAGGACGAGGAGGCCAAGGTCCGACGCTGGGAATTCCTGGGTCGACTCAAGGTGCGGGTCGGATTCGGCGATTTCCTCTGCGTGCACGGGTCACCCCGCCGACCGATCAACGAGTACATCTTCCCCGAGGACGCGATCAACTCCCCGGTCAAGATGCAGCAGGTCTTCGAGCGGGTCGAGACGTACTGTCTCGTCGGGCACACCCACGTTCCGGGCGTCTTCACCGACGAACCGGACTTCTATCCTCCCGAGGATGTCGAATCCGTCTACAAGCTCAACGGAACCGACCGTCTGATCATCAATCCCGGTTCCGTCGGTCAGCCGCGGGACCTGGATCCGCGTGCCAGCTACGCGATTCTCGACGAGGACCAGCGTCACGTCGAGTTCTACCGCCTTCCCTACGACGTCGAGAGCGTGGCCAAGAAGATCCACGCCGTTCCCGAGCTGAGCAACTGGCTCGGTGATCGCCTGCTCGAAGGTCGCTGATTCCCCTCCTTTTCCGACCCCACCCCATGCCCCAGCCATCCAGAAGACTGAGACTCATCGTTCCGCTGATTGTCGGCGGTCTGGCGATGTTGATCATCCTGCTCGTCGCAACCGGCGAGGGCGGTGCCAACCGGGTCCAGGTGGAACGCGACGCCCAGACCACGCCGGCCGACACCGCCGCCGCGAAGGACACTGCGTCGACCCCGGCCCGGCCGGACGCCGACGCACCCGCCCCGTCCGAGACCGCAACGGCTCCGGCCGCTCCTCCACCGGCTGCGAAGTCGGATGCGACGCCGCCCGCCACGAAGGCTGCCGACCGCTCCCTGGAATCGCTTCGCATGGCGACGCATCCCGTCGCTGACGACGAACCGGTGCAGACCCTGGGCGATCTCGACGATCCCGACCGGTGGGCGATGGAACTGTCCTTCACGCGGGAGGGAGCGGGGGTCACGCGGATCCCCTACACCAACATCTGGCAGACGGCGGCGGCCCGCCGGCAGGCGGCGGAGTACTTCGCGGCCCGCCAGCGTGGCGACACCGGGGACTACAGCCTTCCGGCGTCGGACCAGCGGTACGTCCTCCTCAACGAACATCCGGTCTCCTGGGTCAATGCCGAAGGGCAGCGTCGCGAGCGGGTCATCTCGATCCTGTCCGCACGGAGCATCGAGATCAACGGGACCACGCTCGACCTGACCGTGGCGGCGCACTGGACGCAGCAGAATCCGGGCTCGTTCACCGCGACGGTGCTCAACGGGAACGACGAACCGGTGGCCAGGATCCACCGGAGGTGGGAGCTCGGATCCGGCTACGACATCACGCTGTCGCAGACGTTCGAGAACCTCACCCGGCAGCCGATGGACATCGTCTGGGCGCAGTACGGGCCTCCGAGTCTGATACCCGACCGCAGTCGGTACATGGATCGACGCAGGTTCCGCTTCGGATACGAGTATCCGGAATCGTTCGATCCCAACCACGTCGCCGACGTGATCGCCGAGGGCGACATGGTCATGGAACTGACCGATGCCGCCGATCTGGATCAGAACCAGTTCTGGCCCAACGAACTCAGCCAGTCGGAGGGCTACACGCTGTCCTGGTTCGCATCGACGAACCGGTACTTCGGTCTGGCCGTGCATCCCGTGCTCGACGCCGACGGGCGAGGTTCCCGCTCGCTGGAACCGCTGGTCGAATCGATCGGCAAGTGGGTGCAGGGCACGGAGGAGCAGCCGCTGATCTTCAGCACCCTGATCAGTCCCCCGATCCAGGTCGCTCCCGGTTCGACCCACGACCTGAGCCTGGGGGTCTTCGCGGGACCGCTCGAGCGTGAACTCCTCGAGGACAAGCAGCCGTACGCCGCGTTGAACATGCGCGGTTTGATCCTCTACCAGATGTCCGCGTTCTGCGCGATCTGCACCTTCCAGTGGCTAGCCGACATCCTCATCGTGGTGCTCGCGTTCCTGGACGCCTACATCCTGTTCGACTGGGGCCTGGCCATCATCGGCCTCGTGGTCATCGTGCGCACGCTGATGCATCCGATCACCAAGAAGTCCCAGGTGGGCATGCAGCGGTTCACCCGCACGATGGGCAAGCTCAAGCCGCAGATGGAGAAGATCAACCAGAAGTACAAGGACGATCCGAAGCGGAAGCAGCAGGAACAGATGAAGCTGATGCAGGAGCACGGTGTGAATCCGCTCCAGATGCTCGGCTGCCTTCCGCTGTTCCTTCAGATGCCGATCTGGATCGCGTTGTACGCGGTGCTGTACTTCGCCTTCGAGCTCCGCCAGGAGCCCGCCTTCTGGGGCGTGTTCCAGACGCTCTGGGACTGGCCCTTCCTCGCGGATCTCAGCAGCCCGGACCACTTCTTCGGCGAGTTCAAGGAGCCCAAGTCGTTCCTCTTCTGGAATCTCACCGGCATCAACCTGCTTCCGATCCTGCTGGGGGTCCTGTTCTTCCTGCAGCAGAAGTACATGTCGCCGCCGACCACGACCATGACGCCGGAGCAGGAGGCGCAGCAGAAGATCATGCGCACCATGATGATCTTCCTGTTCCCGCTGATGCTCTACTCCGCACCGTCCGGGTTGACGCTGTACATCCTCACCTCCTCCTCGATCGGGATCATCGAAAGCCGCCACATCCGTCGGCAGGTCGACCGCGAGGCCGAAGAGGCCGAGGTCGTCCAGCGACCGACGCCGGTCAAGAAGAAGACCAAGGATCCGCAGGGGCGTGCGTACGCCAAGATGCTGGAGCGTCGGAAGGCGGAAGCGAAGAAGAAGCAGTCCAAGAGCTTCAAGAAGCGCAAGTGAGGGTCTGATCACGTGGACACCACCGCCACGATTCTGGCGGTCAGTTCTCCTCCGGGGCGTTCCGTCCGGGGGCTGGTCCGCGTGAGCGGTCCCGAGGCATTCCCCCTGGTGAGCGCTGCGGTGGCCCCTCCGCCCGCGCCGGAGTCCCGCGGCATCGGCGTCGCTCGGCTGCACCTCGGCGACCAGCGGCTGCCCATCCTGCTTCTGACCGCGCCCGGTCCGAGGACGGCCACGGGCGAGGACGTGGTGGAACTGCAGCTGCCCGGCAATCCTGCGCTGCTGGCCCGGGTGGTCGACGAGCTGATCGAGCGGGGCCGGAATGCGGGACTGGATGTCCGGGCGGCCGAGCCGGGGGAATTCACCGCCCGGGGGTACTTCAACGGACGCTGTTCACTGACCGAGGCGGAGGGCATCGCGGCCACGATCGCGGCGCAGTCCGACGCCCAGCTGCAGGCTGCGGCGATGCTGCGGACCGGACGCCTCGGAACGGTGGCCGCGGAACTCTCGGAAGCCATCGCGGGGGTGCTCGCTCTGGTGGAAGCGGGGATCGACTTCAGCGACGAGGAGGACGTGGTCGCCATCGCGCCGGGTCCGCTGCTTGATCGAATCACGCCGGTCCGATCGCGCATCGGCGACGTGCTCGACCGGTCGGTCGGCATGGAGCGGCTGCAGTCCCTGCCGCAGGTCGTGCTCTGCGGTCCGACCAATGCGGGGAAGTCGACGCTCTTCAATGCACTGCTTGGACACGAGCGCGCCGTGGTGTCGGGGCGTCCGGGCACGACGCGTGACGTCCTGCGTGAACCGATCGACGTCTCCGGGGACGGCGCCTTGGCGCACGAGGTGATGCTGGTGGATCTCGCGGGACTCGATCCGCTGGATCCCTCCCCGATGAACCGGCGCATGCAGTCGATGGCGAAGGAGGCGATCGACAACGCGGATCTTCTGCTGGTCTGTCGGGAATCGGGCGACATCGCGTCCGTGCCGATCGACGATCGTTCGCTGCTCGTCGTCACCAAGGGCGATCGCGGCGGAGCTCCGGCGCCCACCGATGCGCTGATCGTGTCCGCCCAGCGGGGCGAGGGACTGGAACGCCTGCGGGAATGCATCCGACAGCGTCTGGTGGATCGAGTGGTGCACCTGGAGGCGCAGGCGCTCGCGTTGCAGCCCCGTCACGAGACCGAGCTTCGCGAAGCCGCCGGCGGACTGAAGGAGGTGGTGTCGCTCGTGGAACCGTACCGGGACGAGGCCGCGCTGCCCTGTCCCGAGCTGCTCGCCGCATCCCTCCGTCGCAGCCTCGACGCAACCGCGTCGCTGGCCGGCGAGTTGACGCCCGACGACATCCTGGGACGGATCTTCTCGTCGTTCTGCATCGGAAAGTAGGACCCCCTACCCTGTCGGGCATGGAACACGTCATCGAAGTCCGTGCGCGCTATCAGGAATGCGATCCCATGGGTGTCGTGCATCACACCGTCTACCCCGTGTGGTTCGAGATGGGGCGCACCGAACTCCTTCGTTCGGTGGGCGGTTCGTACCGCGAGCTCGAACGATCTGGTGCGCTGCTTGCGGTGACGCGGCTCGAGGTGCGCTATCGCGCGCCGGCACGGTACGACGACGTCTGCTCGCTGCGCACCTCGCTGGTCGGGGGAAGCCGGGTCAAGCTCGAACACGAGTACGAACTGACCCGCGACGGGACGACCCTGGTGACGGGGCGCACCGTGCTGGCCTGCATCGATCGCGAGGGGCGACCGCAGCCGCTGCCCGAATCGATCGCATTCGATTCCTGATCAGCGTACGCGCAGCTTGACGTCGGCGACGGTGATGGAGCATGCCCTGCGCAGCGAGGCGAGCAGTCCTTCGCGCAGCAGCCGATCGACTTCGAACGACACCGCCGCGCTGTCGGTCCGCACGTGGATGGTGCCGCCGCGCACACCTTCGATGCTGGTCCGCTTCGCGAGTTCCTCGGGCAGCATCGCCTGCCAGTGTTCGATGAAGTCCCCCAGATGCCGATGCGTCCGTCGGGCATCGCGCTGGATGCGGGAGACGGCACTCTGGAAGATCGCCGGCCGGGGCTTGGGGCCCCGCCATTGGCTCAGCTTATGCAGGCGATCGAGGGTCATCGTGGCTTCCCCGCGTGGGGCTCCGTGGTCGAAAGGATCCGGATTATCCTACTGCATGCAGGAATCCCGCCTTCCGCATTGCCCCTGACTTGGTATCGTTTCCTGCCGATGAACTCGATCAAACTTTCCGACATCCGAAAGAGCTACGGGAGCACGGTGGCCGTGGACGGGATCGATCTCGTCATCGAGCCCGGAGAACTGTTTTTCCTGCTTGGACCGTCCGGATGCGGCAAAACCACCCTGTTGCGGATGATTGCGGGGTTCATCGAGCCCACGGGCGGTTCGATCCATTTCGATGATCGGAACGTGACATCGACGCCCCCCAACAAGCGAAACACGGGCATGGTGTTCCAGAGCTACGCCCTGTGGCCCCATATGACGGTGGCCGAAAATGTCGGCTACGGCCTGGTTCTCCGGAAGATCCCCGCCGATCAGCGGGCGACGAGGGTGCAGCGTGCTCTGGAAATGGTCCAAATGGGCGATTACGCCCAGCGAAAGCCCAATGAGCTCTCCGGTGGCCAGCAGCAGCGGGTCGCCCTGGCGAGGGCGCTGGTTGTGGAACCCGGCGTTCTGCTGCTGGACGAGCCCCTTTCGAATCTGGATGCCAAGCTTCGGCTTGAGATGCGAAGCGAAATCCGCCGTATCTGCAAGGAAGCGGGTATTACGACGGTCTACGTGACCCATGATCAGGACGAGGCTCTGTCCATGGCGGACCGGGTTGCCGTTCTTCGCAACGGAAAGGCCGTTCAGGTCGGTGATCCCCGAACGCTCTACCGCCGCCCTGCGACGCGGTTTGTTGCGGAATTCCTGGGTGAAACCAACTTCATTTCGGCCGAGGTCGTGGGGCGAACGGACGCCGGAGTCGAACTGCAAACTCCTGTCGGAAAGATGCTTGCGTCTTCTGACCAGGGTTCGGTGCCAGAGCGAGGCAGTGTCACCTGCTCGATTCGCCCCGAGGCCTTCCGGGTTGTGCCCGACCACGAATATGTTGCAAGCACTGCTTCAGACGTTGTAGAGGCCGAGGGGGTCACCGGGTCTGAATCGAAGCAACTCGATCGCCGCATCGGCGGTGGCGACCTCAATTCGTTCGAGGGTGAGGTTGAACACCAGGTGTTCCTGGGTGATCAGGCCCAGTACCACGTACGCATTGGTGATGACATGCTCGTGCGGGCTTTGCAACTGAACCCCACTGGTGAATCGCAGGGTCGATTGCGGGTGAGCGTCGATCCAGATGACATCGTCATCCTTTCCGATTAGCACGATATAAGAATTTAGACGAATATAGGCTTACTATCGTCGCAGAAGAGCGAACGATCGATGCAGTAAGCCACTTTTGCCTCATCAGACATGGCTTTAGCGGTTGGAAAGACTGAATATTGTCGCTCAAAAACTTATCGGAGCCTGTGTATGGTGTCGACCTCTTCTGTGGATGTTCCACGTGGAACATCGGGTGATTGGTACGCCGCCTGGTTCCACGTGGAACCAGATCGGCCGATGTGAATGGAGCAGGCAAGGATGGCCACAAAGAAGAAACGTCGCCTGGGACGAGGACTCGGAAGCATGATCAATACCCCGGTCAAGGTGGATGTGCCTGGCTCGGTCGGTGAGCCGGAGGCCCCGGTCGCAGTGGCTGAGTCCCCCGCTGCTCCGGTGGCGAGCGTCGATGAGGATCCCTCGCCTGGCTCCCTGATTCTGGTGGCTCCCTCGGACGTACGCCCGAACCCCTACCAGCCCAGGAAGGTATTCGATGAATCCGCCCTGGTATCGCTGGCGGATTCCATTCGGTCCGCCGGGGTCATGCAGCCGGTCGTGGTGCGTCCGGCCTCGGTCGGGTACGAGCTGATCGCGGGTGAACGCCGCCTTCGGGCCGCAGAGATCGTTGGTCTGGGGCATATTCCGGCGGTGATACAGGACGTCGATGATCGCACCGCAGCGGAGTGGTCCATCATCGAGAACGTCCAGCGTGAGGATCTGAATCCGATGGAGCGGGCGGAAGCCTTCCAGCATCTCCAGGATCAGTTCGGCCTCACCCACCAGGAGATCGCCGAGAAGGTCGGACTCAACCGGTCGTCAGTGACCAATCATCTCCGGCTCAATGAGCTGGACGAGGCGACCAAGGAAGCGGTACGTACCTCGGCTCTGAGCATGGGACATGCGCGAACAATGTTAGCGGTCGGCAGCTTGTCCGTGCGGGCCAAAATGCTTCGCCAATGTCTTTCTAACCACTGGTCGGTCAGGGAGTTGGAGCGTCGGGTTCGTACTCTGACCGAAGGTGCCGGGTCATCCAAATCGCCGAAGACGGACGTTGATCCCCGGCAGTCGAACCTGGACGATCTTCAGAAGAAGCTCGGCGAGCACCTCGGGACCCGCGTGCAGATTCACCAGCAGGCCCGCAATCCGGGCCGCGGTCGGATGGTCATCGAGTTCTACGACCTTGATCAGTTCGACGGTCTGCTCTCCCAGTTGGGCTACAACAACGCATAAAGCTGGGTTTCCCCGTCTGCTTGTGGTTTTTGCGCTGTATTGCGCAGGAACGCACAAGTGGTCCCTCTCCCGGCCCGATGACGCCTCCTGACGCCCCATTCCTACGTGGTAGGGGTGCGGCTCGGCATTTGCTGTCAGGAGATCGGACATGCAGGACGTACCAGGAAACAGCACGAACATCTCCGGACACGGATCCCCTCACAATGTTCAGGACCCGGTCGAAGCGGCGCAGGCGCTGTTTCGTCGGACTCTGAGCAACTGGGTCGGCGATCTCCTCGTGCTCCGGCAGACCGGCATGCTGAAGATGACCTGGCACGCGGCGGGCGACGAACTGCCCGCCTATCGCGCTGCCGCCTGATCGATCCGCGCGGGATCGGGTGCGTGCTGCTGTCCCTTGATCAGGGGATGCCACGCATGGGCAGTTTCTCGACCGGCATTGGACTCATCAGCGGCTTCGACTCGGCGACCATCATCGAGCAGATGCTGCTCGGTGAATCGCGCGGACGCTTTCGGTTGCAGTCCGAGATCGCGACGCTGCAGTCGCGCCAGTCCTCCATGCTCGAACTCAACGCGCGTCTGCTCGGACTTCAGTCCGCAGCGTCGCTGCTTTCGTCGGACGCGACGTTCGGCGCAATGCAGATCGCAAGCAGCCGCGCCGATGTGCTGACCGCGACCGTCGCGGGCGGTACGCCGGCGGGGGACTGGTCATTCATCGTCGAGTCGCTTGCGGCCCGCCACCAGGTACTGGCCGGCGGTGCGTCGTCGCGCGATGCCGCACTCGGCCTCGAATCGTTCTCGATCGAATTCGGTGGAACACTGAACCCGACCACGCGTCTCGATGAACTGAACGGCGGCGTCGGAATCGATCGTGGTCGCATGGAACTCGTGCTTGGTACCGGCGTCGGCGCATCGACGTACGTCGTCGACTGCCGCAGCATCGCCAGCATGCAGGACGTCATCGCCGCCATCGAATCCGTCGATGCGCGACTGCAGGTATCCATCGACGACACGTCGCTGCGCATCGAGACACTGGACGGAAGTTCGATCTCGTTCTCCAGCCTGGACGGCGCGACTACCGCCGAGGATCTCGGTCTCGTGGGCGACGGTTCGGCCGGAGTGCTCGAGGGCGACGCGATGGTCCGGCTCGACGGCAGCACACTGCTTCGCTGGATCGACGACGGAAACGGCGTACTGATCGAGGAGGGCACGCCGGATCTCCGGATCACGTCCATGGACGGTCGCGTGTTCGATGTCGATGTGCCCGCCGATGCGACGTGCATTCAGGATGTGCTCGATGCCGTCGCGTCCGCGGTGGATGCCACGGGGGCCGCAAACGACGGCGCCGTCGTGGCGAGGGTGCACGCCGATGGTCTTCGTCTCGAAGTGGTCGATCAGACCGGAGGAATCGGTGTCCTCCGCATCGAATCCACCGGTGGCAATCCCCATGCCGCGGACGATCTCGGTCTCGAAGGTGATGGAGTCGGTGGAATCATCGTCGGCGACCGTCTGCTGGCGGGGCTCGACTCGGTGCTGATCTCCAATCTGAACGGGGGGAACGGTGTTCCGCCCGGGTCCCAAATGAGATTTCGGTACGCTGCAAACGAAACTACGGATTTCTTCATCGGTCCGGACATCGAGTCCGTGGGGCAGCTGATCGCCGATCTGAATCGTCAGGTCGTTGAGAATGATCACACGTTCCGATTCGAACTGAATGATGCTGCCAACGGCATCCGGGTCATCGCGGACGATTCATCCAATCTCAACTTCGCCGGTGAACTCGCCGAATCCCTGGGGCTGCTTGGTCTCGGCGTCGGTGTGGTCGAAGGCGCGAATCTGCAGCATCGGTACATCGACGAAAGCCGTCTTCTATCCACCCTCAACGGGGGACAGGGGGTCGACACCGGATCGTTCTCGATCCGTGACGCGACCGGGCAGACCGCGACCATCGTCGTGGATTCGAACGTGCGGACGGTCGCCGATCTCATGGCGCTGGTGGAATCGAAGGGTCTTGCGGTCTCGGTGGGAGTCAACGCGACGGGTGACGGCCTTCGTCTCGAGTCGACGGCCTCGGAAGCCGCTTCCAGCTTCACGCTCCGCATTGATTCGGCGGGCGGCAGCACCGCGTCGGATCTCCGCCTGATCGGAGAGGCCACCGAAGTGCACGGTAGCGGTGCGTGGATCGACGGGCGATGGGAACGGGAGGTCGCCGTCGATTCGTCGACCACGCTGCAGGAACTCCAGCAGGCGATCCTCGATGCCGGGGTGCCGATCTCCTGTTCACTCATCCAGTCGGGAACCGGAAGCGACGCATGGCGTCTCGCCATGTCGAGTGACCGGATCGGCGCCGGAGGCGCCTTTCGGGTCGACGGTCGATTTGCCGGCGGCGGTGTGATGCAGCTCGACGACGTGGTTCGCGGGGAGGACGCCCGGGTCGTCCTGGGTGATGATCCGGCGGACGGCCAGCTGCTCTGGTCCTCGAGCAATACGCTGTCGGACGTCATCGAGGGACTGGTCATCGATCTGCACGCGGCGTCCCCGGGTCCCGTGACCCTGTCCATCTCCCGGGATGCCTCATCGGCGCGGAATGCGGTTGAATCATTCGTGGAGGCCTACAACCAGGTGGTGGATCTGCTTCGCAGCGTCGATTCGTACGACGCCGAGACCGGGGCCCGCGGTGCATTGCTGGGCGATTCGACCGTAGCCAGGGTCGACCGGTCCCTGTCCTCGCTGGCTCTGCAGCGACTGTCGGAAGCGCAGGCCGTCGAGGGCTACCAGGGGCTGTGGGAACTCGGCGTACGAATGGGATCCTCGGGCCGGCTCGAGGTCGATGCGGAACGCCTCGACGCCGTGCTGGCGGACGACCCGACCGGGGTCGAAGCGGCCTTTCTCCGCGACGACGGGATCCAACGCGGCTTCGCGGTCCGCTTCGAGGAGCTGGTCTCCTCCCTGACGGATGCGGAAGCGGGGGCGTTGGGGATCGCCGGCGAACGGTTCCAGTCGCGCATCGAGTTGGCGAACGAGCGGATCGAGCTGATCGATCGTCGCATCGAGGCTCGACGGGTGATTCTGGTCGAGCGCTTCGCGGCGATGGAACGCGCTCTCTCTGCGCTCCAGTCCCAGAACTCCGCACTGCTTTCGTTCCAGTCCTCGATGCTCTGACGTGATTATCGGATGCCGCGTGCGAGTTGCATTGGATCCGGGGAACGGACCGATACCCAGAGCATGCTTTCCAACGCCGCCGCCTATCGCACCACCGACGTCACCACGGCCTCGCCTTCGCAGCGTCGCCTGATGCTGCTGGAAGGCGCGTTGACCGCGGCACATTCGCTGCGGGACGCCCACGCGGCCGGCGACTTCGAGGCGATCGCCGAGCAGGGGGCCCATTGCCGATCCATCCTCATCGCCCTCATGACGGAGCTCGACGCCTCGTCGGACCGACGTCTGGCGGAACAGCTCTCGTCGCTGCACGCCTGGATCTGGCAGCAGGTCGCGAGTGCCTCAACGGCGGATGATCTCGACGATCCGATCACCATCCTCACGCAGCAGCGCGACGCATGGCGGGAGGCGGTGGACCTGCTGCGCACCGCCGGCACTGGTGCGTCGGAACCGCTGGGACCGGTGGATGTCGCCGGTTGAAAGGTTTTTCGTCATCACTGGACCTAACTGCGGTGTATTTGCGTCATGGACCGGCCCCGCGTGGTGAGGGCCCGTTAAGGTGGAATGCATGTCCACTCGTCCGATCGGGGCGGGGACGGGAGGTATCAACATGAAGATCTGCATTACCGGCGGCTCTGGATTCATCGGGTCCTGGTTCTGCCACGAGTACCGCAAGCGTGGCGACGAAGTGGTGATCCTCGATCTGATCGAGCCCGCTGCGGATCTTCCGCACGATCGATTCGTGCACGGCGACGTCCGGGACATCGAGGCCGTCCGGGAGGCGGTCGCCGGCTGCGATGCGGTGCTCCATCTCGCGGCCGCCCATCACGATTTCGGGATCACCGAGTCGACCTTCTTCGCGGTCAACAAGGACGGAGCGTCCGTGCTGTGCCAGGCGATGGACGAACTCGGGGTCCGCAGGGTGTGCTTCTACTCCACCGTGGCGGTCTACGGATCGGCCGCACCACCGCTGACGGAGGAGACGCACCCCGAACCCGAGAGCCACTACGGCCGCTCGAAGCTGGCCGGTGAAAAGGTGTTCGAGGCCTGGACCCTGCAGGGGGATGACCGACGTGCACTCGTCATCCGGCCGACCGTCACCTTCGGGCCCTACAACTTCGCCAACATGTACTCCCTCATCCGCCAGATCGATCGGAAGCAGTTCTTCCAGGCCGGCAAGGCATCGAACATCAAGAGCCTGTCGTACATTGAGAACATCATGGCCGCCACGCTGTGGCTCTGGGAGCGGGCTGGCGACGACGACCCGTTCGCCGTCTACAACTGGGTCGAGAAGCCCGACATGGACAGCGCCGAGATCAGCCGGACGGTCGCCGATGCGATGGATGCGAAGTACCTGCGCATCCCGCTGTGGATGGCCCTGGCGATGGCCAAGCCCTTCGATCTCATGATTGCCCTGACCGGCAAGAATATTCCGGTGTCGTCGGCCCGGGTCCGAAAGCTCTTCGTCGATCAGACGAAGTTCGAGGCCGACAAGGCCAGGCACCGGGGCTTCACACCGGACATCTCGCTCGCCCAGGGGCTGCAGCGCATGGTCGCCTGGTACCTCGAGGGCGGTCGGGACCAGTCGGCCCAGTGGCATCAGCCGCCGGCCGAGATCGTGCGGTACTCCAGGGACTGAAGTCGATTCGGGCTACCGTTGGGCTTCTTCGAGCACCACGGCGTACTTGCTTGCGCACGCCTGGAGCGTGTAGTCGCGCTCGAAGAGCTCCCGGGCGGCCCGACCCATGCGCTTCGAGCGTTCGGGATCCGCGGCCAGTTCGCGGATGGCCCGGGCCAGTCCCTCCGCATCCCCCAGTTCCACCCAGACTCCGCAGCCGCTCTCCTCGACGATGGTGCGCAGTGACGAATGGGCCTCGCAGATCGCAATGATGACCTTGCCGACCGCGAGGGAGGTGTAGAGCTTCGAGGGGAAGCTGATGCCCTCGATGCCGTGGGCGATCGTCACGAACGATGCGTCGCAGGAGTTCATGGAATCGTTGAGGGTGTCGAACGGCTGGTGCGGGAACATCATCGCGTTGTCCAGCTCCCGCTGTTCGATCTCCTCCTCGATCCGCTTGCGGACACCGCCGGCGCCGACGAAGACGAACCGGACGTTCTCGCCCTTGAGAAGCGTCGCCGCGTTGAGCATCGTGTCGAAGTCGTAGTAGAGTCCCATGTTGCCCGAGTACAGGAGCGTGTAGGGCTCGGTGAGTCCGTGCTCGTTGGCGAATTTCGAGTCCTGCTTGTCGACGGGGTGCAGGAACTCGCCGTCCGCCCAGTTCGGGATCACGTGCACGCGTTCCGGATCGATCCCGTAGGTGTCGCAGACGAGATCCTTCGCCGCGTCGCAGAGCACGATGGTCTCCTTGGCCCGGCGGTACATCCATTTGTTGAGCAGGTGCCAGGTCCGGTCGATGATCCCACCCTTGCGGATCTTGCCGACCCAGACGGCCATCTGCGGATAGGCGTCGTGGAGCAGGACGACGTAGCGGTGCCGGCGCAGGAAGCCGACCATCGTTCCCACGATGCCGAGGTAGGGGGGGTTCGTCGTGTACAGGAAGACCTCGTTGCGCTTCAACCGGAACAGCATGCGGGCCGCCAGCGGAACCAGGAAGGTGATGGAGTTCACGATCCGGCCCAACAGATTGTCCTTGCTGAACCGCGTGGCGAGCATGCGGTGGACCGTCACGCCGCTGGGTGACACTTCGTTGCGCGGACACGGCTGCCAGGTCTCCGGCGGGCCGTAGGACGGCCGGCAGGTGATGACGTGGACCTGCTCGCCGTTGGTCGCGAGATCGTTCGCCAACTCGTAGAGGAGGTGTCCGGTGGAGGCCACATCCGGTGCGTAGTACTGGTTGAGAATGACGACCTTCACGCCCTGCTCCCTGGCCACCGCACGGGTGGCGCCCAATCGTACTCTTGCCCGGACTTCACGCCTCCGCCACGGATTTGTGCCGGTTTCTTCGTCGATCGGTCCGAAGACACTAGGAAGCCCAGTCAAAGGTCCGGAAATCGGACCCATTCCCGGCTCCAGGCCGATCCGCTTCCCCTGGGCCATTCGACCGTCTACGCTTCACGTGAGGAGCCACCGCATGACCAAGCCAGAGGTCCAAGGGAACCAGGACGCCGCGATGGCATCGGCTCCCCCGGCCCGACGTTCGGCCTGGACGACCCGACAGAAGGTCGTACGGGTCGTCTGGGGCACGATCGGCCGGCTCTGCTGGCAGTTCGGTCCGTTGCGGGCTCCGGTCCTCCGGCTCTTCGGCGGCACCGTCGGCCGCGACTGCCGTCTGGCCCGATCCGTCGACATCCTGATTCCCTGGAACGTCACCCTGGGTGATCGCGTCCAGATCGGCGAGCGGGTGATCCTTTACGCACTTGGTCCCATCACGGTGGGATCCGGCACCGTCGTCGATGTGCGGGCGCATCTGTGCGCCGGTTCGCACGACATGCGGGACACCCGGTTTCCCCTGACGAGGCCGCCGATCACCATCGGGGAGGACTGCTTCATCGGGGTCGATGCCTACATCGCACCGGAGGTCGAACTGGGCGATCGGTGCCGGGTCCGGCATCGAGCGAGCGTCTACCGTTCCTTCCCCGCGGACACCGTGCTGGAAGGAAACCCCGCCCGCGCGTCCGGAGACGGCGAGTGATCCTGCGCCGCATCATGTGGACCTGGCTTGCGCGTCCGCTGTTCCGCTGCAGCCCGCACGCGGCCTACGGGCTCCGCCGTCTCCTGCTCCGTCTCTGCGGTGCGCAGTTGGGGCATCGGGTCCGCTGCCGCCGTTCGGTGGACATCGATCAGCCGTGGAACATCCGACTGGACGATCTCGTCATGGTCAGCGACGGGGTGCTCATCCGCAGCGCAGCACCGGTCCACATCGGCCATCGCTGCGTGATCAGCCAGTACTGCACGCTGCTGACGGAGGTCCGGGACGATCGGGGGCGAGACCAGGGCGTCGTCCGCGGTCCGATCACCATCGCCGACGACTGCTGGGTCGCGACCGACACGCTCGTGCTGCCGGGATCGACTCTCGAGTCCGGGGTGGTCGTGGGGGCCCGCGGCATGGTGGCCGGCCGGATCGAGGCCTGGCGGATCGCCACCGGCGAACCCGCGCGTGAGCGTCGGGAACGCGTGCTCCACGGATCGACGTGAGACACACGCCATTCTCGGACCTTTGGAACCCGGCTGGATGGCGTGGCGTCTCCAGTCGATAAGAGGTCTACGATTGCTCCGAGCCACGGGAACGAAGACGGCCGCTCCATGATTGACGTACTGATCATCACCAAAGACGAAGAGGTGAACCTCCCGTACTGTCTGCGTGCGCTACAGGGCTGGACGAACCGGATCTTCGTCGTCGACAGCGGTTCGACCGACCGGACCCGGACCATCGCCGAGGAGCTGGGGGCGGAGGTGTTCGAACACGCCTGGGAAGGCTACGCAGCCCAGAAGAACTGGGCGCTGGACACGCTTCCCCTGGAGGCGGACTGGATCCTCATCGTCGACGCCGACGAGGTCATCACCCCCGAACTCCGGTCGCAGCTCCAAGCCGTCGCCGCCCGGGCGCCCGATGCGGTGCCCGAATCCGGGTTCTATCTCAATCGACTGTTCTACTTCCTGGGCCGTCCGATCCGGCACTGCGGCTACCACCCGAGCTGGAACCTGCGCTTCTTCAAGCGCGGCGCCGGGCGGTACGAGGAGCGCGAGGTCCACGAGCACCTGCTCATCGACGGGTCGGTGGGATGGATCCGCACCCCGATGGAGCACCGGGATCGTCGGGGACTCGAGACCTACATCGCCAAGCACAATCGTTACTCGACGCTCGAGGCGCGGGAGATGGTCGCGGGACTCCGCGGCGACGGCGATCGACTCGACGCCTCCCTCACCGGCAACCAGCTGCAGAAGCGGCGTTGGATCAAGGAACGCCTCTACGCCCGGCTTCCCATGAAGTGGTTGCTGCGGTTCCTCTACATGTACGTGCTGCGTCTCGGTTTCCTGGACGGGCTGACCGGGCTGAGGTTCTGCCTCTTCATCTCGTCCTACGAGCTGCAGATCGCGTTGAAGATGATCGAGTTCCAGCGGCAGGAGAACGCATCGTGAACCACGCCGCCGAACGACATCGCAGCCCGTGGACGACGAAGCAGAAGATCGGACGACTGCTCTGGGCCGTTGTCCAGTGTCTGCTGTTCCGCACGAGCTTCCACAACTGGTACGGCTGGAGGCGGTTCCTCCTCCGATGCTTCGGAGCGGGCATCGGCCGCGACTGCGTGATCCGCAGGACGGTCCGGATCGAGTGTCCGTGGAATCTGGTCATGGGCGACAACGCCTGCCTCGGAGACCGCGCCGTGGCCTACTGTCTCGGCACCGTCACGATCGGCGCCCGCGCCTCCGTGTCGCAGGACGCCGAACTGTGCGCCGGCACGCACGATGCCGATCGGGCTTCGATGCCGCTGGTCGTTCGTCCCGTCGTGATCGGCGAAGACGTCTGGCTGGCCGCGGGTTCGTTCGTCGGGCCCGGGGTCACGGTCGGCGACGGTGCGATCCTCGGCGCACGCGGCGTCGCCATGCGTGATCTGGACGCGTGGACCGTCTACGCGGGCAATCCCGCGGTGGAACTGCGTCGTCGAGATCAGCCCGCCGCGGACTGAAGCATCCAGTCGATCACTGCACGCAGATCCGGTTCGAACGAGTCGTCCGTGGGCAGTCCCAGTCGTGTCCGCGCCAGCCGCACATCGGCCCGCGAGTGCCGGATGTCCCCGGGACGTTCCGCTTCGTGGACGACCTCCACCGGGGCGCCCGCCAGTCGGCAGACGCTTTCCAGCAGCGAGGCGATCGAACGTTCGTGTCCGCTTCCGATGTTGCAGGCGATTCCCCCGAACGGGTCCGTCGAGGTGCAGGCCGTCAGCACGGCGTCGACCACCAGACGGCACGAAATGAAGTCCCGCGTCTGGCCGCCGTCGCCGAAGATCGTCACGGGCCGCCCGGCACAGGCGGCGGAGACGAAGGCGGGAATCACCGCCGCGTACGCCGAATCGATCCGCTGCCGCGGTCCGAAGACGTTGAAGTACCGGAGGGACAGCGTGTCGACGGCCCCCCGGTCGTCACGGCAGATCCGTTCCGCCTCCAGCTTGGAGGAGGCGTACGGAGAGTGTGGATCGGCCGGATCGGATTCCGTGATCGGTGCATCCCCCCGGTCTCCGTAGATCGCCGCGGAGGAGGCGTTGACCAGCCGGGCCACACCGGCCTCCCGGGCGGCGGCGAGGACGGCGGCCGTTCCGTCGACGTTGTCCCGTCGACAGCGATCGGGCTGTTCGATGCTCGCCGCGACGGACACGAAGGCGGCCTGGTGGAGCACGAACCGGCAGCCGGCGACGGCCCGCTGCAGCGGATCGGGATCGAGCACCGAGCCCTCGATCAGTTCGACATCGAGTCCGGCGAGGTTCTTCGCCCGACCGGTGCTCAGGTCGTCGAGGACCCGGACCCGGGCGCCCAGTCCGACCAGCCGGTGGACCAGATGGGATCCGATGAAGCCGGCGCCCCCGGTGACGAGGACGGAAGTGTCCCGGAACGCATCCGGTAGGAAACTCGTAGTATGTCCGGTGTCCACGACGGCCACGCTCCATGCCACTTCGACTGTACAACACGCTGACGCGCGAACAGGACGAGTTTACACCGCTCGATCCCCAGGGGCGGCTGGTGCGGTTCTACACCTGCGGCCCCACCGTCTACGATTTTGCGCATGTCGGCAACTTCCGGGCGTTCCTCAATGCGGACGTGCTGCGACGGACCCTGGAACTGCTGGGCTACGAGGTTCGTCACGTGATGAACATCACGGACGTCGGCCACATGACCGACGATGCGAATCCCGACGGGGGCGGCGAGGACAAGATGGAGGTGGCATCGAAGCGGCTGCTGGAGGCCAAGAAGGCCGGTTCGCTGCCAGAAGGGACGGACGTCGACCCCGACGACCCGCTCGCCGTGGCCGAGTTCTACACCGACGCCTTCCTGGACGACGCACGCCGCCTCGGCATGCGGGTCGCCTTCGAGGCCGAGGAATCGCCCGAACTGCTGCCCCGACCGACGCAGTACATCGAGGGCATGATCGCCATGGTGCAGCGGCTCATCGATTCCGGCAACGCGTACGTCGCCGAGGACGGTGCCGTGTACTTCGACGTGCAGTCCTTCCCCGAGTACGGGGAACTCTCGGGCAACACCCTCGAGGCCCTGCGGAGCGGGGAGGGCGGACGGGTCGACATGGCCACCCAGGCGGTGAAGCGGCATCCGTCCGACTTCATGCTGTGGAAGCCCGATGCGAACCACGTCATGAAGTGGGACAGTCCCTGGGGTGAGGGCTACCCGGGATGGCACCTCGAGTGCTCGGTCATGGCGTCCGAACTGCTGGGTGACGGACCCGACGGCATGATCGATCTCCACTCCGGTGGGGAGGACAACATCTTCCCGCACCACGAATGCGAGATCGCCCAGTCACGCTGCGCCTCCGGGTCGTCGTCCTTCGCACGCTACTGGTTCCATACCCGCCACCTGATGGTCGACGGCGCCAAGATGAGCAAGAGCTCCGGCACCTTCTTCACGATCCGCGACCTCATTGAACGCGGCGCATCGCCGGCCGCGATCCGGCTTGAGCTGATCAAGACGCACTACCGGGTCAACTCGAACTTCACGCTGCAGGGGCTCCGCGACGCCCAGCGCCAGGTCGACCGCTGGACGACGGCGCACGACTGGCTGGCCGCTCATGCGGAGCGGACTGGTGCCCCCGGACCGCTGGCCGAATGCATGCCCGCCTTCGTGGAGGCGCTCAGCGCCGATCTCAACGTCGCGGGGGCGATCGGAATCCTCAACACCGCGCTGGGGGCGCTTTCCGTCGGCGACGGGGCCGGGCCCGACTGCGACGCGGCCGGCGAGCTCGAGGCGCTGCGCCGCATGGACAGCGTGCTGGGCGTGCTCGATCTGGAACGGACGGTCGCCGCCGACGCCGACGACGTCGACGAGACGGCCGTCGCGGAACGCATCGAGGCCCGCAACCGCGCCCGGGACGAGAAGGACTGGGCCGAGGCCGATCGGATCCGCGACGAACTGCTCGAGGCGGGCATCGCGATCAAGGACGGCCCCGAGGGGACGACGTGGTCGAAGGTGATCCAGTGAGCAACGCATCGATACCGGTGATCGGCATCGTGGGCGGCATCGGTTCGGGCAAGAGCCGGGTGGCCTCGCTGCTCGAGGAGTCCGGTTGCATCGTGTCGGACGCCGACGCGCTGGCCCGCGCTGCGCTCCGTGACGAATCGGTCCGCGACACCATCGTCTCTTGGTGGGGCGAGGAGATGCTCGACGACGACGGATCCGTCTCCCGGTCCCGCGTCGCGGATCGGGTGTTCGCCGACGCGGCGGAACTGGAACGGCTCGAAGCACTGCTCCATCCCCTGGTCGAATCCGGGCGACGGGCCGAGTTCGATGCCGCCACCGAGGACACCACGGCCCTGGTGATCGACGCGCCGCTGCTGCTGGAAGTGGGTCTGGACCGTGCATGCGACGTGGTCCTCTTCGTCGACACCCCCCGGGCGCTGCGTCTGGAACGCGTGGCGTCGAGCCGGGGATGGGACGAGGCGGAACTCGATCGCCGGGAAGGCCGCCAACTGTCCCTTGACGAGAAGCGTTCGAGGGCCCATCATGTGCTCGTCAATCACGGTCGAGTCGAGGAGCTGCGTGAGCAGGTCGAGGCCTTCCTGGCCACGCTCGGACGATGACGGACATCCCTTCCTGATCCCATTCGAACGCGGGCCGCGGCCCGAACTCGAGCGACACGCCACGCGGCGCCGGATCAAGGCGGATTCCCATCCACCAGCAACGGTTCCCCGTTGTTTCCCACCCATCCCAACCAAACCGTCCTCCGTGAACGATCCTTCCTGATTCATGAGTACAACGCGAGCAAGACCAATGGCGAAGAAACGACGTCGTCGCAAGAAGAGTTCCTCCGGCGGGGCAGCCATCGCCCTGATGACCCTGAACCCCGGCGAGGTGCCGTCCGATGAGCAGCTCGAGCAGGAGGCCGCCGAACTGGAGAAGGAACTCGATTCCAAGACCCAGAAGCGCTACGACGATGCCAAGAAGAAGGGACTCGATCTCGCATCGCTCCAGCACATGAAGGGCAGTGAGCTGGTGAAGCTCGCGGTCAAGGAGAAGATCGAGGACGCTTCGACGCTGCCCAAGCAGAAGCTGGTGTTCGAGATCCTCAAGGCGCGGGCGGCCAAGCACAAGCTGCTGATCGGAGAGGGGACCCTCGAGATCCTGCCCGACGGCTACGGATTCCTGCGGAGTCCCGAATACTCGTACCAGCCGTCGCCCGACGACGTCTACGTCAGTCCGTCCCAGATCCGTCGGTTCGGTCTGCGACGCGGCCAGGTCGTCCGCGGCATCATCCGCCCCCCCAAGGAGTCGGAGATCTACTTCGCACTGCTGCGGGTGGAGGCCGTCAACGGACGTGATCCCAAGGAACTGGGCACCCAGCCCACGTTCGAGAACCTGACGCCGCTGCACCCCGAGGACCGCGTGATGCTCGAGACCGGTTCGGAGCCGCTGGAGACGCGGGTGATCGATCTCGTGGCCCCGCTGGGCTTCGGCCAGCGGGCCCTCATCGTGGCTCCGCCCCGGACGGGCAAGACGGTCCTGCTGCAGAAGATCACGTCCGCGATCGCGCAGAACCACGATGACGTGCACGTGATCGTCCTGCTCATCGACGAACGTCCCGAGGAGGTCACCGACTTCCGCCGGAACACGCCGGACCGGGTCGAGGTCGTGGCGAGCACCTTCGACGAACACGCCGCCCGGCACATCCAGGTCGCCGAGATGGTGATGGAGAAGGCCCGCCGTCTGGTCGAGTTCGGCGAGAATGTGGTCGTCCTGCTGGACTCCATCACCCGACTGGCCCGCGGCTACAACAACGCCACGCCCAACAGCGGCAAGATCGGCACCGGTGGTGTCGACAGCACGGCCCTCATCAAGCCCAAGAAGTTCTTCGGTTCGGCCCGGAACATCGAGGACGGCGGCTCGCTGACCATCATCGCCACCGCGCTGGTCGACACCGGCTCCAAGGCCGACGAGGTGATCTTCGAGGAGTTCAAGGGAACGGGCAACTCGGAACTGCACCTGACGCGCAAGCTCGTCGAGAAGCGGATCTGGCCCGCCATCGACATCGCCGCGTCCGGCACCCGCCGCGAGGAACTGCTGCTGGATCCCAAGGAGATGGAACTCGTCGTGCGCCTGCGCAAGGTCGTCTCGGACATGAGCGTGGTCGAGGCCATGGAACTCCTGCGGGGCCGAATGGGCAAGACGAAGTCCAACGCCGAATTCCTCATGACCATGAACCTCAGTTGAGGCCCCGAATCACCCCTGTGACGCCGTGATCTCGGCCATTCCGCGACTGGTTCTGGTCGTCGGCGCGATTGGGGATATGCTTCAGGGAGGGAATGAACCTCCCGTCCGGAGCCGTACCGCATGCAGCACGCCACCTCCCGAAACGCCTTCACGCTGACCGAAGTCCTCGTCGTGATGATGATGATGGCCATCCTCGTGTCGCTGGTGCTCTACGCAACCAGTGGAGTCACCCAGTCGGACGCACTCATGCGTTCCCAGAACAACCTGCGTGACATCAACACCTTCATGCAGCAGTACACCAACTCCAATGACGCCCGGATCCTGCCCAGCCAGTTCGATCGCTACGACGAGGCGGGCGAGGCCGACGCTCCTTCCATCGGAGGGCCTGCCTCCCGGATGTCGTACACGCTGACCGAACAGGGGGCGGAGTGGATCGAGAACAACAACCCCTACCGGAGCCAGGGCGCTCCGGACCTCGATCTGGTCCATCGGGGCACCTGGGCGGATCTAATCTGGGTGGAGGGGAACCTGGGCGACACGCTGGCGGTCGCCGACATGTCCATCGACGAGTGGGGCGGGGACGGCGGTTCCGATCTCTACCGTTCCTACAAGTACTCGGTCCCGGACCGCACCTTCTACGAGGACAATCCCCGGTGGGACAGGAACCCGCTCCGCAGCGCGGTCGTGAACACCTGGAACTGGCCTCGGTGGGACAACAACGGCGACCAGACCGACTTCAACCGCTCCGAGGCGGGGACGACATCGGCCGACGGACTACGCGGTCTTCCCACGCCGCGGGGTTCCGGAGCCTGGGAGAAGGACTTCGCGGGCTTCTTCGCGGCCAACAACTTCTTCGACTCCCGCAGCGCCCGCGACATCAGCGGCGACGCGGGGGATTCGGCCCGCGACCGTTCCTGGGCCGAGGGGCAGATCAAGTCCCCCAACCGTTCGCTCTACCTCGTGGATTCGTTCGCGGGTGAGACCATCGGCGGCACGCCCGGCTTCCTCGGGACCAGCGACTACGCCGACCAGCAGGTGCAGTACTACGAGGACACGAGTCGCTCCTTCGAGGTCGCGGCCGAACTCGATGTCGGCCTCGACGGCAGTTCCACGGAGATCGGCGAGGGCCGGTGCAACCAGGAGGTGGACTTCCGGTACGGCAACCAGTGCCTGATGCTCTTTCTCGACGGGCACGTCGAGCAGCAGGAACGCTGGTCCCAGATCTGGGATCTGGAGGGTCGCGAGGGCTCGATCGGACGGGGCATCCGAATTCTTGACCTCGACAAGCGTCAGGCCCGCCCGCAATGACCGAAAGCCCCCCCCAGGGGCATTCAGGGCCCCTGCAGGCCTTCGGGCACCGCGGGGCCTTGATCCAAGCCCGAAATTGACTACACTGATCCGTCTTCCGTCCCGCATCCGGGGCGGTTTTTATTCGGGAACCCGGCTGCATGATTCGCCGGATTTCCGGGCCTCACCTGGTGAGGTCGGGTGCGTCCCCGGACGTACCAGGTGGGTCACGGATGGTTACCCCGCCACCGTAGCTCAGTGGTAGAG